>NZ_JBVKAU010000003.1:617188-815551 GCF_055657525.1 Streptomyces sp. NPDC107522 | reverse complement strand
TTGACGCACTCGTCCAGGAAGACGGAGTTCAGCAGGATCCGGGCGGCCGGGTTCAGGCCGAAGGAGATGTTCGACAGCCCCAGCGTGGTCTGCACGTCCGGGTGGCGGCGCTTGAGCTCGCGGATCGCCTCGATGGTGGCGATGCCGTCCTTGCGGGACTCCTCCTGACCGGTACAGATGGTGAAGGTCAGGGTGTCGATGAGGATGTCCGACTCGAGAATGCCCCAGTTGCCGGTGAGGTCCTCGATCAGCCGCTCGGCGATCTCCACCTTCTTCTCAGGAGTGCGGGCCTGGCCCTCCTCGTCGATGGTCAGCGCGATCAACGCCGCCCCGTGCTCGCGGGCCAGCTCGGTGACACGCGCGAAGCGGGACTCCGGGCCGTCACCGTCCTCGTAGTTCACCGAGTTGATCACCGCGCGGCCGCCGAGCTTCTCCAGACCGGCCCGGATGACGTCGACCTCGGTGGAGTCCAGCACGATCGGCAGCGTGGAGGCGGTCGCGAAACGCCCCGCCAGCTCCTCCATGTCGGCCACCCCGTCACGGCCCACGTAATCCACGCACAGGTCGAGCATGTGCGCGCCCTCACGGATCTGCTCGCGCGCCATCTCCACACAGTCGTCCCAGCGGCCCTCCAGCATCGCCTCACGGAACTTCTTCGAACCGTTGGCGTTCGTCCGCTCGCCGATGGCGAGGTAGGAGGTGTCCTGACGGAACGGGACACTCTGGTAGAGCGAGGCCGCCCCCGGCTCCGGGCGCGGCTCACGCTCGGTCGGGGCGACACCACGCACCCGCTCGACCAGCCGGCGCAGGTGCTCCGGGGTCGTACCACAGCAGCCGCCCACCAGCGACAGACCGTACTCGCGGACGAACGACTCCTGGGCGTCCGCCAGGCCCTCCGGCCCGAGCGGGAAGTGCGCGCCGTCGCTGGTCAGCACGGGCAGGCCCGCGTTCGGCATGCACAGCAGCGGGATACGGGAGTGCCGGGCCAAGTGGCGCAGGTGCTCGCTCATCTCGGCCGGACCCGTCGAGCAGTTCAGGCCGATCATGTCGATGCCCAGCGGCTCCAGCGCGGTCAGCGCGGCGCCGATCTCCGAGCCGAGCAGCATCGTGCCGGTCGTCTCGAAGGCCATCGAGACGAGCAGCGGCACCTCGGTGCCGGTCGCCTCCATGGCGCGCCGGGCGCCCAGGATCGACGACTTCGTCTGCAGCAGGTCCTGCGTGGTCTCCACGATCAGCGCGTCCGCGCCGCCTGCGAGCAGGCCCTCGGCGTTCGCCTGGAAGCCGTCCCGCAGCGTGCCGTAGTCGATGTGACCGAGGGTCGGCAGCTTCGTACCGGGTCCCATCGAACCCAGCACCCACCGTGGACGGCCGTCGCCGCCGCTCCAGGCGTCCGCCGCCTCGCGGGCGATCCGGGCACCCGCCTCGGACAGCTGGTGCACGCGGCCGGCGATGTCGTACTCCGCCATCGCCGAGTGGTTGGCACCGAAGGTGTTGGTCTCCACGCAGTCCACGCCCGCCGCGAAGTACGCGTCGTGCACGGAGCGGACGATGTCCGGCCGCGTGACGTTGAGGACCTCGTTGCAGCCCTCCAGCTGCTGGAAGTCCTCCAGCGTCGGATCATGGGCCTGGAGCATGGTGCCCATCGCTCCGTCGGCCACCACGACCCGGGAGGCGAGGGCCTCCCGCAGAGTCTCGGAAGACGCCGTCATGCCGGAACCTCCACGTGGCGTGCGATGTGCGCAGCGGCGTCCGGGCCGTATGCATCGGCGATGCGCGCGGACAGGCCGTCGGCCGTCAGCCGGTACTCCTGGGTGCCGACGCTCTCCAGGACCGTCGTGGCCAGGGCGCAGCCCAGCTGGGCCGCCCGTTCATTCGGCAGCCCGCGGCCCAGGCCTGCGAGGTAACCCGCGCGGAAGCCGTCGCCCACGCCCGTGGGATCGGCCGCTTCCTTGGCCGGCACGGCCGGTACGGTCAGAGTCCCGTCGCCGGCGGAGGTGAGCGTCACCCCGTCGGCGCCGCGGGTGGTGATCCAGGTGCCCACGCGATCCAGCACCTGCTGCTCGGTCCAGCCTGTTCTGTCGCACAGCAGCGCGGACTCGTACTCGTTGGCGAACAGCAGGCGCGCACCGTCGACCAACCGGCGGGCCTCCTCGCGTTCCAGACGGGCCAGTTGCTGGGAGGGGTCGGCGGCGACGGGAATGCCGAGCTCCTGGCACTCCCGGGTGTGGCGCAGCATGGCCCCCGGATCGTCGGGTGCGATGACGGCGAGGTCGGGGCTTTGGGCGCGAGCGGCGATCTCGGGCAGGCTGATGTCGCGGGACTCCACCATCGCGCCCGCGTAGAAGGCCGCGATCTGGTTCTGCTGCTCGTCCGTGATGCACATGAACCGGGCTGTCTGGTGCCGCGTCGTCACCCTCACATGGCGAGTGTCGACACCGTGCGCCCGCAACCAGGCTCCGTACTCGGCGAAGTCGGCGCCTGCGGCACCCACCAGCAACGGCGACAAACCCAGCAGTCCCAGGCCGAAGGCGATGTTGGCCGCGACACCGCCCCGGCGTATGTGGAGGTCGTCCACCAGGAAGGACAGCGAGACACTGGCGAGTTGGTCGGGCAGCAACTGCTCGCTGAAGTGCCCCGGAAACGTCATCAGATGGTCGGTGGCGATGGATCCGGTGACGGCGATCCGCATGTCAGACCCCTGCGGCCGTGCGGAGGGCATCCACGCGATCGGTACGCTCCCAGGTGAAGTCGGGCAGCTCGCGGCCGAAGTGGCCGTAGGCGGCAGTCTGGGCGTAGATCGGGCGCAGCAGGTCGAGGTCCCGGATGATGGCCGCCGGGCGGAGGTCGAAGACCTCGTCGATCGCCTTCTCGATCCGCTCGGTCTCCACCTTGTGGGTGCCGAAGGTCTCCACGAACAGGCCCACGGGTTCGGCCTTGCCGATCGCGTAGGCGACCTGGACCTCGCAGCGCGAGGCCAGACCGGCGGCGACGACGTTCTTGGCGACCCAGCGCATGGCGTAGGCGGCCGAGCGGTCGACCTTGGACGGGTCCTTGCCGGAGAACGCACCGCCGCCGTGGCGGGCCATGCCGCCGTACGTGTCGATGATGATCTTGCGGCCGGTCAGGCCGGCATCGCCCATCGGGCCGCCGATCTCGAAACGGCCGGTCGGGTTGACCAGCAGACGGTAGCCCTCGGTGTCCAGTTTGATGCCGTCCTCGGCGAGCGCCCTCAGCTCCGGTTCGACCACCGATTCACGGATGTCGGGGGTAAGCAGGGAGTCGAGGTCGATGTCCGGGGCGTGCTGCGAGGAGACCACGACCGTGTCCAGGCGTACGGCCTTGTCGCCGTCGTACTCGATGGTGACCTGCGTCTTGCCGTCCGGGCGCAGGTAGGGGACCGTGCCGTCCTTGCGGACGTCGGACAGGCGCTTGGACAGGCGGTGCGCCAGGAAGATCGGCAGTGGCATCAGCGTCGGCGTCTCGTCGGACGCGTAGCCGAACATCAGGCCCTGGTCGCCCGCGCCCTGCCGGTCCAGCTCGTCGGTCTCCCCACCTGCGGCGGCACCTTCGACCCGGGACTCGTAGGCCGTGTCGACGCCCTGCGCGATGTCGGGGGACTGGGCGCCGATGGACACGGACACGCCGCAGGAGGCGCCGTCGAAGCCCTTGGTCGAGGAGTCGTAGCCGATCTCCAGGATCTTGTTGCGCACGAGCTGGGCGATCGGCGCGTAGGCCTGCGTCGTGACCTCGCCGGCCACGTGCACCAGGCCGGTGGTGATGAGGGTCTCGACGGCGACCCGGGAGGTCGCGTCCTCGCGCAGGAGCGCGTCGAGAATGGTGTCACTGATCTGGTCAGCGATCTTGTCGGGGTGACCCTCGGTCACGGACTCCGAGGTGAACAGAAGCCCCATGGCGTATTCCTCCAGTTTCACGTCAGTCGAACCGAGCCGTGCAGTGGGTGCTCATGCCGCCGAGGTGAGGTTGACCCCGGATGCCCGGGAGCGTGCGGTGCCGATTTGACGGCACGCTCGCCGAGCGCGGGTGGAGACGGGCTCGACCCGGCCTCCGGGCCCGGTGCGCGGCCCTGCCCGGACGCCGGAACATCGCTCTGCGGCGGCCGGGTGTCCGGTCGATCCCGGCCGTCCGTGCGCCGTGCGGATGGTCGGCGTCCGCCGGGGCGTCCGGTCGGTATCCGGTCGGCATCGGCTGGAGGACCACTCGAGTCCGACGGCCGCGGCCCCCCCGGTGCCCCGCGTCACCTGCGGAGCGGCGCCGTCGGGAAGGTGGGGCCGGGTCCGGACCCCGGCGTGGCCACCAGCGGTGTTCGACTCCTGTTCCACCGGGATTCGAGGCGCGGCTCCTACAGTCGCCTCCCGCGACGAGAAGGGGGTGAACGCCGATGCCCGCACCGGCCGTGCACCGCACATCGCATCGGATCGAGGTGGCCGCACCCGCCGGGGTCGTCTACGGGTTCATCGCAGACGCCGAGCGTTGGCCGCTGTTCCACGCCCCGAACGTGCATGTGGAACAGCTGGACCTGGAGGGCTCCGAACAGCGCCTGCGCATGTGGGCACTGACCAGTGACGGCGTGACGTCCTGGGTGACCCGGCGCACACTCGATCCCGGTGCGCGGCGGATCGAGTTCCGCCGCGAGACGGGCTCGGGAGCCGAGGACGGCATGCTCGGCATCTGGAGCGTCGAGCAACTGCCCGGCGGCTCCTCGGTGGTGACGCTGGTGCGCGAGGTCTCGACGGTGGACGACCGCCTCCCGGCGGACCGGATCGGCGACGCCGGCATCCGCAGGCACATGGCCGACCTGAAGCGCCGCACGGAGAGCTGGACCGTCCTCGACGAGCTGGTCCTGACCTTCGAGGACGCCATGCGCGTCGACGGACCCGCGGAACTGGTCTACGGCTTTCTGTACCGGGCGGGCGCCTGGTCCGGCGGCGTTCCAGGGCTGAAGGACGTCCACCTGGACGAGGACGTGCCCGGCATCCAGATGGTGCGCACCACGGCCGAGGACGCCGAGGAGATCCGGGCCGTACGCCTGTGCTTCCCCGGGGCCGGACTCATCGTCTACAAACTGACCGAGCCGCCCGCGCTGATCGCCGGACAGGCCGGCGAATGGTCGGTGGAGCCCGACTTGACGGGAGTCACCGTGCGCGTGCGGCACCAAGTGGTGCTGGACGAACGGGACGTCACCCGCGTCCTGGGGGAGGACGCCGACCTGTCCGACGCCCGCCGCTACGTCCGCGAGACCATCAGCCGGGACAGCGCCATGCTGCTCGAACTCGCGCGCAGGCACGCGGAGGACGCGGCCGACGCGCTCGGCATGCACGTCCCAGGAATGTCATGACCACCACCGCAGAAGCGTGCGCCGTCTCCCGGATCACCGAACGGCGCACCGCCGCTCCGGGCACCGTCGGGACAGAAGGCTCCACGGACGGACCGGTCACCGGCGCGCTGCGCCGGGCCGCTCGTCTGGACGCCCTGCTCGGCGACCCGTACGACCCGGCCAACGCACATGGCTTCGCCGCGTTCGTCGCCGCCGCGCGGGACCGCCGGCCCCCCTGGGCCACCGAACGGCTGCTCGCCGAGGCAGGGCTCGCATCCGAATTCGTCCCCGCGGGCCACGGCGGCACCCTGACCCGGGCCGACCTGCTCATGAAGGTCCTGCGGCCGGTGTTCCGGCGCGATGTGGCGCTCGGTTTCACCGGCGGCATCACCTCGCTGTTCGCCTCCTCCGCGGTATGGGCGGCCGGCACCGCCGAACAGCAGCGCGCTACGGCTCGGCTGCTGCTGGGCGGCGGACGGGCCACCGTGGTGCATCCGGGGCTCGCTCCGGCCGGCGGGGTCCGGCGCGAGCAGATCGACGCCCGGCGCCGTGCCGACGGCGCGGGCATGAGTCTCAGCGGCAGCAGGTCCGCCGTCATAGACGCGGCCCGAGCGGACGTCTACCTGGTCCACGCCCGCACCGCCGCCGCCGGTCCCCGCAGCCACTCCGTCCTGCTGGTCGACCCTGCCCGGCTGCCCGGCGGGCGGATCCACCGGCTGCCGCGCGTGGCGACCGACGGGATGCGCGGAGCACTCTTCTCCGGGCTGCGGTTCACCGAGTGTGCGATACACGACGACGCCCTCGTGGGCGCTCCCGGGGACGGGGCCGCCCTGGCACTGCGCATGAACCAGGTCAACCGATGCCTGGTCGCCGGTGCCGTCACCGCGGCCGTCGACCCGATCCTGCGGTCCGCCGTGGGCGCGGCCACCGACGGGCGCTCCGGGCCACCCGCCCGCCGCTGGCACCGGCCGCTCGCCGGAGTCTTCACCGACCTGCTCGTCTGCGACGCCCTGACCACGGTGTGCCTGCGGGCGGCCGGCGCGGTGCCCGGCCGGACCCATGCGCCGACGGTCGCCGGCACCTACACCGTGACCGCCCTGCTCCAGGACGGGCTCGAGGAGCTGTCCGCGGTGCTCGGCTCGCACCGCCGGCCCGATGACGACCTCCTGCACGGCATCCTCGCCAAACTGGTGCGTGATCTGCCGGCCGCGGGCCTCGGCCGTGCCGGCGCCGCCGCCTGCCAGGCGGTCGTCGTGCCGCAGCTGGGCGGCCTCGCGAACCGTTCCTGGTTCATCGAGGAGGAACCGCCCGCCGAACTGTTGCGCGGTCACGCGGATGTGCCGCCGCTGAACCACCGGGCGCTGGCCTTCGCCGGCGGCGGGGACTTCCTTGCCGCCTCCCTGGTCGGCGCCGCCGAACGGCTCACCCGGCTGGGCCGCACCAAAGGCCGCACCGGGCTGCTCGCACGGATGGCGGAAGTCTTCCTCGCGGAACTGCGTGCGCTGCGCGACCAGTGCGCCCTGCTTCCGGGCCGGTTCGGCGAAGCCCTGTCCGGCCCCGCGGCCTGCGCCCTGAGCGACCGGTACGGCCTGGTCGTGGCGGCCGCCGCCGTGCTCGCCGTCTGGGAGGGGCAGGAGGGCGACGACCCCTTCCTCGCCGACCCCGGCTGGGCCGCCCTCGCCCTGTCGCGGCTCGGACGCAGGCTGGGGCTCGCGCTGCCCGACGTACCGCAGGACTGCGTGACGGGCGTCCTCGACGAACTGCTGCGCCGCCATCGCACGGGACGCGGCCTCGACCTCGATGGCATCCCCCTCATGCCGGGAGGCCGGGAGGAGACGACCGGATGACGCCAGGGCCCCGCATCAGCCCACCCGTGCACGTGACGGGACCGGCCGGACCGTGGGACGCGGTTCGGGAGGGGATGCACCGACGCGGCAACGCGGTGGTGTTCACCACCTGGGGCGAGTGGCTGAGCGCCGTCGTCACCGAGCCCCGGCTGCGCCTGCTGCTCGGCCGGGACTGGCCGCGCTACCGGCGTACCGCCGATCCCCAGGTGCGACACCGGTTCGCCGCCGCGCGGCTGGTGCTGAAGTACACGGCGGCGGCCGCGCTGGGCACCGACGCCGCCGAACTCGACCTCGCCTACAAGATCGGCGGACGGCCCCATCTGCGCGGGCTGCGGCAGGTCGATGTGGGGCTGTCCCACACCGACGAACTCATCGTGGTCGGCATCAGCCGCGGCGGACGGATCGGCGTCGACGCCGAACCGCTCTCGCGCACGCTGACCTTGGACGTGATGCACGAGCGCATGTGCACGCCTGCCGAACGGGCCTTCCTGAGCGGCCTGGACGGCCCGGCACAGACAGCCGCCCTGCTGCGCCTGTGGACGCTGAAGGAGGCGTACACCAAAGCGCTCGGGCAGGGACTGCGGCTGGCGTTCGACGAGTTCGGTTTCCCCCCGGGCGTGGAGGGAGAACTCCCCGACGGCGCGGCCGGCGGGCTGCTCGCACCGGACGGCGGCCCCGCGGCACGCGGCGCCTGGGCGTTCGGCACCTACCGGGCGCTGGAGCGCTATGCGGTCACGGTGGCCCGCTACGCCCAAGCCCCCAGCGCGACGCCCTGGGCTGCCGAGCGGACCGTGGCGGACGAGAGGTCCATGAGCCTCGTCGCACAGCTGCTGCCCGGGGAGTCGTCCGCCCCAGCGCCGCAGTAGCCCCGCTCAGCAGGCGCTTAAGGATGTCTGGAGGGCATAAGCACCGCCTCCCGCACGCGGATACCGTGCGCCATGCATACATATGTCGGCCGCAAGCATGAGCAGGCAGGCCGGCTTCCGTGTGCCATGGAAAGGAGCGGTGGCTCATGAGCAAGGGCCCTGCCGAAGATCCGGCACTGACCGTGGTGACCCTCGGACCGGTCCTCGAGCTGTACGGGAACCTCGACCCGGCCCTGCTGGAGACGGCCCTCGCACATACCGTCGCCCGCCGCGCCGACCTGTGCACCTGGCGCGTCGACGCCGGTGACGCGCCGGTTGTGAACCCCGGTGAGCTGTACGCCCGGCTCCAGCGGCACGGGCCCACGTACCACACCCTGTGCCTGACCGCCCGCGGTACCGCAGCGGCCGCCCCGGATCCGCACCCCCCGGTGGGACTGCTGGCGGACTCGCTGACCGCGGCGACGGGTCCACCACCGCTGGAGCGAGGCCTGCGCGCCGTGCTCGACGCCCTGCACCAGGCCCCGCACCGGGCCCACCACAGCCTGCTGTTGCGCCTGCACGGGACCGTCGACCCGGAGATCCTGCGACGGGCCCTGCGCGCCGTTGTGGCCGCGCATCCGATGGTGCGCACCCCCCTGGGCCCGGCGCCGGGAGGTGGCCTGCAGCTCGGCACCCGCGCGCAGGGCCCGCAAGCGCCGGAGGACTTTCTGACCACGGCCCGGTTCCCCGACCGCACCGCCTTCGACGCGGCCGTGGCCGACACGCGCCGCGGTCTCGACCCCCGCTCGGGAGCATCGCTGCGTGCCCTGCACGCCCAGGGTGGGGTGCCCGGTTGCGACCCGGCCGACCTGCTGTTCCTCGCCGTGCACGATCTGGCCGCCGACCCGGCGTCCTGGCGGGTCCTGCTCGAGGACCTCGACATGGCGCTGGAGGCGCTCATGGCCGGCCGGGAACCGCAGCTGTGCGCCGACGAGGGCTGGCGGAAGGGCTGGGCCACGGGGCCGGCCGCCCCGGATGCGGACCGGTGGGATGCCGCCGGGGATGCGCAGCCGCCGGGTGCGCCCGACGACCTCGCCCCGGTGACCGCCGCCGAGGCACCGTCCGCCGCCGGGGACACGCGGACGCAGCACGCCCACTTCACGCTGCCGCCCGAGGAGGCCAGGCGGCTCGTCACCGTCCTCCCGGACCGCTACGGGATGTCCGGCCCCGAAGTACTCGCGGGAGCCGTCGGGCAGGCCGTGGCCCGCTGGCTGCGCACGCACGACGTCGTCTTCGACCTGTGCACCGACGGACGTACCGTGCCGCTCGGGCAGGCGCGCACCGTCGGTCCGTACACCCGCTCCCGGTCCGTCCGGCTGGACAGCGACCGGCACCTGCCACCCGACTGCTATCTGGCCGCCGCCCTGCCCGCCCTCACCGCCGCCGACGACAGCCATGGGCACGTCGGTCCGGCACCTGCCGGCACGCGGCGCTCGGTACCCGTTCGCCTCGTCCACCACGAACCGGGCGAGCTGCCGGGGCCCGCACGCAGTTTCACCGTCGTGTCGAGCGGACCGGGCCGGCTGCCGCAGCCGGCCGAGGAGCCGGACCACGGGCTGGAGGTCCGCACCTACGTCGAGGACGGCCTGCTGCACGTGCGAGCCCGGTGGTCCCCCCGCCCCGGCGACGATCCCGCCCGCACCACCCTGGACGAGCTCTGCGACCACCTGCGCTGTCTCCTGGAGCGGCTGGCCGATCCGGCGGCGGAGGGGCAGCCGGTCTTCGCGGGACCGGCCGTCCCGGCCACGCCACGCCAGCGGGAACTGCTGGCCGAATCCCTCGCCCACGCCGATGCGGGACATCACGTCGAACAGCTCCACTGGACCTGGCACGGCCCGCTGGACGGCGAGCGGTTCACCGCGGCATGGCAGGCCGTGTGTGACAACGAGATGCTGCTCCGCGCCGCGTTCGACCCGCGCGACCACACTCGGATCACCCTCCACGACCGCGCCACCCTGCAGGTCGTACGGCTGTCGCACACCGACACCGGCTGGGGCCCGCTGCTCGAGCGCGACCGCCGTCGCGGCCTGAACCTGCACCGGCCGGGCGCGCTGCGGGTCACTGTGCTCGATGCTCCGCGGACCCGGTCCGGGACGGTGGAGCAGGCCAAGATCCTGCTCACGTTCCACCAGGCGCTGGTCGACACCTGGAGCGCACGGGTGCTGCTCCGCGCGTTCTACCGCGCCTACCTCCGCGGGGGCTCCCCGGCGGGCGGCGAGAGACGGCCTGACCTGCGCGACTACGCCCGGTGGCTCGGCAGCCGGGATCCTTCCCCCGCGCGGGAGTTCTGGGCACGGGCGCTTTCGCCGCACGGCGTGGCCGTGCAGCCGGCCTGCGCGCCAACCCGGTCCAGGGGGTTCGGGCGCGTCTCCCGGCGACTGTCGCCCTCGGAGGCGGGGCGGCTCGTCCACTGGGCGGCGACCTGGGGCGTCACCGAGAGCATCGCGCTGCAGGCCGCATGGGCGCTGCTGCTGTACCGGGCCACGGGTGCCGACCGGCCGGCCATGGTCGGCTTCGGGGTCTCCGTCGACGGCCGGGGCATCGGCCTGGAGGGTGTGGAGCAGTTGACGGGTGCGCTGTCCGGCGTGCTGCCGGTGACCGTGGACGTCGACCCGGCAGCCACCGTCCCGCAGCTTCTCGCTGCGTTGCGGGACCGCGCCCTGGACATGTCCGCGTACGAATGGGTCGGCGCCGGGCAACTGCGGCAGTGGAGCGGACGCTCCGCAGAGGACGCCCTCTTCGCCACCGCCGTGCGCTTCGAACGCCCCGTGCCGCCCGCCGACGACCTGACCGCGCAACTCGCCGCCCAGGGCATCCGCGTCGAACCGCCGCGGAGCACCGGCTCCTCCAGCCCGCTGACGGTCGGCCTCCTCGCCCGCCACGACCCTCTCGGCAGGCTGGTGATCACCGCCGTGCACGACCGGGGCCGGCTCGCCGACGCCGAGGCGGCCGGACTGCTCGCCCAGACCATGCGGCTGCTGCGGACCTTCCCGGACATGGCGGACGGCAGCCGGCCCATCACCGAAGTCCTCGGGGCCCTGCCGGGCGCCGACTCACCGCGCGCGGTGCCCGTCCGGCCCGACGCCGTCCTGGTCCCGCTCCGCGCGAGCCGGCGCGCCGACGGTCCGGCCGTCTGCCTTGTCCCGCCACCGGACGCGGACCACGACTGCTACGGCGCCCTGGTGCCGCTGCACACCGGTCCCGAGCTGATGCTGGCGGTGAACACCGGCCGGGCCGAACCCGACACCGTGGCGCAGGCGTTGCGGGTCGCACTCGGCCCACGCCGCCCCCTGGTGCTGGCGGGCTGGTCGGGCAGCGGGCAGCTGGCCCGGCGCATCGCCCGGAGCATGAACGACGCCGCCGGGCCCGGGCCGCTCACGGTGACGCACGGGGCAGGCGAGACCGATGCCCCCTCCCTGGCCCGCACCCTGGCCCGGGTGTTCGCCCTGCTCGACGAGGGGCGGGTCCCGGGGACGGGCGCGGACGCTCCGCAGGCACCGGCGCACGACTCCGAACGGCCTTGACGAGGCTGTATCCGGCCGGTTCTCGAGCGCACCTCCAAGCACCTTTGAGCCCGTCCTGTGAGTGTGGGCGAGTCCGACACTGCGTATCGGGAAGTGAGGAGGACGGTCATGCCGCTGCTGACGGGTGCGTCCTCGGTGACGGGGGACTTGTGGGTGCCTGGTCGATAACCACCGCGTTTCTACGAGCCATCGGCCGGTCGCTGGCGGCGGCAGGCGCCATCTGGGTCTACATCCCCGTGCCGGATGAATCGGGGCAGGAGTGGGTCCCGGACGAGAAGCGGGTCCTGCTCAAACCCCCGCCGGGGCACCCCGAGCGGCTTCGTCCCGACGTCCCGCTCAGTGCGGTCGAACGGCACCTGGCACGCTCGCTGTCGCACCCGGAGGACAACGCATGAGCATCGCTACCGAGGGGCCGGTACATGACCGGCTGACCGAACTCGCCGAGATCAAGGCGCTGGCGGCCGGCGGCCCCGACGACAAGGCCACGGCACGGCAGCACGCCAAAGGCAAGCTGACCGCCCGCGAACGCATCGACCTCCTGCTGGACGAGGGTTCGTTCCAGGAGATCGAGGCGCTGCGCCGGCACCGTGCGACCGGGTTCGGGCTGGAGGACAAGCGGCCCTACACCGACGGTGTGATCACCGGATGGGGCACCGTCCACGGCCGTACCGTCTTCGTCTACGCACACGACTTCCGCATCTTCGGCGGCGCCCTCGGCGAGGCCCACGCGGCGAAGATCCACAAGGTGATGGACCTGGCGCTGGCGGCCGGCGCCCCCCTGGTCTCCCTCAACGACGGCGCCGGCGCCCGTATCCAGGAGGGTGTCACCGCGCTCGCCGGCTACGGCGGCATCTTCCAGCGCAACACCAGAGCCTCCGGTGTGATCCCGCAGATCTCCGTGATGCTCGGCCCGTGCGCGGGCGGCGCCGCCTACTCGCCGGCCCTGACGGACTTCGTGTTCATGGTGCGCGAGACCTCGCAGATGTTCATCACCGGACCCGACGTCGTCAAGGCCGTCACCGGTGAGGAGATCACGCAGAACGGGCTCGGCGGTGCCGACGTCCACGCCACCGTCTCCGGCGTCGCGGCCTTCGCCTACGACGACGAGGCCGCGTGCCTGGAGGACGTGCGCTACCTGCTGTCCCTGCTGCCGTCCAACAACCGTGAGACGGCGCCGCGTCAACCGTCACAGGACCCGGCCGCCCGGCTGACCGAGAGCCTGCGGGAGATCGTCCCGGCCAACGCCAACCAGGCGTACGACATACGCGCGGTCATCGAGGAGATCGTCGACGACGGGGAGTACTTCGAGATCCAGCCCGGCTGGGCCACCAACGTGGTGTGTGTCCTCGTCCGCCTGGACGGGCACGTCACGGGCGTCGTGGCCAACCAGCCCTCCGCCTTCGCCGGGGTCCTCGACATCCACGCCAGTGAAAAGGCCGCGCGCTTCGTGCAGTTCTGCGACGCCTTCTCCATCCCCCTGGTGACCCTCGTGGACGTACCCGGCTTCCTGCCGGGCGTGGACCAGGAGCACGGCGGGATCATCCGGCACGGCGCCAAGCTGCTGTACGCGTACTGCAACGCGACCGTCCCGCGGGTGCAGCTGATCCTGCGCAAGGCGTACGGCGGCGCGTACATCGTCATGGACTCGCGGTCCATCGGCGCGGACGTGTCGCTGGCCTGGCCCAGCAACGAGATCGCCGTCATGGGGGCCGAGGGCGCCGCCAACGTCATCTTCCGCCGGGAGATCGCCGCTGCCGACGATCCCGACGCCGTGCGCGCGCAGAAGATCAAGGAATACCAGTCGGAGCTGATGCACCCCTACTACGCCGCCGAGCGCGGCCTGGTGGACGACGTCATCGACCCCGCCGAGACCCGCTCGGCGCTGATCGGGGCGCTCGGGATGCTGCGCTCCAAGTACGCGGACATCCCGTCCCGCAAGCACGGCAACCCGCCGGTGTGACGGGCGAGGGGACGATACCCATGACCACCTGGCAGATCACCGGCGGCCACCCCTCGGCGGAGGAGACCGCGGCCCTCACCGTGGTCCTGACGGCCCTGCTGACGCAGCGCGCCGCCGCGGCCCAGGAGACGACGACGGACCGCGGGACCGCGGACTCCGGCTGGCACCGGGCACACCACAACCCGCACCGGTCCGCCGGGACGTGGCGCGGAAGGTGAGCCCCGCTCCCCACCTGTGCTGCAGGGCAGTTCGAGCATCGCTCCAGCACCGGGCGGCACCGTATCGACGGCACACGACGCAATCCGAGACCCATGTCAGGAGAATCGCCATGACGGACCCGAGGCTGGTCGGAACCTGGACCACGGTGCTGGAGGACGACGGCAAGTCCGTGGTCGGGCTGGCTTCCTTCACGGGTGACGGCGGCGTCACCTGCTATCAGGCCAACACCAAGAACATCGGCCTGGGCAACTGGGAGTCCACCGGCAAGGACTCCTTCGACTACAACTTCCACATCATCGCCGTCAGCCCGGAGGGCGAGCACGTCGGCGAGGCCCACGTCTTCGTGACCGGCGAGTTCGTCTCCGACGACCGCTGGGAGGGCACCGGCGGCGCCAACTTCTACTCGCCCACCGGTGAGTTCCTGCGCGGCCATGAGGGTTCCAAGGTCACCGCCAGCAAGTTCGGCATCGACAAGTAGCCGGGACAGGGCACCCCGGACCGGCAAGCCACGGAGGAAGAACCCATGCTGCGCGATGAACTCAAGGGTGAGCTCGTTCTCCCGTCCGATCCGGGGTACCCACTCGCCAAGCAGCTCCAGAACACCGAGTACGACACCGTCACACCGCACGCCATCGCCTACTGCGAGTCCGTCGACGACGTCCTCGCCTGCGTGCGCCACGCCCGGGAGAACGGCATCCCCGCGCACGTCCGCGGCGCCGGGCACAGCTTCAACGGCTGGTCGACCGGTACGGGCCTGGTCATCGACCTGTCCCGGATGAACCACGCCGTCGCCGACGGCCCCACCGTGCGCATCGGCGCCGGCATCCAGTCGCTCGACGCGCTCGACATCCTCAAGCCGCTGGGCCGCCAGATCATCACCGGTACCTTCCCCACCGTCAGCCAGGGAGGCTTCCTGACCGGCGGCGGACTGGGCTGGCAGACCCGCAAGTTCGGGGTCGGCAGCGACCGGATCGTCTCCGCCCGCGTCGTCCTCGCCGACGGCCGGACCGTGCGCGCGTCCGCGGACGAGCACCCCGACCTGTACTGGGCGCTTCGCGGTGGCGGTGGCGGGAACTTCGGCATCGTCACCGAGTTCGAGCTGCGCCCCGTCGACGCCCCGCGGCTGACCGGCTTCGAGACCCTCTGGTCGCACGAGGACGCCGCCGACGTACTGACCGCCTGGCAGGCGTGGGCGGCCGAGGGATCCGACGACCTCGGCACGTCCCTCGTCGTGCTGCCCGGCATCTTCGGCCCCGGCGGCAAGCCGGTCGTCAAGATCTGGGGAGTGCACCACGGCGCACCCGAGGAGCTCGAGCACGCCCTCGACGAGCTCACCGAGCGCACCGGCACCAAGCCCCTGCACCGCGAGGTCGGCACGCGTGGGCTGTACGCCGACGTCATGCACGAGGCACTCTGCGGCTCCAAGACCGTCCAGCAGTGCCACCGCACCGGCACCCACCCCGACGCGGTCGGCCACCGCCACCCCTACACCCGGCAGGCCTACCGGCTCACCGACCGCCCCGTCACCCGCGCGGAGGCCGACGCCCTGCTGCAGGCCTGGAACCCGGACCTGGACAACGAGCGCTATCTGCTGTGCATCGCGCTCGGCGGCGCCGCCAACCGCGTCGGTCGCACCGAGACCGCGTACGTGCACCGGGACGCGCAGTTCCTGACCGGTTTCCAGATCGCGACCCGCGACGAGGACGCGGCGGTCCAGGGCCCGGCGGAACTCGACGAGTGGGCCGACCGGTGCGGCGCCGCCCTCGCCCCCCTGGCCGGCGGCTCCTACATCAACTTCCCCAGCTCGCGGGTGCCGGCGCAGTGGGAGAGCGACCACTACGCGGAGAACGCCCCCCGGCTGCGCGCCGTCAAGCGCGCCTACGACCCCGACGGCTTCTTCCGGCACGGCCAGAGCATCGGCGGCGCGGCGCCGGTCGGCTGACCACGGCTGCAGGACGTCACGGCCGGCGCGGACCCGGACCACTACGGCCGCCGGTGCACGCAGACCGCCGCACTGTGCCCGGTCCGGAAAACTCGACGGCCACCCGCGTCGGGCGCATCGCGGCACCGCGCCCGACGTCCACCTCCGACCAGGTGCCGGTCCTGGACCGGCCCGCCTCCAGGGCGCGTCCGTGCCGCCGATGAGCGCCGACGCCGCCCTGCCGCGGTGGTTCGGGCCCGGGGATGTGCGGATCCCCGGGCTCGAGTCCCGCTCCACGGACGTACGACCGCCGCGGCACACCATGCCTCCATGGACATCCGCAGCCTCGACGGCGACGACCCGGCCACGATCTCCCTTCTCCTCCCGGGCTTCCAGGAGACGATGAGCCTCGAACTTCCCGGCGATCCGCCGGTTTCGGAGGCCCTGCTGGCCCGTCTCCTGCAGCGCCGGCACGGCGCCGACCGGGTGGTCCTGGCCGCCTTCGACGGCGGCCTGCCCGCCGGCTGCACCAAGCTCGGCCTCGACCTCGGCGACCCGACCGGCCCCGGCCACGGCTCGCTGTGGGTGTTCCCCTGCTTCCGCCGCCGCGGCGCGGGCACCGCCCTGGTGGACGCTGCCCGAACCGAACTGCGCGCCCGCGGTCGAAGCCACCTCATGGTCGACGCACCCGACACCCCCGCCGCCGCGGCCTTCGCCTCCGGGTGCGGCGCGGAGCTGCGCGGCACGAACCTGCGCAATCGCCTCTTCCTGCGTGGCCCGGCCCGCACCTCACTCGACGAGCTCGCCGCCCGCGCCGTACCCGGCCACCACCTGGTGCAGTGGACCGACCGCTGCCCCGACGAACTCGTCGACTCCTACGCCCGCGCATGGAGCACCCTCGACGCACCGGTCAACGGCCAGGCGCAGGTGCGCACCCCCACCGCCGACGACGTGCGAGCGCGCGAGGCCGAGGCCGGGCGGGCCGGACACCGCCAGTACGTGACCGCCGCCGTCGCCGACGACTCCGGCGAAGTCGCCGGGTACGGCACGCTCTTCGTCCGCGACAGCCCGATGGCGGACGCGGGCGAGACCCTCGTGCTCGCCGATCGGCGGCGCCGCGGCCTCGGCACCTGGCTCAAGGCGGACCTGCTGGCCCGGGCCGCCCACGAGAACGAGGGCCTGGTGCTGGTGCAGGCCTGGAACGACGTGCACAACGACGCGGTCGTCGCCCTCAACCGTCGCCTCGGATTCCAGGCGGACAGTTCCTGGTCCACGTATTCCCTCAAGGCCTGACCACCCGAGCCGCGTTCGAGTTCAGGTCCACCGACCGCTGCCACGATCCGCACAGACCGGCATCCGCGAGAGGGGTTCTTTGTGAGTACCAGCGACACACGTGTACTGATCGTCGGCGGCAGTCTCGTCGGCCTGTCCACCGCGGTGTTCCTCGCACATCACAAGGTGCCCTGCACCGTCGTCGAGCGGCACCCGAGCACCTCCATCCATCCCCGCGCGGTCGGCTACTACCCGCGCACGGCCGAGCTCCTGCGCACGGTCGGGGTCGAGGAGGACGCCAAGGAGGCGGCGTCCGGCTTCGAGAAGCACAAGACTCGCGCCGGTGTGGTGTCGCTGGCCGGCGAGGTCCTCTTCAGCAAGGAGGAGCTGGAGGGCGGGGACGAGCTCTCCGACCTGACCCCCTCCAAGCTGCTGCTGTTGCCGCAGGACCGGCTGGAGCCGATCCTGCGCGCCCGGGCCGAGAAGCTCGGCGCCGACCTGCGGTTCAGCACCGAGCTGGTCTCCTTCACGCAGGACGACGACGGGGTCACCGCCGTCGTCGGCACCGCGGAGGGCGTCGAGAGCATCCTGCGCGCCGACTATCTGGTGGCCGCGGACGGGCCGCGCAGCACGGTGCGTGAGTCCCTCGGCATCGCCCGCGAGGGCCGGGGGGTGCTCTCCCGGCACGTCAGCATCGCCTTCGGCGCCGACTTCGGCGCGGTGCTCGGCGACCGCCGCTACAGCGTCGTACACGTCAAGAACGACACGGTCACCGGCATCCTGGTGCACGACGACACCCTCACCGAGGGCACGCTGATCGTCGGCTACGACCCCGACAAGGGCGAGAGCCTGGAGGACTTCACCGACGCCCGCTGCGCCGAACTGGTCTCAGCGGCCATCGGCTCGGACGAGGTCGAGGTCACCGTCCGCTCCCGCTTCCCCTGGGACATGGCCGAGCTGGTGGCCGACACCTTCGTCCAGGGCCGGGTGCTGATAGCGGGCGACGCCGCCCACCAGATCCCGCCCACCGGCGGGTACGGGGCCAACACCGGCATCGCCGACGCCTTCAACCTGGCCTGGAAGCTGGCCCTCGTCCTCGAGGGAACCGCAGGCCCGGGGCTGCTGACCACCTATCAGGAAGAGCGCCGGCCGGTCGGCCTCTACACCGCGCAGCAGGGCTCGCTTCAGCTGGCCATGCGCTCGGGCACCGCGACCGAGGAGCAGCAGGCCGCCACCGACGACGCGATGACCGTGACGATGGGCCAGGCCTACCGCTCCGGTGCGTTCGTCCCCGAGACGGGGGCCACGCAGCTGCCGTTGACGTCCGACCCGCGCACGCTGCGCGGCGAGCCCGGCACCCGCGCCCCGTACGTGGTGCTGGAGCGGGACGGCGCCCCGCTGGCCACACTCGATCTGTTCGGCACCGGCTTCGTGCTGATGGCCGGTCAGGACGGCGGTTCCTGGGCCGAGGCGGCCGAGGCGGCAGCCGCCGAGACCGGCGCGCGCCTCACCTTCCACCGCATCGCCGCGACCGCCCAGGACGGCGGCGCACTGGCCGACCCGGACGGCCGCTGGAACGCCGCCTACGGTGTCCGCGCAGACGGAGCCGTCCTGGTACGCCCGGACGGGATCGTCGCCTGGCGCTCCCCGGGCGGGGTGCCGGCCGACGACCAGGGCGCGGCGCTCACCGCGGCGCTGCGGCGCATTCTCGCGCGCTGAGCGATGAACGGCGGGCGGTCATCCGCCGACCGACGCGTCGCGTGCCTCGGCCACCGAGCCGACGTACTTGATCAGCAGCCGGGCGAACTGCAGCCGCTCGTCCTCGGGCCAGTCCCGGGTGATGAACTCGAAGGCCGCCCGCTGGTGGCGCCGGAAGGCCGCCAGCATCTCCAGCCCCTGGTCGGTCATCTCGAGGATCGTGCGCCGTCCGTCCTGCTGGGACGCGGCACGGACCAGGTAGCCCGCGGAGATGCAGTCGGTGACCATGCGGCTGGCCACGGAAGGGTCCACGGCCAGCCGTTCCGCGACGACTCCGACGGTGATCTCCTGGCCGTTGTCCTCCGGTCCCTCCTCCACGATGTTGAGCACCAGGGTCCGGCTCATGTCCTTGCGGGACACCGGTTTCTCCACGTTCAGCGCGGCGGCGCGGCGCAGCCGCGAGAACGCCGGGCCCACCGCGTCCAGCAGAGCGTCCTCGGCGAGCGGGCCGTGCGCGCCCGAGCGCCGCGTGCTCTTCGGCCTGGTGCTCGAAGGTTCCATGCCACACATCCTAGGCGCGAGGATGTCAGGCGTTCGGAATGTGCATGTTCACAATTTGTTGCATGATTGCATGCATATAGTCAGACCTCAATCCACTCTTCTCCCCTGGAAGGACCGCAATGCCGAACACCAAGGACTTCGATTTCGACGTCCTCATCGTCGGCGGAGGCCCGGTGGGCATGCTGCTCGCCTCCGAACTCCGCATCTCCCGTGCCAAGCCCGTCGTCCTGGAGCGCCTCACCGAGCGGACCCCCCACTCCAAGGCCTTCGGTCTGCACGCCCGTTCGCTGGAGTCGCTCGACCGCCGCGGCCTGGTCGAGCGTTTCCGTGACGGCGCCCGCTCGTGGAACAACGGCCATTTCGCGGGGCTCGACGTCTGGGTCGACTTCTCCCTGCTCGACAGCGCCCACAACTACGCGCTGCTGTCCGAGCAGACCCGCACCGAGCGCCTGCTCGAGGAGCGCGCGGAGGAACTCGGTGTCCCGGTCCGCCGCGGCCACGAGGTGACCGCCGTCCGGCAGGACGCGGACGGCGCCGAGGTCGATGTCACCGGCCCCGAGGGCTCCTACACGCTGCGCGGCCGCTATGTCGTCGGCACCGACGGAGGCCGCAGCCTGGTCCGCAAGTCCGCGGGCATCGGCTTCCCCGGCACCGGCGGCCGCGTCACCGCGCGCCTGGCCGACGTCGTGCTCGCCGACCGCGAGAAGGCGCCGATGGGCATGGAGCGCACCGAGCGCGGACTGCTCTTCTGCGTCCCGCTCGACGACACGTACCACCGCGTCGCCACCTTCGACTTCCAGCAGGGCAAGGAGGCGGGCACCGAGCTGACGATGGAGGAGTTCACCGACAGCCTGCGTGAGATCTGGGGCGACGACCTCGGCGCGAGCGAGCCGCGCTGGCTGTCCTGGTTCACCGACTCCGCCTGCCAGGCCGAGCGCTACCGCGAGGGGCGCGTCTTCCTGGCCGGTGACGCGGCGCACACGCACTTCCCCGTCGGCGGCCAGGGCGTCAACCTCGGTCTGCAGGACGCCCTCAACCTCGGCTGGAAGCTGGCCGCGCAGATCAACGGCTGGGCCCCGGAGGGTCTGCTCGACACGTACGACAAGGAGCGCCAGGGGCCGGCCCGCAAGGTGCTGGCCAACACCCGCGCGCAGATCGCGCTGATGAACCCCGACCCGTACGTCACCCAGCTGCGTGAGCTCTTCCAGGATCTGATGACGAAGGATCAGGTCAACCGCCACATCGCCGAGATGCTCAGCGGCGTCGCGGTCCGCTACGAGCTGCAGGGCCCCGAGCACCGGCTGCTCGGCGACTTCGCCCGCGACCTGACGCTGCAGACCGCGGACGGCACCGTCACCCTCCCGAAGCTCCTGCACCGCGGCACCTTCGCCCTGCTGGACCTGGGCGGCCGCCCGGAGATCTCCGAGGTGTACGAGGAGTGGGGCGCGACGCTGGGCTGGGCCGGCCGTGTGCGGCACGTCGTCGCCGAGTGCGCCGAGGAGCCGGAGCTCGCCGGTGTACTCGTCCGTCCCGACGGCTATGTCGCCTGGGCCGCCGACAAGGACACCTCGCCCGCCGAGGTCGCCGAGGGTCTGCGTACGGCCCTGGCCGCCTGGGCCGGGACCGGGGACCCCACCCGGGCCGTCTTCAAGTAGCGGGCGAGGAAGGGATGCGTATCCATGTCGTTGCGCATCCAATTGCATGCTAACATGCATGTATTACGGGACGGCGTGCTGAAGTCTCCGGGCAGTCATGGCCCGGTTCGGCATCCCCGTCCTCTGCGGCCCGGCCACTTCCACGGCCGGGTCCGGCCACACCTTTCACGCAGCACGTTTCACACGCAAGAAGTCACCATCCCCTAAGCCCCTTTCGGGCCCGGTAGCGAAGATGACACCGCCCGCCCCTCCAGGCGGCCGGTGCAAGGGGGGATCCCGACCGACCCTGAAAGGCGGTCCCGTCTTGTCCGCTTCCCCTGCCCAGGGGGCCGGGGGACGTAGTCCCTCCGGCACCCGAACCACACCGGTCCTGATCGCGTGCATGCTCTCCGCGTTCCTGGCCGTCCTCGACACGCAGATCGTCATCACCGCCCTGCCCCGCATCGCGGGCGACCTCCACGGCATGGGGCTCTTCGCGTGGGTGACCATCGCCTACGTCATCGCCGCCAGCGTGACCACGCCGATCTACGGCAAACTCGGCGACCTCTTCGGCCGCAAGATCACCCTCCTGTCCGCGCTGACCCTGTTCCTGGCCGGCTCCGCCCTCTCGGGCGCGGCCGGCTCGATGGAGCAGCTGATCGCCTTCCGCGCCGTGCAGGGCTTGGGCGCCGGCGGCATCTTCGTCTCCGTCCTCGCCACCATCGGTGAGCTGCTCACCCCGCGCGAAGGTGCCAGGTACCACGGCATGTTCGGCATGATCTTCGCCGGTGCCTCGCTGGCCGGCCCCGCCCTCGGCGGCGTCCTCACCGACGTGCTCAGCTGGCGCTGGGTCTTCCTGGTCAACCTGCCCGTCGGCATCGCCGCCGTCACCCTGATCGCCAAGTACCTGCACCTGCCGCGCACGCTCCGGAACACCAGGCTCGACCACGCCGGCATCGTCACCCTCTCCGCCGGCATCGTCGCGCTGACGCTCCTCACGTCCTGGGGCGGCGTCGAGTACTCCTGGACCTCCCCGCAGATCCTCGGCCTCGGCCTCGGGGCGCTGCTGTGCCTCGGCCTGTTCGTCAAGGCCGAGTCCACCGCCGCCGAACCGATCGTGCCGCTGCGCCTGTTCAGGGACTCCACCTTCACCCTCTCGCTGCTCGCCGCGGTCATCTGCGGTGTCGTCTTCGTCGGCTCGGTCAACTTCCTGGCCCTGTACGTCCAGGTCGTCACCGGAGCCGACCCCACCACCTCCGGTTTCGCCCTGGTACCGATGATGCTCGGTCTCGTGCTCGCCTCCGTCGTCGCCGGCAAGACCATCGGCAGGACCGGCAGGTACAAGGTCTTCCTCGTCCTGAGCATGTCCCTCGGCATCGTCGGTGCGCTGCTGCTGTCCACCATGGACGCCGGCACCCCGCGCACCGTGGCAGTCCTCCACATGGTGATCTTCGGCCTCGCCTCCGGCCTGTCCGCCCAGGTCTTCACGCAGGCCGCCCAGAACACGGCGCCTCCCAGGGACTTGGGTGCCGTGTCCGGCGCCGTGACCTTCGGACGCTCCTTCGGTACGTCCCTCGGCATGGCGCTCTTCGCCGCGGTCTTCTACAACCGGCTGACCGACGAGCTCGCCGCGCGCGTCCCGGCCGGTGCCCTCAAGGGCGTCGACCACGACTCGCTCTCCTCGCAGCCGGTCCTGCAGTCGCTCGCCGCACCGGTGCGCAGCGCGGTCGAGGAGTCCTACGCCGCCGCGCTCACCCCGGTGTTCCTCACGGCGCTGCCCCTGCTCGTGCTCGGCCTCGTCCTCACCCTGTCCATGAAGAACCTCACGCTCCGCTCCCGCCGCAACGGCGACGGCGGCACGCAGACCGGCCCCGCCGACGCCGTCGCCCGGGCCGGCAAGTCCCCCCGAGCGGCCTGATCGCACGAATCCCCCGCGTGTGATCCAAGGCCGAAGGGCTGCCCTCCCACCCCGCGTCTTCCGGTGGGAGGGCAGCCCTTCCTATGCCAGGGGGCCAGGCCCGCTTCAGGCCGGTTCGAGTGGGACTCCATGCGCACGGGCCATTGTCGGGGCGGGACCGTGGCGGTCCCCATGGCTTGCTAGGAGGCTCGCGTGACAACGACCGATGACCGTACGACGGCAGCGGCGGTCGACCCCGGTCCGCTGATCAAGCTGACCATCGCGGACTGCGCGGCCAAGGTGCTGCACAGCGCCGTGACGCTCGGGGTGTTCGGCGCACTCGCCGAAGGGCCGGCGGGGGCGGACCACATCGTTGCCGCGACCGGCCTGCACCCGCGCATGGCCCCCGACTTCCTCGACGCGCTCGCGGGCCTCGGCCTGCTCGAGCGCAACGGGGACCAGTACGGCAACGCGCCGCTGGCCCAGGCGTACCTCGTGCCCGGCGCCCCCACCTACCTCGGCGGGTTCGTCGAACTGACCAACGAGACCCTGTACAGCACCTGGGGCCGGCTCACCGAGGCCCTGACCACGGGAGCCCCGCAGCACCTCGACCCCGACAAGGGCGGCTTCGTGGGCGACAGGCACAAGGACCCGGAGAAGATGAAGCGCTTCTTCGCCGGTCTCGACGCCTACAGCGACCGGATGGGCATCGAGATCGCCGGCCGGATCGACTGGAGCCGCCACTCCTCCTTCGTTGACCTCGGCGGCGCGCGCGGCAACCTCGCGTCGGTCCTGGTCAGGGAGCACCCGCACCTGACGGCCGGGGTGTTCGACCTCGAGCGCACCCGCCCGCTGTTCACCGAGCACACCGCCCGTCTCGGCCTCGCCGACCGCATCGAGTTCACCGGCGGCGACTTCTTCACGGACGACATCCCGAAGGCCGACGTCATCGTGCTCGGCCACATCCTGCACGGCTTCGACACCGACCGGCGCCAGGAGCTGCTGCGCCGCGTCCACGCGTCCGTCAATCGCGGCGGGCAGATCCTCGTCTACGACCGGATGATCGACGACGAACGCCGCGACGCCGAGCGCCTGCTGTCCAGCCTCCACATGCGCCTGGTCAGCCCCGACGGCTCCGAGTACCGCACCGGCGACGTCAGCACCTGGCTGAGCCGGGCCGGATTCACCGGTATCACCACGGAGCCGCTGCTCGGCACGCACACGCTGGTGACCGCGACCCGATGACCGGCCAGACGGAGCCGCCCGCCCCGACCAACCAAGGAGTCACCATGCGCCAGGAGAAGGTGCCCGTTCTCATCGTCGGCGGTGGCCTCACGGGCCTGTCCGCCGCAGTGTTCCTCGCCCACCACGGGGTGAAGGCGACGCTGGTGGAGCGCCACCCCGGCACGTCCACCCACCCCAAGGCCCGCGCCATCAACCCGCGCACGATGGAGCTCTACCGTGCCGTCGGCATGGAGGAGCGCGTCCGGGCCGGACGTTCGCCGATCTCCGGCAACACCGACCTCGTGCACGTGGAGACCCTCGCCGGCAACGAGCGCGTCCGCATGCCCAACGCCTCCATCGAGGACATCAGCCGGATCAGCCCCGCGCAATGGACCCTCATCGACCAGAACCAGCTCGAGCCCATTCTGCGCAAGCGGGCCGAGGAGGTCGGCGTCGACCTGCGCTTCCACACCCGACTCGACGCCGTCACGCAGGACGCCGACGGCGTGACCGCCACCCTCACCGATGTCGGCACCGGCGAGACCTCCCGGCTGCGCGCCGAGTACGTCGTCGGCGCCGACGGCAGCCGCAGCCCGCTCCGCGAGCTGCTGGGCATCGGCGCGCACGGCCGCGGCACCATCACCAACCTGGTCAGCTTCTTCTTCGACGCCGACCTGACCGAGCCCCTGCGCGGCCGCAAGATCATCGCCGCCTATGTCAACAACCCCGACGTGCGCGGCACGATCATCCCGATCGACAACGACCGCAAGTGGGTCATCAACGTCTCCTTCTTCCCGGATAAGGGGCAGAGCGCCGAGGACTTCACCCCCGAGCGCTGCGTCGAACTGGTCCGCGCCGCCGTCGGCGTCCCCGACCTGCCGCTGACGATCGAGTCGGTCGACATGCCGGCCTGGGACATCTCGGCGCGCGTCGCCGACACGTTCGTCTCCGGCCGCTTCCTCGTCGCCGGCGACGCCGCGCACGTCATGCCGCCCACCGGTGCCTTCGGCGCCAGCACCGGCATCCAGGACGCCTACAACCTGGCCTGGAAGCTCGCCCTGGTGCTGGGCGGCAAGGCCGGCCAGGACCTGCTGGCCACGTACGACTCCGAGCGCCGCCCGGTTGCCGAGGAGACGGTGCGTCAGGCGATGCTGCGCTTCGCCGTCCGCGAGGGCAAGCAGTTCCAGGACGTCGCCAAGGACCTGGTCGACGAGACCACGATGACCTTCGGATACGCCTACCCGGCGGGCGCGTTCGCCGGTGAGGACCCGCAGCTGTGGACCGTCACCGAGAACCCGGACAAGCCCAGCGGCCGGCCCGGCTCACGCGCCCCGCACGTCGTCGTCGCCGGTGACCACGGCCCGTTCTCCACCGTCGACCTCTTCCCGGTCGGCTTCACGCTGCTGACCGCCGGCCCCGCCGCTCCCTGGGCCGCGGCCGCCGCGGCCGGCCGCGATCTCGGCCTGGTACTGAGCGTCCGCGGCATCGGCGAGGGCGGCGACTACGCCGACACCGAGGGTGCCTTCAAGGAGCGCTACGGGATCTCCGACGGCGGCGCGGTGCTGGTCCGCCCCGACGGCTTCGTGGCCTGGCGTTCCCAGCAAGGCCCCGAAGGCGACGTCGCCCGGACCGTGACCGGCGTGCTGCGCGGGATCCTCGCCCTGGACTGACCGACTCCCGGGTGCGAAACGACGTGGCGCGCCTCCCCGCCCGGGGAGGCGCGCCACGTCGTTGTGAGCGCCGGCCGTCTCAGACCGTCCGCGACAGCAACCGGTGCACGACCGCCGACAGTTCGACCGCCGGGTCCGCGGGCTGCTCGGCCGCCCGCCACGCCAGGAACCCGTCCGGGCGGACCAGCGCGGCACCCGAGGCGGTGATCCCGTACTGCTTCAGGAACTCCTCGACCACATCGGCCGGCTCCTCGCCGCCGACACGGTGGAAGGCGATGTCGATGCCGGTGAGCCGGGACACGCCGCCCGCGGCCGAATCCCACAGGCCGCTGTCCGGCCCGGCCAGCAACCGCCAGCCACCCGTCAGCAGGTCGTGCAGCGGGACGTCCGTGCCGCCGGAGCGCAGCTCGACGTGCGGGGCCCGGGTGCCCGGACGGCCCGAGGGCTGCGTGGGGTCCTCCACCGGGGCGCCGTCGTCCCCGCCGGGCTCGGCCAGCACCGCGCCCGAACGGTAGACGTGGCCGAACAGCACGGTCGTCTCGGGACGGTGCCGGGCCGCGACCTCCTCGTCGAGGCCGCTGCGCTGCAGGTAGCGGATCACTCCTTGCTCGGTGGTGAACTCGGCGACCGGGATCCGCTCGTCCTCGTAGCTGTCCAGCAGCTCCGGACCGGCCTGTCCGCGCAGCACCAGCGCCAGTTTCCACGCCAGGTTGTGCGCGTCCTGCACACCCATGTTGCCGCCGAAACCACCGGTGGGCGGCATGACATGGGCCGCGTCACCGGCCAGCAGCACCCGGCCGGAGCGGAACCGGTCGGCGATCCGTGCCGCGATCTCCCAGCTGCTGCTCGACTCCACCGCCACGTCCAGGTCCGGCACGCCGACCGCGGCCCGCACCATCTCGACGCAGTCCTCCTCGGAGTACTCGGCGTGGGTCTCCTGGGGCGGCAGGCTCGGCGCCAGCACCCAGCGGTCCGCGTCGTCGAGCCGGCCCAGCACACCCTTGACCTTGTCGTTGCTGACGAAGCAGAGGAAGAACTCGCGGCCGGCGACGTACTCGTCGAGCGCGGCGTGGAAGATGATGTTCATCTGGCGTCCGAAGACGCCCTGCCCGTGCGTGCCGATGCCCAGCCCCTCACGGATCGGGCTGCGGAACCCGTCCGCGGCGACGAGGTACTTCGCGCGGACCGTGGTCTCGGTGTCGTGCCGCAGGTCCCGCAGCACCGCGGTGACCCCGTCTGCGTCCTGCTCGTAACTCACCAGCTCGGTGGCGAACCGGATGTCCGCGCCCAGTTCCTCGGCCTTCGTGCGCAGGACCGGCTCGAAGCGGTCCTGGCCGATGAGGGTCCAGCCGGTGGTGCTGACCTCGTTCGGGTCGTGCCGGAAGGGCCCGTCGAAGCGGCCCAGTTCGGCGCCCGTGAGCGATTCCACCTGCAGGATGTCGCCGTACTGCGCGTGCGGGTTCTCCTGCCTGCGCACCTTCTGCTCCAGGCCCAGCGCACGCATCAGCTCCATCGTGCGGGGACTGGCCGCCTGGGCCCGCGGGTGCGCCGAGATGTGCGTGTGCCGCTCGACGAGCACCGGCCGGATGCCCTGCTGGGCGAGGAACAGCGCCTGGGCGAGGCCCACCATGCTGCCGCCCACGATCAGTACGTCGGTTTGTTCCGCCACCGGATGTGCTCCCTTGTCTCGATGCCGTTTCCGTCCTGATGCGGTTCCGGACTCCCGGCCAGCGAACAGGGCCCGGCTAGAGGGCCGCTCGGGCTGCGCACGCGCCCTGTGCCGCGGGTGCCCGGACCCGCCCGCCCGTCAAGACCGCTTCGAGCGGCACACGAGTCCTCGCTGGAAGCGTCGCCCTTACCGCTGTTGACGATCCGTGTGGGACGGGAGGCCTCGGGCTGTGGTGGAAACCCTGAGTGTGCTGGTGCTGCTGGGCACCGGGCTGGTGGCGGGAGTGCTGTTCGCCGTGGCGATCAGCGTCATGCCCGCCCTGATCGCGATGACCCCCGACCGCTATGTCGACACGCACAAGCTGCTCGGCAAGCGCTACGACCGGATCATGCCGTTCATCGTGTCCGGCTCCGTCGTCGTCGACGCGGCGTTCGCCGTGCGCGCCGACGCGGCCGCGCCGCGCGTGCTGTTCATCGCCGCGGCGCTCGCCATGACCGGCGTCGCCGTCGTCTCCCAGACCCGGAACGTCCCCATCAACAACCGGGTCAAGAAGACCCGGCCGGAGGACATCGGCCCCGACTGGGACGACCCGCGGACCCAGTGGCGCGACTGGCACCTGCTGCGCACCTGCTTCGCCGTCGCCGGCTGCGCCCTGACCGCAGCCGCGGTGGTGCTGTCATGACCGCGATCGAGCAGAGCACGGCGGCAGGCGGGCGCATCACCCGGACGCTGCCCGGCGACGAGGACCGCACCGCCGCCAACGCCCGTATGACCGCGATCCTCTCCAGGCCCGACCCCGGGCCGGTCGCGGCCCACCTCGCGCTGCTGCACTTCACGGGCCGCCGCACCGGACGCGCCTACACCGTGCCCGCGGGCGTCCACCGCATCGACGGCGCCCTGTACGTCGCCACCGGCAGCTCCTGGCGCCACAACTTCCGGGCAGGAGCCGACGGTGAGCTGACCTGGAACGGCAGGCGCACCGCGGCCCGCTTCGAGTTGGTCACCGACCTCGAGACGACCGCCCGCGGATACCTGGAGCTGTACGAGCGCTACGGCGCCGAAGCCGCCCAGCGCCGCCTCGGCATCACCGTGGCCGACGGGCCCGCGCCCGGCCTGGACGACTTCCGCTCCGCCGTCACCGGCATCCCGCTCGCCCTCGTCGCCGTCACGCTCGCCACCGACCCCGACACCGACACCGGCGACACCACCGAACTCGCCGTGAACGAGAGGACCTCCCGATGAGCGCAATCGCCGGCTGGGTCGACTTCGAGCGGGACCTTGCCCCGCGGGCCGACGTCGTCGAAGCCATGGCGGCCACCCTCGCCCACCGCGGCCCGGACGGCCAGGGCACCTGGGCCGAGGGCCACGCCGCTCTCGCCCACCGGCGCCTGGCACTTCTCGACGTGACGGAGTCGGGGAAGCAGCCGGTCGCCCACACCACCGAAGGCGGCACCACCGTCGCGGTCCTCACCCTCGACGGGGCCATCACCAACCACACCGAGCTGCGCACCGAACTGGCCGCCAAGGGCCACCGGTTCACCGGCGGCGGCGACGGCGAGACCGCCCTGCACGCCTACCTGGAGTGGGGCGCCGACTTCCTCACCCACTTGGAGGGCCTCTTCGCGATCGCCCTGTGGGACGTCCGCAGCCAGGAGCTCCTGCTGGCCCGCGACCGGCTCGGCGTGAAGCCGCTCAGCTACTACCCGACCCCCAACGGCGTCCTCTTCGGCTCCGAGGCCAAGGCGATCCTCGCCCACCCCGACGTGGAACCGGTCGTGGACGCCGACGGCCTGCGCGAGCTGTTCGCGCACAGCCGCAAGCCCGGCACGGCCGTCTACCGCGGCATGCGCGAGGTCGTCCCCGGCCACGTCCTCGTCGTGCGCCGCCCGGGCAGCCACGACAGGCGCTACTGGTCGCTGCCGGCGTGGCAGCACACCGACAGCCTCGAGGACACGGTCACCACCGTCCGCGGCCTGCTCGCCGACGCGGTCGCCTCCCACCTGCGCGCCGACGTCCCGGTGGGCGCGATGCTCTCCGGCGGCATCGACTCCAGCGCCCTGACGGCCCTGGCCCACCGGACGCTCACCGCCGACGGCGCCGCCCCGCTGCGCAGCTTCTCGGTGAACTTCACCGGCTACACCGAGAACTTCGAGCCGCACCCCACGATGCGCTCCACACCGGACGCGCCCTTCGCGGCGCTCGCCTCGCAGCACATCGGCTCGCGGCACACCGAGATCCTCCTCGACACGGCCGCGCTCACGGACCCCGGGGTGCACGCCGCCTCCCTGCGCGTGCAGGACGCCCCGTCCCCGCTCGGCGACATGGACGTCTCCCTCATCCGGTTCTTCGCCCGGCTGCGCGCCGAGGGCTTCGCCGCCGTGCTCTCCGGCGAGACCGCCGACGAGGTCTTCAACGGCTACTTCTGGGCCTACGACCCCGAGCACAGCAACTCGCAGACGTTCCCGTGGGTCTCCTTCGAGCGCGGCCACGACGCCGCCGCCGGCGGCCTGGGCACCTCCATGGTCGACCGCCGGCTGCGCAAGGAACTCGACTTCATCGGCTACGCCGACCAGCACTACCGCGACGCCCTCACCGAGGTCCCGCACGTCGACGGCGACACCCCCGCGGAGCGCCGGGCCCGCGAGGTCACCTACCTCGCCCTCACCCGCTGGGCACCCACGCACCTCGACCGCGCCGACCGCATGAGCATGGCCCACGGCGTGCAGCTGCGGCCGCCGTTCTGCGACCGTGCCCTGGTCGAGTACGTCTACAACGTGCCGGCCGCCATGAAGCGCGTGGACGGCGTGGAGAAGAGCCTGCTGCGCTCCGCGGTCGCCGACCTGCTGCCCGAGGCGGTGCTGCACCGCAAGAAGAGCGCGTACCCGACCACCCAGGAAGCGGCCTACGGCGACTTCGTGCGCCGGCGGTTCACCGAGCTGGCCGCCGACCGCAGCGCGGCCGTGGCGGGCCTGCTGGACGCCACCGCCACCGCTGCAGCGGTGGGTTCCACCAACTCGCCCAAGGGCGCCTTCGCCTGGGTCGAGCGGGCCAGCATGGAAATGGTGCTGCAGCTCGAGACCTGGCTGACCGAGTACCGGATCGACCTGCGGCTCTGACCGCCCGGGCCGCCGGTCCAGACCGCTTCAAGACAGCTTCGAGAGCCCCCCGCGAGGGTGGGGTAACGACCGAAGAAGCCAGGAGGGCAACGTGCACCGCACACTGATCGTGGCGCGGATGAATCTCGCCGACGCCGAGGGCGTCGCCAAGGTCTTCGCGGACTCGGACAGCACCGACCTGCCGCACATGGTGGGCGTCTCCAGGCGGACCCTGTTCGCCTTCCACGACCTGTACTTCCACCTCGTCGAGGCCGAGCAGGACATCGGCCCGAACCTGTACAAGGCGCGCAGCCACCCGCTGTACGACGACATCAACACCCGCCTGCAGGAGTTCATCTCCCCCTACGACCCGAACTGGCGTGAGCCGCGCGACGCGATGGCCGTGCCGTTCTACACCTGGACCCCGCAGGACGGTCCGGTCACCACCAAGCCGTCCGGTCCGACCCTGGGCGGTACGCGATGACCACGACGGCGAACCCCACGAAGGTCAACCTCGACGACGTCGCCTCCAACCGCAAACGCGGCGGCGACATCCGGATCACCCTCAGCCCCCGCACCGTCGGCTGCACCTCCGGCTTCGGCGGGACGCTGAGGCTGTCCCCGGGGGAGTACGTCACCGAGCACCTGCACCCGTACTCCGAGGAGTTCCTGCACGTGATCTCCGGTGATCTGGAGATCAGCCTCGACGGGGAGCCCGTACGCATCGGCCCGGGCGATTCCCTGCTCGTCCCGATCGGCGTCCGTCACCGCCTGGTCAACGCCGGCCAGGAACCGGCACAGGTGGTGTTCCACCTGTCCCCCCTGGCGCCGCGTCCGGAGCTCGGCCACGTCGACACCGAGACGCCGCTCGTGGAGGGCGGCGCCAACCCGGACGTCGGAGGGGCCCGATGAGCCGTCGTGCCGTCATCACCGGGGTCGGCGCCGTCGCCCCCGGCGGCATCGGCCGGGACGCCTACTGGGACCTGCTGTCCAACGGCCGCACGGCCACCCGGGAGATCACCCTGTTCGACGCGTCGGACTTCCGCTCCCGGGTCGCCGCCGAGTGCGACTTCGACCCGGTGGCCGCGGGCCTGAGCAACCAGGAAGTCCGCCGGATGGACCGGGCCGCCCAGTTCGCGGTCGTCGCCGCCCGTGAGGCCATCGAGGACAGCGGGATCGACCTCGGAGCCGCAGACGCGGGCCGGATCGGCGTCAGCATCGGCAGCGCCGTCGGCTGCACCACCGGTCTGGAGGACGAGTACGCGGTCCTGTCGGACGGCGGCAAGAACTGGCTCGTCGACCACACCTACGGTGTGCCGCACCTGTACGGCTACATGGTCCCCAGCACGCTGGCGGCCGAAGTCGCCTGGCAGGCAGGGGCGGAGGGACCCGTCGCACTGATCTCCACCGGCTGCACGTCCGGCCTGGACGCGGTCGCCCACGGCGTCCAGCTCATCGAGGAAGGCACCGCCGACATAGTCATCGCGGGCGCGACCGACGCCCCGCTGTCACCGATCACCTCCGCCTGCTTCGACGCCATCAAGGCGACGACGCCCAACACCGGAGGCGACCCCGCCGCGGCTTCCCGGCCCTTCGACGGCCGCCGCGACGGGTTCGTCCTCGGCGAGGGCGCCGCGGTCATGGTGATCGAGGACGCCGAGTCGGCGCGTCGCCGGGGTGCCACCGGCTACGCCGAGGTGGTGGGCTTCGCCGGCCGCTCCAACGCGTTCCACATGACCGGGCTCAAGCCAGAGGGCCGTGAGATGGCCGAGGCCATCCGCGTCGCCCTGGACCGCGCGCACCTCGACCCGGAGGACATCGACTACATCAACGCGCACGGCTCGGGCACCAAGCAGAACGACCGGCACGAGACGGCCGCGTTCAAGCGGAGCCTGGGGCATCGCGCGTACGAGATTCCGGTCAGCTCCATCAAGTCGATGATCGGGCACTCGCTGGGTGCGATCGGCTCGCTGGAGGTCGCCGCGTGCGCCTTGGCGCTGCGTCATCAGGTGGTGCCCCCGACGGCCAACCTGTCGGTCCCGGACCCCAAGTGCGACCTCGACTACGTGCCGGTGACCGCTCGGGAGCACCGGATGGACCACGTGCTCAGCGTCGGCAGCGGATTCGGCGGCTTCCAGAGCGCCATGATTCTCGGCCGTCCCGGCGCCGGGGCCGGAAGGGCGGCGGCATGAGCGCGCTCGGCATACCCGAAGGGCCACGGCGTCCCGCGGTCGTCACCGGCCTCGGCGTGGTCGCCCCCACCGGCATCGGGGTCCGCCGGCACTGGGAGTCGGTGCTGGCCGGCAAGAGCGGCCTGGGCCGCATCACGCGCTTCGACCCGTCCTCGTACCCGGTGAAGGTGGCGGGGGAGGTGCCGGGCTTCGACGCCCGCGACCACGTTCCCAGCCGCCTCATCATGCAGACCGACCGCTACACGCATGTCGCTCTCGCGGCCGCGGAGGCCGCGCTCGCCGACGCCGGCGCCGATCCGGCGCAGCTGCCCGAGTACGAGATGGCCGTGGTCACGGCGAGCTCATCGGGCGGCACCGAGTTCGGCCAGCACGAGATGGAGAACCTGTATCAGCAGGGTCCGGCCTGGGTCGGCGCCTACCAGTCGATCGCCTGGTTCTACGCGGCCACCACCGGCCAGGTCTCCATCCGCCACGGCATGCGTGGCCCCTGCGGTGTCATCTGCGCCGAGCAGGCCGGTGGCCTGGACGCGCTGGGCCAGTCCCGGCGGCTGCTGGACACCGGCTCCCGGCTGGTTCTGTCCGGTGGTACGGACGCCTCGCTGTGCCCGTACGGCCTGAGCGCCCAGCTGTCCACCGGCGCGCTGTCCACCGAGGACGACCCGGCCCGCGCCTACCTGCCCTTCGACGACGCCGCCCGCGGCTACGTACCCGGCGAAGGCGGCGCCATCCTGGTCGTGGAGACGGAGGAGGGTGCCCGCGAGCGAGGCGCCTCGCACTACGGCCGGATCCTCGGCTACGCCGCCGGGTTCGACCCGCCCGCCGGCTCCGGGCGCCCGCCCGTGCTCGCCGCGGTGATCCGGCGTGCCCTCGCGGACGCCGGTATCACTGCTGACGCCGTGGACGTCGTCTTCGCCGACGCTGTCGGCGTCGCAGAGCTCGACCGCGCCGAAGCCGCCGCGATCAACGAGGTGTTCGGTGCCGGCCGGGTGCCGGTGACCGCACCCAAGACGCTCACCGGCCGCCTCTACGCGGGCGGTGCGGCGCTGGACGTGGCGACCGCCCTGCTCAGCCTGAGCGCAGGCGTCATCCCGCACACCGCCGGCCCGGGCCGCCCCGCCGCGGAACTGGGCATCGACCTGGTCGTCGACCGCCCCCGGCACACCACACCCCGGACCGCTCTGGTCCTGGCCCGCGGGCACGGCGGCTTCACCTCCGCGCTGGTCGTGGGGGCCGGGAACCGCACCGAGCACGCCAAGTGACCCCCGCACAAGCGAAAGGCAGCAAGCCATGAGCGCATTCAACCGTCGCACGAGCGGAGTCCGCCTCTGATGGCCGGCCACACGCAGAACTCCGTCGTCATCGACGCCCCCATGGACCTGGTCTGGGAGCGCACCAACGACGTGGCGTCCTGGACCGAGTTGTTCAGCGAGTACGCCGTCGCCGAGATCCTGGAGCAGGACGGCCCCACCGTCACCTTCCGGCTCGCCCTGCACCCCGACGAGAACGGCAAGGTGTGGAGCTGGGTCTCCCGGCGCACCACCGACGAGGCGACCCGCACCGTCCGCGCCCACCGCGTGGAGACCGGCCCGTTCGAGTACATGAACATCCACTGGGAGTACACCCAGACGGACGCCGGGGTCCGGATGCAGTGGACCCAGGACTTCCACATGAAGGACGGCGCCCCGCTCGACGACGCGGGCATGACGGACCGGATCAACCGCAACACCGTGGTCCAGATGAACCTGATCAAGGAAAAGCTCGAGGCCGCCGCACGCGCCGCCCATGCGAGCTGAATCCGCTGACGCACCACAGGAGGGGAACACCGTGGAACTCGGATTGCGCGGCAAGAAGCTGCTCGTCACCGGAGGCACCCGCGGCATCGGGCGTGGCATCGTCCTGGCCGCCGCCCGCTCGGGCGCCGATGTGCTCACCTGCTACCGCCAGGAGAGCGAATACGTCGAGAGCCTGCGCCGAGAGCTCAAGGAGACGGGCGGCGACCACCACCTCGTCCGTGCCGACGTCGGCGAGATCGCCGAGGTGGACGGGCTCGTCGAGGAGGCCCAGAACCGCTACGGGCGGCTCGACGGCATCGTCAACAACGCCGGCACGATCACCCACATCCCGTTCGCCGAGCTGCCGGCCGAAGAATGGTCGCGCGTCCTCGACACCAACCTGACCGCTTCGTACCGGGTCATCCAGCAGGCCCTGCCGCTGCTCGGCGCCGGGGGCTCGATCGTCAACATCGGCTCCCGGGGCGCCGCTGCCGGTATCCCGCTGCGCGCCCACTACACGGCCGCGAAGGCCGCGATGATCGGCCTGACCCGCTCGCTGGCCAAGGAACTCGGCGGCAAGGGCATCCGCGTCAACGTCGTCGCGCCCGGCGTCATCGAGACGGAGGCCTTCGGATCCATGCCGGCGGAGCGCGCCGAGGGGCTGCGCGCCACCTACTCCCAGAAGACGGCACTCGCCCGCCTGGGCACCGTCGAGGAACTGGCCGCACCGGTCCTCTTCCTGCTCAGCGATCTTTCCGCGTACGTCACTGGCGAGACCATCAACGTCGACGGAGGCATCTGACGTGTCCGACGCGACGTTCCGGGTCATGCTCCGCATGCAGATCAAGCCCGGTATGGAAGCCGAGTTCGAGCGCGTGTGGAAGCAGGTGGGCAGTTCCGTGACCGGCCACCCCGCCAACCGTGGCCAGTGGCTGTCCAAGAGCACGACGGACAACGAGGACGGCATCTACTACATCGTCAGCGACTGGGTGGACGAGCCGCGTTTCCGCGAGTTCGAGTCCAGCGACACCCACCTTCAGCACCGCACCAAGCTGCACCCGTACCGCAGCGGCGGTTCCATGACGACGATGAACATCGTCGCGAACCTCTCCGGGGCGGCCGCATGACGGCCACCCCAGCCGTGGAGGTCGTGCTCTACCACCTCTCCGACCGGGGCGAGGACGTCCTGGCGGCCTATCACGAGGCCAGCCGTCGCATGGCCGGCACCCCGGGCCTGCTGGGCAACCAGCTCATGAACGAGCTGGGCCGCCCCGACAGCTATGTCGTGGTGAGCCACTGGGACAGCTGGAAGTCCTTCGAGACGTGGGAGCGCGGCGCGGAACACAAGGACCAGACGGCTCCCTTGCGTGAATTCCGCGACACCGAACGGGACCGCCCGTTCGAGATCTACCAGGTGCTCGCAAGTTATTGAATCTCGCCACAAGTAGCCCCCTGCCGGACCGTCGGCGGTCCGGCAGGGGGGCTCCCACCGTTGCCCCAAGGGATCCGGAAAGTGGAATTCCCATGCGGGGAAGCCGGAATTGGGAATCCGCTTGAAACGGGCTCGAAGAAGCCTGGACCGGGGTGGGAATTCCCTTTTTCTTGTGGCTGAATAACCCGCGAGGAATAAGTCAGAGCTCGCCAACCGAACGAATGAATCTGCCGCCATACGAGGGAGCCCCACGTGGCCAGCGCAGCGACGACGAGCAATGTGCTCGAGCTGTTCGACTCCGATTTCATACGCGATCCGCACCCCACGCTCGCCCCGTTGCGAGAGCAGTCGCCCGCGCACCTCGTGGCCACTCCCAACGGCCTCAAGACGTGGCTGGTGACCCGCTACGAGGACGCCAAGGCGCTGCTGACCGACCCGCGGGTGAGCAAGGACATGCGGGTCGGCTACGGCCTGGTCCCGCAGAACTTCGTGGACCCCGAGAAGCAGGCGCACTTCCAGGCACAGCGGGGAACGCGCAAGCAGTTCGCGACCGAGCTGAGCACCACCATGCTGGACAGCGACCCGCCGGACCACACGCGTCTGCGCAAGCTCGTCGCGAAGGCGTTCACCATGCGTCAGGTCGAGGCGCTGCGCCCCCGGATCACCGAACTGGTCACCGAACTCCTGGACGCCATCGAGGGCCAGGACGAGGTGGACCTGATGAACGCCCTCAGTTTCCCGGTCCCGTTCACCGTGATCTGCTGGCTGCTCGGCGTGCCGCCGGAGGACCGCGACCGGTTCCGCCGCTGGTCCAACCTGCTCACCTCCGGTCAGGGCACCGAGGAGGCCCTCGACGCCAGCCAGGACATGGTCGCCTACCTGCGCGCCCTCATCGCCGACAAGCGCGCGAACCCGGCCGACGACATGCTGACCGCGCTGATCGAGGCCACCGACGAGGGTGAGAAGCTCGACGAGGTCGAACTGATCTCGATGGCCTTCCTCCTCCTCGTCGCCGGCCACGAGACCACGGTCAACCTGCTCAACACCGGCACCCTCGCTCTGCTCACCAATCCCGACCAGCGTGCCCTGCTGGAGGCCGATCCCGGCCTCTGGGACAGCGCGATCGACGAGTTCCTGCGCATCGACGCGCCGCTGGCCAACGCCACGTGGCGTTTCACGCTGGAGCCCATCCAGCTGGGCGACGTACTGATCCCCAAGGGTGAGTTCATCACGATCTCGCTGAGCGCCGCCGGCCGCGACCCGAAGCGCTACGCCGACCCCGACCGCGTCGACATCACGCGCAAGAACTCCGGGCACCTGGCGTTCGGTCACGGCATCCACCACTGCATCGGCGCGCCCCTGGCCCGGCTCGAAGGCCGCATCGTGCTCGGCGAGTTGTTCCGCCGCTTCCCCGGGCTGAGTCTTGCGCAGCCCGAGGGCGACCTGTCCTGGCGGCCCAGCTTCAACCTGCGCGGGCTCGCCTCCCTGCCGGTCCGCCTGCGCTGACCGCGCAGCTCCCAGCCGGTCCCATCCCGTAAGCCAGCCGCAACCGAGGAGACTTCCGTGAACCGTCCGTCCTGGGCACCGCCCGAGGTCGACATCGACAAGCCGAGCATCGCCCGCGTCTACGACTACTGGGTCGGCGGCACGCACAACTTCCCGGCCGACGTCGCCGTCGCCAAGTCCATCGCGGACAAGAACCCCCTGCTGCCACGCACCCTGCGCTCCAACCGGGCCTTCCTGCGCCGCGCCGTCAAGGAGCTGACCGCGTTGGGCATCGACCAGTTCCTCGACATCGGCTCCGGCATCCCGACCGAGGGCAACGTGCACGAGGTCGCCGTCGAGAACAACCCCGACAGCCGTGTGCTGTACGTGGACATCGACCCGGTCGCCGTGGCACACGGCAAGGCCATCCTCGCGGGCAACCCGCAGGCCGCGTCCCTCTTGGGCGACCTGCGCAAGCCCGGCGACATCTTCGCGTCGAAGGAGATCGAGCTGATCGACTTCTCGCGCCCCGTCGCCCTGATCTTCGCCGCCGTCCTCCACTTCGTCAGCGACGCCGACGACCCGAAGGCCATGCTGCGCGAGTTCACCGCGAAGCTCGCCCCCGGCAGCTACGTCGTCATCTCGCACGCCGGCATGGACAAGAAGCCGGCACCGGAGGAGGTTCCCGCCTCCGCCCAGGAGACCTACGTGCGGAACGTCAGCGAGGTCTACTGGCGCGACACCGCCGAGGTCACGGACCTGTTCGAGGGCCTCGAGCTGCTCGAGCCCGGCGTGGTCCCGGTTCCGCTGTGGCGCATCGGCCCGGAGGGCGACCCGGAGGGCTTCGGCGCCGAGGCCCACGCCCTGGCCGGCGTGGCGAAGAAGGTCTGAGCCGCCGGGCCTGCGCAGCGAACCAACCCACGATCAGGCTGAATTGGAGTGAGTGATGGAGACCGATCTCCGTAACAAGGTCGTGCTGGTGACCGGGGCCTCCTCGGGCATCGGCCGGGCGACCGCCATCGCCTACGGCAAGGACGGCGCGCGCGTCGCGATCACGTACAACAGCAACAAGGAAGGCGCCGAGGAGACTGCCCGGCTCGCCCGCGAGGCCGGCGCCGCCGACACCCTGACGGTGCGCTACGACCTCACCGACGAGGCCGTCGTCCGGGACGCGGTCAAGACCGTCGGGGACACCTGGGGCGGCATCGACGTCCTGGTCAGCAACGCCGTCGTGTGGTCCGAGGGCATCCCTCGCCCCGGCCGGGTGATGCCCGCCTTCGAGGACGCCGACCCGAAGCTCTGGCAGGAGGTCCTGCGCACCAGCGTCGACGCGACCTTCCACACGATCGCCGCGGCGCTGCCGTTCATGCGCGGCCGCGAGTGGGGCCGCATCGTCATGGTCTCCTCGGGCCTCGCCGACTACGGCATGGTCGGAGGCGCCGCCTACGGCGCGGCCAAGGCCGGCCTGCTGGGCATCGCCCGGAGCCTGACCTGGGAGCTGGCCCCGGAGAACATCCTGGTCAACGTGGTCGCCCCTGGCCAGACCCTGACCGAGAACGTGCGCCGGATCGCCCCGGCCGCCGCGCTGGAGGCCAAGGCGAAGACCCTCCCGTCGGGGCACCTGTCGGTGCCCGAGGACGTCGCGAACACGATCGTGTTCCTCGGTTCGCGCGCCAACGGCAACGTCAACGGCCAGACCGTCCGGGTCACCGGCGGAGCCTGACACCCGCCAGGCCCGCCGGCGGCCGTCGTGCGCGCTCGACTCTCCCGGCCGGCGACCTCGACCATGAGAAATGAAGAGACCCCGATGACCGAAGAAGCACCGAAGTTCACCTTTCCCTTCAGTCGGGACTACCCGACCCGCTGCCCGGTCGACTTCGCCGCGCTGCGCGAGCAGCGGGTGGCCCAGCTGACGATGCCCAGCGGTTCGCCCGGCTACATGGTGGGCCGCTACGAAGACGTCCGCCGGGTCCTGCTCGATCCCCGGTGCAGCGCGGACCTGCACCGGCCCGATGTGCCGCTGATGACCAACTGGCCGCCGCTCGAGAGCCTCAACTTCACCGACCCGCCGCAGCACACCCGGCTGCGGCGGCTCGTCGCGAAGGCGTTCACGCCCGAACTGGTGGAGAGCTTCCGTCCGCGCATCCACCGGCTCACCAACGAGCTCCTCGACGAGATGGAGCGAGGCGGCAACTCCGCCGACATCGTCGAGGCGTACGCGCATCCGCTGCCGATCAACATGATCTGCGACCTGCTGGGCGTGCCGCGCGGTGACCGCTCGCAGTTCCGCAAGTGGTCGGAGGCCTTCCTCGTCCTCGAGAACAACCCGGTCGAGGAGATCCAGGCCGCGGCCAGGGAACTGCGCGAGTACCTCGGCTCGCTGGTCGCCGACAAGCGGCGCGCCCCGGGGGACGACGTGCTCAGCGCGCTCGTCGCGGCACGCGACGACGAGGACCAGCTCACCGAGGGCGAGCTGGTCTCCACGGCCACCCAGCTGCTGATGGCCGGCCACGAGACGACGTTCCTGCAGATCGGGCTGTGCGTCGCGACGCTGCTGCTGCACCCGGAGCAGCTGGCCGACCTGCGGGAGCACCCGGAGCTCATGCCCAACGCGGTCGAGGAGCTCATGCGCTACCAGGGTCCCGGCGACGGCGCCGCCTACCGGATCCTGCTGGAGGACATGACCTTCGGGGACGTCACCATCCCCGCGGGCAGCGGAGTTCTCGCCGCGATCTCCGCCGCCAACCGGGACGAGGAGCGCTTCCCGCAGGCGGACCGGCTCGACATCCGCCGCGAGGACCCGCGCCACCTCACTCTCGGCCACGGCATCCACCACTGCCTGGGCGCCCCGCTGGTGCGCATGGAGATGCAGATCGCCCTGACCAACCTGTTCGACCGGTTCCCGACGCTGACGCTCGCGTGCACCGAGGACGAACTCGAATGGATGCCCGGGCGGCTGCTCAGCGGCTTCCGCACTGTCCCGGTCACCTGGTGACCGCCCGCCCAGACTCCCCTGGAGGAACCATGCGCGTCGTCCGTTACTACGAGCACGGCGACCCGAGCGTCCTGCGCGTCGAGGACGCCCCCGAACCGGAGGCCAAACCCGGTGAGGTACTGATCCGCGCCGAGGCGATAGGCGTCAACTACGCCGACGTCCAAAAGCGCCAGGGCCTGCCCATCGGCGGTCCTGCCACCCTGCCCGCCGCGCCCGCCGGCGATGTCGCCGGTGTCGTCGAGGCGGTCGGCGCGGGCGTGAGCAACGTGGCGGTGGGGGACCGCGTCGTCGCTCCGGTCCGCTACGGCGCCTACGCCGAGTACGCGACGGCGTACGCGGCCACGGTCTTCCGGATCCCGGCGACCATCGACGCCGCTCAGGCCACCGCGCTGCCCAGCCCCGGTGAGACCGCGTACCACGTGCTCACCACGGTCGGTCGGTTGAAGCCCGGCGAGACCGTCCTGATCAACGCGGCTTCCGGCGGTATCGGCCACCTCCTCGTCCAGCTCGCCCGTGCCAAGGGCGCCGGCCGCATCATCGGCACCGTCGGATCCCCGGCCAAGCTCGACTTCATCCGCTCCGTCGGCGCGGACGTCGCGATCTGCTACGGGCACGAGGACTGGGTGGACGAGGTCCGCGCGGCCACCGGCGACAAGGGCGCCGACCTGGTACTCGAGACGGTCGGCAACGAGGTCCTTGCGCACAGCATCCAGCTGGCCGCCCGCTTCGGCCGCATCGTCTGCTACGGCGGCGCTTCGGGCGAGCGCCCGCCGGCCATCTCGCCCTGGGACTTCATCGACATGAAGTCGCTGCACGGTTTCAACCTGTACGCCCTGTTCCAGGACCGGCCCGAGGTCATCGCCGCGGGCCGCAAGGAGCTCCTGGAGTACGTGGAGTCCGGCCAGGTCAAGCCCGCTGTGTACAGCCGGATCCCGCTGGAGGACGCGGCCAAGGCACACGAGCTGATGGAGGCCCGGCAGCACACCGGAAAGGTCGTGCTGGTTCCCTGACCGCCCGGCGGTCGGCCGGCCGGCCGACCGCACAGCGGTTGCACCGCTCTCTGATCATCGGCTAAGGTACCGGGCATCTGTAATCGACACAGAGGATGTGGCCAACCAGCAACGAACAGCGAAGAACCAGGATCAGCAGTCAACTGACGACTGATCAGTGGTTGAGAGGGCCGAAGAGGCCGGAGTCGGACTGGATCCGACCACCCCATCTCCGCTGCGACAACAGCAGCGTTCTTCATCGAGTTCGTTCTGCGTACTCCCACTCCGAGTGGCGCCCGCGTATCACGGCACCGCTCCTCGATTACAAGGATTCCTCATGGCTTCCCCTGCAGCCGAGTCGGCTGTCAACGCCTCCGCCGCGTCGGCCTCGCCGGCCCGCACCAACACGGTCGTGTTCACCCTCATGGTGGCGGTCTTCCTGTCCCTGCTGGACACGCAGATCGTCGCCACCGCCCTGCCGCACGTGGTGAGCGACCTGGGCGGACTGGACCAGTTCGCCTGGGTCACCACCGGCTATCTCATCGGCGGCAGCGCCGCCGTACCCGTCTACGGCAAACTCGGTGACCTCTTCGGGCGCAAGCGCGTCTTCATGACCTCCATCGTCGTCTTCCTCGTCGGATCCGCCCTGTGCGGCCTCGCCCAGACGATGGGTCAGCTCATCACCTTCCGCGTCATCCAGGGCATCGGCAGCGGTGGCCTGTTCATCTGCGTCCTCGCCCTCATCGGCGAGATGTTCTCGCCGCGTGAAGGCGCCCGCTACTACGGCTGGTTCGCCATCACCTTCGGCGCCGCCTCGCTCGTCGGCCCCACCCTCGGCGGCATCCTGACCGACCTCGCCAACTGGCGCTGGGTGTTCTTCGTGAACCTGCCCGTCGGCCTCGTCGTCCTCGTCATCGTCTCCGCACTGCTGCGCCTGCCCGCTCAGACCCGCCAGAAGGCGCACATCGACTACGCCGGCGTCGTCCTGCTCGTCGCCGCGATCGTCGCCCTCAACCTCCTCACCGGCTGGGCCGGCGTCAAGTACTCCTGGTCCTCGCCCGTCATCCTCGGCCTGGCCGTCGGATCCGTCCTCGCCGTGGCGCTCTTCATCGTGGCCCAGCGTCGCGCCGTCGACCCGGTCATCCCGCTCCGGCTCTTCGCCAACCGGACCTTCACGATCGTCGTCATCCTCAGCTTCATCGCCGGCTTCATCGGCCTGGGCGTGCTCAACTACCTGGTCCTGTGGCTGCAGACCGTCCTCGGCCTCGACGTACAGCAGGCCGGCTATGCCCTCACCGCCCTGATGCTCGGTGTCGTCGTGACCTCCTGGCTCAGCACCAAGGTCATCGGGCACAGCGGGTCCTACCGCTGGTTCCCGGTGCTCAGCATGGCGGTGTTCGCTCTCGCGGGCGTGCTGTTCTCCACCGCCGGCCCCGACACCGGTGTCCCGCTCACGGTCGTGTACGTCCTGCTCTTCGGCATCGGCGCCGGCCTCAACTCGCAGGCCCTGAGCCTCGCCGCCCGCAACACCGCGAGCATGCGGGACATCGGTGCCGTACAGGGCACCGCCAACCTCATGCGGCAGCTCGGCACCGGCCTCGGCGTCTCGCTCTTCGCGGCCCTGATGACCTCCCGGCTCGGCACCGGCCTCCACGAGCGGCTCAGCGGCGAGGCCGGCGCCCACCTCAACAAGGACGGCTCGCTCTCGCCCGAGGTGCTCGGCCGCCTCTCCAGCACCGTCCGTGCCGAAGTCGTCGACATCTACGCGGACTCGCTCCGTGCCACGTTCTACGCGGTGATCCCGATCGCGCTGATCGGCCTGGTGGTCGCGCTCTTCCTCAAGGACGTCAAGCTCGCCGGCGGTCACGGCCACGGCGGCGCCGAGTCCGAGTAGTCCGGCGACGACACCCCGGCCTGCCCCGCCGATCCCGCGGCGAACCCGACTCTCCCACTCCATGAGTGGCCCCTTCGCACGGACTTCCGCCGTGCAGCACATCCCAAGGAGACACACGCAATGATTCTCGTAACCGGTGCCACCGGCAACGTCGGCTCCGAACTCGTCGCCCAGCTCGCCGCCGACGGCGTGCCCGTGCGGGCGATGACCCGCAACCCCGGCAAGGCGAACTTCCCCGCCGGCGTCGAGGTCGTCGCCGGCGACTTCGACAAGCCCGAGACGCTGCCCGCCGCCCTGGCCGGCGTCGACCGCGTCTTCGTCTGCCCGCCCGGCTACGGGCCCGAGGGCCCGGTCCAGGAGCGCACCCTCGTCGCCGCCGCCCGCGAAGCCGGTGTCGAGCACCTGGTCAAGCTCTCCACGAGCGGCGTCGGCTACGGCGCCACCGACCCGCTGACCTCCGGCCACCGCGCCGGCGAACAGGTCATCCAGGAGTCCGGCCTGGCGTGGACCATCCTGCGCCCCGGCACCTTCATGGTCTACCTCTACGGCTACGCCGACACCATCGGCAAGGAGCGGACCATGTACGTCACCGAGGGCGACCCGGTCTCCGCGATGATCCACCCGCGGGACATCGCCTCCGTTGCCGCCAAGGTCCTCACCACCTCCGGCCACGAGGGCCAGGCCTACACCCTCACCGGCGGCGAGGCCCTCAGCCCGCAGCGCCAGGGCGAGATCATCGGCGAAGCCCTCGGCAAGGAAGTCAAGGTCGTCGAGCGCACCCAGGCCGAGACCCAGGCCGAGTTCGACCGTCTGGGCTGGGGCGGTCCCCGACTCGAAGCCCTCCTCGAGCTCAAGCGCCAGTCGGCCGCATGGGACTGGAAGATCTCCGACTCCGTCGAGAAGATCACCGGCAAGGCTCCGCTGACCCTGCGCGACTGGGTCGACGAGAACATCCACATCTTCGGCTGAGCCGGACAGCACACCGTGTGGGGCCGGCGGGCCGGGAGATTCCCGGCCCGCCGGCCCCACGCCGTTTCCACGCTCCGGCGGCGGACCAGCCGGACACCAGGGCCGTTCGAGACGACCTCTCCATGCTGGGACCCGAAGCGCAAGAGCCGCCGACGCAGTGGGGAGTACGACAGATGACGCGCAGCCCGCTCCACACCCGGCTCGGCCGGACAGGGCTGGAGATCAGCAAACTCGCCTTCGGCACCGTGAACTTCGGCGGCCGGCTCGACGAGTCCGGTGCCCACCGCCTGCTCGACCACGCCGTCGCACAGGGAGTCACCTTCCTCGACACCGCGAACACCTACGGCTGGCGCGTCCACAAGGGCCACGCCGAGGAGGTCATCGGCAGCTGGCTGGCGGCCCGCCCGTCCCGGCGCGAGGAGATCGTGCTCGCGACCAAGGTCGGCGACCCCATGGGGGACGGCCCCTACCAGCAGGGCCTGTCGGTGCGGAACGTCATCGCCGCCTGCGAGGCGTCGCTGCGCAGGCTGGGCACCGACTGGATCGACCTCTACCAGATCCACCACGTGGACCGTGCCGTCGGCTGGGACGAGATCTGGCAGGCCATGGAGATCCTCGTGGCCCAGGGCAAGGTCCGCTACGTCGGCTCCTCCAACTTCGCCGGCTGGGACATCGCTTCCGCACAGGAGGCCGCTCGGCAACGGCACTTCCTCGGTCTCGCCTCCGAGCAGTGCGTGTACAACCTCGTGACCCGGCACGCGGAGCTCGAAGTGATCCCGGCCGCACAGGCGTACGGCCTGGGCGTCCTGGTCTGGTCGCCCCTGCACGGCGGCCTGCTCAGCGGCGTCCTGCGCAAGCTGCGGGAGAACACCGCCGTGAAATCCGGTCAGGGCCGTGCGCTGGAGGCCCTGGAACACCACCGGGACACCATCGAGGCGTACGAGAAGCTCTGCGCCGACCTCGGGCGGGACCCCGCCGAGGTCGGCATGGCCTGGGCCCTGTCCCGCCCCGGGGTGACCGGGCTCGTCATCGGCCCCCGCACCGCCGCCCACGTCGACGGCGCCCTCGCTGCCCTGCACGAGCCGCTGCCCCAGGACGTACTGGACCGGCTCGACAGGCTCTTCCCACCGGTCGGCCGTGGCGGACCGGCACCCGACGCCTGGCTCTCTTGACTCACCGACGAAAGGACCGGCCCTCATGGCCAAGGACGGATTCACCGACCCGCGGATCGTTCCCCACGAGTCGGACCAGGAGCGCGAAGCGCGTGAGCGGCTCACCAAGCTCTTCGAGGAGAGCCCGATCCCGCCCAAGTACCTGATCGACAACCTGCCGGTGTACCTGCGCCGTCACCAGCTGGCGGACCTGCTGTCCATGGACGCGCTGTACCGCATGCTGCCCGAGGTCCCGGGCGTCGTCATGGAGTTCGGTGTCCTCCACGGCCGCCACCTGGCGACCCTGACGGCCCTGCGCAGCATCTACGAGCCGTACAACTCGCTGCGCCGCATCATCGGCTTCGACACCTTCACGGGCTTCCCCGAGGACATCGAGGAGGTCGACAAGGTCAGCACCAGCGCGGTCCCCGGCCGGTTCGCGGTGCCGGACGGCGAGGTCGAGCACCTGCGCGAGGTCCTCGCGGCCCACGAGCTGTCCGAGCCGTTCGGGCACACCCAACGTTCCTTCGTCATCCAGGGCGACGTCCGCGAGACCGTCCCGCAGTACCTGGAGGAGAACCCGGAGACGGTCATCGCGATGGCCTACTTCGACCTCGACCTGTACCAGCCCACCAAGGAGCTGCTCGAGGCGATCCGCCCGCACCTGACCAAGGGCAGCATCCTCGCCTTCGACGAGCTCGCCCACCCCAAGTGGCCGGGCGAGACCACGGCCCTGCGCGAGGTCTTCGGCCTCGACCACGCCCCGCTGCGCCAGCTGCCGGGCCGCGAGCCGCCGGTGATCTACATGAAGTGGGGCGAGTGACCGGACGACGGACGAGGACGAGCCGATGTCGACCACAGCAACGCTCAGCGCACGTGAAGATGTCGGGCTGCCGGCGCGGCTGGCCCGGTCCGCCGCCGCCGGCGCCGGATCGGGCATCTCCGTCGACGACTTCACGGACTGGTTCGCCTACCGGGCGCTGGTGAACCGGTTCCGGGTGGAACGGATTCCGTTCGCCGACCTGGAGTCCTGGTCGTTCCACCCGGCGACCGGGAACCTGGTCCACGACACGGGCCGGTTCTTCAGCGTGGAGGGCCTGCACGTCACGGTGGGGGAGGGGCCCTTCCCCGAGTGGCAGCAGCCCATCATCAACCAGCCCGAGGTCGGCATTCTCGGCATCCTTGCCAAGGAGTTCGACGGTGTCCTGCACTTCCTGATGCAGGCCAAGATGGAGCCGGGCAACGCCAACCTGGTCCAGCTGTCACCGACCGTCCAGGCGACGCGCAGCAACTACACCAAGGTCCACAAGGGCGCCGACGTGAAGTACCTCGAGTACTTCACCGGGGCGGCCGGAGCGACCGTACTCGCCGATGTCCTGCAGTCCGAGCACGGCGCCTGGTTCTACCGCAAGTTCAACCGCAACGTGATCGTCGAGACCACGCAGGACGTCGTCCTGCACGACGACTTCTGCTGGCTGACGCTCGGTCAGATCGGTGAGCTGCTGCGCCGCGACGACGTGGTCAACATGGACTCGCGCACGGTGCTCGCCTGTCTCCCGGTGCCTTTTGAGGAGACCGGCGCCCTGCACACCGACGCAGAGCTGCTGTCCTGGTACGCGGCGGAGCGCTCCCGCCACTCCGTGGACGTCCGCCGGATCCCCCTGCACGGCGTCTCGGGCTGGCGGCGCGGCCCCGAATCCATCGACCACGAGCGCGACTGGTACTTCCGTGTGGTGGCCGTGCGGGCCCAGGCGTCCAACCGCGAGGTCGGCGCCTGGACGCAGCCCCTGTTCGAACCCCGCGGCCAGGGCGTCATCGCCTTCGTCACCCGGAAGATCGGCGGCGTCCCCCACCTGCTCGCGCATGCCCGGGTGGAGGCCGGCTTCATCGACTCCATCGAGCTCTCGCCCACCGTCCAGTACACGCCCCGGCACTACGCGCACCTCACCGGCGAGGCCCGGCCACCCTTCCTCGACCTGGTGCTCGGCGCCGGTCCCGACCGGATCCGCTACGAGGCCGTCCACTCGGAGGAAGGCGGCCGGTTCCTCAACGCACAGGCGCGCTACCTGATCGTCGAGGCCGACGAGACCGAGGCTCCCGACGAGCCGCCGCCCGGCTACCGCTGGCTCACCGCGGGGCAGCTGAACACGCTGCTGCGGTACGGCCGCTACGTGAACGTGCAGGCCCGCACGCTCATGGCCTTGCTCACCTCACACGCCGTCGAGCTGTGACGACCCAGGGAACACAGAGATGACGACCGAACACGCCGGCACTACGGCGACCGCGACCGCGGGCGTCCGCGAACTCGCCGTCAAGGGCGCCTTCGAGTTCACGCCCAAGGTCTTCCCCGACGACCGCGGCCTGTTCGTGGCCACGTACCAGCGACCGCTCTTCACCGACGCGACCGGGCATGCCTTCCCTGTCCACCAGGCCAGTCAGAGCCACTCCCGGCGAGGCGTGGTGCGCGGTGTGCACTTCACCTCGACCCCGCCGGGCACGGCCAAGCACGTCTACTGCGCGCGAGGCCGGGCACTCGACCTGGTGGTCGACCTACGGGTGGGGTCGCCGACGTTCGGCACATGGGACTCGGTCCTGCTCGACCAGGAGCACTTCCGTTCGACATACCTGCCCGTCGGGGTCGGCCACGCGTTCGTCGCCCTCGAGGACGACACCGCGATGGTGTACCTGATGTCCGGGCCGTTCGTCACGGAGAACGAGCACGCCATCTCCCCGCTCGACCCCGCACTCGGACTGCCCGTCACCATCGAGGGCGTCGAGCCGATCCTGTCGGAGCGCGACATCGTGGCCCCCACGCTGGAGCAGGCCCGCGAACTGGGGCTCCTGCCGGACTACCGGACCAGCTGCGCGCTCGAGGCGGCGTTGTGACGGCCGCCGCGCCCCGGCCGCTCGTCGTCGTCCTCGGCGCCTCCGGCTATCTGGGCACCGCCCTCACCCGCGAGCTCGCCGTACGGGACATCCGGCTGCGGCTGGTCTCGCGCCGCCCGGCCGCCGTACCGGAAGGGGCCCGCGCCGCAGTCGAGACCGTGGCCGCGGACCTCACCGTCCCCGGGCAGCTCGCCACCGCCGTCGAGGGTGCGGACGCCATCGTGCACCTGGCCGCCCGCATCTCCGGCGCGACCTCGTGGCGCGGCGCGGGCACCGACCCGGCCGTCGAGCGGGTCAACGTCGGGCTGGTGCAGGACCTCGTACGCGTCCTGCGGGACAACGCCGTATCCGGCCGCCGCCCGGCCGTGCTGTTCGCCGGGACCGTGGCCTCGGTCGGCGTCCCGGGCAAGGTCCGCATCGACGGTTCCGAGCCGGACGACCCCCAAAGCGCCTACCCGCGGCAGAAACTGCAGGCCGAGCTGGCGCTGAAGGCGGCCGGCGACGAGGGCCTGATCCGGGCCGTCTCGCTGCGGATGCCGACCATCTTCGGACCCGGCCCCGAGGAGACGGCCGCCGACCGCGGCGTGGTCGTCACCATGATCCGGCGTGCCCTCGAGGGCAGGCGTCTGGAGCTGTGGGACAAGACCGTCCGCCGGGAGATGATCCATGTGACGGACGTCGCCCGTGCCTTCGCCGCCGCCCTCGACCACGCCGACGCCCTCGCGGGCCGGCACTGGCTCATCGGGACCGGCCGCAGCGAACCGCTCGGCGACATGTTCACGGCGATCGCGGCGGCCGTGGCGGACCACACCGGAGCGGACCCCGTTCCGGTCGTCGAGGTCCCGCCGCCGAGCGAGGCCGAAGCCACCGACCTCCAGGGCATGGAGGTCGACGCGTCGGCCTTCACCCGGATCACCGGCTGGCAGCCCGTCGCGGACCGGTCCGCCGCGCTGGCCGCGCTGGTCGCCGAGGTCGCCGTCCGCACCGCTCCGAGCCGGGTGTAGGGGGCTGCGATGCGGTGGATCGTGCACGGCGAGCGCCCGCTCTACGAAAGCGAGTGGGTGGACCTGCTGCTGTCCGACATCGAGTTCCCGGACGGCTCGCGCCGGGACCATCACCTCGTCAGGATCCCGCCGTCCGTGGCCGTGGCCGTCACGGACGATCAGGACCGGGTGCTGATGCTCTGGCGACACCGCTTCACCACGGACACCTGGAGCTGGGAACTTCCCGGTGGCGCGGTGGAGGAGGGCGAGACGCCGGCCCAGGCGGCCGTCCGTGAGGCGGTCGAGGAGACCGGCTGGCTCCCGTCCGACGTGATCCCGCTCGGCTACGTCCAGCCGATCACCGGGATCACCAACGCCGAGCAGCATGTGTTCATGGCTGCCTCGGCCACTCGGGTGGGCGCGCCCACCGACCCCCACGAATCCGACGCGATGGCGTGGATTCCGCTGCGGGACATGCCGGCGCTCATCGCGAACCGGCAGCTCGTGGCGGCCGCCACCCTCGTCGGCGTACTGCAGATGCTGGCCGACCGGGCCGTTGAATCGAGAGGTTGATCATGCGAGTACTCCTGGCCTGTGCCGGTATCAAGACGCACTTCTACAAGATCGTCAACACGGCGTGGGCGTTGCAGAACGCCGGGCACGAGGTGCTGGTCGCCAGCCACCCGGTCCTGGTCGACGACATAGTCCAGGCCGGCCTGTCCGCGGTCGCGGTGGGTACCGACCACGCCATGTTCGCCCCCGCCCCCTCGGGCACGACCTCCTACAGCCGCGAGTGGGACTTCACGTTCTCCACCCCGGAGACCCTGACCTGGGACTATCTGCACGAACTGCACGAGGCCCTGGTCGGCCGGTTCCACACCACCCTCAACAACGACACCTTCGTGGACGGGATGGTGGACTTCGCCCGCGCCTGGCAGCCCGACCTGGTGCTCTGGGAGCTCGGCACGTACGCCGGCGCCGTCGCCGCGCGTGCCGTCGGCGCGGCCCACGCCCGGATCGTCTGGGGCCAGGACGTCACCATGCGCGCCCGGGAGGAGTTCCTCGAGCTCAACCGCGCCCGTCCGGCGGAGCAGCAGAGCGACCCGCTCGCCGACTGGCTGGGCGGTGTCGCCGAGCGCTTCGGCGACACCTTCGACGAGGAGCTCGTCACCGGCCAGTGGACGGTCGACCTGCTGCCCGAGAGCGCCCGGCTCAAGTCCGGCCTGAAGATCGTCCCCAGCCGGTACGTTCCGTACAACGGCCCCTCCGTCGTGCCCCAGTGGGTGTACGAGCCCCCGCAGCGCCCCCGTGTCTGCCTCACCCTCGGTGTCGCCGGACGCGAGCGGGGCCTGGACTACATCTCCCAGGCCGATCTGCTCGACGCCGTGGCAGACCTCGACATCGAGATCATCGCCACGATGGACAGCCTCCAGCGAGAGAACCTGCGCCAGGTGCCGGACAACACCCGGCTGGTCGACTTCATCCCGCTGCAGGCCCTCCTGCCGAGCTGCTCGGCGATCGTCCACCACGGTGGCTCGGGCACCTGGGGCACGGCCATGCTGTACGGCGTCCCCCAGATCGTGATCGCCGCCACCTGGGACACCCCGGTCAAGGGCCGGCACCTGCAGCGCGTCGGTGCCGGGCTCTACATCCCGGCCGGTGAGCTCAAGCCGGACCTCCTGCGCGAGAACCTCGTCCGGATCCTCGACGAGCCGTCCTTCCGGGAAGCCGCCGAACGCCTCCGCCAGGAGGCCCTCGTAGAGCCGACCCCGAACGACACCGTCCCGATCCTCGAACGCCTCACCGCCCAGCACCGCGCCCGGTGACATACCCCGGGCTCACCCACCCACCTTGCCGGCGAAGCGCCGCAGACCCACGGAGCGAACACGTGAAGGCACTCGTCCTGTCCGGAGGGGCGGGGACTCGGCTGCGTCCGATCACCCACACCTCGGCGAAACAGATGGTCCCCGTCGCGAACAAACCCGTCCTCTTCTACGGCCTGGAGGCCATCGCCGACGCCGGGATCGAAGAGGTCGGCATCATCGTGGGCGACACCGCCCAGGAGATCATGGACGCGGTGGGGGACGGCTCGAAGATGGGGCTGCGCGTCACCTACATCCCGCAGGAAGAACCGCTGGGCCTGGCCCACGCGGTGCTGATCGCACGGGACTTCCTCGGCGACGACGACTTCGTGATGTACCTCGGGGACAACTTCATCCTCGGCGGTATCACCGGACTCGTCGAGGAGTTCCGCCGGGAGCGCCCGGATGCCCAGATCCTCCTCACCCGGGTCCCCGACCCGCGGGCCTTCGGCGTCGCCGAACTCGACGCGTCCGGCCGAGTGATCGGCCTGGAGGAGAAGCCGATCCAGCCCAAGAGCGACCTCGCCCTGGTCGGCGTCTACCTCTTCACACCGGCCGTCCACGAGGCGGTACGCGCGATCAAGCCGTCCTGGCGTGACGAACTCGAGATCACCCACGCCATCGAATGGCTGATCAAGCAGGGCAACAGCGTCCGCTCCAGCACGATCACCGGCTACTGGAAGGACACCGGCGGCGTCGAGGACATGCTCGAGGCCAACCGGACCGTCCTGGAAGCCCTGATCACGAAGATCGAGGGTGACGTGGACGACGCCAGCGAGATCATCGGACGGGTGGCGATCTCCGAAGGTGCCGTCGTGCGGAGATCGCGCATCGTCGGACCTGCCGTCGTCGGAGCGGGCACCTCGATCACCGACTCGTACGTCGGCCCCTTCACCTCGATATCCGACAACTGCCGCGTGGAGGACAGCGAGATCGAGTTCTCGATCGTCCTCGGCGATTCCTCCATCACCGGCGTCCGCCGCCTTGAGTCCTCCCTCGTGGGACGCAACGTCCAGGTCACCCCGGCGCCCCGGACCCGGGCTGCGCACCGTCTGATCCTCGGAGACAACAGCAAGGTGCAGATCTCCTCATGACGAACAGGATCCTGGTAACCGGAGGAGCCGGCTTCATAGGCTCGCACTACGTCCGCACGCTCCTCGGCGCCCACGGCCCCGGCGACGTCGGCGTCACCGTCCTCGACAAGCTCACCTACGCGGGGAACCCGGCCAACCTCGACGCCGTGCGCGACAGCGCCGGCTTCGCGTTCGAGCAGGGCGACATCTGCGATGCCGCGCTCGTGGACCGCTTGGTGGCGCAGCACGACCAGATCGTCCACTTCGCGGCCGAGACCCACGTGGACCGCTCGATCAACGGCGCTGACCCCTTCGTACAGACGAATGTCGTGGGCACGCAGATCCTGCTCGACGCGGCCCTGCGGCACGGCATCGGCACCTTCGTCCACATCTCCACGGACGAGGTGTACGGCTCCGTCGACCACGCCTGCCCCGAGACGGACCCGCTGCAGCCCAGCTCCCCGTACTCGGCGTCGAAGGCCGCAAGCGACCTGCTCGTCCTCTCCTACCACCGGACCCACGGTCTGGACACGCGCGTCCTGCGCTGTACGAACAACTTCGGGCACCACCAGTTCCCGGAGAAGGTCATCCCGCTGTTCATCACCAACCTGCTCCAAGGGCGGAAGGTGCCGCTGTACGGCGACGGCCTCAACGTCCGTGAGTGGCTGCACATCGACGACCACGTACGCGGCATCGAACTGGTCCGCACCCAGGGACGGGCCGGTGAGATCTACAACATCGGCGGCGGCACGGAGCTGACGAACCGTGAGCTGACGCAGCGTCTCCTCGACGCCTGCGGCGTCGGCTGGGAGATGGTCGACTTCGTTCCCGACCGCAAGGGCCATGACCGGCGCTACTCCGTCGACTTCACGAAGATATGCACCGAGCTCGCATACCGGCCGTCGAAGGACTTCGACACGGCTCTGGCCGAGACGGTCGCCTGGTATCACGACAACCGCGCCTGGTGGGAGCCGCTGCGCGCGCACGACCTGGCCGTCGCCTGATCCGAACCCCACGAAGGAGAAACCGTGGACAGCCCGAGCCGGACACGCGAACACAGCGGTGCCGGGGTACGTCGTGGGGACACCGTAGGCGGGCAGAGCCGGCCCGCCACAGGAACGGACACGCCCGCCGTAGGGGAGGGCGGCGTCGCCGGCCCCGCAACCCGCCGGGGCTTTCTCACCCTGCTCGGCGTCGACCTGTGGGAGCGCTTCAGCTTCTTCGGCATGGCGGCGATCCTCGTCCTCTATCTCACCGCCGCCCCCGCCGACGGCGGCCTGGGCATGTCCCAGCAGACGGCCACCGCGCTCTTCGCGACCTACATGTCCCTGAACTTCATGGCCGGCCTGCCCGGGGGCTGGCTCGCGGACCGGGTCCTCGGCGCCCGCCGGGCCGTACTGGCGGGCGGCGCGCTCATCGCCTGCGGCCACGCCGTCCTCGCGATCACGGCCGTCCCCGCCCTGTACACCGGTCTCGCACTCGTCGTCGTCGGCACCGGCCTGGTCAAGCCGTCCCTGGCCGCCATGGTGTCCGCGGTCAGCGGCACGGCCAAGCGGGAGGAGGCCTTCTCCCGCTTCTACATGTGCATCCAGGTCTCCGCACTGCTCGCCCCGGTCGTCACCGGATTCCTCGCCGAAAAGGTCACCTGGCACCTGGGCTTCGCGGCGGCCGCCTTCGGCATGGTGGCGGGCCTCGCCCAGTTCCGTATCGGCCTGCGCGTCCTCGACGGCGTCGGCAGCGCACCCACCCGGCCCCTGACCCGCGCGGAGGCCAGGACCGCCGCCCGGCGTGCCGCTGCGGTCGTCGCGGTCGGTGCCGCCGCCGCGACCACCGTCGTCCTGGGCTTTCTGCCGCTGCTCGCGGTCCTGGCCCTCCTGGGTCTGGCCACCGTGTGCCTGCCGTTTCTCTATCTGCGTGCCCTGGGCCGCCGCAGCGCCGTCGAACGCCGGCGGCTGACCGCCTTCACCGCGGTCATGGCAGCCTCGGCGGCCTTCTGGATGATCTTCGCGCAGAGCGGTTCCGCCCTGTCGCTCTTCGCTGCGCACCACACCGACCGCGATGTTCTCGGCTTCACGGTCCCGGCGAGCTGGCTGCAGTCCGTGCACCCGCTGTTCATCCTGCTCCTGGCGCCCTTCGCCGGCCGGGTGCGTGCGACGACGACCACCAAGTTCGCCGGAGCCCTGGCCGCGGCGGGGGTGAGCTTCATCGTCATGACGGTGGCCGCCCTCCTGGCCCGCACCGGCGACGTCTCGGTGGCCTGGCTGATCGCCGTCTACCTGCTGTACTCCCTGGGTGAGGTCGTGCTCGCCCCGGCCGGCCTGGCGCTGGCCGCTGCGGCCGCCCCGCCCGGCTACCTCAACCGGTTCCTGGCGCTGAACGGCATGTTCGCCGCCGTCGGGGTCGTCCTCGGCGGGCAGCTCTTCCGCCTGACCGCCGTCCTGCCCCTGCCCGCCTACTTCCTGACGCTGGCCGGGATCGCCCTGGCAGCCGGCGCGTCCGTGGCCGCTGCCGCCCGCCGTCTGCGCCTCCACCTGCCTGCGTGACCGCGACGCCCTGACCGTGACGCCCTGACCGTGACGCCCTGACCGTGATGTCCGACCGTCTCACGCCTTTCGCCTGACCGCCTGACCCGGCCCGCGTCCCTGCCGTGGGCCGGGTCAGGCGGTCAGCAGCACCGGCGGTGGCGCGCCCGGGCCTTCACGGCTGGTCCCGACGAAACAGCGCCGTCCACAAGAACGGCTCACCGAACCAGGGCGACTGTGGCGGCTCCTTGCTCATGCGGCGCACCTCGACCTCGGTCAGGTCGCAGAAGACCCACCGCAGCGACTCGGGTGTGTAGGCCAGACCGGCATGGAACACACCGCCCTGCAGACCGGATTGGCGATAGAAGTCCGTGTCACTGAGTTCGGACCCCATCCCGCCGCCCGCGAAGCAGGTGAGCGCGAGATGCCCCCCGGGGGCCAGGACCCGCTCGAGGAAGGCCAGATAACTGATACGGCGATGCGGCGGCAGATGGTGGAAGCAACTCGAGTCATAGATCAGGTCGTAGGGGCCGTCGAGTTCACCGTCCGCCGGCGCCAGCGCGTCGCCGCACACGAAGCGGATCTTCGCCCCCGCATCCTGGGCACGCTCCTCGGCCCAGGCCACGGCCGCCGACGAGAGATCGACCGCGTCCACGTCGAAGCCCAGCGAGGCCAGATACAGCGCGTTACGGCCCGCACCGCACCCCAGGTCCAGGGCACGCCCCGTCCCGAGCAGCCCGCGCTCGGCGTAGGAGACGAGGTTCTCGTCCGGCTTCGTCACGAAGAACGGCACCGCGCTGGAACGGTCCGCGTACACGCTGTCCCACCAGGCTGCGGCATCGTTCGTCAGGTTGTCGGACTCCGGCGCGAACAGGCCGTCCAGCAGCCTGAGCACGTCGTCCACCTTGCGTATGTCCCGGTCCATTCGAGCCCTCCCCGTCCGAACGACTGTCCGTTTCATTCACCCACAGCAGGGCGGCAGTTCCCACCCGCGTCCAGCGGACTTAGACACCGCCTCGAGCGACTTCCTGCGGAGTTCCGGTGACGCTCTCCCACACCGGGCCACACACCATCCCGAACGGTACAAAGCGACTGCAGGCGAGCAGCCGAAAGGCGACCCTCCGACAGCCGTACGCGAAACGATCTCTAGGCTGTTCGCCGTACGACAACCAGAACATCGGCAACCAGGACATCGGCCGCACGGCCTCACGGGCATCATCGGGGGAGACACACATGGCGGAAACGCGACGTCGGCTGCGCTCCAGCACCGTCGTACTCGGCGGCATGGGAGTCATAGCCGCGGCCCTGACCTCCTGCGGCTCGGAGCCGGACCGCCGCTGCGTCGACCGCGACAGCTACACCTACGAGGGCTACAAGGTCATCGCGGACAAGAACTGCAAGTCCGGCTCCGGTTCGAGCTCGTCGTACGCCCGGGGCGGAAAGAAGCGGTCCGGCAGCTCCGACGCCGCCTGGTACTACGACGCCGAGGTCGACGACGGCCGTGCCGACTACGGCACCTTCAGCCGCAGCGAGGCCGTCGACCGGGGCGGCTTCGGCTGCTCGGGCTCGGGCAGCAGCGGCGGCTGAGCGGCCCTGCGTAATCAGATGGAGCGCCGCACGATCGAGCCCCGCCCCGGCTGGCAGCAGACCGTCGAGGAACAGGGGCTCATCTACCCCCTCACCCGTCACCCCGACAACTCCCTGCGCCCGTACTGGGACGAGAGCGCCTACTACGTCTTCTCCCTGGAGGAGATCGAGGCGCTGGAGGAGGTCGTCGAGGACCTGCACCGCATGTGCCTCGCGGCAGCCGAGCACATCGTCGCCGGGAACCGCTTCGCCGACCTCGGCATCACCGACCCGCGCGTGGCGGACGCGGTCGCCGAGGCATGGCGTCGCCGCGCCGAACTCCCCTCCCTCTACGGCCGCTTCGACCTCCGCTACGACGGCACCGGCCCGGCGAAGCTCCTGGAGTACAACGCCGACACCCCGACCTCACTGGTCGAGGCCGCCTCGCCCCAGTGGTTCTGGATGGAGGAGCGCTTCCCCGGCGCCGACCAGTGGAACTCCCTCCACGAACGCCTCGTCGCCGCCTGGAAGAAACAGTCCGCCCTTCTCCCGCCCGGCAGCCCGCTCTACTTCGCGTACTCCTCGGCCGACGAACTCGGCGAGGACCTGATGACGGTCGCTTATCTGAAGGAGACCGCGGAGCAGGCGGGCCTGGACACCGGCTGGATCTCCATGGAGGAGATCGGCTGGGACCGCCTCTCGGGCCGCTTCGTCGACACCCGGCTCCGCTTCATCCGCAGCTGCTTCAAGCTCTACCCCTGGGAGTGGCTCACCACCGACCGCTTCGCCGGCCACGTCCTCGACACCCTCGACAACGGCGGCGGCACGGGCACGACGCTCTGGATCGAGCCCGCCTGGAAGATGCTCCTCAGCAACAAGGCCCTCCTCGCCATCCTCTGGGAGCTCTACCCGGACCACCCGAACCTCCTCCCCGCCCACCTCGACGGACCACGGGAGCTGGCGGAGACGACGGGCTACGTCGCCAAGCCCCTGCTCGGCCGCGAGGGCGCGGGCGTGACCCTGCACGAGAAGGGCGCGGACCCCGTCGTACGCGACGAGCCCTGCTGCTACCAGCAGTTGGCCCCGCTCCCCGCCTTCGACGGCAACCACGTCGTCCTCGGCGCGTGGGTCGTCGAGGACGAGTCGGCGGGCCTCGGCATCCGCGAGTCGTCGGGCCTGATCACGGACGAGTACGCACGCTTCCTGCCGCACGTGATCCTTTAGAGAGGCCGGATGGACCGGTAGAGAGGCCGGATGGACCGGTAGAGAGGCCGGATGGACCGGTAGAGAGGCCGGGCGGACCGGTTCCGGCCGCTGCTGCCGCCCGGGCTCAGTCCACCCGAACCACCGTCCACGCCAGGCCCAGCAGTAGCGCAGCGGGGTGGTCAGGACCGTGGCGAGCGGGGGTATGGCCCGTCCGGCGGGGGTGCGGGCGCGTCCGGCTGGGGTGCCCGCGGCAGCAGGCCGCCGCAGCCGGCTCACAGCCCGAGTACGCCCCGCAGCTGGGCGAGCCCCCAGTCCAGATCCTCCTTCCCGATCACCAGCGGCGGCGCGATCCGGATCGTCGCCGCGGGGGCACCGCCCGCGCCCCTGAGGCTGTGGGGGAGGGTGTCCTTCACCAGCACACCCCGGTCCATCAGCTTCTCGGACACCTCCCGTCCGGTGCCGTACGCCCGGGCGATGTCGACCCCCGCCCACAGCCCGCGCCCGCGCACCGCCGTCACCCGCCCGGTCCCGGCCAACGCGCGCAGCTCCCGGTGCAGATGCTCGCCCAGCTCCGCAGCCCGCGCCTGGAACTCGCCCGTCCGCAGCATCGCGATCACCTCCAGCGCCACCGCACAGGCCAGCGGATTCCCGCCGAAGGTCGACCCGTGCTCCCCGGGCCGGAACACCCTGAGCACGTCGGCGCCGGCCACCACCGCCGACACCGGCACGATCCCGCCCCCGAGCGCCTTCCCGAGCACATACACATCCGGCACCACCCCCTCGTGCTCGCACGCGAACGTACGACCCGTGCGGCCCAGCCCCGACTGGATCTCGTCCGCCACGAACAGCACGTTCCGCTCCCGCGTCAGCTCCCGCACCGCCGGCAGATAGCCGGCCGGAGGGACGAGCACCCCCGCCTCGCCCTGGATCGGCTCCAGCAACACGGCGACCGTGTTCTCCGTCATCGCCTCCCGCATCGCCGTCAGGTCCCCGTACGGCACGATCTCGAAGCCCGGCGTGTACGGCCCGAAGTCCGCCCGCGCGTCCGGGTCGGTGGAGAAGCTGATGATCGTCGTCGTGCGCCCGTGGAAGTTGTTCCCGGCGACCACGATCTTCGCCATCTCCGCCGGCACCCCCTTGACCCGGTACCCCCACTTCCGGGCGGTCTTCACCGCCGTCTCCACCGCCTCCGCCCCCGTGTTCATCGGCAGCACCATCTCCATGCCGCACAACTCGGCCAGCTGCTCGCAGAACGCCGCGAACCGGTCGTGATGAAACGCCCGCGACGTCAGCGTCACCCGCTCCAACTGCGCCTTCGCGGCCTCCACGATCCGCCGGTTGCCATGCCCGAAGTTCAGCGCCGAATACCCGGCCAGCAGATCCAGATACCGCCGCCCCTCCACATCCGTCATCCAGGCCCCGTCCGCCGTCGCCACCACGACCGGCAACGGGTGATAGGTGGGGGCGCTGTGCGCGTCGGCCGCGGCGATCAGGGCTTCGGTGGTGCTCGACGTGCTCACGAGGCTCTCCGTTTCCGCCACCACGAGGGCTCGCGCTCCGCCCGTCACGAGGCTCGTGGCCACTGTCCATTTCTGGCCGTTCGAGTGCTTTGCGGCCCCTTCTTATCGTTGCTCGGATGGTGGACGCGGGACCATGCTTCGTCGGCGCGCCCGGTAGGCTGATCGACGGGCCGTGACTGGCGCGCTGGGATGGGACCGACCATCGGGGAGCGGCCCACTGGACCGTGTCGTCCAGCACCGAGTGCCGTGCGCCTGGGCCATACCGTGAACGCTGCACACGACGTCCGGAGGTCCCCATGTCAGCCGAGCCCCTCTCCACCGAGTCCACCGCCTTCCGTTCCGCCCTCGACGTGATCCGCGCCGTCGAGCCGCGCGTGGCCGACGCCATCGGCCAGGAGGTCCACGACCAGCGCGAGATGCTCAAGCTGATCGCCTCCGAGAACTACGCCTCCCCGGCCACCCTCCTGGCGATGGGCAACTGGTTCAGCGACAAGTACGCCGAGGGCACCGTCGGCCGCCGCTTCTACGCCGGCTGCCGCAACGTCGACACCGTCGAGTCCCTCGCCGCCGAGCACGCCCGCGAGCTCTTCGGCGCCCGCCACGCCTACGTCCAGCCGCACTCCGGCATCGACGCCAACCTCGTCGCCTTCTGGGCCGTCCTCGCCGACCGTGTCGAGGCCCCCTTCCTGGAGAAGACCGGCGTCCGCCAGGTCAACGACCTCACCGAGGCCGACTGGGCCGAGCTCCGCCAAGCCTTCGGAAACCAGCGCATGCTCGGCATGTCCCTGGACGCCGGCGGCCACCTCACCCACGGTTTCCGCCCGAACATCTCCGGCAAGATGTTCGACCAGCGCTCCTACGGCACCGACCCGGCCACCGGCCTCATCGACTACGACGCCCTGCGCGCCCAGGCCCGCGACTTCAAGCCGCTCATCATCGTCGCCGGCTACTCCGCCTACCCCCGTCTCGTGAACTTCCGGATCATGCGTGAGATTGCCGACGAGGTCGGCGCCACGCTCATGGTCGACATGGCCCACTTCGCGGGTCTCGTCGCCGGCAAGGTCCTCACCGGTGACTTCGACCCGGTCCCGCACGCCCAGATCGTCACCACCACCACCCACAAGTCGCTGCGCGGCCCGCGCGGCGGCATGGTCCTGTGCGACGACTCCCTCAAGGACCAGGTCGACCGCGGCTGCCCGATGGTCCTCGGCGGCCCGCTCCCGCACGTCATGGCCGCCAAGGCCGTCGCCCTCGCCGAGGCCCGCCAGGAATCCTTCCGTGACTACGCCCAGCGCATCGTCGACAACTCCCGGGCGCTGGCCGAGGGCCTGATGCGCCGGGGCGCGACCCTCGTGACCGGCGGCACCGACAACCACCTGAACCTGATCGACGTCGCCTCCTCCTACGGCCTCACCGGCCGCCAGGCCGAGGCGGCCCTCCTCGAGTCCGGCATCGTCACCAACCGCAACGCCATCCCCGCCGACCCGAACGGCGCCTGGTACACCTCCGGCATCCGCATCGGCACCCCCGCCCTGACCACCCGTGGCCTGGGCACCGCCGAGATGGACGAGGTCGCCGCCCTCATCGACCGCGTCCTCACCACCACCGAGCCCGGTACGACCAAGTCGGGCGCCCCGTCCAAGGCGGCTCACGTCCTCGACCCGAAGATCGCCGACGAGATCTCCCACCGCGCCACCGACCTCGTGGCCGGCTTCCCGCTGTACCCGGAGGTCGACCTGGGCTGAGGCCGGGTTCTGAGGCCCGGAGCTGCGCCCCGGTTCTGAGGCCGTGGGCTTATGCCGAGGACTCAGCCGACGGGCGCGGCTCTCGGCCAGGGGCCGAGGCCGTGCCCGCCCTCATATGTCGCGCAGCTCCTGCCTCGGCCCCGGCTCGCCCCGCAGGCGGTCCAGTGACAGGCGGGCGACGAAGGGGCGCAGGACCAGCGCAAGCACCGCCCCGGCCGCCGCGCCCGGCACTGCCCACCACCAGTCGGTGCCGTCAGCCGGCCCCGACGACCGGGCCCGGGACGCCTCGGTCGTCGCAGGCGTCTTGGTCGCCGTTTCGGCGGAGTCCTTCGCCCCGTCGTCCGTCCCGTACACCTCCCACGCCGGCGGGAAGATCGCTGCGCTTCCCCCGCCCGTGGCCTTGCCCATCAGGCCCAGCTTCTTGAGCAGGGCACGTAGCGGGGTCGGATGCTCGGCGCGGTGCCAGGTGCCGTTCGTCGTCCTGTCCAGGTTGGCCGCCGTGTGTATCCAGACGTCCTGCCCGTCGTCGGCCGGGAAGACCCGGTCGAGGCGCCAGGGTGTCACGTCGTGGAGCATCCAGGTGACGTTGATCTGGCGGGCTGCCGTCAGGCCGGCCTCGGGCGGCTTGTCACGCGTGCCTGTGCCTGGGGCGCCGAGCAGTTGCTCCAGCTCGCCGTACTCCTTGTCGGAGTAGTACAGCGAGGCAGTCTCCCCGCTCTCCGGTGAGGCCAGGAGCACACTCGTCGGTCCTCCGGCCGACGCGGGTGCCGCGCTCCACATCATGAGGGCGAGCGCCGCAGCCAACGCCCCTGCCGTGGTGGTCAGTTCACGACACCACCTGCGCCTCCAACCGGCCCTGTTCCCGCGCGATGCTCCGGGCGACCGATCTTCCGACCATCCGGACCCCTGTCCCCGCCGACGCAACCGGTCTCCCCCGCGGTCGACCCCATGTCCGCCCATCCGAACCCCCATGTCGAGCGATCCCCGTGCGGCCCGTCCCCGAGCCGCGTGTCACTTCTGGTACACCGCCCGACCCGCTTGGGTTCCCACCCTCGGGCGACTATTTGGAGGACCTGTCGGAGGGCTCGCCGGAGAAGCCGTCGGCGGCTTGACCGGAAGCGGCGCCGGACGCCTTCTCGAGCGACTTCGCGATCTCCACCGCCCGCCCCTTCGACGCCACCCCCTCCAGCCGGACCGCCACGTCGGCACCGTTGCCGCCGTCGGCCTCGGGCGTCCGATGCGTCCACAGCAGCGTCGGCCCGGCCGTGCGTTCCTTGCGGGTGTAGTGGTCCCCGTCCGGGTCGAGCAGCGAGAAACTCAGCAGGTGCGGTCGTGGAAACCACAGGGCGGGGTCCGAGCTGTCGCCGTCGGAGTTGTCGTCCTCCAGCGAGATCCACTCCGGCTGCTCACGCACCGTCTTCGTGAAGGCGATGTCCAGGCTCGCCCGCCGCTCGTCGAGCCGTATCGTGCGCCCGTCCTCGCGCCAGCACAGGCTCACCACGAACCGTCCCCGTGGCTCGCCCGTCACCGCAACCGCGTCCGGCATGCCGAGCTCAGTCGGCACCAGCGGCTCGAACCCGGCCCGGCGCTCGGCCTGCGCCAGGGACACCGAGTGGCCGCAGCCGGGGACCTCGGCGCCGGGCGAGGGCACCGCCGACGGGTCGTACCGCACCTCGCCTCCGGCGAAGCCGAACCAGTCGAAGACCGCTGCCCGTACCGGGGGCGTGAGCACAAGAACCGTCAGCAGGCCGCACAGGGCCGCGGTCAGCGACCGCCACCGCGTCCGCGTCCAGCGCCGCACCGCCCGCAGCCGCTCAGCGGCACCCGGCGGCTCGGCCACCGGTACAGGCGAGTGCTCGGCGAGTATCTGTCCCAGCACCCGCTCGACCATCGTCTCCGCGCCGTCCGCCGCCCCCGGCGCGTCCAGCGAGCGCCCGAGCGCCCGCAGCTCCTCGGGCAGCCGCGCGGCGTCCGAACGCCGACCGCGATCACCGATGCCGCCTCCACCGCGGCCTCCGCTGCCGGGCCGACCACGGTTACCGGTGCCGCCGCCACGGCCGCGCTGACCGGGGTCATCGGTGCCGCCGCCACGGCCGCGCCGACCGGGGCCACCGGTGCCGCCGCCGTCGCCGCGCCCACCATCCCGATCAGCGCCTCCGTGGCCCCCGCTGCCGCCACGGTCGTACACACGCCGTCCGTCCCTGTCGTACGCCCCCGGCTCGTGATCGTCATACGCCCTCGGCCCGTGATCGTCATACGTCCCCGGCCCCTGACCGTCGTCCGGCCTCCGTCCGTCGCCGTCACGAGGCGTCCCTCCGTCACTCACGCTCATCACCCCCTTCCCGAGGCTGAAAGTCCGGCAGCAACCGCCCCAGCTTCCGCAGTGCGCGGTTCAGCCGGGATTTCACCGTGCCCCTGGGCCAGCCCAGGGCCTGGGCCGTCTCGGATTCGTCCATCTCCAGGAGATAGCGGTAGGTGACGACCAGGCGGTGCTCCTCGCTCAGCTTCTCCAGGGCGGCCTGCAGGGCGGCGCGGCGCTCTATCTCCAGTGCGGCCACCGCGGGGTCCGCCGATTCCGGTATCAGGGGCTCCGCCTCCACGAACGCCGCCTCGCGCCCGGCGAGGGTGCGCTGGCGGGCCGCCGTGCGCACTGTGTTCCTCGTCTCATTGGCCACGATGGACAGCAGCCATGGCTTGAACGCCGCGCCGTCCTTGAACCGGCCCAGCGAGCAGTACGCCTTCACAAAGGCCTGCTGCACCACGTCCTCCGCGTCCGCACCCGCCCCGAGCGCGGCGGCCGCCCTGAGCGCGATGCCCGTATGGGCCCGCACCAGCTGCGCGTACGCCTCCGGCTCCCCGGCGCGTACGCGTGCGATCACCGCGGCCTCATCGACGATGCGGCCCCCCTCCCGCGTCCTCACACTCTTGTTACACCGCGGAAGACGGATCGGTTCCCATCTGTTTCCGACCAGTTCCGGTCCGGCCCCGGAGACCTGAGAGAATGGTGAGCATGGCCTCTGATCGACCCCGCGTGCTTTCCGGCATCCAGCCCACCGCCGGCTCGTTCCACCTCGGCAACTACCTCGGCGCCGTCCGCCAGTGGGTGGCTCTGCAGGAGACCCACGACGCGTTCTACATGGTCGTCGACCTGCACGCGATCACGGTCCCGCAGGACCCGAAGGAGCTGCGCGCCAACACCCGCCTGGCCGCCGCCCAGCTGCTGGCCGCCGGGCTGGACCCCGAGCGCTGCACGCTGTTCGTCCAGAGCCACGTCCCCGAGCACGCCCAGCTCGCCTGGGTCATGAACTGCCTCACCGGCTTCGGCGAGGCCTCCCGCATGACCCAGTTCAAGGACAAGTCCGCCAAGCAGGGCGCGGACCGCGCCTCGGTCGGCCTGTTCACGTACCCGATCCTGCAGGTCGCGGACATCCTGCTGTACCAGGCCAACGAGGTCCCGGTCGGCGAGGACCAGCGCCAGCACATCGAGCTCACCCGCGACCTCGCCGAGCGCTTCAACGGCCGCTTCGGCCAGACCTTCACCGTCCCGAAGCCGTACATCCTCAAGGAGACGGCGAAGATCTACGACCTTCAGGACCCGTCGATCAAGATGAGCAAGTCGGCGTCCACGCCGAAGGGCCTCATCAACCTGCTCGACGAGCCCAAGACCACCGCCAAGAAGGTCAAGAGCGCGGTCACCGACACCGAGACGGTCATCCGCTACGACGTCGAGAACAAGCCCGGCATCAGCAACCTGCTCACCATCTACTCGACCCTCACGGGGACGGGAATCGCGGAACTGGAGCAGAAGTACGACGGCAAGGGCTACGGTGCGCTCAAGACGGACCTCGCCGAGGTCATGGTCGAGTTCGTGACGCCCTTCCGGGAGCGCACCCAGCAGTATCTGGACGACCCGGAGACGCTGGACTCGATCCTGGCCAAGGGCGCGGAGAAGGCGCGCGCCGTCGCCGCGGAGACGCTCTCCCAGGCGTACGACAGGGTGGGTTTCCTGCCTGCCAAGCACTGAGCCCGTACAGCGCTGCATATCACTACGGTTGCGCCTGCCCGCAGCCCGGCCGTAGCCGTACAGTCGATAGCCGAGTGGCTGCCACGGCGGCCACTCACGCTCACCAACAGACGACAGGAGACGACGTGGGGACCGTAACGATCGGCGTGTCGATCGCGGTCCCGGAGCCTCACGGCAGCCTGCTCCAGGAGCGGCGCGCGGGCTTCGGCGACGCCGCGGCTCACGGCATCCCCACGCACGTCACGCTGCTGCCGCCGACAGAGGTCGACGCCTCGCTGCTGCCCGCGATCGAGGCGCATCTCGTCGAGGTCGCGGCCGCCGGCCGCCCCTTCCCGATGCGGCTGTCCGGCACCGGCACCTTCCGGCCCCTCTCGCCGGTCGTCTTCGTCCAGGTCGTCGAGGGCGCCGAGGCCTGCACCTGGCTGCAGAAGCAGGTCCGTGACGCCTCCGGGCCCGTCGCTCGCGAACTGCAGTTCCCGTACCACCCGCACGTCACGGTCGCGCACGGCATCGACGACGAGTCGATGGACCGAGCCTTCGAGGAACTCGCCGACTACGAGGCCGGCTGGGCCTGCACCGGCTTCGCCCTGTACGAACAGGGCGCAGACGGCGTGTGGCGCAAGCTGAGGGACTTCGCCTTCGGGGGTGCGGTGGTGCCGCCGCAGGCGGGACGAGTGGAGCGGGAGACGCTCCGCTAGGGGGGCCGCGAGCGGTGGGTGCCGCGACGGGTTGTTGGTCGTGTGCGGGTGCGTCGTGGCTGGTCGCGCAGTTCCCCGCGCCCCTTCAGGGACGCTGTCGAACCGAGACCTACACAGGCAACCGTCGGAACAGCCCTCGCGGGGCGTGTCGTAGTGCGGACATCACCAGGCGCAGTGCGCCCGGTACCCACACCGTCTCCGAGCGGCGGCGCAGGCCTGTCTCGATCGCTGTCGCGACCGCTTCCGGGGTCGTCGCGAGAGGGGATTCCTCCAGGCCCGCGGTCATCTTCGTGCGTACGAATCCGGGGCGTACGACCATGACGTGGACGCCGGTGCCGTGCAGTGCGTCGCCCAGGCCCTGGCAGAAGGTGTCGAGGCCGGCCTTGCTGGAGCCGTAGATGAAGTTGGCGCGGCGGGCCCGCTCGCCGGCGACGGAGGAGAGCACGACGAGCGAGCCGTGGCCCTGGGACTGGAGTGCGCCCGCGCTGACCAGGCCGGCGGACACGGCGCCCGTGTAGTTGGTCTGGGCGACCCGCACGGCGTTCAGCGGCTCGCGCTCGTCGCGCGCCTGGTCGCCGAGGAGTCCGAAGGCGAGGAGCACCATGTCGACGTCGCCCTCCGCGAAGACCTTGCCGAGCACCGTCTCGTGGGACTCGGGGTCGAGCGCGTCGAAGTCCACGGTGCGCACGTCGGCTCCCAGGGCGCGCAGGTCGGCCGCGGACTGCTCCAGGGCGGGCGACGGGCGGCCCGCCAGCCAGACGGTGCGGGTGCGGCGCGCGATCAGGCGGCGTGCGGTGGCCAGCGCGATCTCGGACGTACCGCCGAGGACGAGCAGGGACTGGGGGAGGCCGAAGGCATCCTTCACGACAGCTCCTAGGGGTCTGGGGGTCCGGGGCCGGGGTCCGGGGCCGCGGGGTCCGGGAGATCTGAGGGGCGGGTGCTACAGGGCGAGGCGGCGGGCCAGGTCCGACATGAACACCCCGCGCGGGTCCAACTCGGCGCGCAGCGCGCGGAAGTCGTCCAGGCGCGGGTACATCGCGGCGAGCAGCTCGGGCCGCAGCCGGGAGTCCTTGGCGAGGTAGACGCGCCCGCCGGCCGTGGCCACCTCCTCGTCCAACTCGTCGAGGAGGGCGGGCAGGCCGGGCAGCCCGGCCGGGATGTCCAGGGCCAGCGTCCAGCCGGGCACGGGGAAGGACAGCCAGCCGGGGTCGGCGTCCCCGAAGCGCTTGAGCACGGCCAGGAAGGACGGGCAGCGGTGCTCGGAGATGCGCCGCACGATCCGGCGCAGTGTGTCCTCCTGGCCGCGTCCGACCACGAACTGGTACTGCACGAAGCCGCCCCGGCCGTAGATCCGGTTCCAGTGGGGCACGCCGTCCAGCGGGTGGAAGAAGGTGGCGAGCTTCTGCAGTTCGCCGGTACGCGCGCGTGGCGCCCTGCGGTACCAGAGCTCGTTGAACCAGCCCACCGTACGGCGGCTCAGCAGCCCTTCCGGAAGGAGGGCGGGCGCGGCAGGCAGGCGGGAGGGGCGGAAGGCGAGCGGGTCCCTACGCGCGCGCGTGCCTTCGTGCAGCGCCTCCAGGGGTGCGTGGTCGCCGCGCGTGAGCACCGCGCGCCCTGTCGCCGCGCCGCGCGCCAGCAGGTCGATCCACGCGACCGAGTAGCGGTAGTGGTCGTCGGTGGCGACCAGGCGGGCCATCAGGTCGTCGAGGTCCCGCGCGCGCTCGGTGTCGACCGACATCAACGAGGTCTCCACCGGCTGGAGTTGGACCGTCGCGGTCAGGATCACGCCGGTCAGGCCCATGCCGCCGGTGGTCGCGTCGAACAGGGGCGTGCCGCGGCGGACCGTGCGGATCCCGCCGTCGGCGGTCAGCAGTTCCAGGGACAGGACATGGCGGGAGAAGGCGCCCGAGACATGGTGGTTCTTGCCGTGGATGTCGGCGCCGATCGCGCCGCCGACGGTGACATGGCGGGTGCCCGGGGTCACCGGCACGAACCAGCCGAGCGGCAGCAGGACCTCCATCAGCCGGTGCAGGGAGACACCCGCGTCGCACAGCACGGTGCCGCCGTCGGCGTCGATCGCGTGGATGCGGTTCAGGCCCGTCATGTCGAGCACCGCGCCCCCGGCGTTCTGCGCCGCGTCCCCGTACGCCCGCCCGAGGCCCCTCGGGATGCCCCCGCGGGTCCCGCAGTCCCGGACGGCGGCCACGGCCTCCTCGTACGTCCGGGGGCGGATCAGACGGGCGGCGGTGGGGGCGGTGCGGCCCCATCCCGTGACGGAGACGGTGTCGGCAGGCATGTCGGCGACCGTAGCGCCCCTGTGTGGGCGATCAGTTCTGAAACATCCCTTCTCTCCCCAAAATGGGTGATTAATGGGATGTCGTTCAATATTGCCGTAGTTCTCGCGTGGCCGACGTGAACAGTGAGTCCACATGGACCACCTCGACCACCTCGACCACCTCGACGACATGGACCACCGAAGCCTTGGAGGAGCGGACCGCCGGATCCTTTCGGCGTTCCATGCCCGCGGCCGTGACCCACGCGTCGCCGCCGCCGCGCGTGCCCTCTCCTGGGCGGGCGAGCACGGCGCGCTGTGGGTGGCGGCCGGCCTGGCGGGGGCCACCGTGGACGGTGGGCGACGCGGCGCCTGGTTGCGGGGCACGGCGCTCACCGCGGGCGCGCACCTCGTCAGCATGGGGGTGAAAAGGGTGGTGCGCCGCCCCCGTCCGGCGCACGTCGTGCCCCTCGTGCGCACCGCCGGTCGGCACTCCTTCCCCAGCTCCCACGCGACCTCCGCCGCGGCGGCCGCCGTCGCCTACGGCGCGCTCGGCGCGTACGCGATCCCGCCGCTCGCCGCCGCGATGTGCCTCTCGCGCCTGGTCGTCGGCGTGCACTACCCCTCGGACGTGGCGGCGGGCGCGGCCCTGGGTGTACTCGCGGCGTGCCTCGGGGCGGGCTGGATGAGGAGAGGGGGCGCGCATGACTGAGACCGCGCCCTTCACGAGCGCCGCAGGCACCAGGCAAGCGGCGCTGCACGAGCAGCGCACACCCCCGCGTCGGTCCGCCCCACGGCCCCCCAAAGGCGGTCTCCGCGCGCTGCTGAAAGGCCTCCTCAGGACCGCGCGCCCCAAGCAGTGGGTCAAGAACGTCCTGGTCGTCGCCGCCCCGGCCGCCGCCGGCCGGCTCTTCTCGACCCACGCTCTGACTCAACTCGCGGTCGTATTCGTGCTGTTCACGGCCTGCGCCGCCGCCGTCTATCTGATCAACGACGCCCGGGACGCCGAGGCGGACCGAGCCCACCCCACCAAGCGCCGCCGCCCGGTCGCCGCCGGACAGGTCCCCGTGCCCGTCGCGTACGCCGTCGGAGGCGCCCTCGCGGTCCTGGCACCGGCCGCCGCGGCCTGGTTGACCTCGCCTGCCGTCGCCGCCCTGCTCACGGCGTACATCGGCATGCAACTGGCGTACTGCGTCAGCCTCAAGCACGTCCTGGTCGTCGATCTCGCCGTCGTCACGACCGGGTTCCTGATGCGGGCGATGGTCGGCGGGCTCGCGCTCGGCATCCCCCTGTCGCGCTGGTTCCTGATCACGACCGGGTTCGGGGCGCTGTTCATGGTGTCGGCCAAGCGCTACTCCGAAGCCGTGCAGATGGCCGGGAAAGCGGGTGCCACGCGCGCGTTGCTCACCGAGTACACCACCGGCTACCTGCGCTTCGTCTGGCAGCTGGCGGCCGGCGTCGCCGTCCTCGGGTACTGCCTGTGGGCCATGGAGGAGGGCGGCGTCCCGCAAACCGGCGTGCTGCCCTGGCGGCAACTGTCCATGGTCGCCTTCATCCTCGCGATCCTGCGCTATGCCGTCTTCGCCGACCGCGGCACGGCCGGCGAACCCGAGGACGTCGTCCTGCGTGACCGGGCACTCGCCCTCATCGGGGTGGTGTGGCTGGCGATGTACGGGTTGGCGGTCGCCAATTGGTAGGCCCGCGCGCGCGGGACGACCGAAATGAACCGCCACGTACGCGCGTGTGGGCTGACCCAGCCGAACCGTCACGCACGCGCGCGTGGGCCGACCGAGCCGAACCGTCACGCACGCGCGCGTGGGCCGACCGAGCCCAATCCCCGCCCCGTCGGCCCCTCACCGCCCGGAAAGTCACCCGCCGCGAGCTCGTCGGCTTCGCCACCGTCGGTCTTCTCGCCTACGCCGTCGACCTCGCCGTCTTCACCTGCCTGCGCGGGCCGGCCGCCCTCGACCCCCTCACCGCCAAGGCGCTCGCCTTCGTCGCCGGCTGCACCGTCGCCTACGCCGGGAACGCCCTCGGCACCTACCGCCACACGCACCCGAGGGGCGTGCGCCCGTACGCCGTCTTCTTCGCGGTGAACACCGCAGGAGCGGCCGTACAGCTGCTGTGTCTCGGCGTGAGCCACTACGGCCTCGGCTTCACCTCCCAGCGCGCGGACACCGTGTCCGGCGCCGGAATCGGTATGGCGCTGGCTACTGTCCTGAGGTTTTGGGGCACTCGGACATTGGTCTTCCGAACCGAGGGCAGAGTCTGATCATGGACTGGCTGAAAAAACTCCCCGGCGCCGGGCCCATGGTGACCCGGCTGATGACCACGCACGCGTGGCGGTCGTACGAGCGCATGGACCGGGTGAAGTGGACACGGCTGGCCGCCGCGATGACGTTCACCAGCTTCGTCGCGCTGTTCCCGCTGCTCACCGTGGCCGCGGCGATCGCCGCCGCGACGCTCAGCCAGGAGCAGCAGGACAAACTGGAGGACAAGCTCGCCGAGCAGGTCCCCGGCATCTCCGACCAGCTCGACATCGACGCCCTGGTCCAGAACGCCGGCACGGTCAGCCTCATCGCCGGCGCCGTCCTGCTGTTCACCGGCATCAGCTGGGTGGGCTCCATGCGCGAGTGCCTGCGCGCCGTGTGGGAGCTGCCCGACGACGAGGAGAACCCCGTCCTGCGCAAGGCCAAGGACGCGGGCGTCCTGGTCGGCCTCGGCGGCGCGGTGCTGGTGACGATCGTGGCCTCCACGGTGGCCTCCGCGATGGTCGGCTGGATCACCCGGCAGATCGGCATCGACGAGGGCGGCTGGGGCGGCGTCCTGCTGCACATCGCCGCGTTCCTCGTCGCCGTACTCGCCGACTTCCTGCTCCTGCTGTACGTCCTGACCCTGCTGCCCGGCGTCGAACCGGCGCGCCGTCGGCTGATGGTGGCGGCGCTGATCGGCGCGATCGGGTTCGAACTGCTGAAGCTGCTGCTGAGCGGCTATATGCAGGGCGTGGCCACGAAGAGCATGTACGGCGCGTTCGGCGTGCCGGTCGCCCTGCTGCTGTGGATCAACTTCACCGCCAAGCTGGTGGTGTTCTGCGCCGCCTGGACGGCGACCCAGAGCAAGGAGACCGAACTCGCCGAGGAGTCGGGGGACTCGGGTGAGCCGGAGGACTCGGGCGAGCTCGAACACGCGGGCGGACCCGAAGGCTCAGGTCCGCCCGAGGGCTCAAGTGCGCCCGCGAAGCCCGGCGTCAGGGGCGGCTCCGACGGCGCACCAGGTCGGGCAGCGGCCACCGGCGGTTGATCAGGAACACGCCCGCCGCGAGCAGCACCAGCACCCCGCCGGTGATCCCGAGCGCGACCCCGATACCGCTCGAGCCGCCGGCCGCCGAGGCACCCACCGCCGACTTCGAGGACTCCTGGCCGTCCCCGGTGCCACCGGCCTCCCCGGCGTCGTTCGCACCCGGCTGCGCGCTGGCCTGCACCGCGCCCTTCGGCGGCACCAGCTCACCCACCGGCTGCACCTTGCCGGCCGCCTTGAAGCCCCAGTCGAACAGCCGCGCGGTCTCCTTGTAGACCTCGTTGTGCTCGCTCTTCTCCGGGTTCATGACCGTGACGAGCAGCACCTTGCCGTCGCGCTCGGCCACACCGGTGAAGGTGGCGCCGGCGTTCGTGGTGTTGCCGTTCTTGACGCCCGCGATGCCCTGGTAGACGGGGATGTCGCTGTCGCCCGCCAGCAGCCGGTTGGTGTTCTGGATCTCGAAGGACTCGCGGACCGACTTGCCCTTCTTGCTCTTCTTCGTCTCGCCCGGGAACTTGGCGGTGACGGTCGAGCAGTACTCGCGGAAGTCCTTCTTCTGCAGCCCCGAGCGGGCGATCAGGGTGAGGTCGTACGCCGACGAGACCTGGCCCGGGGCGTCGTAGCCGTCGGGGGACACGGCGTGCGTGTCGAGGGCCTGGAGCTCCTCGGCGTGCTCGTTCATCTCATCGACGGTGTTCTTGAGCCCGCCGTTCATCTTCGACAGGACGTGCACCGCGTCGTTGCCGGAGCGCAGGAAGACCCCGAGCCACAGGTCGTGGACGGTGTACGTCTCGCCCTCCTTTATCCCGACCATGCTGGAGCCGGAACCGATGTCCGCCAGGTCGGACGGGACGACCTTGTGCTCCATGGTCCTCGGGAACTTCGGCAGCACCGTGTCGGCGAACAGCATCTTCATGGTGCTCGCGGGCGCCAGCCGCCAGTGCGCGTTGTGCGCGGCGAGCACCTGGCCGGACTCGGCGTCGGCGACGACCCAGGAGCGGGCGGTCAGGTCCTTGGGCAGGACGGGGACGCCGCTCGCGAGGTTCACCTGTGTGCCGGGCCGGCCGAGCCGTTCGCCGCCCACGGTCGACATGTTCGCCGGGGGAGTGGCCGACGGGCTCGTACTCGGTGACGGCTTGGGAGCCGCGTGGGAGACGGGCGCGGTCAGCGCGAGGGACGACAGGACGGCGGAAGTGACCAGCAGGGATCGCCTGGCGGTCTTCTTGGGTGCGGGCACGACGGAGAAAGTACATGCCGTTCCCATGGAAGTCCCGCTTCCGTCCCCACCCCGCTCGGGGAACCGGACACGCGATGGTGATACTGAACCTATGAAGCTCAGCCGCCCCGTCTCCTGGTTCCTGCTCGCCTTCGGGGTGTGGAGCTGGGTCATCTGGGTCACTTTCGTCAAAAACCTGATCAAGGACAGCAGCGGGCTCGCGTTCGACGACGGTCACCCGACGGCGTACTTCTGGGTGCACCTGCTGCTCGCCGTCGTCTCCTTCGTATTGGGGACGGTCATCGGGGTCATCGGGTTGCGCGGAGTGCGCGCACTGCGCCGCACGTCATAGGAACTCGGCCAAGGCCCGGGACGTTCACTCGGCACACAAAGGAAAGGGAACGTCGGCGTGGTCATCGTCTTCGCGCTCGTCGCACTGCTCGTGTTGTCCGCCCTGGTGGCGGGCAACTGGTTCGTGTGGCGCCGCCTCTTCCGCGACACGACCCGCGGACCCGGGTTCGTGCGCCGCGCGGGCGCGGTGGTGATCGCCGGCGGCTGGGCGCTGACGGTCGGGGCCCTCGTCGCCGAACGCGCGGGCGCACCTTTCCTGCTTCAGCAGATCCTGGCCTGGCCGGGCTTCCTGTGGCTGGCCCTGTCGATATACCTGCTGCTGGGAGTGCTGGTGGGTGAAGTCGTACGACCACTGCTGCGGCGCTGGGTCGAGCGGCGGGCGCGCGCCGGGGAAGCCGTACGGGAACCGGAGCCGGTGCCGGCAGGAGTGGCAGCGGCCGCATCGCCCGACCTGAACTCGGACCCGGCGTCGGCGCTCACGACCGACCCGTCACCGGCGGCCGCGCCCGATCCGATCCCGGCCCTCGCCCCGGATTCCACCGACCCGTCACGCCCCCTGGCCACCCCGACCCGCCGCCTCTTCGTCTCCCGTGTCGTCGCCGGTGCCGCCGCCGCGGCCGCCGTCGGCACCGTCGGCTACGGCACGTACGGCGTGCTGCGCGGCCCGAAGGTGAAGCGGGTCACCGTCCCGCTGGCCAAGCTCCCGCGCGCGGCGCACGGTTACCGGATCGCGGTCGTCAGCGACATCCACCTGGGCCCGGTCCTGGGCCGGGGCTTCGCCCAGAAGGTCGTCGACACGATCAACGGCACTCAGCCCGACCTCATCGCGGTGGTCGGCGACCTGGTGGACGGCAGTGTGAAGGACCTCGGCCCGGCGGCCGCCCCGCTGGCCCGACTGAGGGCACGGCACGGCGCGTTCTTCGTCACCGGCAACCACGAGTACTTCTCGGGGGCCGAGCAGTGGGTCGAGGAGGTACGCCGTCTGGGCCTGCGCCCTCTGGAGAACGCCCGTACCGAGCTGCCCCACTTCGACCTGGCCGGTGTCAACGACGTCGCGGGCGAGGACGAGGGCCAGGGCCCCGACTTCGCCAAGGCCCTCGGCGACCGGGACAGAGCACGCGCGTGTGTGCTCCTCGCCCACCAGCCGGTCCAGATCCACGACGCCGTCGACCACGGCGTCGACCTCCAGCTCTCCGGCCACACCCACGGCGGCCAGCTGTGGCCCGGCAACCTCATCGCGGAGATGGCGAATCCGACCCTGGCCGGCCTGGAGCGCTACGGCGACACGCAGCTGTACGTCAGCCGGGGCGCAGGAGCCTGGGGTCCGCCGACGCGCGTGGGCGCCCCGTCGGACGTCACGGTGATCGAGCTGGCGTCCCGTCAGGCCTGAGGAGAACGGCCCCGTCAGCCCACTCTGTGAACAGCCTGTGAAACCCGCCGGAAACGCCCGTAGGTAAGTTCTTTCCCATGTCACCAGAATCCCCTTCCCCCTGGTGAAACACGTGTGATTAGGTGTGCGCGCCACTAAGGGGAGTGGCGCAAATCCATTGCTCATGCGGGGGCCCCGTTCGAGGGCCTGGGGAGAGGCACACCCATGCGTTCTGTTCGCATGCGGATTCTCGCGACGCTGCTCGTGCTGGCGGCCGTGGGAGTGGGCGGCTGGCAGTTGCTGCCGTCGCAGGAGGACCAGGGCAGGACCATCACGGTCGGTACGACGGACGCGGTCACGTCGCTCGACCCGGCCGGCGCCTATGACGCCGGGTCCTGGGCGCTGTTCAACAACGTCTTCCAGTCATTGCTGACCTTCGAGCCGGGCGGCACCACACCCGTGCCGGACGCGGCCGAGAGCTGCGCCTTCGCCGGCACCGAACTGACCACGTACCGCTGCGAACTGCGCGAGGGCCTCACGTTCCCGAGCGGGCGCGCGATGACCGCGCAGGACGTCAAGTACTCCTTCGACCGGGTCAAGCGGATCAAGTCGGACGTCGGCCCGTCCGCCGTGCTGGACACGCTCGGCTCGGTGAGCGCGAGCGGCCGCACGGTCACCTTCCATCTGTCGTCGCCGGACGCCACGTTCCCGCTGAAGGTGGCCACCGGGGCGGGTTCCATCGTCGACCGCGAGAAGTATCCGGCGGGCGCGCTGCGCACCGACAACGGTGTCGACGGCACCGGCCCGTACACCCTGACGGCGTACACGAAGGACAAGAAGGCCGTCCTCGCGCCCAACACGCACTACACGGGCGCCCTCAAGGGCACCGGCCGTCCCGTCGAGCTTCGCTACTACGCGGACGCCGACGCCCTCGCCGACGCCTGGAAGGCGAAGCAGGTCGACGTCGCCACCCGCACGCTGCCGCCTGAGGTCCTCGCCGGTCTGAACGCCTCCGACCCGGACCAGCGCGTCTCCGAGGCGGACAGCTCCGAGATCCGCAACCTGTACTTCAACACCCGCGCCGGTTCACCGCTGCACGACGTCCGGGTCCGGCAGGCCATGGCCTGGCTGATCGACCGCGAGCGGCTGGCGGCCACGGTGTACAAGGGCACCGTCGACCCGCTGTACTCACTGATTCCGACCGGCATCACCGGCCACACGACGTCGTTCTTCGACACCTACCCCAAGCTCAGCACCGCCAAGGCGCGAGCCCTGCTCGACGAGGCCGGCGTCAGCCTGCCCGTCCGCTTCACCTACGGCTACGCCACCGGCCGCGGCGCCGCCGCCGAGGAGGCCGCGGAGATCAAGCGGCAACTGGAGGCGACCGGCCTGTTCAAGGTGACGGTCAAGGGCTACGAGTGGACCGACTTCCAGAAGCGCTGGGCGGGCGGCAAGCTCGACGCGTACGCCGTCGGCTGGGTCGCCGACTTCCCGGACCCGGACACCTACGGCAGCCCGCTCGTCGGCACCGACGGCACCATGAACACCGGCTACAGCAACAAGGACGTCGACCGGCAGATCACGGCGAGCCAGCAGTACGCCGACCGCGGCGAGGCCGTAAGGGACCTCCGCTCGGTGCAGGAGACCGTGGCGCGCGACGTCCCGGTCATTCCGCTGTGGCAGGCCAAGGAGTACGTCGTCACCACCGAGGACGTCGGCGGCGGTCAGTATCTGTCGGACGGCACCGGGGTCTTCCGGCTCTGGCGCCTCTCCTGGATCTGACGCGATCTCGCGCCCTTGACATTCCCCCTGCTGATGCCAGGGGGCCACTCCGCGCTGCACCATGTGGCGAAGGCGTGTGCGGGGTGAGGAGCAAACGTGGTGAGACGCAACGTCTTTCGGCTGCCCCGGCACCCGGCGTCCGTCGGTCTCGCCCGGCGCCGGGTCCGGGACCATCTGGCCGACTGGGGGCACGGGCCACGGGATCCGGCGCTGGAGGACGCGGTGCTGCTCGTCTCGGAGCTGGCCACCAACGTCGTACGCCACGGACCCCTTGTTGAACGCGAGTTCGAGGTCGCCGTGACCGCGCTCGCCGACGGTTCCTGCCTGATAGAGGTCTCGGACGAGGGTCGGCTCGAACCCCGGTTACGGGTGGTGGAGCAGTGGGACGAAGCCGGTCGCGGGTTGCATCTGGTGGAGAACCTGGCTGCGGCTTGGGGGGTGTGGAGCCGGGGGAGACATGGGAAGACCGTCTGGGCACTTGTTGCTCCGCTAGGAGTGCAGTGACGCCGGCGGAGCCGCATGTCGATGCAGCCCCGCGCCCCTCAGGTCGGCAGTGTCACCGTCACCTTCAAGCCCTCACCCGGCGCTGTGTCCACCGTCACCTCCCCGCCGTGCGCCTCCACCACCCCCTGCACGATCGCCATCCCCAGACCGCTGCCCGCACCCCCGCCCGCCCGGAAGAACCGGTCGAAGACGCGTGCCGCGTCCTCCGCGCACAGCCCCGGCCCCTTGTCCTCGACACACAGCCGTACGACCCCGTCGGCCCGGTTCACCCCCAGCCGCACCGGCACGTCGGCGGGTGTGTGCGTGCGGACGTTGCCGATCAGGTTGCCCAGCACCTGGCGCAGCCCCGACTCGTCGGCGCGCACGAGCAGGGTGCCGTCGGCGTCGACCGTGAGGGGCCGTTCCGGCTGCTGTGCCCGCAGGTCCTGGGCGGCGTCGCGCACGAGGCGGCTCAAGTCGACGTTGCGGAAGCGCAGTTCGGGCTGCTGGTCGAGGCGGGCGAGGGTGAGCAGTTCGTCGACGAGGCGGCCCATGCGGTCGACCTCGCCGTTCATCCGGTCCCAGGCACGCTTGCGCTCGGCCGGCTCGACCAGCATCCCCTTGTCGTACAGCTGGAGGTAGCCGCGTATCGCGGACAACGGCGTGCGCAGCTCGTGTGAGGCGTCACCGACGAAGCGGCGCAGCTGGGCCGCGCTGCGCTCGCGGGTGCGGTACGCCGACTCCACCTGGTGGAGCATCGAGTTGAGGGCGACCCGGAGCTGTTCGACCTCCAGGGTGGCCTCTCGACTGGAGGGGACGCGCCGGGTCAGATCGCCCTCGGCGATCGCGGACGACGTCTCCACCATGTCCTCCAGCGGCTGCATCCGGCGCCGCACGCTGAACATCGTCAGACAGCCGAGCAGCGCCAGCAGCAGCGTGCCGACGGCCAGGTCCATCCTGAGGGCCTTGCCCATGCCCTCGTGCAGACCCTCGGTCGGTATGGCGATCAGCACGACGGTGCCGTCCGACAGCCGCGCGCCGGACATCCGGTAGCGCTCACCGTCGACCCGTACGTCCCGCGGCTCCTCGTCGGCGGCGAGGGCCGCCGGGTCCTTCGCGGCGGCGGCCAGCGCGTGCTGGCGGGGTGTCGGCTTCAGCGGGCCCAGGGCCACCGGCCGCCCGGCGGAGTCGACCGCGACGTACACCATGGTCGGGCTGGGCAGCGGATCCGTGTCCGTGGCTCCCTCGCCGGTGAACTTGTCCAGCGCGATGCCCAGTTCGCTCAGCGACTCGATCTGCTGCAGGGTGAACCCGGCGTTCCGCAGGGTGGTGCGCGCGGTCTTCAGTTCGGTGTCGACCTTGTCGAGCAGGTAGAAGCGCGCGGTCATCAGGCTGACCGCGGTGGCGACGGCGATGCCGACGGCAAGGAGCGCCACGTTCGCCAGCGTCAGCTTGCCGCGCAGCGAGTGGATGCCGCGCCGGCGGCAGACGTCGAAGATGCCGACGATCCTGGGACGCCTCATGCCAGCCCGTATCCGACGCCCCGCCGGGTGGTGATCACCGGCGGTCCCAGGGCGTCCAGCTTGCGCCGCAGATAGCTGATGTAGGTCTCGACGACGGTCGACTCGGGCGGGGTGTGCTCGTACTGCCAGACGTGGCGCAGGAGTTGCTCCTTGGGCACGATCCGGCCGCCGTTGCGCACCAGGAAGCGCAGCAACGCGTACTCGGTGGGGGTGAGTTCGACGGTCCGGCCCGCGCGGCGCACCGAGTACGTCGTCTCGTCCAGCTCCAGGTCGCCGTAGCTGAGCGGCGGTCGCTGCGGCAGGACGTCGGCCGGCCGGGTGCGGCGCAGTACTGCCGTTATCCGCGCGATCACCTCGTCGATGTTGAACGGCTTGGTGATGTAGTCGTCGCCGAAGCCGAGCGCGCCGACGATCTCGGCGGGCGAGTCGCGTGCGGTGAGGAAGACGAGCGCCAGGTCGGGCCGCCGCTCGCGCAGTTCACGCCCGAGGGCGCGGCCGTCGCCGTCCGGGAGCATGACGTCGAGCAGCGCCGCGTCGGGCCGGGTGCGCTCGGCGAGGGCGAGCGCCTCGCGGACCGTGCCCGCGATCACGACCTCGAAACGGTGGTAGCGCAGGGCGATGGCGAGGACGTCCGCGATGGACTCCTCGTCCTCCACGACCAGCACGGTGCCAGAAGCCGTCGTCATGCCCCCAGTATCGGCGGGGCCACTGACAGTCGGGCGGTTGTTCCCTTTGGAGTTCCTTGAGAGTCATGGCCCTCGCCTGCCACGCGCGCGTGCCGCAGCCAATGCTGTTGCCCAGGACCTGGGGGACCGACCGAACCGAATAAGGAGCGTTGAGCGTGGCGGCATTGGCACGGTGGTGCTATCGGCACCGGCTGGTGGTCCTGTTGCTGTGGTTGGGGGCACTGTTCGGCCTGGGCGCGGCGAGTTCGGCCGCGGGCACGAACTACGCGAACGTCTTCTCCCTCCCGGACACGGACTCCGCGACCGCGTACGACCTGATGGAGAAGGCCTTCCCGGAGCGCGCGGGCGACACCGACACGGTGGTGTGGAAGGTGGACGGCGGTTCCGTACGGGACGAGTCCGTACGGTCCCGGATCGAGCCCGCGCTCGAGGAGATCGGGCGGATGAAGGGAGTCGGTGAGGTCACCGACCCCTACGCGGACCGGTCAGCCGCGCAGATCAGCCGGGACGGGCGGATCGCGTACGCCCAGATCACCTTCACCGAGCAGGCGAACGCCGTCCCGAAGGAGCTGATCGAGGACGTCGTCGACACGGCGCAGGCCGCCGAACGCGACGGCCTCCAGGTCGAGCTGGGCGGACAGGCGATCGCCCGCACCCAGGAGCCGCCGCAGGGCACGGCGGAGGCGGTCGGCATCCTCGCGGCGGCGGTCGTGCTGTTCCTGGCCTTCGGTTCGCTCTTCGCGATGCTGCTGCCGATCGTCGTGGCGATCGCGGGCGTCGGCACCGGCATGATCGCGACGATGCTGATGAGCCATGTCACGGACGTGCCCGAAGTGGCGCCGCTGCTCGGCTCGTTGATAGGCCTCGGCGTCGGCATCGACTACGCCCTGTTCATCGTCACCCGGCACCGGCGCGGCATCCTGCGCGGGATGAAGCCGGAGGAGGCGGCGGTGACCGCCCTGAACACCTCCGGCCGTGCGGTGCTGTTCGCGGGCGGCACGGTGTGCATCGCGCTCGCCGGAATGCTGGTGATGAACATGCGGTTCCTGGACGGCGTGGTCGTCGCGACCTCGCTCACCGTCGTCCTGAGCGTGCTGGCCGCGATCACCCTGCTGCCCGCACTCCTCGGACTGCTCGGCATGCGGGTGCTCAGCCGCCGGCAGCGGCGCAAGCTGGCCGCGGCGGGACCGGAGCCGGAGGAGGCGAGCGGACTCGCGGCGCGCTGGTCGTCGTACGTCCAAAGGCGCCCGCGTCCGGTCGCCGCGCTGGCCGTCGTCGTCATGGCGGTCCTCGCGATCCCCGTGCTGTCGCTGCGCCTCGGCGCCACCGACCAGGGCAACCACCAGGAGTCGCAGACCACGCGCCAGGCCTACGACCTGCTCGCCGAGGGCTTCGGGCCCGGCTTCAACGGCCCGCTCCAAGTGGTCGTCGAGGGCGACGCCCCCGCCGCTCTGGTCGACGGCATCCGGTCGACCGAGGGCGTCGCACAGGTTGCCGACCTCCCGCCTGCCAACGGCGTCACGGTCATCCAGGTCGTACCGGACACGTCGCCCCAGTCCGAGCAGACGGACCAGTTGATCGACCGGCTGCGCGACGACGTGATCCCGCAGTCCGGGGCCGAGGCCCATGTCGGCGGGGTGACGGCGGTCTTCAAGGACTTCGCGTCCGTGACCGGCGACCGCCTGCCCTACTTCGTCGCGACGATCATCGCGCTCGGCTTCCTGCTCCTGCTGGTGGCCTTCCGCTCGCTCGTGGTGCCGCTGACGGCCGCCCTGATGAACCTCATCGCGGCCGCGGCGTCCTTCGGCGTCCTGGTGGCGATCTTCCAGTGGGGCTGGGGCACCGAGCTCATCGGCGTCGGCAAGGAAGGCCCGATCACCTCGTTCCTGCCGGTCATCATGCTGTCCCTGCTGTTCGGCCTCTCCATGGACTACCAGGTGTTCCTGGTGAGCCGGATGCACGAGGAGTGGGTGCACACCAAGGACAACGCGCGCGCGGTCCGCGTCGGCCTCGCGGAGACCAGCCGGGTCATCAACTCAGCCGCTCTGATCATGATCTGTGTCTTCAGCGCGTTCGTGCTGAGCGGCGACATGGAGGGCGCGATGGCGGGCATCGGTCTCGCGGCAGCCGTCGCCCTGGACGCCTTCATCCTGCGGACGGCCCTGGTGCCGGCCGCGATGCACATGCTCGGCAGGGCGAACTGGTGGCTGCCGGACTGGCTGGAGAAGCGGCTGCCGCATCTGGCCGTCGAACCGAAGGAGGAGGCCGCGGTGGCCGAGGAGGAGCCGGCCCGGGACGGCAGGGCCTCGGTCGTGCACGGCTTCATCCGTACCGCCGACGGTGAGCCGGTCGACGGCGCGGCGGTGACGCTGCTGACGAAGGGCGGGCGTCAGCTGGACCGGGTGACGTCCCTGGCCGACGGCTCGTACATCGTCTCGGTGCCGACGCCGGGAACGTATCTGCTGGCGACGAGCGCCGAGTCGTACGGGTCCCGGGCGGGCCAGGTGGTCGTGGCGGACGGGCCGCTGGTGTACGACGTGGAGCTGGCCGAGGGCGAGGTGGACGCCGTCAACTGAGCATCACGGAAACGGCTTTCGGGGCGCTCGTCGTCGGCGGGCGCCCCTAGCTGTCGGCTTCCCCGTTCGCCCTTCCCTTCCTCTTCCCCTTCTCCGTCTCCTTCGCCGGATCCGGCAGCGCGTTCGTCATCCCCGGCAGGAAGTCCGTGAACAGCTCGTGCACCTCGCGCACCAACGGCCGCAGCACGCGGAACCGCGCCAGCGAGACGCCCCGCGCGGTCAGCCGGGCACCCCGCTCGGCCAGCCGGTAGCTGCGCTCGCGCCCCTCCGTCCGGTCGAAGATCCAGTACAGGACGAGCCCCATCTGCGCGAGCCACATCAGCTCGGGCAGCACGTCCCGGAGCTCCTCGGGCACCTTGGTCTTCGTCGCGCCCGCAAGCACCTGCCGATGGACGCTGATGGCCTCCACGCGCGCGTGCTCCGACTCGGGGGAGAAGGGGCTGAGCGGGCTGTCGGGGTCGGCGGCGTTCTTGAAGAACTGCACCGCGAACTCGTGGTACGGCGTCGCGATGTCCAGCCACACCTTCAGGACGCCCCCGAGCCGCGCCTCAAGGTCGGTCTCCCGGGCCAGGACATCCCGGACCGCCGCCTGGTGCTCGGCGGCGATCCGGTCGTAGAAGCCCTGGATCAGGTGTTCCTTGCCCTCGAAGTAGTAGTACGCGTTGCCGACGGAGACCCCGGCCTCCTGCGCGATCGCCCGCATCGTCGTCTTGTCGTAGCCCCGCTCCTGGAACAGCCGCATGGCGGTCTCCAGGATCAGCGCACGGGTCTGCTCCGACTTGGCGCGGGTCTGCTCGGACTTGCTGGACGCGTCGCCCTGTTCAGGGCTTTCGTTCTTCGAGGACACGGAACGAGAGCCTAACGAGTGCTGTTTCGGCCGTCCGCCAGGAGGACCGTCGGTCAGGACGCCTGTGCCGTCTGGTACAGGTTCTGGGCGTCGGCGCCGAAGTACGGGCCGTACATCCGGTTGGGCAGGAAGTTGTACTTGAAGCTGTTCACCGAGGACAGCAGGCCCGTGCCCGTGGACTCGTTGAACTTGGTGAACCAGGGGCCGCCGCTGGAGCCGCCGGTCATGTTGCAGTTCATGCCGTGGTCGTTGGACAACAGGAAGTCCCGGCTGGTGTTGCCGCTGCAGTAGATGAACTTCTCACCGTCGTACGGGGAGGCCGCCGGGAAGCCGAACGAGTACATGGGCAGGTTGTAGCCGGTGTTGAAGGCCAGCCCCTGACCGCCGACGACGTCCGTCAGCAGCTTGCCGTCCAGCGGGGCCACGACCGCGGCGCCGACGTCGTAGTTGATGTCCTCGCTCGCCGTCCACTGCGGTGTGGACAGCGTCTTCGACGCGGTCCAGCGGCCGTACGGGGCCTGCCCGTCGTGGTAGCCGGGCACGAAGACCCAGTTGGTGTGCCAGGCGCCGTCCAGCTTCACACAGTGGCCCGCCGTGATCACGGTGCTCTTGTTGGCGCTGGTGACGGCGTTGCCGGAACAGGACGCCGTACGGCCCTGGTAGGTGAAGAACACCCGGCCCGCCGTGGACACGACCGCGCCGCCGCCGGTCCACTGGCCGCCACTGTTGGGGAAGGCCAGCAGACCGATGTCGGCGGCGGCCCTGCCGACCGCCGCGGCCGGGGCGCTGGGCGCGACGGTGGTCGCCTTCCCCTTGAGGGGCGCCGAACCGCCGTCGTAGTGACCGTTGACGCTCACCAGGTCGAGCGGGGTCGCCCCACGCATGCGTTGCGGTGTCCAGAAGTCACGGGCCTGCTTCTGCGCGCCGGCCGAGACCGAGCTGACGCCGGTGGAGCTGTCGGACCTCGGCGCGGCACCCGCGGGCGCGGCCAGGGCGCCGGCGGTGAGCAGTGCGGTGACACCGACCAGGGCGCCGACGAGGGGGCGGGGTATGCGGGTGACGCGGGTTATGCCTCTCACGCGTACTCCTTCTGCGATGGGGGGACCGTGCGACCGGGTGGGCCGCCCGGCTGACAGACAGTCGGTCGAGAGCGGAGTGGAGAACCGGGAGGCAGCGTGCCAACCCGCAGACGGTTTTGGAAGAGCGCATGCCAAAACCGAGTCCGAAAGCGGGCCTTTCGTGGCGAGTTGGTCCCTCTTGCGCCCCCTCCCGGCGCCCGCCTCACCCCGTGGTGCAGGTACCGCTGTCGCAGCCCGGCGGGTTGTACGTCCAGCCCCGACTCGGGTCGTACGACCACCCGTCCGCGCGCCGGTAGACCTGCCCGCCCCACTGCCCGCCGTCCCGCCGCGCCCCACCCTGCTGCGCCCCGCGCCACTTGGCGGCGGCGAGCACGGCCCCCTTGGCGAGCAGGGCCCCCGAGGGAGTGCTGAGGCGATGCGCGAGTCCCCTGTGCTCGCGCAGCGCCCACAGCGTGACGATCCAGGCGGCGCCGCCCCGGTAGACCTGCCCGGCGTCGCCGACGACGGTGATCTCGTCGAGGGTGGCGCCGTGGTCGAGGCCGGGACAGCGCCGCCGGGCCTCCTCGGACCCGGCCGGCACCAGCTCCAGCGGAACCAGCTGCGGCTGCCGTACGAGCCAGTCGCGCAGGAAGGAGCACAGGGAGCAGTCGGCGTCGTAGAGGACGGTCAGTCGGCGGACCGGGGTGGCGGGCCCCGCGCTCGGTGCGTGGGGCCCGCCGGCCGCGGCGGCGTCCGTCATGCCGGCCACTCGGTCACGCCCCGGCCGACGGAGCGGCCCAGCCCTGCGGAGCGACCGGAGGCACCTGCTCGCGCTCCATCACCCCGCGCCGGCGGATCTTGTTGAGCACGTAGACGTTGCCCAGGTGCATCACGCCGAGCACCAGGAGGACCACGCCGAGCTTGGTCGACAGGGCCTCGAAGATCCCGCGCGTGTCGAGGATGGTGTCGTCGTCGCTCAGGTACAGCGCGACGAAGCCGAGGTTGACGAGGTAGAAGCCGACCACCAGCAGGTGGTTCACGGCGTCGGCGAGCTTCTCGTTCCCGCGCAGCACGTCGGCGAGGAAGATCCGTCCGTTGCGGCTGAGCGTGCGGGCCACCCAGATGGTGAGGGCGATGCTGACGACGAGGTAGATGACGTAGGCGATGACCGTGCGGTCCATGGCCTCCCCCTTCTTGAACGCGTTCAAAACGCTGACGAGGAAGACTCTAGGCCCGTCTTTGAACGTGTTCAACTCAATAGGGTGAGGCCTCCGTCACGTCATGACCTGCGTGCCAGTTCCGGCCGCTTGGTGTAGTCCGTGAACCCGACGACGTTCCCCCAGGGGTCGGGGATCTCGACGGTCCACCCGGTGGCCCCGGAGAACGGCTCGTCGAGCGGTGTGATGCCCACCTCGCCCAACGCCCGCGCCGCCGCTCGCGCGTCCGGCACCTCCAGCCACACCCGCGGATACGGCCACGGAGGCGGCCGGTGTCCCAGCGCCTCCTCGTGCCGCAGCAGGATCCCGGGCGTCTCGCCCCCGACCTTCAGCAGTGCGATCCCGGCCTCGTCGAGCCGGAACCCGACCGTGAACCCGGCGCATTCGTAGAACCGGACGGCCTCACCGAGGTCGCCGACCGGCAGCAGCACGTTGTCGAACCCGAGCAGCTCGTACGACTCGTCATCTGACATGCCGTCAGGGTAAGGGGATGATCGGCCGGAACCGGGGATTGTCAGTGGTGGCTCGTACTGTCGTGGGCATGGGAATCGTGACCTTCGTCGACGAGACGACAAGCGGGAGCCGCAGCGACGGCTGGGGGCTCGAGATCGCCGAGGAACGGCTCACCGTGCGTGAGTTGATCCGGCGCCGGGTGTTCCAGGAGGTCGCCGAGTACAACGCGCGGACACCGGAGGTCTTCCAGGGACTCGTGCAGCCGGAGGACACCGAGCGTGTCCTCAACGGCTACGCGGTGCGCACCCGCCGCCGGATAGACCCCGAGGCGCAGACCGAGCTGGCCCTGAAGGCCTTCGCGGGCAACGGCTTCCTCGTGCTCGTGGGCGACCGTCAGGTCACCGCACTCGACGACGAGGTCGAGCTCGGGCTCGGCACCGAGATCACGTTCCTCAAGCTCGTCCCCCTGGTGGGTGGCTGATGACCGAGGCACCTTCCGAGTACGCGCGTGTGGTCTCCCTCGTCATCGACCTGATCGACGCCGAGGACACCGACAACCTCGTCCCCGAACTGCTCGCGCTCGCCGAGATGGTCGGTGACCACTGGGGCTTCGAGGGCCGCAAGGTCGTCGACGCCGTGTGCGCCGCGCCCGAGCGCTTCCAGGCCGGGCTGGTGCACGCCCTCGCCGTCCGGTACCACGAGTTGGAGCCGGGCACAGCCGCGCAACGCAGCATCGTGATCCTGCTCGCCAACCTGCGGAACGTCCATCCGACGGCCGACGGGCAACCGCTCGACACCCGCCTGGCCCTGATCAGCCTGGCCGCGGAGCAGGACGTCCACTACAACCCCGAGCACCTGATCCGGCTCGCCGAGCTGGAGCTGGCCGACGGCCGTGAGCTGCCCGGTGAGCTCGTCGCCGTCATCCGCCGTTCGTATGTGACCCTGTGGGACGGCAAGTCGAGGCTCGGCTCGCTGGTCGCGCGGATCGACGGCCCCGTTCTGAACCCCGGTGAGGCCTGGGCGGACCGGGCGCTCGCCGAGCTGGCCGAGCTCGGCGACGACTGGCGGCACCTGCTCGCCCACGCGGCCACCGCAACTGCCGCCCGCCCCTCCGCGAAGTGGGAGAAGGCCGGCCGCGCGCTGATCGCTCCGCTGGGCGCCGACGAGGTGCGCGAGCGGCTGCCGGCCTGGCTGCGGCTGGTGGGACGGCCCCGCACGCGCCCCCTGCTCAACCGGAGCTACGGCGCCGACCCCAACGCCACCTTCGACCCGTACAACGCCGACGCGCTGCGCGGACTGGCCTGGCTGCTTTCCTTCCTGCCGCCGCACCCCGAGACGGCCCGCGTCCTGGGCGCCCTCGTCGACACCTCCCTGCGCAAGGTCCCGGGCGTCGGACCGGTGAACCCCAAGGTCGCGAACGCCGCGGTCAACGCCCTCGCCCGCATCGACGGCGAGGCGGCCCTCGCCGAACTGGCCCGCCTCGCCACCCGCGTCACCTACAAGGGCACGCTCAAGCTGCTCGACACCGGTCTGGACGCCCGGGCGAAGGCGATGGGCCTGAGCCGCGAGGAGATCGAGGAGCTGGCCGTGCCGGCGTACGGCCTGACGGAGGTCGGTCACACGGAGCACCGGCTCGGCGAGGTCACCGCCCTGCTCGAAGTCCAGGGACCCAAGGTGGTGTTGAGCTGGCGCAACGCGAGCGGCAAGGCGGTCAAGAGCGTGCCGGCCGCGGTCAGGCGCGAGCACGCCGACGAGCTCAAGGAGCTCAAGGCCACGGTCAAGGACATCGACAAGATGCTCTCGGCGCAGAGCGAGCGCCTGGACCGTCAGTTCCTGGCCCGCCGCACCTGGTCGTACGCCGCGTGGCGCGAGCGCTACCTCGACCACCCGTTGGTCGGCACACTCGCCCGCCGCCTCCTGTGGACGGTCGACGGTACGACGGTCGGCTACGCGGACGGGGAGCTGCGGACTCTGGCCGACGCACCGGTGACCCAAGGCACCCGAGTCGCACTCTGGCACCCCGTCGGCCATGAACCCGCCGAGATCGTCGCCTGGCGCGACTGGCTGGAGCGGCACGGCATCACCCAGCCCTTCAAGCAGGCCCACCGCGAGGTGTACCTGCTGACGGACGCCGAGCGCGCGACGGGGACGTACTCGAACCGTTTCGCGGCACACGTCCTGCGCCAGCACCAGTTCCACTCGCTGGCCGCGATCCGGGGCTGGCACAACAAACTGCGCCTGTCCGTCGACGACGAGGCACCGCCGGCCGTCCGTGAGCTGCCCCAGTGGGGCCTGCGTGCCGAGTACTGGATCGAGGGCGACGGCGGTGAGAACTACGAGGACATCACCGACTCCGGCAGTTTCCTGCGCTTGCGCACCGACCAGGTCCGCTTCTACCCGATCGATGCCCCGCCCAACTCGGCCCACTGCTGCGGCGGTGAGTACCGCATGTGGCTGCGCGACGGTGCCGTCCCGGTCGACCCGCTGCCCCTGACGGACATTCCGCCGCTGGTCCTGTCGGAAGTCCTGCGCGACGTGGACCTGTTCGTCGGCGTGGCCAGCGTCGGCAACGACCCGACCTGGCAGGACGGCGGCCCGGGCGGCCGCTTCCGGGAGTACTGGACGTCGTACGGCTTCGGCGATCTGGGCGTGAGCGCTCAGACCCGCCGGGCCCTCCTCGAACGCCTGATACCGAGGCTGGCGATCGCCGACCGCTGCACGATCGAGGGCCGCTTCCTGCACGTGAAGGGCGAACGCCACACCTACAAGATCCACCTCGGCTCGGGCAACATCCTCATGACCCCGAACGACCAGTACCTGTGCATCGTCCCCAAGTCCAACCCTGCCGCCCCGCAGACGGGTTACCTGCCGTACGAGGGTGACCGGATGATGGCGGTGATCCTGAGCAAGGCGATGATGCTGGCCGACGACATGAAGATCACGGACCCGACGATCCTGAGCCAGCTATGAGCAGGCCACCCTCCGCGTACCCACCGCGATGTCGTCCATACGGAGGTCGTACGAGGACGGGTCTGATGCGCAAGGCTGATGCCGGGGAGTGGTGAACGACGGAGGGCCCCGTCCCCGGTACCGACCCGGGAGACGGGGCCCTCACAGTCGTACGGAACGCCGTACCGGGAGCGGCCTCAGAAGCGGCGCGTGATCAGGGCCTTCTTCACCTCGGCGATCGCCTTCGTGACCTCGATGCCGCGCGGGCAGGCGTCCGTGCAGTTGAAGGTCGTGCGGCAGCGCCAGACGCCGTCCTTGTCGTTGAGGATCTCCAGGCGCTGTTCGCCCGCCTCGTCACGCGAGTCGAAGATGAAGCGGTGGGCGTTGACGATGGCCGCGGGGCCGAAGTACTGGCCGTCGTTCCAGAAGACCGGGCACGAGGACGTGCAGGCCGCGCACAGGATGCACTTCGTCGTGTCGTCGAAGCGCTCGCGGTCCTCGGCCGACTGCAGCCGCTCGCGCGTGGGCTCGTTAGTGTCCTTCGTGATGAGGAAGGGCATGACGTCCCGGTACGCCTGGAAGAACGGCTCCATGTCCACGACCAGGTCCTTCAGGACCGTCAGGCCCTTGATGGGCTCGACCGTGATCGGCTTCTCGGGGTTGATGTCCTTGATGAGGGTCTTGCAGGCAAGGCGGTTCTTGCCGTTGATCCTCATCGCGTCCGAACCGCAGATGCCGTGGGCGCAGGAACGGCGGAAGGTCAGCGTGCCGTCCAGGTCCCACTTGATCTTGTGGAGGCCGTCGAGGACGCGCTCCTTCGGGTCGATCTCCAGCTGGAAGTCTTCCCAGGTCGCCTCCGCCGAGACCTCCGGGTTGAAGCGGCGGACCCGGAAGGTGACCGTGATGTACGGGGACGCGGCGGACTCGGCCTCCACCTTGTCCATAACGGGGGTTGCCATCAGTACTTACGCTCCATCGGCTGGTAGCGGGTCTGGACGACCGGCTTGTAGTCGAGACGGACGGACTCGGTGCCGTCGTCGCCCACCTCGCGGTACGCCATGGTGTGGCGCATGAAGTTGACGTCGTCGCGGTTCGGGTAGTCCTCGCGGTAGTGACCGCCGCGGGACTCCTTGCGGGCCAGCGCGGACACGGCCATGACCTCGGCCAGGTCGAGCAGGTTGCCCAGCTCGATGGCCTCCAGCAGGTCGGTGTTGAACCGCTTGCCCTTGTCCTGGATCGAGACGTTCTTGTAGCGCTCGCGCAGCTCCGCGATCTTCTCGACCGCCGTCTTGATCGTCTGCTCGGTGCGGAACACCATGACGTTCGCGTCCATGGTCTCCTGGAGCTCCTTGCGCAGGACAGCGACCCGTTCGGTGCCCGTCGACGTGCGCAGCCGCTCCACCTGCTCGATCACGAGCTCGGCCGGGTTCTCCGGCAGCTCGACGAAGTCCGCCTTCTGGCTGTACTCCGCCGCCGCGATGCCGGCCCGCTTGCCGAACACGTTGATGTCCAGGAGCGAGTTCGTGCCCAGACGGTTGGCGCCGTGCACCGACACGCAGGCGACCTCGCCGGCCGCGTACAGGCCGGGGACGACGGTCGTGTTGTCGGCCAGGACCTCACCCTCGACGTTCGTCGGGATGCCGCCCATCGCGTAGTGCGCGGTGGGCTGGATCGGGATCGGGTCCGTGTACGGCTCGATACCGAGGTAGGTCCGCGCGAACTCGGTGATGTCGGGCAGCTTGGCGTCCAGCTGCTCCGGCGGGAGGTGCGTGAGGTCCAGGTAGACGTGGTCGCCCTCGGGGCCACAGCCGCGGCCCTCGCGGATCTCCGTGTAGATGGAGCGGGACACGACGTCTCGCGACGCCAGGTCCTTCATCACCGGCGCGTACTTCTCCATGAAGCGCTCGCCGTCCTTGTTGCGGAGGATGCCGCCCTCACCACGGGCGCCCTCCGTCAGCAGGATGCCCATGCGCCAGATGCCGGTCGGGTGGAACTGGAAGAACTCCATGTCCTCCAGCGGAAGCCCGCGCCGGTAGACCGCCGCCTGGCCGTCGCCCGTGAGCGTGTGCGCGTTCGACGTCACCTTGAAGAACTTGCCGCAGCCGCCGGACGCGTAGATCACGGCCTTCGCCTGGAAGACGTGGATCTCGCCGGTGGCGAGTTCGTACGCGACGACGCCCGCCGACTTCTTGACGCCGTCTTCCTCGGTGATCAGCTGGTCCAGGACGTAGAACTCGTTGAAGAACTCCACGCCCTCCTTGACGCAGTTCTGGTACAGCGTCTGGAGGATCATGTGGCCGGTGCGGTCCGCGGCGTAGCAGGACCGGCGGACCGGGGCCTCGCCGTGGTTGCGGCTGTGACCGCCGAAGCGGCGCTGGTCGATCGTGCCGTTCGGCGTGCGGTTGAACGGCAGGCCCATCTTCTCCAGGTCGAGGACCGAGTCGATGGCCTCCTTCGCCAGGATCTCGGCGGCGTCCTGGTCGACCAGGTAGTCACCGCCCTTGACCGTGTCGAAGGTGTGCCACTCCCAGTTGTCCTCCTCCACGTTGGCCAGCGCGGCGGCCATGCCGCCCTGCGCGGCGCCCGTGTGGGAGCGGGTGGGGTAGAGCTTGGTCAGCACGGCGGTGCGGCTGCGCTTCGTGGACTCGATGGCCGCGCGCATACCGGCGCCACCGGCGCCGACGATGACGGTGTCGTACTTGTGGATCTTCATGGTGGTTGCCTCAGCCCCGTGCCTAGCGGATGTTCGGGTCGAAGGTGAAGATCACCAGCGTGCCCAGCAGGATGGTGAACACCGTGGCGGTGTAGAGCAGGCCCTTCAGCCACAGCCGGGTGTTCGCGCGCTCCGCGTAGTCGTTGATGACCGTGCGCAGGCCGTTGGCGCCGTGCAGCATCGCGAGCCACAGCATCAGCAGGTCCCAGACCTGCCAGAAGGGGCTCGCCCAGCGGCCCGCCACGAAGGCGAAGCCGATCTTCGACACGCCGCCGTCCAGCACGAGCTGGATCAGCAGGTGGCCGATGACCAGGACGACCAGCACGATGCCGGACAGCCGCATGAACAGCCACGCGGCCATCTCGAAGTTGCCCCGCGTGGACTTCGGGGTCTTCTTGGTGCGCTTGCGCGGCGCCTCGATGTAGGGGGCCGGGTTGTCGACGTTGTAGAGGGACTCGCCCTCGACGGGGCCGACACCGGTGGCGGTCTTCTCAGTGGTGACTGCGTTGTTTGACATCGTGCGCGTCAGCTCCCGAACAGTTCACGAGCGGCGTGGCCGAGAACGGGGTAGATGGCCCCGAGCATCAGCACGAGCCACAGGCCGACGACGGACCAGAGCATCTGCTTCTGGTAGCGCGGGCCCTTCGACCAGAAGTCGACGGCGATGACGCGCAGGCCGTTGAGCGCGTGGAAGAGGATGGCGGCGACGAGGCCGTACTCCAGCAGCGCGACGATCGGCGTCTTGTACGTGGCTACGACCTTGTCGTAGTCCTCAGGGGAGACACGGACGAGAGCGGTGTCCAGCACGTGAACGAACAGGAAGAAGAAAATGAGGACGCCGGTGACTCGGTGAGCCACCCAGGACCACATTCCTTCCCGGCCGCGGTACAGCGTTCCAGCCGGCACGGAAGTTCCTCCGGGAGCGGGGATTGGGGCCAGCCGGCTTGTGCTGTCGGTCGGGCCCGGCCGGGTACGGTCCACCGGCCCCCAGCATCGTAGCGATGCGCTGCCGTTTGGCTGAGCCGGGGGCTGGCGGTGTGATCAAACTGGCACGCGGATGGGTTATTGGCGGCTAATGGGGTGGTGTGTCCTGTTATTTGCCGGGTGCGGCGCCGTGGGGGCTTGTCGCGCCCGCGCGGCGGTAGCCGCAAATCGACTACAGCCCCGCGTCCCTCAGGGCGCGGACCAAACGCCCCTTGGCGAGGCGGCGGAGTTCGTCTGCCGTCAGGGCTCGTTCCTCGTCCGGATCGTTTGTCAGCCGGGATCGGATGGCCTGCAGCACGTGGTCCAGGGCCTCCTCCGGCGGCAGGCCGTCCAGGCAGATGACGAATGCGTGGCCGAACTTTGCCTCGTATGCCGCATTTGCCGCGTTGAGAGCCGTGTGTGCCGCCCCGTATGCACCCTCCGGGAGTACAGGCAACGTTTCTTCCGCCAGGGCCTCCGCCAAATCCCCCGGAGCCAGGTCGTACGCCGCCTCGTCCGAAGCCGCCAGCAGGGAGTCGACGTCGGGATACGGGCGGTGGCTCGCGATCCGGGTGGCCCAGCGGGCGCTGTGCAGGCAGGTTAGGAGGGTGTGGCGGACCTCGTCGGCGGGGGCGGAGTTGAAGGACTCCAGCCCGTTCGGCGACGGTGGAGTACGGGTCTGCTCGGGGAGCGACGGTATGGCGACTCGGCCAGGAAGGTGTGTGGGCGTCACGTGGGTTTCGGCAGGGGATTTTGGGAGAGGAGTGGCGCCACGTTATCGAGAGTGGACGTGACGTGTCCGACGGATGCCCGAATTTCAGTCGAACGGGAGAGTTTCGGAACGTGTGGTGGACGTCTGATGGAACTCACAGGCCTAGGTTGACGCCGTGAGCCAGCACAAGCACAGGCGCCGGTCGCCGGCGAAGAGCCCGCTGACGCAGACGTGGGTGCTGATCGTCGCGGTGGTCGTCGTGACGGTCGCTGCCGGGGTGGGCCTCGGGCTCCTGGCCACCGGGGACGGCGGAGGGGCCGGCGAGACGCCGCAGGGGCGGACGGCCCCCGGTACGTCCCGGGCCGCCTCGCCCTCCCCCTCCGAGGGGGCGACCAGTCCGACCCCGTCGCCCACCCGGTCGTACCCGCTCTCCCAAGCCCCCCGGACCATTCCCGCCGTGAGCTCCCACACCGCCGCCCGCGGGCCCGGCTGGCGTCCCGCGCGCGGGGAGCGGGTCGTCGTGAGCGACGCCGGGCTCGCCGACGAGGGGCGGCTCCTCGCGGGTGAGCTGGGGCTGACGTACGCCGGTGAGAAGGAGGACGTGCGCGCCGGGGACGTGCGGCTGGCACTGAAGAGCGGGCAGGGCGCGGACCCGGAGTCGTACACCATGACCGTGCGCCAAGGGCGCGTGGAGATCAGCGGCCCGGGTGAGGCGGGGGTCTTCTACGGGACCCGGACGCTCAAGCAGGAGGTGCACGGCGGGGGTACGGCACCGGAGGGTGTCGTGCGCGACGCGCCGGCCAAGCCGGTGCGCGGGTTCATGCTCGACATCGCCCGCAAGCACTTCACCGCGGACTGGATCGAGGACCGGGTGCGCGAGCTGGGGGACCTGAAGTTCAACCAGCTGGGGCTGCATTTCTCCGACGACCAGGGGTTCCGCATCGAGTCCGACTCGCACCCCGAGATCGTGTCCCGGCAGCACCTCACCAAGGCCCAGGTCAGGAAGATCGTCCAGCTGGCGGCCGCCCGGCACATCACCGTGGTGCCCGAGATCGACTCGCCCGGGCACCTGGGCGCGGTCATCGCCGCGCACCCCGATCTGCAGCTGCGGAACGTGTCGGGTGTCGCCACGCGCGGGGCGATCGACATCTCCAACCCCGAGTCCGCGAAGATCGTCGACGACCTGCTCGACGAGTACGCCGGTCTCTTCCCCGGCGGTCAGTGGCACCTCGGCGGGGACGAGTACCAGGCGCTGACCGTGTCCAACCCCGAGCTGACCTACCCGCAGCTCGCCGCCGCCGCGCGGGAGGCCTACGGTGCTTCGGGGACCGTCGCCGACCTGACCACCAAGTGGCTCAACGACCGCGCCGCCACGGTCCGGGCCCACGACCGCGTCCCCCGCGCCTGGAACGACGGGTTCTTCCGGAACACGTCCGTCCAGCCGGACAAGGACATCCAGGTGGCGTACTGGACGGGCAAGGAGATCGGCGCGCGGGTGCCCGTGCAGTATCTGAGCGCGGGGCGCCGGCTGATCAACTACAACGACGAGTTCCTCTACTACGTGCTGGGGCAGCCGCAGACCTTCGTCTATCCGACGGGGCAGCGGATCTACGAGCAGTGGACGCCGCGGGTGGTGCGGGGAACGGTGGCCGTGCCGAGTGCGTACGACGACCAGATCCTCGGCGGGTCCTTCGCGGTGTGGTGCGATATCTCGAACGCGCAGACCCAGGCGCAGGTCGCCGCCGGGATCCGGATGCCGCTCAGGGCGACGGTGCAGAAGCTGTGGGACGCGCGGACGCCGGCGCTGTCCTGGACGGAGTTCCGCAGGCTCGCCGACCGGCTGAGCTGAGCTGTGGATTGCCCCATACGGCTGCGGACATCCGTACGACTGTGGTGTATTCGGCACCGGCCGAACCGAACAGCCAGGGGGAACCGGGATGGGCTACTGGGGGTACTTCGTCGTGGGCCGCGGGGAGCGGCCGCTGGCGGAGCTGGACGCGCTGTCGGGTGTCGAGGGCCTGGCCCTGCGCGAGCAGGCGCCGGGCGGCTGGCAGGTGTGGGAGTACCCGAGCGGGGAGGGCGACGTCGGGAACATGAACGACCTGGCCCGCGAGACGGGGGCGCCCGCGCTGTTCGGGTACGTCATGGACAGCGACTGCGTGGTCGTGGAGGCCGCGGCGCCCGAGAGCGGGGGGTGGACGACCTGCCTGGGGCGGGCCGCGATGGCCGGGTACCTCGGCGAGGACGGGCTCACGGTCGAGGACTACTTCCTCGAACCCCCTGACGCCGCCGAGCGCGCCGTCGCCTGGGCCGCCGAGGCCGGGCACGAGGTGAACGCCGAGGCGCTCGTCGACGTACTCACCGCTGAAGCGGACCCTTTGGCCGAAAACCTCTTCTTCCGGCTGCTCGACCGGCTGGGCGTCGTCCCCCTGTGACACTCAGGGGTCGTCGCACGCAGTAAGGGGAGGTGCGGGCTCCGTTAGGGAAGGAGCCTGCCAGGGGCCTGTGCGGGGACCCCGACCCTCACGAAAGACCCGCTTAGGAGGCGTGGATGAGCCTGGTGGAACTGATCGCTCAGGCCGACGAACGCGGACTGGCCGCCAGCGGGTTGGCTTGTTTGGATCGGTGTGTGCCCCTGCTGGGCGGCGACGACGAGGTGCTGCGGCCGCTGTGGGCGAACCTCGCGTCGGGCGGGGACCCGGCCGCCTGGGGCGAGCTGCTGGAGCAGGTGCGCGTCAAGCTGGGCGTCGCCGATGTCGTGGACGACGAGGGCGTCGAGGACGAGGCCGCGCTGCTCGCCCGGCGGATGCTCGCGGCCGCCCCGGCCGTGCGGGACGCCGCCGAGGCACGAATATGGGCCGACGCCTGCTCGGTCGCCTCGCTGCAGGTGCACCGGCTGCTCGACCCCGCGGAGGACGAGGCGTCCTCGGTCGACGCACGCCGTGAGGGCCGTACGGAGGGCATGTCGCCGCTCGTCGCCGCCGAACTGCGCCGCCAGGTCAGCGTCCTGGAGCTGCTCGCCGGGCATGGTGCGGGCGGGCTGCGCCGGGCGCTGGAGGTGTCGACGGAGGGGCGGCGGGTGCTGCGGGCCGTGGTGTCGCGGCGGGCCCGGGGGCGGGGCTGACGCCCTGCCCCTGCTGTTCTCGGACCGTTCTCAGACCACCAGCCACTTCACCACCGCGTCGCCGTACTGGGCCGTCTGTGCGTAGAACGCGGTCAGGTCGCGGTGCGTCGCCGCGAAGAGGCCGCGCACTTCGGGTTCCGCGTCCGGCACGGCGTACGGCCGCAGCAGCTGCATGCGGGCGTGCCGCCACAGGCCGTCGAAGTCGGCCGCCTTGAGGTACGCGGCGACGCCGGTCACCTGGGAGGCGGTGAGCAGGAGGAACGGCGGCAAGGAGGAGTCGGTGTGGAACACCGGGCGGCCGCCGAGGACCACCTGGGTCCGTGGGCCTTCCGGTGCGTGGTGCGGCGGGATGCCGGAGTAGAGGGTCTCGACGTCGCCGTACAGCTTGTCGAGCACCTCCTCGCGATGCCGGCCGATCCGCTCCCGCACGGTGTCCCAGTCGTCCTCGAACAGGCGCTGGAACCAGGTGGCGCTGTTGCGCAGCGCCGAGGGCGGCACCGCGCGCAGATGGAGGTACATGCTCATCAGTGACAGGAGCGCACGGGAGCGGCGAACCGTCACTCTCGCGTCAGCATGGACACTCGCGTAAACCTGGTTCCGGTAAACCTGGTTCCTGAGGGAGTCCTGTGGGCGTCGTGGGGCGGAGGTGCGGCGGTCCTGCACCGGTCCCGGGCAGCCCCCGGATCCGGGTGACGAAAAGCTGTGCGGTCACGCTCTCCCCAGTGTGACGACTCAGCAGGAAACCAGGCCCTCAGCTGCGACGAAGCCGGTGCGGTGGGCGGCGGACGCGGTGGCGGTGATGCGCGAGGGAGCGCGGCTGCGGCTCGACTACTCGGCGCAGAGCCTGTGGCGGGTCGACCGGATGATCGACGGCCTGCGCGACGAGGGAACGCCGTATGCCGCCGTGGAGACCACGCTGCGTGGTCTCGGTGCGTACGCCGGTGAGGTGATCGTCCGTCAGACCGGTGCGGAGTGGTGGGCGTCGGGCGGCGAGCACTGGGTCCGTACGCCGGACGGGCGGCTGTGGGATCCGATCGACGAGGCCCGGCGGTGTTTCGCGGGCGACGGGTCGCTGCGGTTGCTGTGCCGGGACGCGACGCGGGGGCAGTCGCGGGAGCCGTCGCGGTGGTAGCGCGACGGCGTCGAGCATGACCCGGCCGGGACCCCGTGAATGGGTGGGGTCCCGGCCGGGTCAGATGCCCTTGGCGGGTGACGGCGTCGCTACGGCGTCAGCGTCTGGCCCAGGTGGGCGTCGGTCGGGGTGCCCAGAGCGGTCTTGCTGTAGATGACCGCCTGGGAGTAGCCGAGGCCCGAGCTGTTGCTCGGCAGGTACAGGACGATGCCGTCCGTGCCGTCCTCGCCCTCCGCGCCGAACGTCAGGTCCGCGCGGCCGTAGCCCGACAGGTCGGTCAGCGACACCGAGGAGCCGAACAGGTCACCGGCCTCCGCGGTGCCGGCGACGCCGGAGGTGTCCTGGGAGATCGCGACCGAGCCCGAACCGGTCAGTCCGGAGGATGTGCCCTTGACCAGGACCGCGTCGCCCGCGTTGGCGTAGTTCACGCCGCTGCGGGCGAGGTCCTCACCGGGGGCGCCGGCCAGGGCGTCCGCGTAGCCGTCGGCGTTGTAGTCGCCGACCGAGACCGAGGCGCCGAACAGGTCACCGGACTCGTTGCCGCCCGGGACGTACGCCGTGTCCTGGTGGATCGTCGTCATGCCGGTGGTGGTGAAGCCCGTCGACGTGCCGGGGACCATCGTGATCTGACCGCCCGACAGGCCGCCCGACTCCGACGCGACCGGCTGGCCGATGACGATGTCGTCGTAGCCGTTGCCGTTGACGTCGCCCGCGGCGATGGAGCGGCCGCCCTTGACGGAGATCACACCGGCCTTGGTGAGGCCGGTCGCCGAGCCCGCGAAGCGCAGGACGCGGCCGATGCCGCCGGTGTCGCGGTAGTTGAGGGCGACGTCCGCATAGCCGTCCCGGTTGAAGTCGCCGGTCGCGGCGTCCAGGTGGGCCACCGCACCCGTGGCGGAGGTCAGCGTGCCGGTCGCCGTCGCGCCGCCGGTCAGCCGCGCGTTCCAGTTGCCGCCCTTGCCGGTGCCGGCCGCGAACACGTCCGCCTTGCCGTCGCCGTTGAAGTCGCCGACGGCCACCGTGGAGCCGAGCTTGGCGCCGGTCGCCGTGACGTTGCCCGACGTGGTGTACGTGAAGCCGGAGTCGAGGCCCGGGCCGTACAGCACCGTGACCGAACCGCGGTCGGCGTGGCCGCTGGTGTCGTCCTCGCCGGGCGCGCCGATCGCGAGGTCGGCGTAGCCGTCGCCGTTGACGTCGCCCCACGCCGTCGAGGCCCCGAAGTTGTCGCCGGACTCGTGGGAGCCGGGCACACCGGTGCTGTTCTGGGTGATCGTCCGCTTCGAGGCGGTGACCGGGCCGTCGATGCCGCCCGGGACGACGGTGAGGGTGCCGCCGTAGCTCAGCGCGCGGGGCGTGCCGGTGACCAGGTCGGTGAGGCCGTCACGGTTGTAGTCCGAGGTGGCCAGGGCGTGCGAGATGCCCGGGGTCTTGGCGACCTGGGCGATCCGGCTGAGCTTGGGGTAGAGGTTGGCGCCCGGGCAGGCCGTGGAGTTGGTGTCCCGGTGGCCGAAGACGCGCGGCAACGTGACCGACGTGCCCTTCGGGATCTTGTTGCCGCTGTAGCCCTGGTCCACGCCGGACGTCAGCGCCACCTTGCCGGTCGGGTCGATGCCGTACATCCCGAACTTCCAGGCCACGATCCGGGAGATCGCGTCCAGGCCGGCGCGGCTGGGCTTGGCCGACTCGAAGTTGCCGATGTAGGAGATGCCGACCGTGTTGGTGTTGAACCCGGCGTCGTGCGCGCCGATCACCGGCAGGTCCATGCCGCCGCTGCGGCCCTCGAAGATCTGGCCGCACCGGTCGACGACGAAGTTGTAGCCGATGTCGAAGTAGCCGCGGGAGAAGTGCTCCTGCTGGATGGTGCGCATCCGGGCCCTGGACTCGGCGCAGGACAGGCCGTTGTCGCTGTCGACGCCGGTGTGGTGGATGACGGCGGCCTTGATCTCGGTGCCGTACTCGGGCGTGCCGTCGTAGTCCGTGGACGCGCCCCACTCGGCCTGCGTGATGACCGGCGGCTTGACGACCGTCGAGGGCCGGGGCGCGGGGACCGTGGAGGTGGGGGTGGGGGAGGCGGTCGGGGACGGGGAGCCGGTGGGCGTTCCGGTCGCCGAGGGGGTGTCCGTGGGCGCCGGGGTGCCGGGCGCCGAGGCCGGGTCGGTCGGCGTGCCCGGGTCCGTGGGTGTGGCCGTGTCCGTCGGAGTGCCGGGGTCCGTCGGCGCCGGATCCGTGGCCGGCGTCGTGGTCTCCTCCGCCGCGAACGCGGCCGGGCGTATCGCGCCCTTCGGATCCGTTCCGGGGTCGAGCAGCCTGACGTCCATGCCGGCCGGCTGGCCGCCCACCTCGGTGCCGTCCGCGTTCACGATGCGCACTTCGATGCCGTCGGAGTCACCGGTCCACACCGACTCCGTACCGCCGCGCAGGGCCGCCCGTGCGGCCTCCGCGCCGTCCGCCTGGCTCTGGTCGAGGGCGACCTTCTGCCAACCGGACCACTTGCCGGTCTCGGTGTCCCGGGTGCGTACCTCGGGCGTGCCCTTGGCCTGCGTCTCGGGGTCGTTCCAGGTCAGTACGACCGCGCTGAAGCGGTCGGTGTCCTGCTTGGCCAGACCCTTGCGGCCCGAGCCGCGGTCCTTGAGCCCGAGCGTGTGGATGGACGGCTTGCGGGTCTCCCGCTTGGCGTCGGCCGGCGCGGACGGCTCCGCGATGGCGTACGTCACGACACCGGCACCGCTCAGCACGACGGCTCCCACCGTCAGCCACGCCCGTCTCTTGATGCTGAGCGGTTTGTACGCATGGGTCCTGCGAGGACTCAACTGTCCCACCCCTAGTAAATGGTCACGGTCGCATCACCTGTCACACAGGTGGCATCTACACACAGCGCACCAGACGCGGGAACCGTCACCACTGCCGACGAGGGGCGGGGCCGCGTCCGTCGACGGACGCGGCCCCGCTGGTGGGGAAGGGTGTCAGCTCGCCCAGACCTCGGCGTCGTCGGCCGGGACGGTGGTGGCCAGGCCCAGCTCCTTGCGGGCGGCGACCGTCTTGTTCGGGTCGAGGCCGGTGAAGGCCGGGTCGTAGGCGATGTAGAACGCGTCGGCGTCGGCGGCGTTCGCGGCCTTCTTCCAGCTCTGGGCCGTCTTCGTCAGCTGCTCGCGGAGCTTGCCGACCTCCGTGCCGTCGATGCCCTTCAGGCTCGCGAGGTGTGCGTCGAGGGCGGTGGCGATGGCCTTGGCCTGCGACTTGTAACCGGCCAGGTCGTCCTCGACATCCTTTTCGGACTGGTTCGCCCAGAAAGCGTCGTAAACGGCGTTCGAGCCCTTCAGATACGCGATCTGCTCGGACTTCAAGGTCTTCGCGTCGGCCTTCAGCGAGCCGGTGAACGTGCCCGATTCCTTGCTGTAGGTGCAGGTCACGGTGCGGTCGCCGGTCGACCAGCTCTCCTTGGTCGGGTGGTAGTAGAGGATGGCGACCCCCTTGGGGAGAGCCCAGGTGTCCGGGGCGAACTTCCCCGTCTCGACGGGGCATCGGTCGTCGGCGATCGCCGCGACCGCGTCGTCGCCGGGGTAGGCCTTCTCGTCGTCGATCTTGAACTCGCCGGCGACCTGACCCGTGTGCGCCTCGTCGCAGGGCACGATCTCGACGAGCATCTCCTCGCCCTCGCCCTTGGTGTTCGGGTTGTAGCAGTCACCGATCTCCAGCGAGAACACCGACCGCTGGCGGGCCACCTTCTTCGCGCCGTCCTTGGCACTGTCGACGGCGTCCGAGACATCCGAGCAGCCCGCCGCGCCGATCGCGAGCAGGGCGACGGCGGCAGATATGCCACGAACGGAACGGAAAGGGCTACGGATTGACATGACGTGTACATCCTCTTACGCGAACTTTATGACGGGGCGCGCGCATCGTATGCCATTCCTGAGGGTTGGCTGTGCGGAGTTTCCCGCCGTCAGGGCGGTTGCGCGGCAAGGTCTCTGACCCCCGATCAGCCGGAATGGTTGTACGGGGTCACCGCAACGGCTCGACGTCGACCGCGCTGACACACGAGAAGTCGAAAGGTTGTACGTGTCCTGTGACTTTGCTGTGTGTGAATGAACACGCCCGTTACCCGTGATGCTCATGAGGCGACGTCCGCTTGGTCAACGGAGGGACCGGCAGGAGTGCCTCCGCCGGCCGAGCAAAGGGGTGGGGTCCCATGAGCACAGTGGACGAACGGGTGCCGGGCGCCCACGAGATGGGACCGTACGCCGCGGACTTCGTCACGGGCGTCACCGCCAGGCAGCGGCTGCCGCTGGACTACTCGGTGGCCAGCCTGCGCATCGTCGACTTCCTGATCGACGGACTGCGCAAGGGCGGCGCGGACCGGGAGCGGGCGCGCAAGACGCTGTTGGGGCTCGGGGCGTACGTCGGCGAGGTCCTGGTGCGCCGGGCGGGCGCGGTGTGGGTGGACTTCGACGCCGACCAGTGCGCCTACTTCGGCCAGCGGGTCGGAGTGCGCATGCCGGACGGGCGGGTCTGGAACCCGCTCGGCAAGGTCCTCAACCGCTTTGAGCTCGGCGGCCCCAAGGAGTCCCTGCAGATCTTCTATCTGACCCTGCACGGGCGGGCACGGAGAGCCGTGGCATGAGAACACGCCTCGCGGCGACGGCCGCGCTCATCCTCTCCGCCGCCCTCACCGGGTGCGCGGCGGACGACGCGCCGCCCGCCGGACCGAGCCGCCGGGCGGCCGCACCCGCCCCCGTCGAATCCCCCTCCGCCACCGCCCCCGAGACCTCCGCCGAGTTCCTCGCCCTGGCCGAGGAGGCGATGGCCGCCCGGAAGGGCTGGCGGTTCACCGTGAAGGGAAGCGAGGACCTGACCCTCCAGGGGCAGACCAGTGGCGCCACCTACTCCGCGACGATGGAGAGGACCACCGGCGCGGCATGGGCGCTGCACTCCGTCGGCAGCAGCCGGAGCAGCAAGGGCGTGACCAAGCCGGAGACGCTCTACGTCGTCGACGGCGTCGGGTACGTCAAGGACGGCGACGCCGCCTGGCGGCACGGGCCCCTCGCCGACCCGGAGATCGCGGACAAGGTCGAGGACCCGATGGGCGCCCTCGACGCGTTCGAGGACTACGGCGACGCCGTCTCCCTCACCGCCTCGGACCGGACCGTCCGGCTGCGCGTCCGTACGACGTCCGCCGCGCTGCCCGCCGTCCGGGACCAGGGCGTCGTACGCAAGGCCCTGCGCGAACTCGCCCCGACGCTCGAGCAGTTGCGCGTGGCCGGCGTCACCGCACCGGAGAGCGCGATCACGGTGGAGCGCGCCGAGGAGACGCTCGTCCTCGACCCCTCCACGTACCAGGTCACTTCGCACACGTTCCGGTGCGTCCTGCGTATCCCGTACGGAACCCAGGGCATCCGCTATGCCCAGGAGGTGACCGAGCGGACCTCGGGGCCCTACGAAGGGGACGTCGTGCTGCCGGAGGAAGCGGCGACGCCCACGCTGTGACACTTCTGTGAATCCTGGCGCTGTTGTGCGTGGAGGGACGTCGACAACGTGGGCGTGCCGCAAGGTGCGGATTCGTCACGAACCGGTACGGACGAGGACAGTTCTTGGGCCACGGAGGGAAACCTCGCCGCGTGCACGCGCACGACGAGGAATTGGGCGCGGCTGTCGCGAGGGCCCAGGAAGGCGACGAGGCCGCGTTCGCGGTCGCGTACCGGCTGGTGCAGCCCGGACTGCTCGGGTACCTGCGCGGACTGGTCGGGGGCGACGCGGAGGACGTGGCGTCCGACGCCTGGCTGGAGATCGCCCGGGACCTCGGCCGGTTCAAGGGCGACGGAGCCGGGTTCCGGGGCTGGACGGCGACCATCGCCCGGCACCGGGCGCTGGACCATCTGCGCCGGCAGAAAGTACGGCCACGGTCGTCGGCGCTGGAACAGGACGTACTGGACCTGCCCGGTCCGGACAGCACGCACGAGCAGGCGCTGGAGTCGCTCTCCACCGCGCACGCCCTGGAGCTGCTCCGGGGACTGCCGCGGGACCAGGCCGAGGCGGTGCTGCTGCGGGTCGTCGTCGGCCTCGACGCACCCGCCGCGGCCCGCGTCCTCGGCAAGCGCCCGGGCGCGGTGCGGACGGCCGCGCACCGGGGCCTGAAGCGCCTCGCCAAGCAGCTGGGCGCCGCAGGTGTGACGGATGGCGGCCCCCGGACGCTGGGGGAATCGAAATGAACGGCGCGATGAGTCGTACGGACGCGGGGGACGTACAGGCTCTACGAGCTTGTGAGCCACAGCAGTCATACAGGTCACGTAGATCACGTACGACGTGGGGGGACCAAGGGCCGTAACGGCAGCCAGAGCAGGTCGACAGGAACGGAAACGCACATGGGTGAACAGCAGAGCGGCGGTGGAGCCCCCGGCCGTCGGCGTGTGCACCCTGACGGCACGGCCTACGGTCACGTGTCCGGCCGGGCCCTGACGCTCGACGACGCCGAGCTGGAGGCGCTGCTCTCCGCCGCCGTGCTGCGCGGGCACCCCGTGGACACCGAGGGCGAGCAGCGTGCCGTGGCCGCGTTCCGGGCCGCCCGGGCAGCCGGGGCCCACCGGGGGCGCAGTCGGCGCCGGGACGACTGGCGGTCCCGTGAGCAGCGGCGGCTGGCGCGGTCGCTGAAGACCGCGCTGTCCCTGTTCGTCGCGAGCCTGACGCTGGGCGGTGTGGCGTTCGCGGCGATCGGCTCCTCCGACGCGCCGGACGATGCCGGTGACAAGGGCAGGCCCACCCCGTCGGCCGGCGCCTCCGGCCGGCCGGCCACCGGGCCCTCCTCCGTGGCGTCCGGCACCGCCTCCGGCAAGCCCGACCACCCCGCCGCCGCGCAGGACACCGAGGCCAAGTGCCGTGCCTACGACAAGGTCGGGGGCCGCGGCGAGGCGCTGGACTCGACGGCCTGGCAGCGGCTGGTCACGGAGGCGGGCGGCGCGGACAAGGTGGCCGCGTACTGCGCCGAGCAGCTGGCCCGGGTGACGCCCACGAGCAGGCCGAGCCAGGCGGCCACACCGGGCCGCGGAGCGGACGACGCGGCGAACGGCGCCGACGGCAATGCGGCGAACGGTGCCGACGCGACGAGCGGTGCCGACGGCAATGCCGACAACGCCGATAACACGGGCAACTCCGACAGTGCGGAGAGCGGCGCGGGCAGCGCGAACAGCGGCGCGGGCGGCGACCAGGCCGACAAGGCCCCCGGGAGCAGGACGAAGAACTGACGCACGGGGCGAGGAGCACTGACCGCTCCTGTCGTCCTTCCCGAAGGGGTGGCGCCGGCCGCGTGGGCGGGACGGGTCAGGTGAGCCGCCGTCCCATCTTTGCCGACTGCCGGTTGTGTCCCTTCGTGTCCCACCACTCTTCCAGATGGGCGTGTACGAGGTGCACGAGCTGCCGCAGCCGGTCGGGAGGGGGCGCGGGCGAGGTGAGCACATCCGCCCAGGACTTGTCGTCCCAGGGGAGAGTGACGACCCAGCGTTCGTCCGGGTGGTCCCGGCGGCCCACGGTCAGCCGGTACGTCAACGTCGCGCCGCGGTCCGGACGGTGCTCGACCGTCATGTCGACGACGTCGAACCGGAGCCCGTCAGCGGTGACGTACGAGCGGCTCAGGGCCTGCTCGGCCGGTGTCTGTTCCTCCACAGCGGTCAACCACCCTTTCACCTCGGCCCGCACCCCCGACACCGAGCTCAGCAGCGAACGGCGCCGGCGGCCCGCTGGTCCACCTTGTACGCGGTCAGGAGGTCGTTGTTCCCGGCCGGGGTGCCGAGGATGGTGCGGAACTTCTCCACTCGCCCGCCCGGGCACTGATTGGTGTAGGTGGAGTAACCGCCGCGGCCATTGGCGTCCCCGGACCCGATGGCGGCGCTGATCTTCCGGTCCATCGTGCTGTTCCAGCCGTGCCGCGCCTTGATGTGCTTCCAGCCCCACGTGCTGGTGCCGCAGCGCAGGGTGTAGAAGGTCGGGGGACCGACGGGCACCTGGCGGTAGTACTTCTTCAGCACGTAGTTGCGGCTGTGGCTCCTGCACTTGGCGTCATAGCTGTCGGCCCGGGGTGTGACGGTCTGCCCCGATGAGGGGGAGGCGACGGACGCGGACGCGGCGGACGCGGAACCGGCTGCCGGGATCAGCAGAGCCGGTATGACGACAGCAGCGGACAGTGCTGCCTTGACGGCAGTGTTGTGAAGCATGTTTCCCCTTTGTTCTCCCCGTGGTCAGCGGGGAGTTGGCGGTACAAGCGCCCCATTGGTGACGCCGCTTCACCGTGGCATCGCTGACTGCACGTCGTCAACCAAAGACAGGTCAGGCCCCGCGCCGCGGACAATCCGGTCCAAGCGAGACATGCGGGAGACAAGAGGGAGCCATGCGCGAGACGGCCGGGGCCGCCACCCCCCACAGGAGAGGCCCCGGCCGTCGCGCGGCACGGGCCGCGCGGCGGCCCGTACTCTCTACAGCGCCGGGACTGCGTTTTCTGTCACACCTGGGCGCCCACTTCGCGGATTCCCAGGTAGTTGCATGTTGTACGGACATGGACGAGCAGCGCTTTCACGCCGTAACGTGCCTTTCGCGCCGACGGCGGAGGAGAAAAGACCACCCGACGGACCAGCGACCTTGGACCGTAGTCATTAAGAGGAACCACGACGGCGAGAATTCCGGTCCGCGAGAGCGGCGCCGGCTTGGGCGCAAAGAAGGGCACCACCACCAGTGCTGGGGGACGACGCGGAGCTGACAGCCGCGGTGCTTGCGGCACAGGACGGGGACGAGACCGCGTTCCGGACTGTGTACCGATCCGTGCACCCGCGGCTGCTCGGGTACGTACGGACGCTGGTCGGCGACCCCGACGCCGAGGACGTGGCGTCGGAGGCGTGGCTGCAGATAGCCCGTGACCTGGACCGGTTCAGCGGGGACGCGGACCGCTTCCGCGGCTGGGCCGCCCGAATAGCCCGCAACCGTGCGCTGGACCACATACGCATGCGCGGCCGCCGCCCCGCCATCGGCGGCGACGAGACGGAGCTGACCGGGAAGGCCGCCGAGTCGGACACCGCGGGCGAGGCCATGGAGGCCCTGGCCACCGACGGCACCCTCTCCCTCATCGCACGGCTGCCGCAGGACCAGGCCGAGGCCGTCGTCCTGCGCGTGGTCGTGGGGCTCGACGCCAAGACGGCCGCGGAGACGCTGGGCAAGCGTCCGGGTGCCGTACGGACCGCCGCGCACCGTGGCCTGAAGCGGCTCGCCGAGCTGCTCGGCGACGATCCGGAATCGGCCGGGGTCCTCGACGCCCTGCCTCCCCAGCGAGGAACCCGCGGCCGCGCGGTGACGTCTGCGAGTGTGACGCAAAGCGTCACGCGGACGCAGAAGGATGTGTGATGGCCGACGAGCAGTACAGGTGGCTGGACCGCGAAACGGCGGAGCGATTGCTGCGCGGAGAGTCACTCGAAGCTGTCGACGCGGCCGATCGCGACCAGGCCGAACAGCTCGCCAAGACCCTTGAGGCACTGACCGTCGAACCCCCGCCGAGCAGCGCGGAACTCCCCGGAGAGGCCGCAGCGCTGGCGGCGTTCCGCGCGGCGCGCGCGGACCGTGACGACGTTGCCATGACTGTCGGTCACCGCTCCGGCTCCCGCGCCTCACGGGCCGGCGACGTCGGGCTCGTCCGGATCGGCACCCCCGCCCGCGCCGCCCGTCGCCCCCCCTGGGGCCGTCCGGTGCGGCTCGGGCTGGCCGCCGCGCTGGCCGTCGGCATGGTCGGCGGGGTCGCGGTCGCGGCCGGAACCGGAGCCCTGAAGACGCCGTTCGGCGGCGACGAACCGGGCCGCCCCGCCGCCACGGTCTCGGCAGCGGTGCCCCCGGAACGCCCCCTCATCTCGCCCTCGCCGGACACCGGCGCGCAGGCCGAGCCCACGCCTGAGGGCACCTCGAAGGACCACACCGGTCCCGGTGCCCCCGAGGACACCGCGCCCGGTGGCCCCGCCGGGGACCGCGAAACCGCCGGCAAGGACCGGGGCGGGCAGTCCGGCGACTGGCGGAAGGCCGTCACGGCCTGCCGCGACATGCGCGACGGCAAGCAGCTGTCCCGCGACCGCCGCCGTGCCCTGGAGAGCGCGGCGGGCAGTTCCGCACGCGTGTGGAAGTACTGCACGGGCGTCCTGACCGGCGCCGGCGAGAGCACCACCGCCCAGCAGGACGAGGGCAAGGGCGGTGACGGCCAGGACGAGGGCAAGGGCCAGGGCAAGGGCGACGACGACCACGACGGGGGCAAGGGCCGAGGCAAGGGCAAGCACGACGACGAGCACCACGGGCGGGGCGACGGCCACCGCACGAACGGTGCCGCGGCGACCCCGAGCCCGTCGTACAGCGCGCTCTGAGCCGCACGGCGTCCTCTGAGTGGTACAGCGCGCCCTGACCGCGGCCTCCTCGCAGTCACTCCCGTCGCAGGCCGCTGACCTGCGATTTTGCATCTCGTAGAAAAATCTTCGCGCCAGGAGTGACGTTTTCGGACCGGGTGGCGCTGATGAAAGTGAGCCGACTGGTCATCGGCCGTCGCACAGAGCCGGGGTTCCCCCCGTACCTGCGGCTCGTGCATCGGCGCGGGCGGGACACGTTCCCCCGGTCCCCCCCCCGCCCCACTTCTCCCTCACTTCCCGCACCGAGGAAGTTCCCCGTCTCACCAGTGGACGACGACCTTGTCGCCGGTCCTCACCTGGGCGAACATCTCCGCGATCGCCCGCTCGTCCGCCACGTTGACGCAGCCGTGCGAGGCACCGGCGTAACCCGTGGCCGCGAAGTCGGACGAGTAGTGCACCGCCTGGCCGCCGCTGAAGAACATCGCGTACGGCATGGGCGAGTCATAGAGCGTCGACACATGGTGCCGGGACTTCCAGTAGACGCTGAACACACCTTCCCGTGTCGGTGTGTACTGCGCTCCGAACCGCACCGGCACCGTCAGGACCGTCCGACCGTCGATCATCCAGCGCAGCGTCCGGCTCGCCTTGCTGACGCACAGCACCCGGCCGGTCAGGCACCGCGCGTCCGGCGCGTCGGCCGGCTGCCCGCCCATCAGGTACAGGTCCCACTTGCCGGGCTCGCGCGTCATCTTCAGCAGCCGCTGCCAGGTGACCTCGTCGGTCTTCCCCGTCTTCGGCAGCCCTCGCTTGCCCTGGAAGCCCCGCACCGCCTGCTCGGTCAGGTCGTCGTACGTCCCGGTCGGCCCGTCGAAGAGCCAGGCGATCTGCCGCAGGCGGGCCTGGAGCTCGCGTATGTCACGGCCCTCGTCGCCCCGCTGCCACAGCACGGCGGGTGCCGCGGGCGTGGGCGTGGCGCTCGGTTTGTCGTCGGGCGGGGCGGACTTCGGGGACGGCGTGCCGCTCGGGAGCTCTATGCGCACCGGTGAGCGGTGCTCTTCGCCGGAGGCCTGCACGGTGCACCCGCACAGCACCGCGAGCACGGCACCCGAGGCGAGCGCGGCCGTCGGTGTACGCAAGCCCCTGACGTGGATCATCCCCATGCCCCTGGTACGCATCCCGGCCCCCGTCGTCTCAGAGATGTTCCCCAGTGATGTTCCCCGCGCGTGACCGGTTGCGAACCAGGGGGCATGGTGGGAGACAGGGTGAACCAACCAGCCAGCACAACGAACGCGGAGGCACACACCATGACGCGCGAGTCGGAGTCCGGACTGCCCATCGAGCCGGTCTACGGGCCGGACGCGCTGCACGGCTGGGACGCCTCCGAGAAGCTCGGCGAGCCCGGCGCGTACCCCTTCACCCGCGGCGTCTACCCCACGATGTACACCGGCCGCCCCTGGACGATGCGCCAGTACGCCGGCTTCGGCACGGCGACGGAGTCCAACGCCCGCTACCGCGACCTGATCGCGCACGGCACGATGGGCCTCTCCGTCGCCTTCGACCTGCCCACCCAGATGGGCCACGACTCCGACGCGCCGATCGCACACGGCGAGGTCGGCAAGGTGGGCGTGGCGATCGACTCGATCGACGACATGCGGGTGCTGTTCGGCGGGATCCCGCTGGACAAGGTGTCGACGTCGATGACGATCAACGCCCCCGCGGCCCTGCTCCTGCTCCTCTACCAGCTGGTCGCGGAGGAGCAGGGCGTCGGCGCCGACGAGCTGACCGGCACGATCCAGAACGACGTGCTGAAGGAGTACATCGCGCGCGGGACGTACATCTTCCCGCCCAAGCCCTCCCTCCGCCTGATCGCCGACATCTTCAAGTACTGCAAGGCCGAGATCCCGAAGTGGAACACGATCTCGATCTCCGGATACCACATGGCCGAAGCGGGCGCCTCGCCCGTGCAGGAGATCGCCTTCACCCTCGCCGACGGCATCGAGTACGTCCGCACGGCGGTGGCGGCGGGCATGGACGTCGACGACTTCGCGCCCCGTCTGTCCTTCTTCTTCGTGGCCCGTACGACGCTCCTGGAGGAGGTCGCCAAGTTCCGCGCGGCGCGCAGGATCTGGGCCCGGGTGATGCGGGAGGAGTTCGGCGCGAAGAACCCCAAGTCGATGATGCTGCGCTTCCACACGCAGACGGCGGGCGTGCAACTGACGGCCCAGCAGCCGGAGGTGAACCTGGTGCGCGTCGCCGTCCAGGGCCTGGCGGCGGTCCTCGGCGGCACGCAGTCCCTGCACACCAACTCCTTCGACGAGGCGATCGCGCTGCCGACGGACAAGAGCGCCCGCCTCGCCCTGCGCACCCAGCAGGTCCTGGCGTACGAGACGGACGTGACGGCGACAGTCGACCCCTTCGCGGGCTCGTACGTCATCGAGAAGATGACCGACGACGTCGAGGCGGCGGCCGTCGAGCTGATGCGGAAGGTCGAGGACCTCGGCGGCGCGGTCGCGGCCATCGAGCACGGCTTCCAGAAGGGCGAGATCGAGCGCAGCGCCTACCGGATCGCCCAGCAGACGGACTCCGGCGAGCGGGTCGTGGTCGGCGTCAACCGCTTCCAGCTGGACGAGGAGGAGCCGTACGAGCCGCTCCGCGTGGACCCGGCCATCGAGGCCCAGCAGGCGGAACGGCTCGCGAAGCTGCGGGCGGAGCGGGACCAGGGGGCGGTGGACGCGGCCCTCGACGCCCTGAAGAAGGCGGCGGAGGGGGAGGAGAACGTGCTGTACCCGATGAGGGAGGCGTTGCGGGGTCGGGCGACTGTGGGGGAGGTGTGCAACGCCCTACGCGAGGTGTGGGGCACCTACGTTCCCTCGGATGCCTTCTGAGCTGGGCGATTCCCTCGAATGGGTGATCGAGGGCGGAAATCGCCCGCCCCCGGTTACGCTCGTGGAGGGTGTTCCCGAAAGGAGGGTGCCGTGGCTGTGATGCTGCACGAGTCGTCGCTTGCCGATGCTGCCGACCGGCTCTGGGAGGAGCTGCCCGGGCACCGGGTGGAGATCCTCAACGGGAGCATTGTTGTGACACCGCCGCCGGATGGGGCGCACCAAGAGACGCTGACCTGGCTCATCGAGGAGTTTCTGCGGATCAAGGCCAGGCAGGCGGGGCTCAGATACGTGCAGGGCATCGGCTTGTGGCTGCCGACCGGGCCGGACGATTACGCAGTGCCGGACTTCTCTGTCGTAGACGACGACTACAAAGAAGCACTCGTCGAGAAGAACTGCTACGCGCCACACGTCTTCCGTCTGGTGTTGGAGGTGACCTCCTCCAACTGGACCAATGACACGGCCACCAAGGTCGACATCTACGCGCGGGCAAACATCCCCGTTTACCTTGTCGCCGACCGCAAACACGACGAGGTCCTTCTCTACCGGAACCCGGCTGACGGCAAGTACCCCGACCCCACCCGTTACAAGCGAGGCCAAACCGTCCCCGTCCCCGAATCCGTCGGCGTCACCCTTGACCTCTCCGTCGACACCCTCCTCGACGGCGACGACTAGCCGACGCCCCATCGCCGGGCGGGAGGCTCTCCGCAGCAGGAACAATCCGAGGAGATCTCTTCTCTTCGGATCCACCTGGAGTTCACGATCAGAAGGGCTTGTCGACGCACCATCCATCTCGCGCGCACCTGACGGGGATTCGGGGTGGGAGGGGTGGGGTCGGGGTGATCGGGACGAAGTTCCGGTGTGAAGACGTGGCGCTGGGACCGGTCACTGTCTGGCAGGTGTCCTTCACACCGACGCGGTTACTCCGGAACGCGACAGCGGTGCGGCAGCCGGACCCCGAAATGCTCCACCTGAGGCTGATCCTCAGTGGCGTGGCGGCTGTCGACCACGGCGGTCGGACCGAGACATTCGGCTCGGGCGACATCTACCTGGCCGACAGCTCGCGGTCGGGCGGCCTGTGGGCGTCCGGCGACCGGGACAGCGGCTTGCTGACGGTCGTCGGAGTCGAGGTCCCCAAGGCGCTGCTGCCGGTGCTCCCGTACCAGGCGTTGCTGGGCAGACGGCTGCCGGGGCGGGAGGGAATCGGCGCCCTGCTGACGGGCTTCATCAGCGGCCTGGACCGGCAGGCCGAGGCCCTGCGGCCGGCCGACGCACTGCGCCTCGGGACGGTCCTCCTTGACCTGCTGTCGGCCTGGATCGCCCACTTGCTGGAGACGGAGGGCGCCCTGCCACCGGCGACCCCGCAGAGCGCCCTGACCGCTCGCATACAGGCGTTCATTCAGCAGAACCTGCACAACCCGGGACTGACCCCGCCCGTCATCGCCGCCGCGCACCACATATCCCTCAGTTACCTGCACCGCCTCTTCCAGGAGACGGCGCAGGGGGAGACGGTCGCGGCCTGCATCCGCCGACGTCGACTGGAGGGCGCCCGGCGTGACCTGGCGGACCCGGCCCTGTGCGCCACACCGATCCACACCATCGCCGCCCGCTGGGGCCTGCCCCGCGCCTCCGACTTCACCCGCGCCTTCCGCGCCGTGCACGGGATGTCGCCCAAGGAGTACCGGCTCCATGCGCTTGCCGTGCAGGAGTAGATCCACCGCCAAGTCTCAGTGGACTCAGAGCTAACGACAGCCTCAACGATCAACTCGCATGCTGATCGGGGAGTTCTGACGGATGCACGCATGCACGGATGCAATGCCGAATGACGTATACAGAAAGGGCCTGACCTCCATGTCCATCAAGATGATCACCCGGGTCTCCGCTGCCGCCGCCACGGTCGTGTGTGCCGTGGCCTTCTCCACGCCGGCCGACGCGGCGGCCGTCTACCAGCGATTCGACAACCTCGGGACCGGAAAGTGCCTGGCCGTGCCCAACGCGAGCAAGACGGCCGGCACGGGCCTGATCCAGTGGACGTGCGGCTACGGCACCGAGCAGCAGTGGAAGATCGAGGCCCTGCCGTCCGGCTCAGTGAAGATCACGAACGAGAACAGCCAGATGTGCCTGGCCATGCCCAACGGCAGTGTGACCAACGGGACTCAGGCCATCCAGTGGCCCTGCAACGACAACTTGGACCAGCGCTGGATCCACGACAGCGCCAACCGTCTGCGGAACGTGAACAGCGACAGATGCCTGGCCGTCGCCAACAGCGACACGACCAACGGCGCCAAGGTCATCCAGTGGACCTGCAACACGAACCTCGACCAGCAGTGGGTCTGGTGACACCCGGCCGTTGAAGCAGTGAAGGAACCTCCCCTGTCATGAACCAGCGCAGAAGGGTGGCCGTCGCTCTGGCGGCCACCGCCCTCATCGGCGCGTCCGTGCTGACGGGCTCGTCACTGACCGGCTCGACGCCGACAGCCGAGGCCGCCGAGGCGGCCGTCAACGCCCGCCTCTACAACATGGGTACCGGCCTCTGTCTGGCCAACCCCCGCTCCAGCATGACCAACGGCACCGTGATGATCCAGTGGTCGTGCAGCAACAGCGACAGCAACTACTGGTCGCTGCGGCCCATGACCGGCGGCGGCTACCACGTGGTCAACAAGGCGAGCGGCCAGTGCCTGGCCATCCCCAGCGGGAGCCGGACGCCCGGTGTCAAGGCCATTCAGTGGCCGTGCGGCAGCGAGCAGGGCGACGAACAGGTCTGGGTCCACGACGACAAGGACCGGCTGAAGAACGCGACGACCGGCCTGTGTCTCGCCATACCCGAAACGAGTACGACCGCCGGCAAGGAGGCCGTCCAGTGGACCTGCAGCGAGACGAACCCGGACCAGCAATGGCTGTGGTGACCCGCAAGAGGGCCTGGCCCGCGCTCCTGACCGCACTCGTCCTCGCCGTCCTGACCAGCCTGCTCCTGCCCGGCCCGGCCTCGGCCGAGGGCACTTCGGGCGAGAAGAGCGTCTACATCAACACGGCCACCGAGGGCGACGGCCCCCGCACCCCGGACATCATCAGCACGAGCGCGAACAACGCGGTCGTGGTCTGGCGGGAGGGCCTGACGCCGGGCAAGGTCGACATGGGCTACGTCCGGTACTCGTACACCACCGACGGCGGCGTCAACTGGAGCCGCCCGCGGACGCTGGCCCAGGAGACCAGCGAGCGCGCCTGGCACTATGTGGTCCTCTACCAGGCGGGCAACGACATCTTCGCCTACCTCGGCTGGAGCAAGGCCACACAGACCAACGGCCTCGACATCATGGGCACCGTTGTCAAGCGGAGCACCGACGAGGGACACACCTGGCAGGACTATCCCGCCACCCTGCCGGTCGACAACCCGGACACCACCGCCGACGAGGGATTCAAGAACCTCATCATCGCCGGCCGCCCTGTCCAGCTGGCGAACGGCAAGCACGTCATTCCCTTCTGGGCATCGGGCCGGGAGAACGGGGTGCTGATCTCCTCGGACCTGAAGACCTGGACGGCGGGTGGCGTCGTACCGGACCCGAACAATCTCGACGGCGGCGAACCCCAGATCGCCGTCTCGCAGGACGACCCGAACAAGCTGGTCATGGTCGCCCGCAGCGGCGCGACCCAGACACGCGCGGTGACGGCCACGAGCTCCGACGGCGGTCTGACCTGGACGCCCTTCACACTCGACGCCGCCCTGCCGAGCTACGACGTCAAGGTCCAGTTCACCAAGGACAGCAACGGGCAGTACCTGTCCATCTACAACACAGCCAAGGACCGCGCGGTCCTCAACTACAAGACCAAGCGCCCCGGCGCGGCCTGGAGCGCCGGCAAGCCGTTCGCCAACGGCCCGTCGACCGAGCTGGACCCGACGCCGGCCGGCACGGGCGCGGGCTGGGACACGTACGCGATGGCCGACGAGTACGCCCCGGGCAAGTTCTTCGTGGCCTGGGAGTTCGACACCTCGCGGATCAAGGTGAACAAGCTCGACATCTCCGACGCACCCTGATCCGCCCCGCCATACGCCTGTCGCCCGTCACCGTTCAGACCGGGTAGCCCCATGCCTGAGTCAACTCCCGCAGTCGGGGCGGCAGTTCGACGTCCAGTCCGGCCGTGCGGCCGGACTGGACGCGGCCGGATCTGATGGTGCTGGACCAGTCGCCCAGCTGCGGGCGGAGCGTGCCATGGTCCTTGCCGCCGTAGTCGAGCATGCCGGGCTCCCAGGGGACACCGAGATACGCGCAGATGCCGCGGGTCACCCGCTCGGGTTCCGCGGTCAGTTCCTCGTACGTGATCACGTGGGCATCGAGGTTCCGCCTCGCCTCCTCCAGCTTCTCGCAGTAGCCGAGCACTTCGGCGCGGATGGCCTCGTGGTCGGGATCCGTTCGGCGGCTGGTCAGGGAGGTGATGACCGCGGCCGGGTGGCGCAGCAGGACGATGTAGCGTGCCTGCGGCCAACATCGCCGCAGCCGCGGCCAGATGAGGGTGTTCGGCGGGGTCTTGTCGACGATGACCTCCCTGCCGCTGCGGGTGAGCTCGAGGTGCAGAACTCGGTCCCACAGCAGGTGCTCCAGCTCGTCCTTGTCGAGTTGGAGCTCCTGCATGGCGGCCGCGGTGAAATCGCGGGACAGCTGGACGTGCACGGTGCGCAGGTGCATCTCGTGCGGGGCTCGGATCCGGCTGTGGCTGTTCAACAGCATCCGCAGCAGGGTCGATCCGGAGCGCACCGAGGACAGCACGAAGACCGGCGACTCCACAAGGCGCGGGGCAGGCGGGGCGGTGTAGGAGCCCTCGCCTGCCCCGCGAGGTGAGGGAACGGCGTTCAGGCCACGACGCGGGGGACTCACCGCCTCCTTCATGAGCCTCCCCCGGCGCTTGAGTCTCTTTCCGATCGCGGCAATCCGAGGGTCTTGCACCGTGGCACCTTTCTCTCGTGTTCACCCTGTGCCTACCGCATCTCAGGGGTCGCGGATGAACTGCAGATGTCCGGTGGGAGAAGCACGTGCATGGCGTGTGGCTGAAAACCGACCATGACCTGCGGCTTTACTCCTTCCTTCATTCTCCGTGGGAATTCTGGGCCCATGGGTCTTCCGCCTCAGTCGCACGGGAGAAGCCCTCGTGCGTATTCCGCCAGCCCCGAGGCCGTCGTGCCCGCCCAGCCCACGTAGCCGTCGGGGCGAATCAGGAAGACGCCGGTGCCGTACGGCTCGTACGCGGGGACCCGGACCGGGGGAAGGGCGAGCGGTGGCACTGCCGTGTCCGTGCCGACCGTCAGCAGTGTCCAGTGGGGACCGCGAAACGCGTCGAAGAGCCGGACACCGCCGACCGTGCCGTCGGGTGCGCGGTCGCCCGCGTGGACGCGCCCCGGGGTCGTGCGCGTCTCCTGCGTCAGTGACGAGTCCCGGTAGCCCAGCCCCAGTTGCCGCGTCGCCTCGCCTCGTCTGACCTCGCCGCGGTGGACGCCCGTGGACAGGCCGAGCATGTCCGCGGCGACGGGGCGCCGTTCCTCCTCGTAGGTGTCCAGCAGCGACTCCGGCGCATCGCCGGCCAGTACCGCGCCCAGCTTCCAGCCCAGGTTGTAGGCGTCCTGGACACTGGTGTTGAGCCCTTGCCCGCCGGCTGGTGAGTGTACGTGCGCGGCGTCCCCGGCGAGGAACACCCGGCCCTCGCGAAACCGGTCGGCCAGTGCCGCGCGCGGGCGGAAGTCCGAGGCCCAGCGCACCTCCGTCACGTCCGCACGGGACAGGTGCGAGCGGGTGGCGACGATCTCGCGGATGCCCGCGAGGGACAGGTCCGGCTCGGCGCCCTCCGGGAACCGGGCGATCAGCTGGAAGTCCTCCGTGCCCGCCAGCGGGCAGATCGCCAGGAAGCCGTCGCCCTCCCCGGGCGGCGGGAAGATATGCCAGTTGTCCCGGTCAAGGCCGCTGATCCGCACGTCCGCGACCAGCATCGGATTGGGGTCGACGGTCTCGCCCGTCATGCCGATTCCGAGCGTCCGGCGCACCGCCGAGCGGCCGCCGTCGGCGGCGACCGCGTACCGGGCGCACACGGTGGTGCCGTCGGCGAACTCCGCCCGTACCGCCTCCTCGTCCTGCGTGAGGCCGACGACCTCCCGGCCGAAGGCGGCCTTCCCGCCGAGTTCCTCCAGCCGGGCCAGCAGGATCTCCTGGGTGCGCCATTGCGGCACCATCCACGGTTCGGCGTACGGCGAGTCCTCCGTCGCCTCGGCCGGGTCGAACATCCGGTGCTCGCCCACCCGCTCGCCGTTCTGCCAGATCATCCCCACCGGATAGCTGCCGCCGACCGCGCGGATCGCGTCGAGCATGCCCAGGTCGTCGAAGACCTCCATGGTGCGCGGCTGGATGCCTTTGCCACGTGAGCCCGGGAATAGTCCGTCGGACCGCTCCACGACCAGGGCGTCCACCCCGCGCCGGGCGAGGTCGATCCCCAGGGTGAGCCCGGTCGGTCCCGCGCCCACGATCAGGACGTCAACGTTCACGCCTACCTCCTTAACGATGTTAAGTAATGCCGGGCTGCGAGCGTCTCCTTAACGTCGTTAAGCTGTCAAGTGTGAACACGGAACGCCGAGCACCCCTGGACCGCGAACGCGTGGCGGACACCGCGCTGAGGCTCCTGAACGAGGTCGGCCTGGACGGACTGACCCTGCGCGCCATCGCCAAGGAGCTGGACGTCAAGGCGCCGGCCCTGTACTGGCACTTCAAGGACAAGCAGGCCCTGCTCGACGAGATGGCGACGGAGATGTACCGCCGGATGGTCGCCGAGGCCTCCCTCGAGCCCGGCGACACCTGGCAGCAGAGGCTGGTGCGGACAGGCCGCGGGCTGCGTGCGGCTCTGCTCGGCTACCGCGACGGCGCCAAGGTCTTCAGCGGCTCACGCTTCACCGGCATCGAGCACGCCGAACAGATGGAGGACAACCTGCGCCTGTTCACGACCGCGGGTTTCACCCTCGCCCAGGCGGTCCGGGCGACCACGACGACGTACCTCTACACGCTCGGCTTCGTCACCGAGGAACAGGGCGTCCAGCCCATGCCGGGCGAGCGCCGGGAGGGCTACGACGTCGAGGAACGCGCCCGCCTCATGACCGACTTCCCCCTGTCGGTCCGGGCGGGCGCGGAGATCTTCGAGGACTACGACCGGCACTTCGAGGAGGGCCTGGCCCTGGTGATCGCGGGGATCGAAGCGCGGTACGGGATCGGGTGAAGGCCGGCTGACACGAGGTGGTGGCCGGGTGCACCGCCCTGCTCACCCGCGTCGATCAGGTGCCGCTCCGTGAGGTCGGCCTGTTCCGCCGGGCAGGCCCGTGGAGCGGTCCGCGCGGGTCTTGCGCAGGGCCCGCGTGATGACCGGGGGGAGCAGATCGACCGCGATGTGGCGGGCACGGGAGCGGGATGGCGCCGAGCGGGCGGCCCGTGGCCGGGGTGCCGCGGAACTCTGCGGCGCGGGTGTCGGCCGCACATCGTGCCGTGAGCGTGGGAAGGGCGGCGGCTGGATGCCCTTCGACCGGATGCGGACCAGGCGGTGTCTCGCGGCCCCCTGCACGCTCAGCCCGCAGTCGGTGCGCTGCCGGAGCATGGTGAGCAGCTCCTCCTGGACGGGCTCGGGGTCGCCCCAGGTGCCGTACAGCTTCTGGGTACTGAGGCAGATCGGGCGCAGGCCCCGGTTGAGCACCGCATCCCAGGCGGCGACGGCGACTCCCGGGGTGTGCTCGGAGCGGAAGTCGTCGAGGACCACGACGCCCCCGGGCAGCAGGATCTCCCGGGCCGCGCCTATGTCGTCGTACACGTGCTCGTACAGGTGCGAGGCGTCGATGTGGATGAAGCGACAGGTGCCGGGGGTGACTTCCTCGGCGATCACCGAGCTGGGTGCCTGGATCACGGTCGGCAGGGTGTCGTGGAAGGAGAGGTAGTTCCGCTCGAAGGCCTGCCGGGTGAGGGAGGAGTACGACTTGCTGGTCTCAGCCTGGTTGGCCCCGTCCGGGGCGTCGCTCTCGAACAGATCGCACACCGTGAACCTCTCGCCGTCCCGCAGGTGCCGGCCCAGGAGGATCGCGCTCTTGCCCAGGTAGGCGCCGAGTTCCAGGAGGTCGCCCGTCACCCCCTGTTTCGCCTGCTGGTCGAGGAACCAGGTGAACAGCACCTGGTCCAGGGGCGGGAACCAGCCGGGGACGTCCGCCAGCTCGCCGGGGTATATGTCGGTCGCTTGTGCGTTGGCCATGACACGAGCCTGCTCCCTGACCGCCGCCCAATCCGACGGCCGGTTGAACGTCCCGTGAACAGCAAGGCCCGCAGACGCTCGACGGGGCCTACGGCCCTTCGGCGGCGCCGCGGGTCGGCACAGTCCGCGAAGCGCTCAGCACCGCCCGCAGCCGCGGCGTCAGCGGCTTCTCCACGTACCGGTTCATCAGCCACGCCAGCAGCAGCATCGAGGCCACCGTCAGGACGAAGGTCTCCGCCGACGCCAGGCCCAGGCCGCGATGCAGGGCGTGGATCACGACCCAGCCGAGGTGCTCGTGGACCAGGTAGAACGGGTACGTCAAGGCCCCCGCCACCGTCAGCCAGCGCCAGTTCGCCCAGCTCAGCCAGCCCAGCGCGATCGCCGCCACCGCCACGAAGCCGAAGGTCACCACGAGGACGATGCCGAGCGAGGAACGGTAGGAGAAGCCGCCCGCGTCGGGGGCGTGCCACAGGTTCTGCACCGCGAAGTGCTGCCCGATGAGCCAGCTCACGGCGACGATGCCCCACGCGTAGGCGTCGCGTCGGTCGCGGTGCACGAGGTAGAGACCGACGCCGCCGATGAAGAAGGGGGCGTACTCGGGCATCAGGACGATGTCGAGCAGCGGCATGTCCGCGTTCTGCGCGATCACCGCCGCCAGCGTCCAGATCGCGCAGAACATGATCACCCGGTGGCGGCTCGCCCCGGGGAGCACGACGCACAGCGCGAACAGCGCGTAGAAGCGGATCTCCGCCCACAGTGTCCAGCACACGCCGAGCACCCGGTCCACTCCGAGCGGCATCTGCAGCATGGTCAGGTTCACCAGCGCGTCGCTCGGCGAGACCGCCTTGTAGGCCACCACCGGCAGCGCGAAGACCGCCGTCACGAGCACCACCGCCACCCAGTAGGCGGGCAGCAGCCGGGCGGCGCGGGAGGCGAAGAACGACTTCAGGGGACGGCCCCAGCCGCTCATGCAGATCACGAAGCCGCTGATCACGAAGAAGACCTGGACGCCGAGGCAGCCGTAGGCGAAGTACTCGTGCAGAGTGGGGAACTGCTGCTTGGGCGAGCTGCCCCATGCCTGAGTGACGTCGCCGCCGCGACCGCCGAAGTGGTATGCCGCCACCATCAGCGCGGCCACCAGCCGCAGCCCGTCCAGGGCCCGCAGCCGGGCCTGCCGGGGCGGCCGTGCCGGCTCCGGCCGCCTGGTGGTCTCGGGGGCCGGGCGGACGGTCATGCTGGTCACGGAATTCCCCTTGACGATGATCCGGTGTGGGCGCCACAGCACACTAGTCCGAATCACAGGAAGGACCTCGTTGACCGGCAAACCATTCGCCGCCCGGTATCGAGGCGTTCACCTGGACGTCGTTTTCGGTTTCTAGATTTTCCCAACATCCCCCCACGTCGCGGTAATCGCGCTGAATGCAACAGCAAAATCAGCACTGCTTTGGCAAAAAGAAGACAGGAGTGCCATGACGCGCGTCCAGGACAGACGGGCACGTGCACGTGGAGGGGAGCTGGACGACTGCGTGCGCGCCTGTGCGGTGCACAGCGGCAAACTCGTCGGCAGCCTCGACCGCCGCCGCACCGAACTCGCCGAACAGCTGCGCAAGCTGCTCGTCGTGTGCAGCACGGACCGGCCGACCGCCCCCGCACCCGCCGGAGCCGGCGCCCTGCTCAAGCGGGCGGTCAAGGGCGCGGCGACGCCCCCTTCGGGCATCTCGAACGAACTGCTCGACGCGCTGCTCGCCGTCGCCAACAAGGCACTTGAGTGCGGCTACGACGACGAGCTGAACCTCGCCCTCCTCATCAGCGACACCGTCCTGGCCCAGCGCAAGAACTCCCGCGCCGGCTGGCGGCTGCGCGCCCGCCTCCTGGAGGCCCTGGGCGAGGACGGGGCCGTCGAGGCGTACGAGCGCTATCTCGCCCTCACCGACGACGACGGCTTCGGCGTCCGCCCCCGCATCGCCGGCCTGCGCGAGGCGAGCGAGAAGGAGCGGGAACTGCTCGTCCTGCTGCGGCGTCAGTGTCCGCGCGCCACGGAATTCGCCCGCGGCCCCGCCACCGAGGTGTGGGCCGAAGGGCTGGCCGCGCACGCGCTCGGCGACTGGACCGAGGCCGAGCCCCGGCTCGTGGGAGCGCTCCTTCGGCTGGCCGAGGAGGACGCCCCGGCCGCCGACCGGCAGGAACTGCTCAGCCAGTACCTCGACCTGCGTACCGCCGTCCCGGGCGTCGACCTCCCCGCGCTCACCGAGGCCCTCGCGCTCTACGCCGAACAGCGCCGCAGCCGGATGCGCGGACCGGTCGCCGACCCGACCATCGGCGGCGTGCAGTGGATCAGTCTCGGCGAGTTCCGCAACCGGATCGCCGGCAAGTCCATCTGCCTGATCGCCAACTCCGGACGCGTCGGCAGCAGTTCGATGGGCGCCGAGATCGACGCGTACGACCTGGTGGTGCGCTTCAACTCGTACAAGATCGACCCGAAGCACACCGGCTCCCGCACCGACATCCACGCCACGATCCACAAGCACGGCTTCAACTGGGACAAGCAGGTCACCACACGGCTGGTCTTCGGCGGCATCTCCGGCGACTGGAAGTGGTCGCTGCGCAACCGCCTGGTGCCCGGCGCGCAGACCTTCCTCGGCGACGAGTCGCTGCGCTGGCCCGTGCGCAACATCGGCAGGCTCGGCACCGACGTCTGGTCGGGGATTCCGACCACCGGCTTCAACATGCTGTGGCTGCTGGACTTCCTCGACGTCAGCCCGACCCTCGACCTGATCGGCTTCGACTTCTACGAGAGCGGCGCCTACCGCGTCCAGGAGGCGATGAAGCTGGCCATCACGTCCGTCCACGAATACACCAGCGAGAAGGAATGGGTCATGCAGCGGGCCCAGCGCGTGACCGACATGAGGATATCCCTGCGATGACCACGACTTTCCCGCCCCGGACCACCGGCCGGGCCCCGGTGACCGCCGCGCACGATCTCACCGGCAAGCGCCGCATCGCCTTCGCGAGCTATGTCGACGAGAACTACCTGCCCGGCTTCCTCGCCCTGCTGCGCAGCCTAGCCCTGTCCAACCCGGGCGTGTGCGAGGACTTCGTCGTCCTGTACGACGACCTGCGCCCCGCCTCCATCGCCTGCATCCGCGCCCTGCACCCGCGCATCGTGCTGCGCCGCGTAAACGACGAGCACTACGACTCGTACAAGAAGGGCGACCAGGACAACTACCTCGTCCGCAAGGCGTACTTCATCCTCGACGTCTTCCGGATCCGCGAGTACGACACCGTCATCACGCTCGACACCGACATGGTCGTCCTCGGTGACCTGGGCGAGCTGCTGGAGTTGCGCGAGGGCCTCGCGGCCGTGCCGCAGTTCTTCTACGGGCAGCACAAGCTCAACTCGGGCCTGCTGGTCATCCAGCGCGAGTACCTGTCGGACGCGTTCTGCGCCAGGCTCGACGCCTGCGGACGCAGCGGGGACTACGAACTCGACAAGCACGACCAGGGCATCCTCAACGCCGTCCTGGACGGCGAGTTCGTCCGCCTCGACCCGCGCTACAACTTCGTCAAGCGGCGGCTGTCCGGCGACCTGCCGGTACCCGACGACACGGCGATCCTGCACTTCACCGGCCGCCACAAGCCCTGGCAGGGCGGCGAGGCCGGCTACAGCCAGGCCGAGGAGCGCTGGCGCGAGTTCGAGCTCTCCGACGCCGAGTTCCAGGCCGCCTACCTGGCCTCCTCCGGCGGGCTCCACCACGACCTGATCGTCCACCTGGGCACCCCGCACGTGCGCCGTACCGGGGACGTCGAGGTCGCCCGCAAGGTCGCGGCGGCCCACATCGCGACCGGCAACTACCAGGACGCCGTCGACATCCTGAGCGGCGGCACCGTCAGGATCCCGCTCGACGAGGCCTGGCCGCACGAGGTGCTCGGCCACGCCCTGATGAGTGTCTCCCGCTACGACGAGGCCAAGGCGCGGCTGCTGCTGGCCACCGCCGCCCCCAACCGGGCCGCCACCGCCTATGCCCGCCTCGCCCAGATCGCCTGGGTGCACGGCGACAACGCCGAGTCGCTGCGGTACGCCACGGCCGGCCTCACCGTCGACCCCACCCACCGCCCAAGCCGCCTGTGGGCACAGCGCGCGTCCGCCGTACCCGCCCAGGAGCAGGGCAGCGCCGAGGACCAACTCGCCCACGTCGCCTTCTACATGGACCGGCAGGGCAACGCGGGTGACAAGCTGCTGCCGGAGAGCGTCCGGCTCGCCTTCGGCCCCGACACCAGCTCCCGCCGCTGGCACTCCGTGCACGCCCACCGCCTGTTCGACGAGGCGGCCCTGGAACGCGTCAACGCCCGCCGTGGCCTGGTCATCGGCGGTGGCGGCCTGTTCATCCCGGACACCATGCCCAACGGCAACAGCGCCTGGCAGTGGAACGTCCCCGACGCGCTGCTGAACCGCATCGACGTGCCGATCGCGGTCTACGCCGTCGGCTTCAACGCCTTCGACGGACAGTCCTACCGCGCCGAGCGCTTCCGCTCCTCCCTGCGCCAACTCGTCGAGCGTGCCGCCTTCTTCGGGCTGCGCAACCACGGCTCGATCGAGAAGGTGCGCGCCATGCTCCCGGCTCACCTGCACGACAAGGTGCGCTTCCAGCCGTGCCCCACGACGGTCATGCGGCAGCTGGTGGCGGGCTGGCAGGACCCGGTGGAGCGCGACGACACCATCCTCGTCAACGCCGCCTACGACCGGGCCGGCCTGCGCTTCGGCCATGACTACGCCTACTTCCTGGCGCAGATGGCTCAGGCCGTCCGGGGCCTCGGTGAGCTCGGTGAGGTGCGGTGCGTGGCGCACTCGCTCGACGACGAGAAGATCGCCTTCGACCTGCGCCGCGAGCACGGCATCTCCGTGCCCGTCGTCCCGATGTACGACTTCGACAACGACGGCATCCGCGACCTGTACGCCCGCACCAAGCTGGTGATCGGCATGCGCGGCCACGCGGGAATGATCCCGTTCGGCGTCGGCACGCCCATCATCAGCCTCATCTCGCACCCGAAGATGGCGTACTTCCTGAACGACATCGAGCGGCCCGAGTGGGGCGTTTCCGTGCACGACCGCCACCTCGCCGCCCGCCTCGTCGAGCGCGCCAAGGACCTGCTCGCCGACCACGACCGGACGGTCGCCGACGTGCACGGGCGGCAGCAGGAGCTGTGGAAGGTCACCGAGGCGAACGCGGCCGACCTGCGGATCATCCTGGGCGGCTAGGGCCGCGACGGTTCCCCCCACTCGTGCGGAGCGGCGAGTGGGGGAATCGGCAATCGACGGCAACTCCCATATGGATGAGTCGAGTTGCGAGGGCAGGTTGTCATGAACTGTTCATTCGGTCGTAACTGCAGAGGTCTCGCCTTCCTTCGTACGGTTGTTCGAGCACGGTGATCGAACGCGCCGTGCTTCCTGCTTTCCGGAGGTGCAACCCATGCGAAGACACCCGAGACGTCGTGCGTCGATGACGGTGGCGATCTGCGGCCTGCTCGCCGTGCTGGCCACGCCGACCGCGAACGCCGCCCCGACCCCGGACCCGATCACCAGTCCCGCACAGGCGAGAGCGCTGGCCACCAAGCTCGGTGACGACCGCACCGGCGGCGTCTACTACGACAAGGCCGGAAAGCTCGTCGTCGCCGTGACCGACGAGGCCACCGCGCGGGCCGTCCGCGCCGAAGGCGGCGTCGCCGAGGTCGTGAAGCACAGCACCGCCACTCTGTCCTCCGCCCGCGCCGCTCTCGACCGGCGCATCGCCGAGACCGACCCGATTCCCAACACCTCCTGGGGAGTCGACCCCAGCACCAACGAGGTGACCGTCGAGATCTTCGACGGCGTCTCCGCCGCCGACGAGAAGCGGCTCATGAACGTCGTCGCCGACTACGGCGACGCGGTGCGCGTCGCGAAGCTCCCCGGCACGATCAGGCCGAACGCCTACGAATCCGTCGGCGGCACCGGCATCTACTCGAAGGATGGCGGCTGGGCCTGCACGCTCGGGTTCAACGCCCGCAACTCCTCCGGGCAGAAGTACTTCGTCACCGCCGGGCACTGTGCCGACACTGATCGCGACCTGTGGTGGCACAGGCAGGAGGGAGGTATCTACCTCGGCAAGCGCATGTGGTACGACTACGGCGGCATCGACAAGGACTACGCCGTCATGGAGTACCGCGGCGAGAACCTCGCCGCCTACGGGTCCGTCAAGGCGTTCGGTACCTACTACGAGATCACCGATTCCCGGTATCCCAACGATGGTGAGTCGGTCAAGCGCTCAGGCGCCGAAAGCAGCGACCTCGTCGGAGAGGTGCTCTCGCCGAGCGAGACCGTCACCTACACCGACGGCACGGTCCTGAAGAACATGATCAAGACTTCGCTCTGCGGAGTCGATGGAGACAGCGGCGGCCCGGTGTGGACGGGGACTTACGCGCTCGGCATCCACTCCGGGAGCAACACCCCGCGCGGCGCGACGTGCAACAGCACCGTGAGCCAATACCGGTCCTGGGCGCAGCCGGTGCACTGGGTGCTGGCCCACCACGGGCTGAGCGCGTTCTGAGCCGAGCGCCGGCCACCGCGGACCAGATCACGCCCGCGGTGGCCGGCGCTCGCCGGCGTGTCAGCCACGTACGGCCTTCCTCACCAGGTCGGTGAGACGCGAACCGCGGTGCGTCGCCCGGTCCGCCTCGTACGCCTTCCGTAGCTGCTCGAAGTGGTCGGCCCGGGTACGGCTCAGGTACTCGTCACCGGTCAGCGGCTTGGCGACCGACCAGGCCCGCCGGTGCCGGCCGGCGTAGTGGGCGACGTAGGCCTTGGCCAGCTCCAGCACGGACTTGAAGGGGATGCCGCCGGTGTGGTCGCGGTCGACGCGCTCCTGGACCGCCGAGATGAGCGCCAGCTTCTCGTCCAGGGAGAAGGCGTCCTCGGAGATTGTCTTCAGCACGTCCTCGGGGATCGGCCGCCTCACCTCGAAGGCGAGCGTGGATCGGATCGGCGGCCCGGCGATCTCGATGTACGGCAGCAGGGCGCCCGTGCTGTAGTGCAGCCAGGGCAGCCGGGGACCCGCGAAGTCCTGGTGCAGGACGACCGAGCCGGGCCGCAGCCGGTTCAGGAAGCGCTCGGACACACAGCGGAAGACCCGGGCCGTCTTGGCGATGTCGATGTGCAGGAACTCGACGGGGGACATGTCGTCCGGGTCGGAGGTCTGCCAGATGTCCCCGGCGTGGATCTCCAGGAACGGAAGGAACGGTTCGAGCCTGTCACGAAAGTCGTCGAGGAAGGAATTCCCGCCCTCGGGCCTGGTGCCGGCCGTGAAGAACTTCTCCGTGGCGAACGTCCCTTTGCCGACCCGGAAGAAATCGTACGCGTGCAGCCGGCCCGTCCTCTCGTCGAACACCGGGCTCTCACGCAGCCCCAGTGCGAGGGCGTACGTCGAGCCGCCCCCACCTGAGCCGAGTTCGACGATGCGGTCCCGGCCCGAGAGATGATGACGCCCCACCAGGTACAGGAACCGCAATTCCCAGTCGCTCACCTGGCTGTAGGGGAGATCGTCCGGCAACTCGACGCTGTCGAACAGGGAATAGAGCCGGCCGAGCTTCGTCATGAGGGCCTCATGGGGTTCGGTTGGGCGGTGTCCGTGATACTAGGGGCACCGCCCCCGCCTCGCCGTGAAATCAACGGAGTAATTCGATGGTTCTCCGCTGTTTCCGTAGTTGTAGGGCTGTGTTCACCCTGAATTGGCTCAACGGCGGACGGCCTTTTTCAGCGCCCGTGCCCGCCGCACCACCCGGCGTGCGGTGGCGTTGCGGGGCAGGAACGACAGCCGCTCCGGGATGCCGCCGGGCAGCCCGAGCGAGGTCAGCCGCTTGCGCTTGAAGTAGCGCTGGGTACGCGGACCGAAGTGGTCCGACAGGTAGCGTTCCGCTGCGGGGCGCAGACCGGGGTGCATCTGCGGCTGCATGGTGAAGCCGACGGCGGTGACCAGGCCGTTCAGCGTGTCGGCGGGGACGGCGTCGTCGGTCTTCCCGCCCTCCAGGTCCGGGAGCAGCGCGTCGACCAGGACGGCGGGGATCCGGTTGCTGTTCTGGTAGGGCGTCAGGCGATCGAGGAGCGGCGCGGTGCCGATGCGGGCGACCGGCAGGTCGTAGAACGCGGACGCCGTGAACAGCGCGGTCGAGAAGCAGCCGACGACCAGCGCGGGCGGCGCCTTCTCGAACAGCACCTCGGCGAGCACGGGCGTGTCCAGGACCGTGAGGTCCACGCCGAGCCTGCCGGCCTCCGTCTCCAGAGCCCGGCTGAAGCGGGCCGGCGCGGTCGGGTGCGGTTTGAAGACGATCGTGCGGTGCCCGCGGTCGACCGCCCCCCGCATCATCCGCACATGCAGGTCCTCCTCCTCGGCGGGGGAGAGGATGTTCAGCGCGGACAGGTACTGGCCGAGCAGCAGCGCCGCGTCGGCGGGCAGGACGGGCAGATCCGGGACGGCGTCCGTGAGGCTGCTCATCACCTTCCGGAACGCCGGCGTCGGCACGACGTGCGCGGGTACGTCGAACTCGGTCAGCAGCATCGGGGTCAGCCCCGGCACCAGGTCCAGGTGCAGCAGCCGCCGCACGCGCGTGCCGACCAGCGGATCCAGCTTGTTGCGCGTGGGGCCGTAGCTCATCAGCCCGTCGGCGTAGACGTGGATCGGGGCGCCCGTGAACAGCTGGGCCACGGTGAGGGCGGGGGTGACCTGGATGGACTCCAGGACCAGCTCCACGCGGTCGTCGCCCAGGCCCCACAGCAGCCGTAGATAGCGCTCGAAGAGCGGGACGTCGTCGGCGCGCGGCGACCAGGCACCCGGATGGAAAGGGCTGATGGCCTCGTTCCACGACAGGACGGCGTCGAAGTGATCGCGCAGCGGCGCGAAGCCCGGCATCTCGTCGACGGCCGGAGTGGTCTCCGGAGTCGCCGAGTTGTTGAAGACCAGCAGCAGACGGCGGTCCGCGTCGGCGAAGCAGTCGGACTCGATCGCCGCTGCCAGCGTGGCGGCGCCGTACAGCGTCGAGGCGCAGAAGATCTGCGTGGTACGGGACATCAGGCGGCCGCCTTCGCCGGGGTGATCCGGCGCCGCAGACGCCGCAGCTTCGAGGAACGGTGCATGTCCATGGTCTCCAGTACGTCACTGAGCGCGTCCTGCGGCATACGCTTCATCGCCTCCGCGCTCATCGCTCGCAGCTGTTTGGCCACGGACGGTTCCCACTTGGACTCGTCGGAGAGGTGGTGGGCGATGATCGCGCAGTACGTGCGCACCGCCTTGGGCAGCAGCCGGGCGGCGTCGCGGTCCGTCGCCGTCTCCTCGATGACCTGGTCGAAGGCGCGGATGAAGTCGAGCTGGCGGGCGTCGCCGATCTGCGTGAGGGAGGAGGCGACACCGCGCCGGTAGAACACGCCCAGCAGGCTCACCACGGCGAACGACTCCGCCTCGCGGTGCAGCTTCCAGATCCACGGCCGGTCCTCGGCCGTACGCAGGCCGTCCGTGAAGTGCAGCAGACCGCGATCGAGGAGCCGGCGGTGATACGCGCCGGCCCAGGCGTAGGCGTAGTCCACCGAGGTCGTCCGGTCGGCGGGCAGGATCGCGTCCCGCGGGTTCAGCACCTCGTTCCGCAGCCCGATCGGGGCCCGGCGCAGGGACCGGGCGCGGGCGGTGGCCTGCACATGGTCGGTGCGGACGAAGTCGCAGCCCAACCCCTCGATGGCGTTCACCAGTTCGGCCAGATAGCCCGGAGCGAGCCAGTCGTCGCCGTCGAGGAAGGTCAGGTACTCGCCCCGCGCCGCGTCCAGGCCGGTGTTCCGCGCGGTGGCGAGGCCGCCGTTCTTCTCGTGGCGGATGTACCGCACCTGGGCAACGTCCGAGAGCTCCTCGGACGCCCGTTCGAGAATGGCCGGCGTCTCGTCCTTCGAATGGTCGTCGACCAGTACGAACTCGAAGTCACTCCTAGCGTTTCTGTGAAGGCTTCTGAGGGTGTCCGGGGCGTATTGCTGCACGTTGTAGAACGGCACGATGACGGAAAGCTTTGGCACCCGCAAAAGGCTAGGAGGTCGCCCGGCTCGGGAACTTTCCGGTGCGGGTACGGGAGGTGAACTCAATGTGTCGGAACGGTGCATCCCTTGTACTTCCCGGGAATCGACGGGCCAGTTCGGCTCTCGGTGGGTTGTTGTTAACTTTTCGTTGAGTCCCGGTTGGGCCGGACCTAGAAATTGCTTCCTAGCGTCGTCGTCGTGCCAGCAAGTACAACGAAGCCCTTGCGAATTGCCGTCCTCGCGGACTCCGACACCCGCTGGAAATGGGGTGCGCTGACCGCGGACCGCATCACGCCGGGCCCGTCCATGGAAGCCGGACCGCGCGGCGAGACGCAAGTGAGCCCCGCCCTGGACGGCTTCCTGCTGCGCGGCCGTGCCACACCCACGGCCCGCCAGCTGGCAGAGGTGGGCGTGCGCGCCGACTCCCTGACCGAGGTCACTGCCGTCGAGTTCCTGCGCACCATGGCGCAGGAGTCGTACGACGTCCTGGTCCTCGCCCTCGTGGGCGGCGGTGTGCAGGCCATGCTGCACGGCCTGAAGCGGGTCTGGGAGGGCAAGTCCGAGCGGCCCGTCGTCGTCACCGGCTATGTCGGCGTCGTCTACGAGAAGCTCGCCGACGGCCTGCTCCTGCGGCACGGCGCGGACCTCGTCCTCGCCAACTCCCGCCAGGACGCCGAGCGGTTCCGCGCGGTGTACGAGGGGGTCGGCGCCGACGCCTCGTCGGTGACCGAGGTGGCGCTGCCGTTCCTCGGCGGTGAGCCCTACACCGGTGAGCACGACCCGTACACGGTCGTCTTCGCCGCCCAGCCCTCCGTGCCGGACAGCCGCAAGGACCGCACCTACCTGCTGGACCGCCTGATCCAGCACGCCCGCAGGCACCCCGAACGCGAGGTGCTGCTGAAGCTGCGCTCCAAGCCGGGCGAACACACCACGCACATCGAGGAGTTGCCCTACCAGAAGCTGGTCCAGCGGCTCGACCCGCCGGCCAACTTCCGCCTGGTCTACGGCAACATGGGCGAGGTCCTCGACCGCACCGACCTGCTGGTCACCATCAGCTCCACGGCGGCGCTGGAGTCGCTGCACCGCCGTATCCCGACCGTCGTCCTCACCGACCTCGGCGTGCGGGAGGTGCTCGGCAACCACCACTTCGTTGGCTCCGGCTGCCTCGCCTCCTGGGACCAGCTGGACGAGGGCCACCGCCCGGTGCCCGACGAGGAGTGGGTGTCCCGGCAGGGCGTGTGCGCCGACGGCACGTACGCCACCGCCTTCGACGCGGCCCGCGAGCGCATCACCAGGCTGCTGGACCGCCCGGGCGGCATGCCCGCCCTCACCCCGTACTACACGCCCGCCACCGCGCCCGGCTATCTGCCCGGCATCCTCGCCCGCCATCACCTCGGCGTCGACGGCAGTCCGCTGCCGGGCGCCCCCGCGCACGACAAGGAGCCCGGCCCGGTCCGCCAGATAGTGCGGCGGGCGGCGCGCGGCGCCTATCGGCACGGCGTGCAGCGGGTGGCGCCCGTCATCCGGCGGATGGGGGAGCTGTGAGCGACCCGACCGGGGCGCCGGGACGCGCCCTGAAGCCTTCGCAAGGAGCCCAAGGAGTGGAGCCCATGTCCAACCCGGAAGCAGGCCAAGGCGGATCGGTACGCCGAGTGCTCGCCGTCATCCCCGCGCGCGGCGGCTCCAAGGGCGTGCCCGCGAAGAACCTGATGCCCGTCGGCGGCGTGCCGCTGGTGGCGCGCGCGGTGCGCGAGTGCCGGGCGTCCCGCCTGGTGACCGACGTCGTCGTCTCCACCGACGACCAGGGCATCGCCGCCGCCGCCCGGCAGGCCGGCGCCGAGGTCGTGCTGCGCCCCGCCGCCATCGCCGGTGACACCGCCACCTCCGAGGCGGCCGTGCTGCACGCCATGGACGCCCACGAGGCGCTGCACGGCGCTCCGGTGGACGTGGTCCTGCTCGTGCAGTGCACCAGCCCCTTCATCGTGCGAGAGGACATCGACGCCGTCGTCAAGGCGATCGTCGCCAACAACGCCGACACCTCCCTCACGGTCGCCCCCTTCCACGGCTTCGTGTGGCGCCACGGCGACGACGACGCGGCCACCGCGGAGACCGAGCGCGCGACCGCCGGCGGCGGCTACGGCGTCAACCACGACAAGTCCTTCCGCCCGCGCCGCCAGGACCGCCCCCAGGACTTCCTGGAGACCGGCGCCGCCTACGCGATGGACGCCAGAGGCTTCCGCGAGCACAGGCACCGCTTCTTCGGCCGCACCGAACTCGTGCGCACCGACCCCGCCCGGGTGCTGGAGATCGACGATCCGCACGACCTGGCCCGCGCCCGCGCGCTGGCGCCGCTGTTCGACGCGGACCGTCCCGGCGCCCTCCCGACCACGGACGACATCGACGCGGTCGTACTGGACTTCGACGGCACCCAGACCGACGACCGGGTGCTGATCGATGCCGATGGAAAGGAGTTCGTCTCCGTGCACCGCGGAGACGGCCTCGGCATCGCCGCCCTGCGCAAGAGCGGCCTGAAGATGCTGATCCTGTCCACGGAGCAGAACCCGGTCGTCGCCGCCCGCGCACGGAAGCTGCAGATTCCCGTGCTGCACGGCATCGACCGGAAGGACCTCGCGCTGAAGCAGTGGTGCGAGGAGCAGGGCATCGCGCCTGAGCGCGTGCTCTACGTCGGCAACGACGTCAACGACCTCCCGTGCTTCGCCCTCGTGGGCTGGCCCGTGGCGGTCGCGAGCGCCCACGACGTCGTGCGCGGCGCCGCACGCGCGGTCACCGCCACCCCCGGTGGCGACGGCGCGATCCGAGAGATCGCCAGCTGGATCCTCGGCCCCTCTCTCGATTCCCTCACCAAGTAAGGACATCTCTGCCATGAGCACCTACTCCCGCATCCGCAACTTCGGTTCCCGCGAGGTCGGCCCGGGCCGCCCCGTCTACATCTGCGGCGAGATCGGCATCAACCACAACGGTGAGCTGGAGAACGCCTTCAAGCTCATCGACGTGGCCGCCGAGGCCGGCTGCGACGCCGTGAAGTTCCAGAAGCGCACCCCGGAGATCTGCACCCCGCGCGACCAGTGGGACATCGAGCGCGACACCCCCTGGGGCCGGATGACCTACATCGACTACCGCCACCGCGTGGAGTTCGGTGAGGACGAGTACCGCCAGATCGACGAGTACTGCAAGGAGAAGGGGATCGCCTGGTTCGCCTCCCCGTGGGACACCGAGGCCGTCGCCTTCCTGGAGAAGTTCGACGTCCCCGCCCACAAGGTCGCCTCCGCCTCCCTGACGGACGACGAGCTGCTGCGCGCCCTGCGCTCGACGGGCCGCGCGGTCATCCTCTCCACCGGTATGTCGACCCCGAAGCAGATCCGCCACGCGGTCGAGGTCCTGGGTTCGGACAACATCCTGATGTGCCACGCCACTTCGACGTACCCGGCGAAGGCCGAGGAGCTCAACCTCCGCGTGATCAACACGCTGGAGAAGGAGTTCCCGAACGTCCCGATCGGCTACTCCGGCCACGAGACGGGCCTGCAGACCACCCTCGCCGCGGTCGCGCTCGGGGCGACCTTCGTCGAGCGCCACATCACCCTGGACCGCGCGATGTGGGGCTCCGACCAGGCCGCCTCCGTCGAGCCGCAGGGCCTCACGCGCCTCGTCCGCGACATCCGCACCATCGAGGCCTCCCTCGGTGACGGCGTCAAGAAGGTCTACGACTCCGAGCTCGGCCCGATGAAGAAGCTGCGCCGCGTCGCCGGCGTGGTCGCCGAGGCGGAGATCGCCGCGGCGGCGGGCGAGCCGGTCTCGGTCTGATCCGGAACGCAGCGAGTCCGACAGCGCCGACTCCGAGTGCCCCGAGCAGGGGTGCTCGGGCTCGGCGCCTTCGGGCTCCTCTCCACACGAGCCACACGAGCTGAATACGAGCGCCGCATGAGCGCCTTACGACGGGACGGTCGTACGTCGATGAGCCCCCGCGCCGGGAACACCGGCCCCCACACTCTCGCCTTCGTCGAGAGCCCGGTACAGCTCCTGAACGTGCTGGAGTGGGCGCACGCCCACGCGGACACCGCCGGCGCGGGGCTCACCCTCGTCGTCCTGTCCCCGATCGACCCCATGACCCGCGGCCAGCTGCGCCGGATGGCCGAGCTCGCACGCGACGACGGCCACGTGGTCCGCTGGGAGGAGGCGCGGGGCGGGGCGGCGGCTCCCTTCCAGACGATCGGCGGCCTGACGGGGCTGCTGCGGCGGGCCGAGCGCGTGGTGCTCGGCGACCCCTTCTCCCGCTACGTCCAGCTGCTCCTGACCATCACCAAGGCCCGCGACCTCGTCGTGGTCGACGACGGCACGGCGACCATGGAGTTCGTCGCCCAACTCGCCCGCGGTGAACGCCTGGTGCGCTGGCACCGCAAGGGCGGCCGCCCCGGCCCCCGCGACCTGGTCTTCGCGCCGGTGTCGTCGGCGGCCCGGAAGCGCCTCACGCCGAGCGAGCGCCGCAGGGTGGAGATCTTCTCGTCCATGCCCATGGACGAGACGCCCGACGGCGTGACGGTCACGGCCAACACCTTCGCCTGGACCCGCGCCCGCTTCGGCCCGCCCCGCATCACCAAGGGCGCGGACATGGTCGGCACGTCCCTCGTCGAGACCGGCGTGGTGGACGGCGACCGCTATCTGGAGGCCGTCAGCTCCCTGGCGAAGACGCACGGCGCCACCCGCTACTTCGCCCACCGCCGCGAGAGCGCGGAGAAACTCCACCGGCTGGCGGTGGAGACGGGGCTGGAGGTCGTACGCCCCGACCTCCCGCTGGAGCTGATCGCCCGCCGCGGGCCGATCGGCCGCACGATCCTGAGCTTCCCGTCGACGGTCGTGCATACGTTGCCGCTGGCCCTGACCGGCACGGAGGTCCGCGTCGCGGTCTGCGACATCGACCCCGCCTGGCTGACGGAGAACGCCTCACCGAGGGCGCAGGGGTTCCTGTCGGGGGTCACGGGGACGGCGCGGGATGTGCACCGGCTGTCGGCGGTGACCGCGGTGTGATCCGGTCGCGGGGCGTGCGGTGCGAGCCGGGCGCCGGGCGCCAACTGCCGTGCCCTGCCCGGAGTTGACCGCTTGTTACCCTCTGACCTGCGAGGTTGGCCGAGGTGAGAGGCGGGTCGTGGCGGCTGCCGGACATGACGACGACACTGACGCTGCGCCGAGCAGGGCAGAGACGCTCCGTCGCCAGGCCGAGCGGGCCTTCCGCCACGGCCGGGCCGACGAGGCCCACCAGATCGCAGTCCGGGCACTGACCGAGGCCGGGCGGACCTCGGACTCCCGCGCTCTGCTCCTGGAACACCTCGGCCGCTACCTCGACGCGGGAAGCACCAGCGGGGAGCACGACTACTTCGAGCAGTCCCTCGCCGAACTGGGACCGGACGCGCCGCCGCACGAGCGGATCCGGGTGCTGTGCTCCTCCGGCCTCGCCGGGCTGCGGCGGGGCCGTACCGAAGACGGCGTACGGCAGCTGCACGAGGCCGCGGAGCTGGCCTCCGAGGCCGAGGACACCGAGCTGGAGACCGTCGTCTGCACGGTCGCGGCCGAGGCCGCCCTCACCTTGGGCCACCTCGACGAGTCCCTGCACCGCACCCGCCGCGCCCGCCGGCTGGGCATCGAGTCCCGGCAGCACCACCTGGTCGTGCGCTCCTACTTCAACGAGGCCCGCGCCACCTACCTGCGCACCGGGAACGTCGCCGACGCCGCCCGCATCCGCGGCGCCGGCCTCGCCTACGCCACCGAGCACGGCGAACTGGCCACCGAGGAGGGCAACACGCTGCGCCTGGCCCTGATCGAGGACCTGATCGAGGCCGGCCGCTGGCCCGAGGCGGACGACCTGCTGAGCGAACCGGCAGCCTACGAGCGGCACGGATCCCTCAACGAGGTCGAGGAGGCGCTCGTCCGGGCCTGGCTGCTCAGCTGGCGCAGCCGGGACGCGGTCCCGGCACCTTCGCTGGTACGGCTGGTGGCGACCAGCAGCCCGCTGCACGAGGCGTACTTCCTCAGCCTGGCGCTCGCCGCGGCGGCCCGGCTCGGCGACCACGCGGCCGTCGAGGAGCTCACCGGCCGCGCGCTCCACCTGGCCGGCGGCCACCTCGCCCCGCCCAGCAGCGGCCTGTACGTCATCGACGCGCTCGCCTCCGCGATCCACGCCCAGACGACCGGCCCCCGGCCGCCCATGCTGCACCCCGACACCGCGCCCGACCGGCTGCTGGAGACCCTGGAGAGCGTCTACACCCGGGTACGCCACCATGTGGCCGCGCCCTACGAACTGACGGACGGGGTGGCGGCCGTGGCGCGCGCGGAAGCGGCGCGTGCCGGGGCCCGCGCGCAGGACGAGGCGGGGCACTGGGACACCGCCATCTGGGTCTTCCGGCGCACCCATGCCCGGGCCCGCCTGGTCCACGCCCTGCTGGGACGGGCGGCCGGGTACGGACCGGGTGACGACCGCGCGACGGCGCTGCTCGACGAGGCGGAGCGCATCGCCGTACCCATGGGCGCGGAGCCGTACCTCGAACGGATCGGCGCGCTGCGGACCGCGGATCCGCACCGACCGCCCCCGGCACCGCCGACCGACCTGACACCACGCCAACGCGAGGTGATCGCCCGCCTCGCCGAGGGACGCACGGACCGGGAGATCGCCGGGGAACTGCGCCTGAGCGTCCGCACGGTCAACGCGCACGTCGCCCAGCTCCTGACCAGACTCGGCGTACGCAACCGTGCGGAGGCCGTGGCGTGGTACTACCGCTCCGAGGACGGGCGCGGTGCCGAGGGACGGGGTGCCGACGGACGGGGTCCGGAACGTACGTCGGGCTGACCCACCGCCGGCCCGATCGCCGCCGGAGCCGTCGCCGCAGGCCCGGCCGGTCTCGGCGTATCGCTCCTCGTGCCGCTGCGGCAGGCCGCCGTACCCGCCACGCACACCAGCACCACACCGGCCAACTGGCCGGCGTCCGGGGTCTGGGCGAGGAGGAGGAAGCCGATGCCGGTGGCGACCGCCGGTTCCAGGCTCATCAGCGTGCCGAACGCACCCGCCGTCAGGCGGCGCAGCGCGAAGAGTTCCAGCACATGCGGGGCGATCGGCAGCAGCACCGCGGCCAGCGCGGAGACGGCCAGCACATGCGGGCTCCACCAGTCCGCCTCCGCCCCGCCGACCGCCACCGCTCCGGTGCACAGGGCCGCCACGGCCGTGGACAGCGCGACGCCCTGCTGGCCGGGCAGCCGGTCGCCCACCCGCTGGGTCAGCACGATGTAGCCGCCCAGCCCGGCCGCGGCACCCAGCGCGTACCCGATCCCCGCCCAGTCCGCGGACGCCTCCCAGGGCCGGGTCAGCAGCAGCACCCCGGCCAGCGCGAGCAGCGGCCACACCAGGTCGGCGCGTCGTCGCGACCACACGACGGCGACCAGCAGCGGCCCCGTGAACTCCACCGCGCTGACCGTGCCCAGCGGCAGCCGGTCGATCGCCTGGAAGGAACACAGGGTCATCACCGCGCTCGCGCAGCCGAGCGCCGCCGCCGCGGCCAGGCCGCGACGGGGCAGACGGCGGATCCGCGGCCGGGTCCACACGAGCAGCAGCACCGCCGCGCAGCTCAGCCGCAGCCAGGCCGTACCGGCCGGTGACATCCGGTCGAAGAGCGGGACGGCGAGCGAGGCGCCGGTCTGCACGCTGACCATGGCGCAGACGGTGGCGGCCATGGCGGGCGCGGCCGTACGGACGGGCGAGGCGGCGGGCGCTGTGGGCGCGGCGGAGGTCATGCCGGGACGGACGCGTACGCGGCGGTCGCGCGGACGAGGAACGCGGTCTCCGCGTAGAAGAACTCCCCGTCCCGCGCGGCCCGCTCCACCGACGCCGTCCACTCGTCGATCTCGGCGACCGACAGCGGCCCCGTGCCGTTGAGCGCGCGTTGCCGCAGCGCCGCGGCGATCTGCTCCACCCGGTGCCGGGCGAACCCCGTCAGCTCCGTCCCCACCGTCACATGCGTGCCGACGTGCTCCACCTCCAGCAGGCTCTTGCGCACCAGAGCCGCCGCCTTGCGCCCCATCCAGGCGTCGCTGAACTCCATCCACTCCTCGGGGAACTCGGCCCATCCGTGGCACACGGCACGGGTCAGCTCCGGGTCTCCCGCGCGGATCACCAGCGCGTCGTAGTCGGTGTGTGAGATCACCGCCGTACCGCCCGGCCGCAGCAGCCGGGCCACCTCGTCGATCAGCGCCGCCGGGTCGCGCAGGAACTCCAGGACGTCGTGGCAGACGACCGCGTCCATGCTGCCGACGTCGTACCGGGTCGGCTTGTTGAGGTCGTGCACCTCGATCTCGACGTCCCCGCCCAGCAGCGTCCGCGCCGCCGCCACGGCCTCCGGATCGACGTCGCACCCGTGAAGTAACGCCCCGGGCGCCCGCCCCGCCACGGCCTGCAGCGTCCCGCCGGCCCCGCACCCGAGGTCCAGCACACGCTGTCCGTCGACCACGTCCAGGCTCGCGGCCAGCGCACGGTGTATCGAGTGACCAGGCATGGGCATGAGAAGTTCCTCCACAACTCGGTGATGAGCAGCACCGGTTCTGTTTCTACGGGTGCTGGGGGAGGAGCGCTTCGGTAGTTCTACCTAGCTGTGATCACTTGGCCGGAACTCGCCCTTCAGGGCATCGATGAAGGGGGTGAAGGCTGCGGTGGGGACGGTGAGGGTCCCGTGGGCCGGGGCCTTTGAGTCGCGGATGGCTATGTGGGTGCGGCGGTCTGAGATTTCCACGCAGGAGTTGCCGTCCCCGCCACCGGAGTAGGACGACTTCCGCCAGTTGTCGGGAGCGCTCACCATGTGCCTCACAGGTCTTGGGCCACCTTGTGGATCAACTCACGCGACCGATCGGGGTCGAGTGACGCAGCTTCTACTCTACGGAAAAGCGTTCGAAAGACGCCGAGTTGGGCTTCGGAGTCGATGAACGTCGTGCCGTGAGGGCCGTCGCGCATCACGGTGTCCAGTCTGGGTACGGCACCGCCCGCCAACATCATGGCCGTCCAGGACCCGCCAAAGCCGTCCAGGTCGAACGGGATGACCCGCACGGTCACGTGGTCCGCCTCGGAGAGGTCGAGGAGGGCGGCGAGCTGAGCCCGGGAGGCGGGGCGGTCGCCGATGCGGATGCGCAGTGCCGCCTCGTGGATGACCGCTTCGTACAGTGTCGGGTCGGGGCCTTCGAGGATGGCCTTGCGCTGCATGCGGTGTCGTACTCGCAACTCCAGCTCGTCGTCGGGGAGTTGGGGAATGCGGTCGGAGAAGATCGAGCGGGCGTAGTCCTCCGTCTGGAGTGGGCCGGGGATGTACAGGAACTGAATCTCTCGCAGAGATGTGGCGTGGTGCTCCAGTTCGGCGAGATCGAGGAACGGCGTGGGTAGCTGCCACCGGTACTCCTCCCACCAGCCCCGGGTCCGGTCGGTCGCCATGACTACCAGAGCCTCGACCAACTGGTCATCCGAGCAGGAGTAGTTGGCGACGAGGCGGCGCAGGCGCTTCTCGCTCACTCCCGAAAGGCCTGACTCGATCTGGCTGATCTGGACGGAACTCACGCCGAGCAGGGCCGCTGCCTCGCGGGCACTGAGACCTGCGGCGTCACGAAGCCTGCGCAGTTCGACCGCCAGTCGCATCTGGCGTGCTGTTGGTTCGCGCCTGGTGCCCATCGACTGCTCCTCGATCCAACGCGCTTGTAGGCGCGACTCGTTCGGGCGTCAGATTACGCGATCAGCTTGCTGAACCGAAAGTTTCAGGTCTACCGTCAGTGATGCGACGCACACGTTGCGGAACGCCAGGACCCCGGAAGCGCACCACTCCGTCCTGCCATGACGGCTGCGGCACTGCCACCGGCCCCTCCCCCCAACTCCCCTCTGCCGAAAAGGAGTCACCCATGCCCGAAAACGAACCCGCAGAACCATGGGAGTACACCCTCAACATCCCCAACGACCCCCGAGCCGTCCCCATCTGCCGTCGCACCCTCCGCCTGATCCTCACCATGCACGCCTGGTCACCCTCGCCGACACCGCCGAACTCCTCGCGACCGAGCTGGTCGGCAACGCCGTACGCCACACGAAAGGACCCGCCGCCCTACGGGTGCGCTGGTCGGCGGGTGTGCTGCGGATCGGGGCGTGGGACGCCGACCCGGAACCGCCCGAACCGCCGAGGTCGCCGGATCAGCCGGCCGAGCTGGAGGACGGGCGCGGCCTCGCACTCGTCCGGGCCTGCGCCGACCTGTGGGGGTGGCAGCCGCTGTCCCGGCACGGCAACCGGGGCAAGTACGTCTGGTGCGAACTGGCCACGTAGCTCACGGCCGCTTGCGGGCCAGGACGAACGCGCGTGGCCGCCTCTCCTCGCCGAACGGTTCGCGCAGGATGCGGGCCTGGAGCTCGAGGTCCGCCTTGGCCAGGTGGGCGGCGACCGCGTCCGGGGTGCGCCAGTAGTAGTCGAGCGAGATCTCGTGGCCGAAGCGCTCCGCGAGGTGGACGTGCTCCTCGTCGCCGTCGGGTGAACCGGACTGGAACCCGAGGAGTACGTGGCCGCCGGGCACCAGGACGCGGTGGAACTCGGCGAACGTGGCGGTGAGGTGCTCGGTCGGGATGTGGATGATCGAGTACAGCGCGACGATCCCGCCCAGTGTCTCGTCCGGGAGGTCGAGGGACGTCATCGAACCCACGTGGAACCGCAGTTCAGGGTATGCGCGGCGGGCCAGGGCCACCATCTGGGGCGAGATGTCGACGCCGAAGACCGGCAGGCCGAGGGTGTGGAGGCGGGCGGTGATGTAGCCCGGCCCGCTCCCGAGGTCGGCGACGGGCGCCGGGGCGTTGTCGCGGGCCAGCTCGGCGAAGGCGGTGACCAGGGAACGGTCCAGGGGAGAGCTGTCGGCCAGCCAGTCGGGGAAGGCCTCCGTGTAGGCGGGGGCGATCGTGTCGTACGAGGCACGGGTGGATCGGAGGAACTCCGGCTGCGCGTCGGTCACGGGGGCACTCTAAGGGGGTGCGGCATGGGTCAGGGCTTCGGTGTCGGACTCAGCCCCCGCGGTTCGCAGAGCTCTGCGACGCGGGCGTGCCGCGTGCGGGACCTGTTGGCACGGACCGTCCCTCTGACGATCTGTCGAAACCCCGTCTCCCTCGGTAACGTATCGGCCAGTTGACCGAACCACGCTCCAAGGAACCCAGTTGAGCACACCGGGCACCCCGCAGAACGGCACCATGCCGCCTCCGCCCTCGTCCCCGCCGCCCTCCCCGGGCGGTTCGTCCGGGCAGCCCGCCTGGGCCTGGTGGGTGGTCGGCATCGCGATTCCGTTTCTGGGCATCGCGGCGACACTGCTGTCCGTCCTCAGTAACAACTCCGACGACTCGGGCGACTCCGGGGCGAGCGGTGCCCCCTCGTCCACGGTCGCGCAGCAGAGCTCTCCCGCGGCGTCCGGCAAGCCGGCGGAGGGGGCCGGCGGGCAGGAGGAGACCAGCGCCGTGCCCTCGGCGGCAGTCCTGTTCGGCCCCGAGGAAGTGGTCGTGAACTCGACCTACGGCGCCTCCGGGTACCTTGACCTCGACTTCGCCCCACCGCAGGTGCTCCCCCAGTCCACCGACAGCAGCGACATCGCCTTCGACCCCACAGCCGTCGAGCCGGTCGACGTCGAGGGGCAGATCGCGCCCCTGCCGACGGGCGGCGGCGAGCCGAGCGAGGCTCAGTGCCTGACCCAGCTCCAGAAGAACCAGCTGTCGGAACTCGACCTCGCGCGGGACGTCGCCTTCTGCGCGCAGACCGGCGAGGGTCGTACCGCGTATCTGCGGGTGATCAGCGCCCCGGTGGAGGGTGAGGGGAAGGTCCGTCTCAAGGTGACGGTGTGGGACCTGCCGGAGTGATCCCGGCTCCCCGGTTCGAGGCCGACCGTGCCGGGACGGCGTTGCCCGGCACGCTCTGTCGGTGCTCCTGAGCCTTCCGTCGCCGGATAGCCGGCCCGTGTCAGGGGTCCTCGGGTCGCCAGGTGAAGCCGTCCAGGGAGCCCGGCCGCGCTTCGTCGGCCGTCCTCCGTGGACGGCGGCGACGACGGGCCAGTGACACGACGGCCACCAGCAGCCAGCCCGCCAGGATCATCGCGACGAGCAGCCCCAGGACCAGGCCCGCGGTGCCCAGCAGGCCGAATTTAGTCAGCACCCAGGGGATCTGCTCCTCCCCGCAGCCGCATGCATTCATGGGGAGAGGGTGCCCACGGTCGTCCGGCCGGCCGCCCCGCGTGGCGTAAGCGTCGCACGGCGGTGATGATTCCGGGATCCGGGCCCGCGCCCTCCCCGGCGCGATCCCGACAAGTGAACACAACCGACGGTTCTGTTCGCGGCGTGGTATGCGTGGAGGTGTGGATGGCTGGCATCGTCACTCTCCGTCCCCGTCGATCGCATGATCGACTCGGCCGAAAGTCGCGCGAGTTTACCCACCCAAACCGATACCTATGCGTCGGGCGGCCAGATTTTCTTCCCCAAACGGGTTGAACTTTTGTTGATCGAGGGTCAGTTGGCCACCTCGGCGTCCTACCCTTCAGAGGGTGAACAAGTTGATGTCCCCAGAGTCCGAGGCCGACAAACCCGGGGAAGCCGTCCTTCCCGGCACCCTGCCGGAGGCGCTCCGTGCCGAACTCGTCGAGTTCCGGCGCGACTTGCACATGCACCCGGAGCTCGGCAACCAGGAGTTCCGTACGACCGCCGCGATCAAGGCCCGCCTGGAGAAGGCCGGCCTCCACCCCCGCGTGCTCGCCATCGGAACCGGGCTCATCTGCGACATCGGGGAGCCGGACGGTGAGCGGCCCGTCCTCGCCCTGCGCGCCGACATCGACGCCCTGCCCATCCCGGACACGAAGAGTGAGTGCCCGTACCGCTCGACCGTGCCCGACCGGGCGCACGCCTGCGGGCACGACGTGCACACGACCGTGGTGCTGGGCGCCGGGCTGGTCCTGGCCGAGCTGCTCCGGCGCGGGCAGCTGCCCCGCCCCGTCCGGCTGATCTTCCAGCCCGCCGAGGAGGTGCTCCCCGGAGGCGCCGCCGACGTCGTCGAATGCGGGGTGCTCGAAGGGGTGGGTCGGATCCTCGCCGTGCACTGCGATCCCAAGGTGGACGCGGGGAAGATCGGGCTGCGGGCGGGTGCGATCACCTCGGCCTGCGACCGGCTCGAGATCGCCCTCGACGGGCCCGGTGGCCACACCGCTCGCCCCCACCTCACGACCGACCTGGTCACCGCCGCCGCCCGGGTCGTCACCGACGTCCCCGCGCTCGTCGCCCGGCGTACCGACGCCCGCAGCGGCCTCGCCGTGACCTGGGGCCGGATCGAGTCCGGCCACGCGCCGAACGTCATCCCGCAGCACGCCGAGCTCGAGGGGACCGTCCGCTGCCTCGACCTCGACTCCTGGCGGCAGGCGCCCGATCTCGTCGTCGCGGCCATCGACGAGATCGCCAACCTCCACCGCGCCAAGTCGGAGATCAACTACATCCGAGGCGTCCCGCCCGTCGTCAACGACCCCGACGCGACCGACCTCCTCCGCGACGCCATGACCGCCCGCCGCGGCCCCGACGCCGTCGAGGGCACCGAGCAGAGCCTCGGCGGCGAGGACTTCTCCTGGTACCTCGAGCACGTCCCCGGCGCCATGGCCCGCCTCGGCGTCCGCACCCCCGGCGACCGCATCGGCCGCGACCTGCACCAGGGCGACTTCGACGTCGACGAATCGGCCATCGCGGTGGGGGTGGAGCTCTTCACCGCGGCGGCGCTGCTGGACGCGGGGCTGTAGCCGACGTAGACGTCTCACCGCGCCTTCAGCGTGGTCAGGCCTGCACGCTCGTCTGTTTGACGCCGATTGAAAGTCGAACTCGCATTCGAGATGTCGCTGGATGTGGGTGTCGGCTTTCGAAAGTGGCTCGCCTGTTCGGTGCTCGCATCTACGGTCTGTCACGTGAAGCTGGTGGTGCAGGTCAAGCTTGTGCCGACGCCGGAACAGGCGTCGGCGCTCGAGGCGACTCTGCTGGCCTGTAACCGGGCCGCTGCGTATGTCTCGGGCGTGGCGTTCGAGAAGGGCATCAAGGACCGGGCTGCCCTGCAGCGTGCTGTGTACGCGGATGTGAAGACGGCATTCGGACTGTCGGCGCAGCCGACGGTCCGGGTGGTGAAGAAGGTTGTGGATGCGTACGCCGCGCTGCGGGCGAAGCTGAGGGCGGGATTGCTGGGTGCGCCGACGTCCAAGCGGTATCGGGAGGCAACCAGGCGTCCGGTTGGCTTCCGAACTGAGGCGGCACAGCCCTTCGACGACCGTTGCCTGTCCTGGCAAATGGATGCGCGCACGGTGTCGATCTGGACGGTGCGCGGACGGGCAAAGGGCGTGCGTTTCGCCTGTTCGCCGGATCAGCTCAAGCTCCTCCAGCAGTGCCAGAAAGGCGAGAGCGATCTCGTCCAGCGGGGTGGAAAGTGGTTCCTGCTCGCGACCTGCGAGGTTCCCGCCCCGGTTCCGTACGAGCCGGTGGGCTTCATCGGGGTGGACCGCGGCATCGTCAACCTGGCCACCACCTCCGATGGCTCCAACTACCAAGGCGGACGTCTGTCGCGCTATCGGCGTTGGCAGGCCCGCAAACGAGCTGAACTGCAGAAGAAGGACACCCGCTCGGCGCGGCGGCGCCTTGCGCGTCGGTCCGGAAAGGAAAAGCGCCATGCCACCCATATGAACCACCGGATCAGCAAGGAGATCGTGTCCATCGCGCAACGCACCGGGCGCGGGATTGCCGTTGAGGTACTTGACGGCATTCGCGAACGGGTACGGCCACGACGCGATCAGCGGGAAGCGTTCTCCTCCTGGCCGTTCCAACAACTCGGACAGCACTTCGCTTACAAGGCCCAGCGGGCCGGGGTGCCGTTCGTGGAGGTGGACGCGGCCTACACCTCGCAGCGCTGTCCGCGCTGCGGCCATACCGAGCGGGCCAATCGGCCCAGCCGGGACCGCTTCTGTTGTCGTCGGTGTGGGCTCGCTGGCCCGGCCGACGTCGTCGCCGGGGTGAACGTGCGCAATGGCGCACGCTCGGCGTGGGTATTCGTCACCATGCCCGTCCCGTCACCGTCGTAGGCGGAAGGCGGGAGATGCGACCCGTGACCGTCCTGTCGTAGGGGGCAGTCGGGAGCGCGACAAGGTGTGAGCAGCGCCTAGTGTCACTAGGCTGTTCACGACCGAGAAGGTGACAAGGACGTAACCGGCGGCACGAATGGATAACGTCCAGCGACACCCCGTTCCCAGGAGTGTCTACGCGCGTTAATGTGCGCCGAACTCAGCACCCACTGCGGGGCTTGGAGAATGGGGAACTTCACGATGCGTCGGATATCCAAACTGACCCGTGTCGCGGTGGGGGTCGCGTCGCTCGCGCTCGCTGCCACGGCGTGCGGTGGTACCAGCGGTGACAGCGGCAGCGACGGCGGCGACAAGAACCTGGGTCTCGCCATCGCCTATGACGTCGGCGGCAAGGGCGACCAGTCCTTCAACGACGCCGCGTACTCCGGTCTGGAGAAGGCGAAGAAGGAGTTCGGCTACAAGACCGCCGACATCGAGCCCACCGAGGGTGAGACGGACGCCGACAAGGAGCAGCGCCTCGCCTCGCTGGCGAAGCAGGGCTACAACCCGGTCATCGGCGTCGGCTTCGCCTACGGCCCCGCGATGGAGGCCGTGGCCAAGAAGTACCCGAAGACCACCTTCGGCATCGTCGACTCCGTGGTCGAGGGCGACAACGTCGCCTCCCTCGTCTTCGCCGAGGAGCAGGCCTCCTACCTGGCCGGCGTCGCCGCCGCCAAGGCCACGAAGACCAACGTCGTCGGCTTCATCGGTGGCGTCGACGTGCCGTTGATCCACAAGTTCGAGGCCGGCTACAAGCAGGGCGTCCAGGACACCAACCCCAAGGTCAAGGTCCTGTCGCAGTACCTGACGCAGACCGCCGAGGAGGGCGGTTTCGCCAGCCCCGACAAGGGCAAGGCCGCCGCGGAGGGTCAGATCGAGAAGAAGGCCGACGTCGAGTACGCCGCCGCCGGTCTGTCCGGTCAGGGCGTCATCGAGGCCGCCGCGAAGGCCAAGGTCTGGGCGATCGGTGTCGACTCCGACCAGTACAAGCAGGCCGCCCTCGCCAACTACAAGGCCTCCATCCTCACCTCCGCCCTCAAGGACGTCGGCGGCGCGGTCTACGCGCTCGCCAAGTCCGTCCAGGACGACAAGCCGCTGACGGGCACCCAGACCTTCGACCTGAAGGTCAACGGTGTCGGCCTGTCCGAGTCCAACCCGGAGTACGCGAAGATCCCGGGCCTCGCCGACGCCGTGAAGACGGCCAAGGAGAAGATCATCGCGGGCGAGATCAAGGTCAAGACCGAGTAGTCACAGCGGCTGTGCACCGGTGACAGCCGTGCGGCGGTGACATCTGTGAGGCGGGCGGGCACCCGAGGGTGCCCGCCCGCCTCGCCGTTCCCGGACGTCCGCGCTCCACGTCACCCACCGCCACCCTCCCTTTGCTGTCGGCAAGCCCTTGGTCAACGCCCCGCGTGCAGTTGGCCACGGGCGGATAACAAGGTGAACAGAAGGGGTGTTCCGGCCGGTCTACGCGCGTTACTCTGCAGCGAAAGCCAGCGCCGTAGCTGTGAAGCTGTCCCGAGCTGTACCGTCCGGCGCTTGGACGCCAGTACGACAGGAGCACCAACACATGCGCCGGATTTCCCGGATCACGGTCGCAGGCGCAGCGACCGCCTCTCTGGCCCTCGCGCTCTCCGCCTGCGGCGGCACCTCGACGTCCGCGTCGTCGTCGGACTCGAAGGGCGGCGACAAGGGTCTCGCCATCGCGTACGACGTCGGCGGCAAGGGCGACCAGTCCTTCAACGACGCCGCGTACGCGGGCCTTGAGCAGGCGAAGAAGGAATTCGGCTACAAGACGGCCGACGTGGAGCCCACCGAGGGTGAGACGGACGCCGACAAGGAGCAGCGACTGGTGTCGCTGGCCAAGCAGGGCTACGACCCGGTCATCGGTGTCGGCTACGCGTACGCCGCCGCCGTGAAGGGCGCCGCGGAGAAGTTCCCGAACACCACCTTCGGCATCGTGGACGACTCCACGGTCGAGGCGAAGAACGTGGCCGACCTGGTCTTCTCCGAGGAGCAGGCCTCGTACCTGGCCGGTGTCGCCGCCGCCAAGAGCACCAAGACGAACACGGTCGGCTTCGTGGGCGGCGTGGACATCCCGCTGATCCACAAGTTCCAGGCCGGCTTCGAGCAGGGCGTCCAGGACACCAACCCCAAGGTCAAGGTCCTGACCCAGTACCTCACGCAGACCGCGGAGGAGGGCGGCTTCTCCAGCCCCGACAAGGGCAAGTCGGCCGCCGAGGGCCAGATCGAGAAGAAGGCCGACGTCGTCTACGCGGCCGCCGGTCTCTCCGGCCAGGGCGTCATCGAGGCGGCCGCCGCCAACAAGGTGTGGGCCATCGGTGTCGACTCCGACCAGTACAACCAGGAAGCGCTCGCCAAGTACAAGGACTCGATCCTGACCTCGGCGATGAAGGACGTCGCCAAGGCGGTCTACAACCTGGCGAAGTCGGTCGAGGACGGCAAGCCCGCGACCGGTATCGTTCGTGGCGATCTGAAGACCGGCCAGGTGAGCCTGTCGAACTCCAACCCGAAGTTCGCGGACGACGCCGAGGTCCAGGAAGCCATCAAGACGGCCAAGGAGAAGATCGTCAGCGGCGAGATCAAGGTCAAGACGAGCTGAGCACAGCAGGGGGTGTCCCATGGCCGCCGGCAGGATCCGTGCGACACGCCCTCACACCCTGAGCAGCGGTAACCCAGGGGTTACGTCCGCTCAACGGGGTACGGGGAGGCTTTCCCAGCGGGAGTCCTTCCCCGTACCCCGTTGTCGCGGTGCGTCGGCCCCTTTTCAGGCCATAGGGGCGCTACGCGCGTAGACGACCCCCGTCCCCAGGAGAGTGCGCCATCAACGCGTCCAGCAGCCCTCCGGCCGGCGCGGCGGTCAACGGTCAGGTGACCGCCGTCGAGCTCGCCGGGATCACCAAGCGATTCCCGGGCGTCGTGGCCAACCACGACATCCACCTCAGCGTCCGCAAGGGCACCGTCCACGCCCTCGTCGGCGAGAACGGCGCCGGCAAGTCGACGCTGATGAAGATCCTCTACGGCATGCAGAAGCCGGACGAGGGCACCATCGCCGTCGACGGTGAGCAGGTCAGCTTCTCGTCGCCGGCCGACGCCATCGCCCGCGGCATCGGCATGGTGCACCAGCACTTCATGCTCGCCGACAACCTCACCGTCCTCGAGAACGTGGTGCTGGGCAGCGAGAAGCTGTACGGCATCGGCGCCAAGGCCCGCAAGAAGATCAAGGAGATCTCCGAGCGCTACGGCCTCGGCGTCAAGCCCGACCTCCTGGTCGAGGAGCTCGGTGTCGCCGCCCGCCAGCGCGTGGAGATCCTCAAGGTCCTCTACCGCGGCGCCACCACGCTGATCCTCGACGAGCCGACCGCCGTGCTCGTGCCGCAGGAGGTGGACGCGCTCTTCCAGAACCTGCGCGAGCTGAAGTCCGAGGGCCTGTCGGTCATCTTCATCTCCCACAAGCTGGGCGAGGTCCTCTCCGTCGCCGACGAGATCACCGTCATCCGCCGCGGCACGACCGTCGGTACGGCCGTCCCCTCCGAGACCACCCCGCGCCAGCTCGCCGAGATGATGGTCGGCAGCGAGCTGCCCACGCCGGAGACCGCGGAGTCGACGGTCACCGACCGTCCCGTCATCGCGGTGGAGAAGCTGCGCCTGGAGGCGGCCGGCGGCAAGGCCCTGCTGGACGACATCACCTTCACCATCCACGCGGGCGAGGTCCTGGGCATCGCCGGCGTCGAGGGCAACGGCCAGACCGAGCTGGTCGACGCGCTGATCGGCCTGAAGTCCGCCGACTCCGGCACGATCACCCTGATCGACGAGGAGATCACCGGCTGGACCACGCGCAAGCGCCGCGAACAGGGCATCGGTTACATCCCCGAGGACCGCCACCGCCACGGCCTGCTCCTGGAGGCCCCCCTCTGGGAGAACCGCATCCTCGGCCATGTCACCGAGAAGCCCAACGCCAAGGGCGTATGGCTGGACCCGAAGGCCGCGCAGCAGGACACGCGCCGCATCGTCGAGGAGTACGACGTCCGTACCCCCGGCATCGACGTCACCGCGGCCTCCCTGTCCGGCGGCAACCAGCAGAAGCTGATCGTCGGCCGCGAGATGAGCCACAAGCCGCGCTTCCTGATCGCCGCACACCCGACCCGCGGTGTGGACGTCGGTGCGCAGGCCGCGATCTGGGACCACATCCGTGAGGCCCGCCGTGAGGGCCTGGCCGTGCTGCTGATCTCCGCCGACCTGGACGAGCTGATCGGCCTGTCCGACACGCTCCGGGTGATCTACAACGGCAAGCTGGTCGCGGACGCCGACCCGGCCACCATCACCCCGGAGGAGCTCGGTTCGGCCATGACGGGTGCCGCGACCGGGCACCTCGAGCACGAAGAGACGACCCCCGAGACTCCTGACCTCCGCAAGTCTCCCGAGTCTGGTGAAGACGAGGCCCGCTGATGAAGAAGTTCGACAAGGAGCGCGTGCTCCTCGCGGTGGCCGGACCGGTCATCGCGCTCGCCGTGGCCTTCGTGCTGAGCGCGATCGTGCTGCTCGCCTCCGGCAAGAACCCGGTCGAGCCGTTCGCCGTGATGTTCGAGCAGGCCACGTTCTCCGACATCCAGGTCCTGATCATCAACCAGGCCTCGATGTACTACATCGCGGCCCTCGCGGTGGCCATCGGCTTCCGGATGAACCTGTTCAACATCGGCGTCGACGGCCAGTACCAGCTCGCCGCCATGATGACCGCCATCGTCGGCGCCCACATGAACCTGCCGGCCGCGATCCAGGTTCCGCTGCTGCTTCTCACCGCGCTGTTCACCGGCGCCTTCTGGGCCGGCATCGCCGGTGTCCTCAAGGTCACCCGGGGCGTCAGCGAGGTCGTCGCGACGATCATGCTCAACGCGATCGCGACCTCCGTCATCGCCTACCTGTGGCTGCCGAACGTCTTCGGCGTCAAGGTCGGCAACAACAACACCACCGGCGAGATGCACGAGTCCGGCTGGGTCCCCGGCATCGACATGGGCGACGCCGGCGAGATCTACGGCCTGGTCTTCCTCGCCGTCCTGCTCGGCATCGGCTACTGGGTCGTCCTCAACCGCACCCGCTTCGGCTTCGACCTGCGCGCCTCGGGCGCCTCGGAGACGGCCGCCGCGGCCTCCGGCGTCGACCCCAAGCGCATGGTCCTCACCGCCATGCTGCTCTCCGGCGCCATCTCCGGTCTCGCGGGCCTGCCGATCCTGCTCGGCGACACCCACACCTACAGCCTGAACTTCCCCACCGGCATCGGCTTCCTCGGCATCGGCATCGCGCTGCTCGGCCGCAACAGCCCGGTCGGCATCGCGTTCGCCGCCCTGCTGTGGGCCTGGCTCGACAAGGCCTCGCCCGAGCTGGACTTCCACGGCTACGACAAGGAGATCGCGGTCATCATGCAGGGCCTGATCGTGCTCTCGGTCGTCGTCTCCTACGAGGCCGTACGCGAGTGGGGCCTGCGCCGCCAGCAGCGCCGGGTCGGCGCGGAGCTGGCCGCCGGGAACGTCCTCGGCGCCGACAACAACACCAAGAAGGAGGTGGCCGGCCGATGACCACCCCGCAGACTTCAGCGGTCGACGTCAACCAGCCCACGCTGCAGCCCGCGGCACCGACGGGCCGCCGCCTGTCCTGGCCCGTCCTGCTGCTGGTCATCGCCGGAGCCCTGGCGCTGACCTCGATCGTCCGCATCATCACCGGCGCGGACGGCATCACCAACGTCAGCCAGATGTCCACCGCCCTCCAGCTCGCCGTCCCGATCGGCCTCGCCGGTCTCGGCGGTCTGTGGGCCGAGCGCGCGGGCGTCGTCAACATCGGTCTCGAGGGCATGATGATCCTCGGCACCTGGTTCGGCGCCTGGGCCGGCTTCCAGTGGGGCCCGTGGACCGGTGTCCTGGTCGGCATCATCGGCGGCTGCATCGGCGGCCTGCTGCACGCCTTCGTCACCGTCACCTTCAACGTCAACCACATCGTCTCCGGTGTGGCGATCAACATCCTCGCCCTCGGCGCCACCCGCTACCTCGCGCCCCTCGCCTTCGAGGGCCACCCGGGCGGATCCGCCAAGCAGTCCCCGGCGGTCGACTCCCTCGGCCACTTCACCGTGCCGGGCCTGTCCGACGCGCTGCGGGACCTCAACAACCAGGGCTGGTTCTTCATCTCCGACATCGCGGGCCTGCTCGGCGGCCTGGTCACCAACGTCTCGTGGCTGACCCTGATCGCCGTAGCGCTGATCCCGGCGACCTGGTGGATCCTGTGGCGTACCGCCTTCGGCCTGCGTCTGCGCTCCTGCGGTGAGAACCCGGTCGCGGCCGAGTCCCTCGGCGTCAACGTCTACAAGTACAAGTACATCGCCGTGATCATCTCCGGCGGCCTGGCCGGCCTCGGCGGCGTCTTCCTGTCCATCGTGGCCAACCCCTTCTACCTGGAGGGCCAGGTCAGCGGCCGTGGCTTCATCGGCCTCGCGGCGATGATCTTCGGTAACTGGATGCCGGGCGGTCTCGCCATCGGCGCCGGACTGTTCGGCTACACCGACAGCCTCAACCTGCGCGGCGGCTCCGAGAACGTCCACGCCCTGCTGCTGCTCGGCGCGCTCCTGCTGATCATCGGCGCCATCTGGCTCGTGATCTCCAAGCGGTACGTCCAGGCCGCGATCACCGCGGTCGTCGGCGCCCTGGTCTTCGCCTGGTACGCCGGCACCAACGAGGTCCCGAACCAGGTCGTCTCCGCCACGCCGTACGTCATCACGCTCGTCGTCCTGGTGCTGTCCGCACAGCGCCTGCGGATGCCGAAGGCGGACGGCCTGCCGTACCGGAAGGGTCAGGGCAAGTGACCTCGGCCGCCTCCCACGACGTCGACTGGGACAAGCTGCGCGCGGCGGCCCGGGACGCCATGTCCCGCGCGTACGCCCCGTACTCCGGCTACCCCGTCGGCGTCGCGGCCCTGGTCGACGACGGCCGTACGATCACCGGCTGCAACGTCGAGAACGCCTCGTACGGTCTGTCGCTGTGCGCCGAGTGCGGACTGGTCTCGGAGCTGCACAACACGGGGGGCGGCCGGCTGACGCACTTCACGTGCGTCGACGGCAAGGGCGAGATCCTGGTCCCGTGCGGCCGCTGCCGCCAGCTGCTGCACGAGTTCGGCGGCCCGGACCTGCTGCTGGAGACCCCGGCGGGGATCCTGCCGCTGTCGCAGATGCTGCCCCAGGCCTTCGGGCCGGGCCACCTCACCCAGTAACTCCTGTGCGGCCCTTCTGAGTTGCGCCTGCGAGCCGCTCAGAGGGGCCGTGCCGTTTTTTCTGACATGTTCGGCCGGAAGGAAAGCCATGGCCATGGACGCAATCTCTGTCATCCGCACCAAGCGGGACCGCGGTGAGCTCAGCGACGAGCAGATCGACTGGGTCATCGACGCGTACACCCGCGGGGAGGTCGCCGACGAGCAGATGTCCGCGCTCGCCATGGCGATCCTGCTCAACGGCATGAACCGCCGCGAGATCGCCCGCTGGACGGCCGCGATGATCGCCTCCGGCGAGCGCATGGACTTCTCGTCCCTGTCCCGTCCGACGGCCGACAAGCACTCCACGGGCGGCGTCGGCGACAAGATCACCCTGCCGCTGGCGCCCCTGGTGGCGGCCTGCGGTGCAGCCGTCCCCCAGCTGTCGGGCCGCGGCCTCGGCCACACGGGCGGCACGCTGGACAAGCTGGAGTCGATCCCGGGCTGGCGCGCCCTCCTCTCCAACGAGGAGATGCTGCACGTCCTGGACACCACCGGCGCGGTGATCTGCGCGGCGGGCGACGGCCTGGCCCCCGCGGACAAGAAGCTGTACGCACTCCGCGACGTCACCGGCACGGTCGAGGCGATCCCCCTGATCGCGTCCTCGATCATGTCGAAGAAGATCGCCGAGGGCACGGGCTCCCTGGTCCTGGACGTGAAGGTCGGCACCGGCGCCTTCATGCGAACGCTCGATGATGCGCGCGAACTGGCCTCCACGATGGTGGGCCTGGGCACCGACCACGGCGTGAAGACGGTGGCCCTGCTGACGGACATGTCGACCCCCCTGGGCCTGACGGCGGGCAATGCCCTCGAGGTCCGCGAGTCGGTGGAGGTCCTGGCGGGCGGCGGCCCCGCGGACGTGGTCGAGCTGACGATCGCCCTGGCCCGCGAAATGCTGGACGCGGCCGGCGTGAAGGACGCCGACCCGGCGAAGGCCCTGGCCGACGGCTCGGCGATGGACGTCTGGCGGCGCATGATCGCGGCCCAGGGCGGCGACCCCGACGCGGAGCTGCCGGTGGCGCGCGAGCAGCACGTGATCAAGGCCCCGTCCTCCGGTGTGCTGACCCGCCTCGACGCCTACGACATCGGTGTCGCCGCCTGGCGCCTGGGCGCGGGGCGTGCCCGCAAGGAGGACCCGGTGCAGGCGGGCGCGGGCATCGAGATGCACGCCAAGCCGGGCGACACGGTCACCGAGGGCCAGCCCCTGCTGACCCTGCACACGGATACCCCGGAGCGCTTCGAGTACGCGCTGCAGGCGGTGGAGGGCTCCTACGACATCGCGGCCGCGGGGACGGACTTCACGGCTTCGCCGGTGGTGCTGGAGCGCATCGCCTGAGATGCCTGAGCGGGCAAGGGGCCGGGACCTTCGGGTGCCGGCCCCTTCTCGCGTGACCGGGCTCAGCCGAGCAGAGCGGCGACGACCACCAGCACCGGCACCGACAACACCGTCGACACCAGGATCGAGTCCCGCGCCAGCCGCTCACCCACCCCGTAACTCGACGCGTACGTGAACAGGTTCTGCGCGGCCGGCAGTGCCGACGTCACCACCACGTCCAGCAGCTCGGCGCCCCGCAGCCCGAAAACGCCCGCCGCCAGCGCCCAGGCCGCCGCCGGCTGGCCCATCGACTTCAGGGCGACCGAGAGCAGCACCGGAACACGGTCCGGGCCCCGGCCCGGCATCGTGCTGCCGCACAAGGAGATGCCGAAGGCCAGCAGGACCGCCGGGACCGACATCCCGCCGATCAGGGTCAGCGGGTCCAGGACGGGAGCCGGGATCTTCAGTCCGGTTGCCGACACCGCGACGCCCGCCAGCGAGCCGACCGCGATCGGGTTCCGCAGCGGCGTGAGCAGCCGCTGCCACAGCGGGCCCTTCTCGCCCTCGCCGGACAGGTCGAGGATCGTCAGCGCGACGGGGGTGACACCGACGAGCTGGAAGAGCAGGACCGGCGCCACCAGCGAGGCGTCGCCCAGGACGTACACCGCGATCGGGATGCCGAGATTGCCCGAGTTGACGTAGCTGGAGCACAGGGCGCCGATCGTCGTGCGGCCCACGCCCCAGCGCCGTACGACGCCGACCGCGACGAAGACTCCGGCGGCCGCGGCCGTGCTCAGCGCGGTGACCAGGAGCCGGCTGGAGAAGATCACCGACAGGTCGGTCTGCGCGAGCGTCGTGAAGAGCAGAGCGGGGGAGGCCACGTGGAAGGCCAGCTTGGTGAGAACCTCGCGGCCCTGGTCGCCCAGGTAGCCGCGGCGGCCGATCACATAGCCCACCCCGATGACGACCGCGATCACCGCGAACCCGGTCAACACCCCCTGCACGAAACCTCCTTGGCGGGGAAGGAGCCGCAAGGTATTCGGGGGTGCACTGATGGGTGTGGCATACAGGCAACCCTCTGGGGAAGACGGGGAGTGGGTCAACGTGATCTCGGTCGGCGGACACCCCGCGCGCAAGCGCGACGAGCAGCGGGAACCGGCGAGGGGCACCTGGTCCGATGAGTTACGCCCGTCCGCCCGGTCTACCGATCGTGGACGCCATGACACCCGCTGTACTCGTGCTGGCCGGCCCCGTCACCCGGGACGAGGTGGCAGGGCTGTGCGACGACGTGCGGGCGCTGCTGGAGGCCTCCGGGGCCGGAGTCCTGGTGTGTGACGTCGGGGGGCTCGGTCCGCCGGGGCTCGGCGTCGTGGATCTGCTGGCGCGGCTGCAGCTGGCCGCCCGGCGGGCGGGGGGCCGGATCCGGCTGCGCGACGCGGACCCCGCGCTACACGCCCTCCTCGACCTGGTCGGCCTCCGCTTCGAGGTGGAGGGGGAGCCCGAACAGCGGGAACCAGCGCTGCGTGTCGAGGAAGCAGTGGAACCCGGTGATCCGGCCGTCTGATATCTCCAGGACCTGCACCGCCCAGGGGCTGAAGCCGCCCTTCTCCGGGTCCGGCTTGTACTGGGCGAACCCCGGCAGCCCGTTGACCTGGACCGGCACCAGATGCGAGCCCGCGCAGGGGGCGCCGAGTGTCGTCATGAAGCCGGTGATGTCCTTGACGCCGGTCAGCCACAGGTCGAACGGCGGCATCGTCATGATGGCGTCCTCGTGCAGCAGGGCCGTCAGCGCCGTCATGTCGTAGCCCTCGAAGGCCGCGACGTACCGCTCCAGGAGCTTTTGCTGCTCCTCGTCCAGCGGGTCGGAGACGGCGGCGTCACCGCCCGGCTGCTGCTGCTCGGCGAGCGTCGCGCGGGCCCGCTGCAGCGCGCTGTTGACCGACGCGACCGTCAGGCCGAGCAGCTCGGCGACCTCGCTCGCCTTCCAGGCCAGCACCTCGCGCAGGATCAGCACCGCCCGCTGCTTGGGCGGCAGTTGCTGCAGGGCTGCCATGAAGGCGAGCCGCACCGACTCCTTGGCGACGGCCGCCTCCGCCGGGTCGTCGGTCGTGGGCAGCACCCGGCTGTCCGGCATCGGCTCCAGCCAGGTGTTGTCCGGCCGGGGCGAGAGCGCCGCCTGCGCGAGCGGCGTCGACTCCGTCAGGTCCATCGGCCTCGCCCGCTTGTTGCCGGCGGTCAGCATGTCCAGGCACACGTTCGTCGCGATGCGGTACAGCCACGACCGGAGGCTGGAACGCCCCTCGAACTTCTCGTAGCTCCGCCAGGCACGGACCATCGTGTCCTGCACCGCGTCCTCGGCCTCGAAGGACGAGCCGAGCATGCGGTAGCAGTACCCGGTCAGTTCGACGCGGTGCTTCTCCAGCCTGACATCGAGGTCCGTCGTCGTCGCCGTACCGTCGCTCATCGTCCACCCACCCCTGTGGCCGTATCCCGTGGTGCGCATCGTCGCGCCCACCACCTCGGAAGCTACCGCAGCCCACTGACAATGGCCCCCGGAGCGGACGAAAGCGCAGGTCAAATGGCCTTTCGCCGACACACCGCTGGGGCGCGCCCCCGTCCGAGGGCGCGCCCCAGCGGTGCTGTGGCGGTGAGGCGGGCTCAGGCGAGCGGAGCGCCGTTCAGCGGCAGGCCCTCGGTGGGCAGCACGTTGGTGGGCAGGACCTGCATCGGCACACCGCCGAGCAGCGCGGCCGCCACGCCGGTCGGGCCGCCGACCACGGCCTGCTCGGCAGCCGGCTGCGCGGCGGCCACCCCGGTGGTGAGCGCCTCCTGTCCCTGGGCCAGACCCGCGGTGGCGGCCGGCGTCGCCTGGGAGATGTTCTCGGCCGGGAGCGTCCTGGTCACGGTGTCCAGTGCCGCACCGGCGGCCTCCGGGCTGACCGGCGCGGCGTTCGCGGCGCCGGCGCCCGCGGCGGCGAAGGCGACACCGAGAGCGGCGACACCGAGGGTCTTGGCAGCAGACTGCTTCATGAAATGCGTCCTCGAAATTCGTTACGGGGTTGTGAGCGGTTCTCGACCGTAAACACGCCCCGCACACCTCCGCAAACATCGAAATGCGGACGGATTGTGAATGAGGTTCGCGCTCCGTGTGGGTGCAGGCCCGCCCGTCACCCCTCTTCAGCAGCAGAGTCGCTGGTAGACGTGGTCTGTCGGAAAAGCCACTCGGACTTCAGTTCGGCATATCCGGGCTTGATCACGTCATTGATCATGGCCAGTCGTTCATCGAAAGGAATGAACGATGATTTCATCGCATTGACGGAGAACCACTGCATGTCGTCGAGCGTGTAACCGAATGCCTCGACAAGGTGCTCGAATTCCCGGCTCATGCTGGTGTGGGACATGAGGCGGTTGTCGGTGTTCACCGTCGCGCGGAAGTGGAGGCGGCGCAGCAGCCCGATGGGGTGGGCGGCGTACGAGTCGGCGGCGCCCGTCTGGAGGTTGGAGCTCGGGCACAGCTCCAGCGGGATGCGCTTGTCCCGTACGTACGAGGCGAGCCGGCCGAGCTTCACCGCGCCGTCGGCGTGCACCTGGATGTCGTCGATGATCCGCACCCCGTGTCCGAGCCGGTCGGCACCGCACCACTGCAGGGCCTGCCAGATGGACGGCAGGCCGAAGGCCTCGCCCGCGTGGATGGTGAAGTGGTTGTTCTCGCGCTTGAGGTACTCGAAGGCGTCGAGATGCCGGGTCGGCGGGTGACCGGCCTCGGCGCCCGCGATGTCGAAGCCGACGACGCCCAGGTCGCGGTAGCGGTTGGCGAGTTCGGCGATCTCCAGAGCCCGGGCGGCGTGCCGCATGGCGGTGAGCAGGGCTCCCACGCGGATGCGGTGGCCGTTCTCACGGGCGATCCGCTCGCCCTCGCGGAAGCCCTCGTTGACGGCCTCGACGACCGCTTCGAGGCTGAGCCCGCCTTCCAGGTGCTGTTCGGGCGCGTAGCGCACCTCGGCGTAGACGACCCCGTCCTCGGCGAGGTCCTCGGCGCACTCGCGCGCCACCCGGACGAGGGCGTTGCGGGTCTGCATGACGCCGACGGTGTGCCTGAACGTCTCCAGATACCGCTCCAGGGAGCCGGAGTCGGCGGCCTCGTGGAACCAGACGCCGAGCTTGTCGGGGTCCGTCTCGGGCAGCTGGGTGTAGCCCGTCTCGCGGGCGAGCTCGACGATGGTGCCGGGGCGCAGCCCGCCGTCGAGGTGGTCGTGCAGCAGAACCTTCGGGGCCCGGCGGATCTGGTCCGAGCTCGGGATGTTCGCCTTGGGGGCAGTCTCGCTCGTCATTTCCGCACTGTAAGGCCTACGCGTGTAGATCGCTTGCTGATCGTTCCATTTCTTTCGGCTGTACGAATCCGTCGATACGTAACGGTGACCCCACGGACGGGTGGCGTACACCCTTGCTTCTGACACTGTTCTGTCATGGCACAGCAAGCGACGCCGGTTCGCAGGGCCCGGCTGGGCAGGGCGATCGGGCCGGAGCCGACAGCGGTGAGCGGCGTGGTGCTCCTTCTTCCCGGTGGTGACGAGGTCTCACATCGCAGGCCGGCGCCGCTGTTGGCGACCTCGTATCTGCGCACCCTGGGGCGCCGTCTGGTGCGGGCGGGGCGCGGGGAGGGACTCGCCGCGCATGTCGTCCACTACCGCTTCCGAGGGTGGAACGGCAGCGCCGCGAACCATGCGAGCGATGCGTTGTGGGCCGCGGACGAGGTCGTACGGCGCTATGGAGACGTCCCTGTGTGCCTCGCCGGGATCGACATGGGCGGGCGGGCGGCCCTGCATGCGGGCGGTCATGAAGCCGTCAACTCGGTGCTGGCGATAGCGCCTTGGCTGCCGGAGGAGGACGTGGCGGCCTCACCCGAACCGGTGAAACAGCTCGGAGGGCGGCGGGTGATGATCGTGCACGGCACGAATGACGAGGTCTGCGACCCCGAGCTGTCCTTCCGGCTGGCGGCGCGGGCGAAGAAGGCGAATCGGGAGGTGTGCCGGTTCGAAGTGCACTCGGATCGGCACGGGTTGCATCAGCACCGGGATGAAGTCCTCGCATTGGCCGGGGACTTCGTTATGGGGGTGTTGTTCGGGCGGGGTTTCTCCCGGCCTGTTCAGGATGCGTTTGCGGCTCCGCCTCCCTTGGGGCTTCGGATGCCGTTGGCTGCGGGGTTCGGTAAGTCGTTGCGGCGGTAGCGCCGTTGGGGTGGATGGTTCGTTGGCGGGTGCGGGTTGTGTGTGGTTGACCGCGCAGTTCCCCGCGCCCCTCAGGTGGGCAACAGGTTGCCCCTTCTTGAGAGCAAGAACTTCTTGAAGGCGGCCACCGGGGGTGTGTCCGGGCGGTCGGCCAGCCATGCCACGCCGATCTCCCGTGCCGCTCTCGGGGCCGTGACCGTCAGCTCGGCCACCCCAGGGCGTGGCACCGCAGGTGGAGGCAGGAGGGCGACTCCGAGACCCGCCGCCACCAGGCCCCGCAGTGTCTCCGCCTCCTCTCCCTCGAAGGCGATGCGGGGCTTGAAGCCCGCCTCCTTGCACAGGTCGTCCGTGATGCGGCGGAGGCCGTAGCCGGGCTCCAGGGTCACGAAGATCTCGTCGGCGGCCTCTGCCAGGCGGATGCGTCTGCGGGCGGCGAGGGGGTGGTCGGCGGGGACGACCAGGCGGAGTTTCTGTTCGTCCAGGCGGCGGGCCACCAGGTCCGGGGCGTCCGGGACCGGGGAGGTCAGGCACAGGTCCAGTTCGCCCGCTCGCAGGCGTTCGATCATCGCCTCGCCGTAGTTCTGGACCAGGCTGAAGCGGACGCGGGGGTGGTCGGCGCGAAAGGCGTGGATGAGGCCGGGGACCGTTTCCGCGCCCATGGTGTGCAGGAAGCCGAAGGCGACTTTGCCGGTGGCCGGGTCGGCGTCGGCCCGTACCTCGTCGGCGGCGCGCCGGATCTCGGCGAGGGCGCGTTCCGCCGAGGCGAGGAAGGTGCGGCCGGCGGGGGTCAGGGAGACCGTACGGCCGTGGCGGGCGAACAGGTCGACGCCCAGGTCCTGTTCCAGGCGGACCATGGCACGGGAGAGCGTGGACTGCGGGACCTGCATCTCCTGGGCGGCCCGGGTGACGTGCTCGGTGCGGGCGACCCCGGCGAAGTAGGCGAGGCGTGGGGCGAGCAACATCGTCATGTCTTCTGTGTCACTGGATGGTGACAGGCGAGGCTGTGAGCTGTGTTGATGCGTCATGGGAACGATTATGGCGAGTTCATGCATTGGACGGATGAGTGGGGTCGTACGTAGCTTCGAAGCATGTCTCCCGCCAGTACCGGGGCGTCCACCACCGTGGGCGCCGCACCCGTTGTCCCTGTCGTCGACTCCCGTATGGCCCCGGGCGGCCCCGGCTACCGCCGGATGAGCCTCGCCCTCTTCCTCGCCGGTGTCGCGACCTTCGCGCTGCTCTACTCCACGCAGGCACTTCTGCCGCTGATCTCCGGCGAGTTCGGGGTGGCGGCGAGCGAGGCCAGCTGGACGGTGGCGGCGGCGACGGGCGGTCTGGCCCTGTTCGTGCTGCCCATGAGCGCGCTGTCGGAGCGGTTCGGACGCCGTACGGTCATGACGGCGTCGCTGGCGGTCGCGGTGACCGTCGGGCTGCTGGTCCCCTTCGCGCCCAACCTGACCGCCCTGGTCGTGCTGCGGGCGGTCCAGGGCGCGGCGCTGGCGGGTCTGCCGGCCTCGGCGACGGCGTATCTCGCCGAGGAGGTCCGGCCGAAGGCGCTGGTCACGGCGATCGGGCTGTTCGTCGCGGGCAACAGCGTCGGCGGGATGAGCGGCCGTGTGATCACCGGCTGGGTCGCACAGGAGTGGGGCTGGCGGGTCGCGGTCGGCGTGATCGGCGCCCTCGCGGTGGCCTGTGCGGTCGCCTTCCGGCTGCTGCTTCCGGCGCCGCGGCACTTCAAGCCGGGCTCGCTGCGGCCGCGGGTGCTCGTGCGGACGGTGCGCGGCCATCTCTCCGATCCGCTGCTGTGCCGTCTGTACGCGATCGGCGCGCTGTTCATGACGGTCTTCGGCGGCGTGTACACGGTGATCGGTTACCGCCTGACGGAAGCGCCGTTCGGCCTGCCCCAGGGCATCATCGGCTCGATCTTCCTGGTGTACCTCGTCGGCACGGTGTCGGCGTCGACGGCGGGCCGGTTGGTGGGCCGCCTGGGCCGCCGAGGCGCGCTGTACGCGGCGGGCGGTACGACGGCCGCGGGACTGCTGCTGTCCCTCGCGGGCTCCCTCCCGCTGGTCCTGCTGGGCCTGGTCCTCATCACCGGCGGCTTCTTCGCGGGGCACGCGGTGGCGTCCTCCGCGGTCAGCAAGACGGCGACGCACGGCCGCGCCCAGGCCTCGGCGCTGTACCAGTCCGCCTACTACATCGGCTCCAGCGCGGGCAGCACGGTGGGTGCCGTCGCCTTCCACGCCGGCGGCTGGACCGGGACCGTCGGGGTGGGCCTGCTGGCGGTGCTCGGCGTCGTGACGATCACCGTCCTCGGAACGCGTGCGGCTCGGGCCCAGCAGCGGCTCGCGACGGCCTGAGCCGCACGTCCGCTTCCCCCTGACCGGGGTCGGCCGGTCAGGGGGATTGCCGCTCCCACCTGGGGTTTCCCGCTACGGCGGCCGTTGTCACGCGCTGCTGTCAGGGGCGTTGTCGGTGGGTCCGGACAGCCTCCGCGATCACTGACCAGTGAGCCGAGCAGGGGGACATGCGATGGAGTTCCGGATCGAGCGCGCCGACTTCGCCGAGGCCGTGGGCTGGGCCGGTCGAGCCCTTCCTTCGCGCACTCCGGTGCCGGTGCTGGGCGGCCTGCTGCTGACGGCGGAGGCCGGCCGGCTCACGCTGTCGGGCTTCGACTTCGAGGCCGCGGCACGCATCACGGTGGACGCCGCGACCGGTGCGGCCGGGGAGGTGCTGGTTCCCGGCCGTCGGCTGCTGGACATCTGCCGGGTGCTGCCGGACGGGCCGGTGAACTGTGCCCTGGAAGGAACGCGGTTCATCGTGGAGGCGGCCGGCACGAGCTTCGGGCTGTCGACACTGTCGCGGGAGGAGTATCCGGCGCTTCCGCCACAACCCGCGCCGTACGGCGGTGTGGACGCCGCCGCGTTCGCCACGGCCGTCGGGCAGGTCGCCGTGGCTGCGGGCCGGGACGAGACGCTGCCGGTGCTGACGGGCGTACAGCTGCGCCTGGACGGCGACTCCATGACGCTGGCCGCGTCGGACCGCTATCGCTATGCCGTACGGCGGTTGGAGTGGAAACCGGAGGGGACGGCTCCAGGCGACGGCGCCCGGGAGGCCCTGGTGCCCGCACGGCGGCTGCTCGACGTCGCCCGGTCGATGGCCCGGTGCGGGGTGATCCGGGTCGGGCTGGAGCAGGCGGCGAGTTGCGGCCTTGCCGGCTTCGAGGGCGGGGGCATGCGGAGCGCCGTACGCCTGCTGGACGGGCGGCTGCCGGCGTACGGCTCGCTGTTCGACATGGCGGCGGCCGCGGTCGCCGAGGTGGAGTGCGGGGTGTTCGCGGAGGCCGTACGCCGGGTGGCTGTGGTGGCCGAGGCCGGCAGTCCGGTGCGGTTGGACTTCTCGGCCGACGGATCGGTGCTGCTGCGCGCCGGATACGGCGACGATGTGGCGGCGCAGCGGCTGCCGGCCGTGCTGAGCGGTGCGGAGGAGGTGACCGTGGCGTTCAATCCGGCGTATCTGCTGGACGCGCTGAACTCCTTCGAGGCGCCTCGGCTGCGGATGGAGATGCTGGGGACGGGGCAGCGGGCGTTGCTGAGCGGGGTCGAGGACGAAGGCGGGGCGGTCGGTCCGCACCGGCATCTGCTGATGTCCGTGAAGCAGTTGGTGTGACGTGTGTCCGGGTTGGCGTGAAAACGGGTGGCGCCCCGCTCGCCGAAGCGAGGACGGGGCGCCTTCGGTTCTGCGGGTCACCAGGCCGTGCGTGTCCTGTTCGCCTTGTCCTCCGAGGGGAGCAGGATCCACAGGGCTATGTAGAGCAGGAACTGCGGGCCCGGGAGCAGGCAGGAGATCAGGAAGATCACGCGCATCGTCGTCGCGGAGGTGCCGAAGCGCCGTGCCAGCGCGGCGCACACTCCGCCGATCATGCGGCCATGGGTGGGTCGGGCGAGCGCGGTCATGGTGCGGCTCCTTCGCGAGCGTCGGCCGAAGGCCCCCTTGTGGGGCCTTCCGAGTGGTTGCCTCATCTGACATCCACGCTATGGCGACGAAGCGGGCAAAGCGTCACTCTATGGAGCTATCCCGACCCTGGGAATCGTCGGGGTCCGACCCTGAGTGAGCTCCTCCTGGGGGGTCGTCGTCCGGTGTGCTCGGTGGGACCTGCGGCGGAGCCAGGCGCGGGCCGCGGGGACGATCGTCGTGTGCGCGAGGGCCACGCCCACGGTGTTCAGCAGGAGCGAGTCGATGTCCACGACCTGGCCCGGGACGTCGGTCTGCAGCAGTTCGATGCCCAGCGAGATCAGGGCGCCTGCGGCGACCGTGCGGACCAGGGAGCCGAGGGGGGAGGCGTCGAGCCTGCCGTGCGTCATCGGGATGAGCACCCCCAGCGGGGCGAGCAGCGCGAGGCCCTCGATGATGCGGCGGGCGGCCTCCTGCCAGCCCAGGGCCAGGTCGGCTCTTATCCCGGCGAACGGTCGCAGGTTGGCCGGCATCACCCAGGGGACGTCCAGGGGGCGCAGCGTGAGCCAGGCGACGAACGCGAGATGCGCGACCAGGAGCACACCCCCCGTCGCACGGATGCGGATCGCGGCGCTGCCGCCGATGGAGCCATGACGCTGCACGCCCCCCTAGACGCGCCCCCCGGCAGGATCGGTTCCGGGAGACACGGGACGGGTGTGAGGCATCCGCCACACGGGCCTCCGGCGGTTGGTTCGGGGGTGCCGTGCGGCTGGGTCAGGGTGCGCGTAGCGCCTACGGTCGGTGGGTGGGTCGGGGTCGCGCCGGGGGTGCCTTGCTCGCCCCCGCCGCCCCTACCCGTCCCATCCTCCAGGGGCGCTGCCCCTTCGACCCCGCCAGGGGGCTCCGCCCCCTGGACCCCCGCTCCTCAAACGCCGGAGGGGCTGGTTTCAGCCCGGGCCGCAGGCCCCCAGCGGGGCGCCCACGCCGGCCTGCGCAGCGGCACCCCGCTGGCGCCGGGCTGCGCGACCCACCCCTGCTCAGCCCCCACGCCGGGCACCCCCCCGGCCGACGGACTCGGTGCTCTCGTGATGTCGCGTCAGCCGTCCGTCACCTCGGTCGAGGGGGGCTCGTTGGTGCCCGGTCTCGTGCGGACCTCGTCCGTGCACTCGTAGCGGCGTGGGGGTGCCTGCGTGGGGCCGCCCAGGATGACCGAGCCGTCGCCCTCGGCGGCTGTCGAGTCCGAGAAGGTGCAGACGATCTGGGCGAGGGCGTACGACGTGAGGTCGCTCGGGGGCGTGCTCAGGCGCAGGGTCTCGTCGGGGTCGTCGCGGCGCGGCCCGCTCACGCTCATGGCGCCGCGCACGTCCGTCGTGTAACCGGCCTCCTTCTCGTCGGCCGACGGGGACGCCTCCAGCGCGTCGAGCAGGCCCTGAGCCACCAGCACGCGCCGCTCCGAGTCCGCCGTGCCGTCCGGCACCCGTACCGTCCGCTCGACCGCCACCAGTTGCGAGCCGCACAGCAGGAACACCTGCACCGGAAGCCCGCGCGACGCCTGCGTCGACACGTTCGGTTCGGAGAGGGAGCAGTGCACGCGCGAGGGCGCGGGGCCGAAGTCCGTCGGCACCTCCGTGGACCGTATGCCGCAGCCGGTCAGGAGGGCGGCGGCCAGCGCCGAGAGTGTCAGCACGCGGCCTATGTGCGGGTGCCGTTCCCGGGGGGAGGCCACGTTCATCAGGCGTCCCCCTTCTTCGCGTCGCCGGCGCCCTTGCCGTTGCCCTCGTTGCCGTTCGTCTGCTGGGCCAGTTCCGAGGCGTCCCGGGGCAGCCGCAGGGTGAACACCGCGCCGCCCTCGGGAGAGTTGGCGGCGGTGATCTCGCCGCCGTGGATGTGGGCGTTCTCCAGGGCGATGGACAGGCCGAGGCCGCTGCCCTCGGAGCGCGGGCGGGAGGCGCTGGCTTTGTAGAAGCGGTCGAAGACGTGCGGGAGGACGTCCTCGGGGATGCCGGGGCCGTGGTCGCGTACGTCGATCACGATCGAGTCGTCCGCCTCACGGACCGCGACCCGGACCGGCGAGCCGCCGTGCTTGAGCGCGTTGCCGATGAGGTTGGCCAGGATGACGTCCAGGCGACGGGGGTCCAGGCGGGCCATGATGCCGCGCTCGGCGACCAGGTCGACCGCGTCCAGCCAGGCACGGGCGTCGATGCACGCCGTGATCTGGTCGGCTATGTCGACGTCGTCGAGGACGAGGCGGGCCGTGCCCGCGTCGAAACGGGTGACCTCCATCAGGTTCTCGACCAGGTCGTTGAGGCGGCGCGTCTCGCTGACGACGAGGCGTACGGCGGGTTCGATCATGGGGTCCATGGAGCCGGACTCCGCCTCCAGCTCCTCCTCCAGGACCTCGGTGACCGCGGTGATCGCGGTGAGCGGTGTGCGCAGTTCGTGGGACATGTCCGCCACGAAGCGCCGGGACGCCTCGTCGCGTGCGGCCATGTCGGCGACCCGCTTCTCCAGTGCCTCGGCGGCGTTGTTGAAGGTCCGGGACAGGTCGGCCAGTTCGTCCGTCCCGGAGACCCTGAGGCGGGTGTCCAGCTTGCCCTCGCCGAGCCGGCTGGCGGCGACACCGAGACGCTGCACCGGCTTCAGTACGGTCGTGGCGGCGGCCTGCGCGAGCAGCGCGGAGCCGATCAGAGCCAGGCCCGTGGCGATACCGAGCGACCAGGCCAGGGAGTTGAGGTCCTTGGCCTCCTGCTCCAGGGACTTCAGCATGTAGCCGGTCGGACCCCCGCCGTTCACGCGCGTGCCGGCGATCAGGTACGGGGTGTCGTCGTCCGAGATCCGCTGCCAGTACAGGCGGTACTCGGACTTGTTGTCGACCTGCTGTTTCTCGTTCACCGCCGTGCGCAGCGACTTGGGCACGTCCGCGAGCGTGAAACCGTCCAGGCCGCCGGAGCTTCCGTACACGGGATTGCCGTCGGCGTCCTGGGCGACCAGCAGGACGGAGAACCGCTCGCTGCTGTTGGCCATCTGCCCGGCGGTGTGCTGCAGTTCGTCCTGCGTCGGCTCCTGCGGCAGCAGACCCGCGCGGTTCTGCATCTCCTGCTCGAAGTCGCGCAGCACCGCGTCCTGGGTGCGCCTGAGCACCGCCTCGCGGTTGAGCCAGTAGGCGATCCCGGAGGCGGACACGGCGGCCGTGAGCGCCACCAGGCCGAAGACGACCACCAGCCGCAGTCGCAGGCTGGTGAAGCGCAGCCTCGACCACACTCCCTTGCGAGCCGCGACCCAGCCGCGGAACCCCCCTTGCACGTCTGTCACTGAGGCGCGTCCAGGCGGTAGCCGACACCACGGACGGTACGGATCAGGGTGGGGGAGGAGGGTACGTCCTCGACCTTGGCGCGCAGCCGCTGGACGCAGGCGTCCACGAGGCGGGAGTCGCCCAGGTAGTCGTGTTCCCAGACCAGGCGCAGCAGCTGCTGGCGGGACAGGGCCTGACCGGGGCGGCGTGACAGTTCGAGCAGCAGGCGCAGCTCGGTCGGGGTGAGCTGGAGGTCCTCGCCGTTCTTCGTCACGGTCATCGCCGCACGGTCGATGACCAGGCTGCCGAAGGTCGCCGCGTCGTTCGACTCCCGCTCCCCGCGCCGCAGCACGGCCCGGATCCGGGCGTCGAGGACCCGCCCCTGGACGGGTTTGACGACGTAGTCGTCCGCGCCGGACTCCAGTCCGACCACGACGTCGATGTCGTCGCTGCGCGCGGTCAGCAGGATGATCGGCAGTTGGTCGGTGCGCCGGATACGGCGGCACACCTCGAAGCCGTCGATGCCGGGCAGCATCACGTCCAGCACGATCAGGTCCGGCCGCTGCTCACGCAGCAGTTTCAGGCCGTCCTCGCCGGTGGCAGCCGTGGCCACACGGTGTCCCTGGCGCGTCAGTGAGAGCTCCAGGGCCGTGCGGATGGCGTCGTCGTCCTCGATCAGCAACAGGGAAGGCACGGGGGTCATTCTGGCCCATGCGAGGCGGTCTTTCGACACCTGTACGAGCTGTACGGCTACGCGCACGTAGCGCTCCGTTCTGTGGTCGTGCTGTCCCGCGCCTGGGAGCCGCCTCTGACACAGGCCCCTGTGACAGGTCTGTGACAGTCGGCGGACACGGCCATGAAGGTGCCCGGGCAAGCTTTTCGGCACAGGCAGGACAGCAAGCCGCACCACAGCAAGCCGCACCACAGCAAGACGCACGAAGCAGAACACCGGAAGTCCACGACGGGGGGCGCGAGATGAACACGCTGCACGGCACCAGCACCAGCGCAGTGATCACGCGCCTGCACGACGTGAACGGGGGCCGGGGTTCGGAGAAGTCCGGTGCCGTGAGCGGGCGGGGGTGCGCTCGCGGCACCGGGCGTCAGCACACCGCTTACATGACGGTGGTCGACGGTTTCACGGGGGAAGCTCACGGGGGAGCCGCGTACAGGGAGGACTCGGGGGAGCGGCGTCGCTCGCTGTCGGAGGCGGAGTTCACCGCCTACGTCCAGGAGCGCCGCGCCTCCCTGTACGCAACCGCCTACCACCTGACCGGTGACCGGTTCGAGGCCGAGGACCTGCTCCAGAGCGCGCTGTTCTCGACGTACAAGGCCTGGGACCGGATCAGCGACAAGGCCGCGGTCGGCGGATACCTCCGCCGCACCATGACCAACCTGCACATCAGCGCGTGGCGCCGCCGCAAGCTGAACGAGTACCCGACCGAGGAGCTGCCGGAGACGCCCGGCGACACGGACGCGATGCGCGGCACCGAGCTGCGCGCCGTCCTGTGGCAGGCGCTCGCCCGCCTCCCCGAACTCCAGCGGACGATGCTGGTCCTGCGTTACTACGAGGGCCGCACCGACCCGGAGATCGCGGAGATCCTCGACATCAGTGTCGGCACGGTGAAGTCCAGCATCTGGCGGTCGCTCCGCCGGCTGCGCGAGGACGAGGTCCTCAGCTTCGGCCGTGACGAGGAGGACGCCTTCGGGGAGCTTGTCGCCTGAAGGTGGTGGGGGGCCGCTCGGGGGAGCGGTAGCAAGTGGGGGGACCCACGGGGGTCGGGGGGCCCACGGGGGACCAACGGGGGAATGTAACGGGGGGTGCTCCACCACGGGGGAAACGGGGGAGCACAACGATTGCGGGGCTGGAGGGCCGGGGGGTCCGTCCAGTCCCGCTTCGCTGTGCGGTCAGCGGGCAGCCATGGGAGCGGCCTCGGCGGGACTGTCGCCGACGGCGATGGCCTCGGTGGGAGCGACCCCCTCGATCGCGTAGGCGCCGGTCGTGCTCTCGGGGATGCCGGTGCCCGGGTCGTTCGGGGTGTCGTCGCACTCCGCGACCGTGGCGGCGCCCAGCCGTTCGCCGACGCTGAACTCGGACTTCTCGGTGGGCAGATAGTCGCGGCCGTCGTAGGTCACCAGGCCCGAGCAGGAGGCGTCGCCGGAGACCCCGCCGCCAGTGACCGTGCAACTGGCCGCCGCCAGCATCGCGACCGCCACGAGCAGAACTGCACGCTTCATCGTCGTCCTCTCCGTCACAAGATCTCAGGCCTACGACGGAGACGGCGCCGAAGTCGTTCAGCTCGCCGACGTCGAAGCCGCCGAAGCAGGGCAGCGGCCCGCCGCGGCCGCGGTGAGGCGGCCGAGGGCCTCGTCCCGGTCGCAGGCGTGGGCGCCGAGGGCGGTCTGGCGGGCGATGATCGAGCGTTCCAGGCGCATCAGGCGCCAGCCGCGGCGCAGCAGGAAGGGCACCGACTTGCGGCCCTCCTTCAGGTCGCGCAGGAAGCGGCGGCGGAAGGTCTTCACCGGGCCGCGGCTCAGGCACAGCGCGTCGGCCAGGACGCCGAGTTCCCGGCAGCGCGTGACGATCTCGGCGGCGAAGATGCCCTCCGCGATGAACAGCGGGGTCCGCCCGATCTCGACGGTCTCCGCGCCGGTGCGGGCGCTGAGCGAGATGTCGTACAGCGGCACGTCGGTACGGCCCGTGCGGCACAGTTCCACGATCGCCGCCACGGCCGTGTCGGCGTCCCACGAGCCGGGGTGGTCCCAGTCGATGTCGGAGCTCCCGGGGACCTGCGGCAGGGTCGGGTCGTCGCCCTCTTTGTAGAAGTCGTCGAGCCGCAGGACCGGAAGACCGGAACGGGCCGCGAGAAGGGACTTGCCGGAGCCGGAAGGGCCGCAGAGCAGCACGACTCGCGTCGGTATGGGCGGTTGGGAACTCACGGGACACCAGTGTGAGGCATTGCCGGGGCGCAGAACGACCCGGCGGACGTTGTTTGATGCGCGCGTCACACGCCGACTACACCGTGCGTTCATCCGGCTACCTTGCGCACCGGTGACAGCGGAGAGCCGCGCCTCCCCGGGACGGCGGGGAAGCGCGGCTCTCCAGTCTCAGTGCCCGTCGGCCGTCAGGACGTCACGTCCTCATGCCCTCAGTACGACGAACCGGACGCGCCCAGCGACCCCGTCGGGTGCCAGACGGTCTTGGTCTCCAGGAACGCCGTCATACGGTCGATGCCGGGGTCGGCCGACCAGTCGACCTCGTCCACAGGCTGTGGACGCAGGACGCGCTTCAGGTTGTCCGCCGCGGCGATCTCCAGCTCCTTCGCCAGTACGTCGTCGGCGCCCGCGAGATCGATCGCGTTGACGTCCTGATGCGCGGCCAGCGGTGCCGCGATCTCCGCCGTACGGCCGGAGAGGACGTTGACGACACCGCCGGGCAGGTCGGAGGTGGCCAGGACCTCGCCGAGGGAGAGGGCCGGGAGCGGGGACTTCTCGGAGGCCACGACCACGGCCGTGTTGCCGGTCGCGATCACCGGGGCGACCACCGAGACCAGGCCCAGGAACGACGACTCCTGCGGGGCCAGTACGGCCACCACGCCCGTCGGCTCGGGAGAGGAGAGGTTGAAGAACGGGCCCGCGACCGGGTTCCCGCCGCCGACCACCTGGGCGATCTTGTCGGTCCAGCCCGCGTACCAGACCCAGCGGTCGATCGCCGCGTCGACCTGCGCAGCCGCCTTCGACTTCGACAGGCCCTCGGCGTCGGCGACTTCGCGGACGTACTGCTCGCGGCGGCCCTCCAGCATCTCGGCGATGCGGTAGAGGATCTGGCCCCGGTTGTAGGCGGTGGCCCCGGACCAGGCGCCGAACGCCTTGCGCGCGGCGACCACCGCGTCACGGGCGTCCTTGCGGGAGGAGAGAGGTACGTTCGCCAGCCATTCGCCCTTGGAGTCGCTCACCTCGTACACCCGGCCGCTCTCGGAACGCGGGAACTTCCCGCCGACGTACAGCTTGTAGGTCTTGAAGACGGAGAGCCGCTCGGCGCGCTCGGTCTTGTCGTTCTTGTCAACTGTGCTCATTTATCGCTCGCCCTCCGGGCTCGACGGGGCGAGGTACGCCTCCAGGCCGTGGCGGCCGCCCTCGCGGCCGAAGCCCGACTCCTTGTAGCCGCCGAACGGCGAGGTCGGGTCGAACTTGTTGAACGTGTTGGACCAGACGACGCCGGCCCGGAGCTTGTTCGCGACGGCCAGGATCCTCGAGCCCTTCTCCGTCCAGATGCCCGCGGACAGGCCGTACGGGGTGTTGTTGGCCTTGGCGACGGCCTCGTCCGGCGTGCGGAAGGTGAGGACCGACAGGACCGGGCCGAAGATCTCGTCACGGGCGATCCGGTGCGCCTGGGTGACGTTCGTGAAGAGCGTCGGGGCGAACCAGTAGCCGGAGGTCGGGATCTCGCAGGCCGGGGACCAGCGCTCGGCGCCCTCCGCCTCGCCCTGCTCGACGAGCGTGGTGATGCGGGAGAGCTGCTCCTCGGAGTTGATCGCGCCGATGTCGGTGTTCTTGTCGAGGGGGTCACCGAGGCGGAGCGTGGAGAGCCTGCGCTTGAGGGAGTCCAGCAGCTCGTCCTGGATCGACTCCTGGACCAGCAGACGGCTGCCCGCGCAGCAGACCTGGCCCTGGTTGAAGAAGATCCCGTTGACGATGCCTTCGACGGCCTGGTCGATCGGGGCGTCGTCGAAGACGATGTTGGCGCCCTTGCCGCCGAGCTCCAGGGTGAGCTTCTTGCGGCTGCCGGCGACCGTGCGGGCGATCTCCTTGCCGACGGCCGTGGAGCCGGTGAAGGCGACCTTGTTCACGTCCGGGTGCGCGACGAGCGCGGCGCCCGTGTCGCCGTACCCCGGAAGGATGTTGACGACGCCCTTGGGCAGGCCTGCCTGGCGGCAGATGTCCGCGAAGAACAGGGCGGAGAGCGGGGTGGTCTCGGCCGGCTTCAGGACGACCGTGTTGCCAGTCGCGAGGGCCGGGGCGATCTTCCACGCCAGCATCAGCAGCGGGAAGTTCCAGGGGATGACCTGGCCCGCCACGCCCAGCGGCTTCGGCGAGGAACCGAACCCGGCGTGCTCCAGCTTGTCGGCCCAGCCCGCGTAGTAGAAGAAGTGCGCGGCGACCAGGGGGAGGTCGGCGTCGCGCGTCTCCTTGATCGGCTTGCCGTTGTCCAGGGTCTCCAGGACCGCCAGCTCGCGGCTGCGCTCCTGGATGATCCGGGCGATGCGGAACAGGTACTTCGCGCGCTCGGAGCCGGGCAGAGCCGACCACTTCCCGAAGGCCTTGCGGGCGGCCTTCACGGCGCGGTCCACGTCCGCCTCGCCGGCCTGGGCGATCTCGGAGAGGACCTCCTCGGTGGACGGCGAGACGGTCTTGAAGACCTTGCCGTCGGCGGCCTCGGTGAACTCGCCGTCGATGAACAGGCCGTACGAGGGCGCGATGTCGACGATTGCGCGGGACTCGGGGGCCGGTGCGTATTCGAATGCCGATGCCATGGTGATCAGTCCACCGTCACGTAGTCGGGGCCGGAGTAGCGGCCGGTGGCCAGCTTCTGACGCTGCATCAGCAGGTCGTTCAGGAGCGAGGAGGCGCCGAAGCGGAACCAGTGGTTGTCCAGCCAGTCCTCGCCGACGGTCTCGTTGACCAGAACCAAGAATTTGATCGCGTCCTTGGAGGTGCGGATCCCGCCGGCCGGCTTCACGCCGACCTGGATGCCGGTCTGGGCACGGAAGTCGCGTACCGCTTCCAGCATAAGGAGCGTGTTTGCGGGGGTGGCGTTAACGGCGACCTTGCCGGTGGACGTCTTGATGAAGTCGGCGCCGGCCAGCATGCCGAGCCAGCTCGCCCGCCGGATGTTGTCGTACGTCGACAGCTCGCCGGTCTCGAAGATGACCTTGAGGCGGGCGCTCGTCCCGCAGGCCTCCTTCACGGCGACGATCTCGTCGTACACCTTCATGTAGTTGCCCGCGAGGAACGCCCCGCGGTCGATGACCATGTCCACCTCGTCCGCGCCGGCCGAGACGGCGTCGCGCACGTCGGCCAGCTTCACGTCGAGGGCGGCGCGGCCGGCCGGGAAGGCGGTGGCGACGGAGGCGACCTTCACGCCGGACCCGGCGACGGCCTCCTTGGCGGTGGCCACCATGTCGGGGTAGACGCACACGGCCGCGGTCGCCGGGGTCGTACGGTCGGTGGGATCGGGGTGGACCGCCTTGGCGCCGAGCGCCCGGACCTTGCCCGGGGTGTCCGCGCCTTCCAGCGTCGTCAGGTCGACCATCGAGATGGCGAGGTCGATGGCGTACGCCTTGGCGGTCGTCTTGATGGAACGGGTACCGAGGGACGCGGCCCGCCCCTCCAGGCCGACCGCGTCGACGCCGGGCAGCCCGTGGAGGAAGCGGCGCAGCGTGCTGTCGGACGCGGTGACGTCCGTAAGTGCGTGAGCTGCGGTGGGTGCATTGGTGGGCATGGTCACCAGACGAGCATATCTACGCGCGTAGCAGCTGTACAGGCCCGGATGCTCATCTTGTGCGGGGGGTGGTGCGTATGAGCGGCGTCCGAGGCATCGGGCAGAATCGGGCTCATGACGACCCCCGAGCCTCAGTCACCCTCACCGGACCCCGTGTCGAAGGACCGGGTCTACCGCTCGCACATGGGCATCGTCGGTGGTGTCCTGCTGCTGGCCGTCGTGCTCTGGCTCGGCATCGACGCGCTGGTGCGTGGCGAGGGGCGCACCCAGTGGCTGGCTCTCGCGGCGCTGATCCTGATCGTGCCGCTGGTGTCCGCCTTCACCCTGCGGCCCGCCGTCTACGCCAACGAGGACCGGCTGCGCATCCGCAACCCCCTCCGCGTGATCGTGCTGCCCTGGGGGCAGATCGCCTCGCTGCGGTCCGGTTACTCCAACGAGGTCGTCGCCAAGGCCGGCACCAAGTTCCAGCTCTGGGCGCTTCCCGTCTCGCTGCGGGCCCGCAAGAAGGCGGCGCGCCGGTCGACCCGGGCGTCCGCGCAACGGGGCACCGGCGCGCGGGGTGAGCGGGACGGCCGCGGGGGACTGAGCCTGGACAGGCTCGAGTTCGGGACGCCGGGGGCGGACACGGCTGCCCATGGGCCGGTACGGGCCGAGACCGACCAGGTCATGGACGACCTGCGGGAACTGCTGGAGCGCCGGGAGAACGCGGAGTCCGCGCAGGGTGAGGTCACCGTGCGGTGGGCTTATGAGGTGGTCGGGCCGGCGATTGCCGGGGCCGTGCTGCTGCTGATCCTGCTTGCCCTGAACTGACAGCCGCGCGTAGGCGCTGCAGCGCAGGCCGCCGCTCACCCGACCCGCGCCGCGAACCGGCATCCGGCTTCACGGCGCGCTCGGCCACACCAACGCCATGTACGCGCCGCAGTACGCCGAGCCGATGACCGCCGCCGCGAGGGCCAGGGTGCGGTGGCGGGCGGAGGCGCGTGACAGGTGCAGGGCGAGGGGGAGCAGGAGCGGGAAGGCGGGGAGCAGGAAGCGGGCGCGGGGGAAGTAGACGCCGCCGCTGCCCAGGACGATCGCCAGCAGTACGGCAGTGAAGACCAGCAGCGGCACCGGCTGCCGGTCCCACACCGACAGCCCGAACAGCACGACGGACCCGATCAGCGTGAGCGTCACCAGCACCAGGAACAGTTCGGGCGTCGAGTCGTACGCCAGCAGCCGCCGCATCCAGCGCAGGGTCTCGCGGCCGCCGTCCAGCTCGTTGTGCCACAGCCGCTGTACGGCGAAGTAGCCGTCCCAGCGGCCGAGGCGCAGGCTCACCCAGCCGACGTATCCGCACCAGCCGAGGGGCGCGATCGCGGCGGCCGCGAGGGTACGCAGGGAGAAGCGGCGGCGCAGGGCGAGCAGGGCGGTCACCGTGACCGCCGCCGCCACCGCGATGCCGGTGGGGCGGGTCAGGCCCGCGAGCGCCGCGAGCCCGGCCGCGGTGAGGAGGCGGCCGGTGAGCACGGCGTACAGCGACCAGGCGGCGAGCGCCGTGAACAGGGACTCGGTGTAGCCCATCCACTGCACGAGGCCGACCGGGAACGCGGCCCACAGGACGGTGAGCAGGACGCCGACGCGGCGGCCGTGCAGCCGGTCGCCGACGGCGAACACTCCCCACGCGGCGACGACGGAGGCGATGACGGCGAGGGCGAGGCCGGTGCCGGCACGCGTGCCCGGCGTGACCGCCGCGACCGCCTTGACCAGGACCGGGTAGAGCGGGAAGAAGGCGAGGTTGTTGGAGCTGGGCGCGGTGCCGAGCTCGCGCGCGTAGCCGTGGTCGGCGATGCCGAGATACCAGTCGGCGTCCCACTGCGTCGCCAGGATCGGCCAGACGCCGTGCCGCTGCCGGTGCGCCCAGTCGGCGAGGAGCAGCAGGCCCGTGCCGCGTACGGCGAGGTAGGCGAGGAGGGCGGGGGCCGCGTGGCGCAGGGCGCGCAGCGGGTCGGACAGGGCGCGCCGGAGCGGCGGGGGCGGTGAGCCGGAGCGGAGGTCGGTGCCGGGGGCGGTGGTCGCTCGGGGTGTCGGCCGGAATGCGGTCGAGGACACGGCGGCGGCTCCAGGCTGCTCGGTGGTGCGTTTCCGCTCCACCGTTGCCCGGCCGGTGCGGCGGGGCGTGGAACCCGGGTCAACCGTCGTGGGGAAATCACCCGATGGGGTGCCTCCGGGTGGGGGCACCCCATGGAGGGCGACTGAGGGTTCGCGTACGGGCCGAGCGCACCCGCGGCTCGCGTACGGCTCAGATGCCGGCCGCCGTCGACAGGTCCCGCTTGATCGCCGCCAGCAGGTCGGCCGCCTTGGCGCGGGCGGCCGGGAGGTCGGCGTGGGTCGCGACCGGGACGACGACCTCCAGGTAGCACTTCAGCTTGGGCTCCGTGCCGCTGGGGCGGACGATGACGCGGGCGCCCTCCAGCGTGTAGCGCAGGCCGTCGGTGGGCGGGAGCGTCTCAGTGCCCCGGGTGAGGTCCTCGGCGCGGGTGACGGCCAGACCGGCGAGCTCGGTCGGCGGCTGCTCGCGCAGGCGGCGCATGGCGTTCGCGATGACGGACAGGTCCTGGACGCGGACCGAGAGCTGGTCGGTGGCGTGCAGGCCGTGCTCCACGGCGAGGTCGTCGAGGAGGTCGAGGAGCGTGCGGCCCTCGGCCTTGAGGACGGAGGCGAGCTCGGTGATCAGCAGGGCGGCGGTGATGCCGTCCTTGTCGCGTACGCCCTCGGGGTCGACGCAGTAGCCGAGGGCCTCCTCGTAGCCGTAGCGCAGGCCGTCGACGCGGGCGATCCACTTGAAGCCGGTGAGCGTCTCCTCGTAACCCAGCCCCGCCTTCTCGGCGATCCGGCCGAGGAGGGAGGAGGAGACGATGGACTCCGCGAAGGTGCCCTGCGCTCCGCGGTTCACCAGATGGGCGGCGAGGAGCGCGCCGACCTCGTCGCCGCGCAGCATCCGCCAGTCCTCGCCGTCCTTGACGGCCGCGGCGCAGCGGTCGGCGTCGGGGTCGTTGGCGATGACGAGGTCGGGGTCGGTCTCGCGGGCCTTGGCGAAGGCGAGGTCCATCGCGCCGGGCTCTTCCGGGTTGGGGAAGGCGACGGTGGGGAAGTCCGGGTCGGGGTCGGCCTGCTCCGCGACGAGGGCGGGGGCGGGGAAGCCGGCGCGTTCGAACGCGGCGAGGAGGACGTCCTTGCCGACGCCGTGCATCGCCGTGTAGACGGTGCGGGCGGTGCGGGGGGAGTCCGGGGCGATAACCGCGTCCGTGCGGGCGAGGTAGGCGTCGAGGACGCTGTCGTCGAGGGTCTCCCAGCCCTCCGTGGGGCGGGGGACCACGGTGAGGGACGGGACGGCGGCGATCTCCTCCGCGATCTCGATGTCCGCGGGCGGCACGATCTGGGAGCCGTCGCCGAGGTAGACCTTGTAGCCGTTGTCGCGGGGCGGGTTGTGGCTGGCGGTGACCTCTACTCCGGCGACCGCGCCGAGGTGCCTTATGGCGTAGGCGAGGACGGGGGTGGGGAGAGGGCGGGGCAGTACGGCGGCGCGCAGGCCCGCGCCCGTCATCACGGCGGCGGTGTCGCGGGCGAAGTCCTCCGACTTGTGGCGGGCGTCGTAGCCGATGACGACGAGGCCGCCTTCGTGGCCCTGCTTCTTGAGGTACGCGGCGAGGCCGGCGGCGGCGCGGATGACGACCGTGCGGTTCATGCGCATGGGCCCGGCGCCGAGTTCTCCTCGCAGGCCTGCCGTGCCGAACTGGAGGATGCCGCTGAAGCGTGCGGCGAGCTCGTCGACGTCCGCGGCGTCGATGAGCTTGGCGAGTTCGTCGCGGGTCTCCGGGTCGGGGTCCTCGGCGAGCCATGCCTGGGCCTTGGCGATGAGATCGTCGTGCACGTCGGTCAGCCTCTCGTTCGTGTCGTTCGGAGCGGGGTGGGTGCGGGCCCGCAGGGATTCGCCCCCGCCGCCCCTACCCGTCCCATCCTCCAGGGGCTCCGCCCCTTCGACCCCGTTCCTGGGGGCCGCGCCCCCAGACCCCCGCTTCGGCCCTGAAGGGGCCTCGTCCTCAAACGCCGGACGGGCTGGGTGAGTCAGCCCCTCCGGCGTTCGAGGAGCGGGGGTCCAGGGGCGGCGGGGGCGAGAAACGCCTTACAGCCGGCCCAGGACCTGCGCCAGCAGCGACCCCATCCGCGTCGCCGAGTCACGGCCCGCCTGCAGAACCTCCTCGTGGTTCAGGGGCTCACCCGTCATACCCGCGGCGAGGTTGGTGACCAGCGAGATACCCAGAACCTCGGCACCCGCCTCACGCGCCGCGATGGCTTCGAGCACCGTCGACATGCCCACCAGGTCCGCCCCGATGACCCGCGCCATCCGGATCTCGGCCGGCGTCTCGTAGTGCGGGCCGGGGAACTGGGCGTAGACGCCCTCCTCCAGCGTGGGGTCGATCTCCTTGCACAGGGCGCGCAGGCGGGGGGAGTAGAGGTCGGTGAGGTCGACGAAGTTCGCGCCGATGATCGGGGACGTCGCCGTGAGGTTGATGTGGTCGCTGATCAGGACCGGCTGGCCGGGACGCATGCCCTCGCGCAGGCCACCGCAGCCGTTGGTGAGGACCACCGTCTTGCAGCCGGCGGCGACCGCGGTACGGACGCCGTGGGCCACGGCCGCCACACCACGGCCCTCGTAGTAGTGCGTGCGGCCCAGGAAGACCAGGGCGCGCTTGTTGCCGATCCGGTAGGAGCGGATCTTGCCGCCGTGCCCTTCCACCGCGGGCGGGGGGAACCCGGGCAGCTCGGTGACCAGGAACTCGGCCTCGGGTGCGCCGAGGGCGTCCACGGCCGGAGCCCAGCCGGAGCCCATCACGAGGGCGACGTCGTGGGTCTCGGCGCCCGTGAGTTCGCGCAGGCGCGCGGCGGCGGCGTCGGCGGCGGCGTGGGGGTCGCCCTGGATGTCGTCCGGAAGAAGAGATGCGTTCACGCGACTGAGGGTAGCCGGTTTGGGCCTACGCGCGTAGATGACAGAGCTCACGGGATGGCGATTGTTGTTTTGTCGTTTCCGACGAAGTGGGGAGAGAGGGGCGGGAGAGGCGCGGGTGCGGGTACCGGACGGCCTCAGCAGGGCCGCTTGCGCAGCTCCATCACGTAGTCGTGCGGTGCCCCCGCCGACTCCGCCGCGTCCGCGATCTCGCCGAGGTAGCGCGCCGACGGCAGCCCGCCCTCGTAGGCGTTCAGCACGTACACCCATGCGGGCTCCTCACCCTCCAGCGTGTGCACGCGGACCCGGAGCCGCCGGTAGATGCCGAGGCCGACGCCCTCCCAGCGGTCGAGGGACTCCTCGTCCATGGGCGCGATGTCGTACAGCGCGACGAAGACCTGCTCGCCCGGCTCCTCGACGAGCGTCGCCAGCGCACCGTCCCAGCCGAGCTGCTCGCCCCCGAAGGTCAGCCGCCACCCGTTGAGCCAGCCGGTGGCGCGCAGCGGCGAGTGCGGGGCGCGGCGGGTCATCAGCCGCGCATCGAGATTGCCGGCGTAGGCGGCGTAGAGCGACATGGACAGAGGGTACGGCAGGCGAATCGTCGGCCCCTCCCGTAACAGTGGTGTCTCGGGCGGCCCCCCAGGCGGTCGCACTGTGATGCGTGCGGGACAATGGAGTACGTGACTCGGATCGTGATCATCGGTGGCGGACCCGGCGGATACGAAGCGGCGCTGGTCGCCGCGCAGCTCGGCGCGGAGGTGACCGTCGTCGACTGCGACGGTCTGGGCGGGGCGTCGGTGCTCACCGACTGCGTGCCGTCGAAGACCCTGATCGCCACGGCCGAGGTGATGACCACCTTCGATTCCTCGTACGAGGAGCTCGGCATCATCGTCGCCGACGACACGCCGTACATCGACACGCCCGCGCGTGTCGTGGGGGTCGACCTGGGCAAGGTCAACCGGCGTGTGAAGCGGCTCGCGCTCGCGCAGTCGCACGACATCACGGCTTCGGTGACGCGTGCCGGTGCCCGGGTCCTGCGCGGGCGCGGGCGGCTGGAGGGCATGCAGGCCCTCGACGGTTCGCGCAAGGTCGTGGTGCGGGCCGCGGACGGGACCGAGGAGACGCTCACCGCGGACGCCGTGCTCATCGCGACCGGTGGGCACCCGCGTGAGCTGCCCGACGCCCAGCCCGACGGCGAGCGCATCCTGAACTGGACCCAGGTCTACGACCTCACCGAGCTGCCTGAGGAGCTCATCGTGGTCGGGTCCGGTGTCACCGGTGCCGAGTTCGCCGGCGCCTACCAGGCGCTCGGGTCGCGGGTCACCCTCGTCTCGTCCCGGGACCGCGTGCTGCCGGGTGAGGACCCGGACGCCGCCGCCGTACTGGAGGACGTCTTCCGGCGCCGCGGCATGAACGTCATGGCCCGCTCGCGTGCCGCCGCCGCCAAGCGGGTCGGCGACCGCGTCGAGGTCACCCTCGCCGACGGGCGTGTCATCAGCGGCAGCCACTGCCTCATGGCCGTCGGCGCCATCCCGAACTCCGAGGGCATGGGCCTGGAGGAGGCCGGCGTCAAACTGCGCGAGTCCGGGCACATCTGGACCGACAAGGTGTCCAGGACGACCGCGCCAGGTGTGTACGCCGCGGGTGACGTCACCGGCGTGTTCGCTCTGGCCTCGGTGGCGGCGATGCAGGGACGTATCGCCATGTACCACTTCCTCGGTGACGCGGTGGCCCCGCTGAACCTGAAGACCGTCTCCTCCAACGTCTTCACCGACCCCGAGATCGCCACCGTCGGCTACACGCAGGCCGACGTCGACGCGGGCAAGATCGACGCCCGCGTGGTCAAGCTGCCGCTGCTGCGCAACCCGCGCGCCAAGATGCAGGGCATCCGGGACGGCTTCGTCAAGATCTTCTGCCGGCCGGGTACCGGCATCGTGGTCGGCGGTGTGGTCGTCTCCCCGCGCGCCTCGGAACTGATCCACCCGATCTCGATCGCGGTCGACAACAATCTGACGGTCGAACAGATCGCGAACGCCTTCACCGTGTACCCCTCCCTTTCGGGCTCGATCGCCGAGGTGGCACGGCAGCTGCACACGCGGAAGTCCGGCGGCGAACTCTGACGGCCAGAACCAACTCCTCGCTGGTCACGGGGAGTTGTCGACCATGCGTACGGCATAGGCGGCGGGACTAGGCCCTATACCACCTCTTGCCCTCGCGTGCGAACAACTTCTGTTATTCGGCGCAAACTGCTGAAACCAGACGGTCGTTGGGGTTACTGTCAGTTTCGTGTTCGCTGCAGAACGTCGCCAATTGATCCTCGAAATGGTGCGAGCGAACGGGGCCGTGTCGCTCCGTGAGCTCGCCCGCGTCGTCCAGACCTCCGAAGTGACCGTACGGCGGGACGTGCGCGCACTGGAGGCAGAAGGACTCCTCGACCGCCGGCATGGCGGTGCGGTATTGCCGGGCGGGTTCACGCGGGAGTCCGGCTTTCCGCAGAAGTCACATCTCGCGACCGCCGAGAAGACGGCCATCGCCGACCTCGCCGCGAACTTCGTGGAGGAGGGCGAGGCGATCGTCGTCGGGGCGGGGACCACCACGCAGGAGCTGGCACGCCGGCTCGCGCGCATCCCCGGTCTGACCGTCGTCACCAACTCCCTCCTGGTGGCGCAGGCGTTGGCCCATGCCAACCGGGTCGAGGTCGTGATGACCGGCGGTACGCTCCGCGGCTCGAATTACGCCCTGGTGGGCAGCGGCGCCGAGCAGTCCCTGCAGGGGCTGCGGGTGTCCCGGGCCTTCCTGTCCGGGAGCGGCCTGACGGCCGAGCGCGGGCTGTCCACGTCCAACATGCTCTCGGCGTCCGTCGACCGGGCGCTCGTCCAGGCGGCCTCGGAGGTCGTCGTCCTCGCCGATCACACCAAGCTCGGCACCGACACGATGTTCCAGACGGTGCCCACGGAGGTCATCACCCGTCTGGTCACCGACGAACCGCCGGTCCATGACGACCGCGCCCACACCGAGCTGCAGGCCCTCGCCGATCAGGGGGTGCAGATCGCCGTGGCCGGGGCGACCGGGGCGTCGGGGGGTGACGAGGTCCCGGCGCGGCGGCGCCCCTTGCCGGGGCCTAGGCGGGGGCAGGGGTTGCGGCCCGCTGCGGCGGTGCTCGGGGACCAAGGGGCCGAGCGGGAGCGGGCCCGGGTCGCGGATCTGCGTCGGCGTTGACAGTGCGGTTGAGCGCCGTTTCGCCGTAGGGGGCTCGTGTCGTCGTGCGGGGCGCGGGTTGTGTGTGGTTGCTCGCGCAGTTCCCCGCGCCCTTCAGGTCGGCTGCCGTTCAGTCTGCTGTCAAGCCCCTCAGCGTCAGCATCAGCAACCGGTCCGCCAAGTCCGGGTCCCCCGGTGTCTCCTCCGCCGCCAGTGCGATCGCATGCGTGAGTTGGAGCAGGTCGCCGATCGCCACGTCCTCCCGGACCGTGCCCGCCTGCTGTGCTCGGGCCAGTAGAGCGCCGCCTGCTTGTCTGATGGGGTCGCTGCAGCGGGCGAGGGCCGAGGACTTGTCGTGGGAGACGGACATCAGGGCGTGGGCGAGGCCGCGGTACTCGCCTGCGTGGGTGACCATCTCGCGCAGCCAGGTCACCAGGGCCGCGCAGGGCTCCGGGGCATGCAGGAGTTCGTGGGAGCGGGACAGCAGGTCGCCGACCGCGTCCTCGAAGACGGCGCTCAACAGGGCGTCCCGGTTGGGGAAGTGGCGGTACAGCGTGCCGATGCCTACGCCCGCCCGGCGGGCCACGTCCTCCAACGACGCGTCCGTGCCGTGCTCGGCGAAGGCGGAGCGGGCCTCGGTGAGCAGGCGCTCGTAGTTGCGGCGGGCATCGGCCCGCATGGTGCGCGGCGGGGCCGGCACAGCCGCCGCAGCCCCGTCCCCCGCACCTCCGCGTGAGGTCGCGCCCACCATGGTTCCCACCTGCCCTCTCTCGCGCCCCGGTGTGCCTCCAGGATGCCACTGAGGGGGAACAGTCCCGGGAAACGAGGCGCCCGGCGCACTGGGTGCTCCAGTTCGCCGGGCGCTCCGGGACGTCGTACGGAAATCCTCGTACGGCTCAGTCCTTGATCTCGCAGATGGCCGCGCCGGAGGTGAGGGAGGCGCCGACCTCGGCCGACAGGCCCTTGATGGTGCCGGACTTGTGGGCGTTGAGGGGCTGTTCCATCTTCATCGCCTCGAGGACGACGATCAGGTCGCCTTCCTTGACCTCCTGGCCCTCCTCGACGGCCACCTTGACGATGGTGCCCTGCATCGGGGAGGCGAGGGTGTCGCCGGAAGCCACCGGGCCGGACTTCTTCGCCGCGCGGCGCTTGGGCTTGGCCCCGGCGGCCAGGCCGGTGCGGGCCAGGGTCATGCCGAGGGAGGCCGGGAGGGAGACCTCCAGGCGCTTGCCGCCGACCTCGACCACGACCGTCTCACGGCCGGCCTCCTCCTCCGCCTCGGTGGCGTCGGTGGGGGCGGCGAAGGGCTTGATGTCGTTGACGAACTCGGTCTCGATCCAGCGGGTGTGGACCGTGAAGGGGTCCTGGCTGCCGGTGAGTTCGGGGGCGAAGGCCGGGTCGGTGACCACCTTGCGGTGGAACGGGATCGCCGTGGCCATGCCCTCGACCTGGAACTCGTTCAGCGCGCGGGCCGCGCGCTGCAGGGCCTGCTCACGGGTGGCGCCGGTGACGATCAGCTTGGCCAGCAGCGAGTCCCAGGCCGGGCCGATCACGGAGCCGGACTCCACGCCCGCGTCCAGGCGCACGCCCGGGCCGGTCGGCGGGTTGAACGTGGTCACCGTGCCGGGGGCCGGCAGGAAGTTGCGGCCCGGGTCCTCGCCGTTGATGCGGAACTCGAAGGAGTGGCCGCGCAGCGGCGGGTCGTCGTAGCCGAGTTCCTCGCCGTCGGCGATGCGGAACATCTCCCGCACCAGGTCGATGCCGGCGACCTCCTCGGTGACCGGGTGCTCGACCTGCAGGCGGGTGTTGACCTCCAGGAAGGAGATCGTGCCGTCGTTGCCCACGAGGAACTCGACGGTGCCGGCGCCGACGTAGCCGGCCTCCTTCAGGATGGCCTTGGAGGACGAGTACAGCTCGGCGACCTGCTCGTCGGAGAGGAACGGCGCCGGGGCCTCCTCGACCAGCTTCTGGTGCCGGCGCTGCAGCGAGCAGTCACGGGTGGAGACCACGACCACGTTGCCGTGCTGGTCGGCCAGGCACTGGGTCTCGACGTGGCGGGGCTTGTCGAGGTAGCGCTCGACGAAGCACTCGCCGCGGCCGAAGGCGGCGACGGCCTCACGCACGGCGGAGTCGTAGAGCTCGGGGACCTCTTCGAGGGTGCGGGCGACCTTCAGGCCGCGTCCGCCGCCGCCGAAGGCGGCCTTGATGGCGATCGGCAGGCCGTGCTCCTCCGCGAAGGCGACGACCTCCTCGGCGCCGGAGACCGGGTCGGGCGTACCGGCGACGAGCGGGGCGCCCGCGCGCTGGGCGATGTGCCGGGCGGCCACCTTGTCGCCGAGGTCGCGGATGGCCTGCGGCGGCGGGCCGATCCAGATCAGCCCGGCGTCCAGGACGGCCTGGGCGAAGTCGGCGTTCTCGGACAGGAACCCGTAGCCGGGGTGGATGGCGTCCGCGCCGGACTCGCGGGCGGCCTTCAGGACTTTGTCGATGTCCAGGTAGCTGGTGGCCGGGGTGTCACCGCCCAGGGCGAACGCCTCATCAGCGGCGCGGACATGCAGAGCGTCCCGGTCCGGGTCCGCGTAGACGGCCACGCTCGCGATCCCGGCGTCCCGGCAGGCCCGGGCCACGCGGACAGCGATTTCGCCACGGTTGGCGATGAGCACCTTGCGCACGATTGAGGCTCCCTCCTTGAAACAAGCCGAGTTTAGGGACTGCCGACACGCCACATCGACCCGTCCCCAGTGGTGAGCTTGCCCACACGGAGCGTGATTCCAGGCTCGCTCGACCTGCGAAATCCCATGTCGCGCCTCGGCACGCAGGTCTCTCCCGGAAAACCCTAGCCCTCCGCTGTGGTCAAGGTCTCTGTCATCACGTGCTGCGGGCCACTCGGTTTCTTTGTGGAATCCCTACGAATGGCCCAATGATTCTTTGCCGGCCGCAGAACCCTTGTCCCCGGGTTTACCCGTTAGTAGCGTTCGCGATGTATCGAACGTACTTCGGGTAACAAGGGTTCGGCTCGAGAGTGGGTGGGGACCGGTGGTGCGCAGGCCGGTGGCGTGGGTGGTGGCGGTCGTCCTCTTTGTCGAGGGGCTCGGCATCGCGGCCGTGCAGTGGTTCCTCGGGGTCGTCGTCGACCGGCAGGACATGTCCCTCGCGGGGCTGGATCCGGACGTGATGTCGATGTCCTCGAAGATCGGCGGCCTGGTCTTCGGCGCCTACTTCGCGCTGTGCGGGCTGGTCGCCCTGCTCGTGGGCGTGCGCGACCGCGCTCCGGCCGGCTTCGGGCGCATCCTGCTGATCAGCGCGGCCGTGGTGCACGGGCTGCTGGGCGCGTTCGCCTGGGGGCTGGTGGGCTGGACGGCGTTCCTGTTCATGGTCGTCGTCCTCGGCCTCATAGTGCTGCTGCTGATGACGTACGACGCCCAGGGCGCGCCCGGGGAGCCCGCCGACGCCGTTCCCGACGGCGGCAAGGGCGACGACGGCTCCGCTGCGGGCGGCTCGCCCGTCACGCCTCCGCCGGCGCCCACAACTCCGTGATGCCGATGCCCAGTTGGCTCAGCAGGCGCCGTACCAGCGGCAGGCTGATGCCGATCACGTTGCCGTGGTCGCCGTCGATGCCGTCGATGAACGGGGCCGAGCGGCCGTCCAGGGTGAACGCCCCGGCGACGTAGAGCGGTTCGCCGGAGGCGACGTACGCCGCGATCTCCTCGTCGGTCGGCTCGCCGAAGCGGACGACCGTGGAGGCGGTGGCCGAGGTGTACCGGCCGGTGACGGTGTCGTAGATGCAGTGCCCGGTCTGCAGCGTGCCCGCGCGGCCGCGCATCGACTTCCAGCGGGCCGTGGCCTCCTCGGCGTCCGCCGGCTTGCCCAGGGCCTGGCCGTCCAGTTCGAGGACCGAGTCGCAGCCGATCACGATGGCGCCCTTGACCTCCGGCTTCGCCGCCACGACGGAGGCCTTCGCCTCGGCCAGGGCCAGCGCCAGCTCGGCGGGGGTGGGCGCGGTGACGGCGTCCTCGTCGACGCCGCTCACGATGACCTCGGGGTCCAGGCCGGCCTGCCGGAGCAGATTGAGCCGGGCGGGGGACTGGGAGGCGAGGACGAGTCGGCGGCGGGGCTGATCAGTCATGCGGTCAGCGTATCGGCGCGCCCGGCCGGGCTCACCTCAGTCCGAGCACGATCATCGTGAGCACCATGGCCAGCGCCATGAGAACGCCCAGCCGCCGCAACATCTCCTGCATCTCGCGCAGTTCCTCGGGCGGCTCGTTCTCGGGGTCGGACCACAGCATGCCTTCCATCGTCGGCCGGGGATCCGGGGCGGCGCCTGAGTACGCGTACTCAACTTTCCTCCAAACGGTGCTACGGTTCCATTACCGCCTAATGGAATCGTAGACCCGTTTGGGAGATCTCATGTTCACCACCGCCTGGACCGCGTCACCTCAGCCGCCCAGCGAGGGCTTCACACCCAACTGGTCCCGCGAGGGCTTCTGGCGCCAGTCGTTGCGGCAGGTCGTACGGTTGTCGGCGGGTGGCGGCCGGGTGCGGGTGAGGCTGTCCAACGCGTACGGCACCTCTCCCGTGCGCGTCGCGGGCGCGAGCGCGGGGCGTACCGCCGTCGGGGCAGCCGTGGAGCCGGGGTCGCTCACCCGGCTCACCTTCGGCGGGTCGGGTGAGGCCGAGATACCGGCGCGCGGGGAGATCGTCAGCGACGACGTCCCGCTCGCCGTCGCCGCCGGGGAGTCGGTGACCGTCACCCTGTACTTCGCCACCACGACCGGCCCCGCGACCTTCCACGCGCAGGCCTTCACGACGAGCCACCGGGGCGAGGGCGACCTGTCGGCGGACACGGGAGGCGAGGGCTTCGACGCCGCGGCCGAGTCCTGGTACTTCCTGTCGGCGGTGGAGGCCGACGCCGGCCGCGCGGACGCCGTCGCGCTCTTCGGGGACTCGATCACGGACGGGTTCGGTTCGACGGTGGGGGCGAACCGGCGGTGGTCGGACGTCCTCGCCGAGCGCACCGGGCGACCGGTTCTGAATGCGGGGATCGGTGGGAACCTGCTGCTCAACGACTCGGCCTGGTACGGCGAGAAGGGCGTTCACCGACTGCGCCGGGACGTCCTCGACCGGCCCGGCGTGGACACGCTCGTCGTCCTGCTCGGCCTCAACGACATCGGCTTCAGCGAGACGGACGAGCAGCCGACGTACAAACCGGCGCCGGTGGTGGAGGCGGAGGAACTCGTCGCCGGGCACCGGGAGTTGATACGGCAGGGCAGGGCGGCGGGGCTGAGGGTGGTCGGCTGCACGCTGCTGCCGTTCGGGGGCTCGGACCACTGGGGCGAACATGCGGCCAAGGTGGGCCACGAGCTGAACGAGTGGATTCGCTGCGCGGGGGAGTACGACGCGGTGGCGGACCTCAACCGGGCGCTGGCCGATCCGGCGGACCCGGACCGGCTGCGCCCGGCGTACGACTTCGGCGATCACCTTCACCCGAATGACGCGGGGTACGAGGTGATGGCCGAAGTCCTGGCGGCGAACCTCTGACCTAACCGGGCCAGTAGGTGCGTGCCCACGTCGCCGGGCCCGGCTGGGGCAGGCGGTGGGCTGCGATGCGGGACGGGTCCGACCACCCGTCCCGCGGCTCGGGTGCGCCGGGCGGCGTGGCTGCTGCCGCCGCGGCGCGGGCGCGGACCACCGCCAGGGCGGCGGCCAGCTCCTCCGGTGTCGGGTTGCCCCGTAGGACCTTGATGTTCATGACGGCTCCCAGCAGGCCTAGAGGGGGATGTTGCCGTGCTTCTTCGGAGGCAGGGATTCCCGCTTGGTGCGCAGCTGACGCAGGCCCCGTACGACATGCAGGCGGGTGTCGGACGGCATGATGACCGCGTCGATGTAGCCGCGCTCGGCCGCGACGTAGGGGTTGAGGAGGGTGTCCTCGTACTCCTGGATCAGCCGGGCGCGCACCGCCTCGACGTCCTCGCCGCTCGCCTCCGCCTCGGCGATGGTGCGCCGGTGCAGGATGTTGACCGCGCCCTGGGCGCCCATGACGGCGATCTGGGCGGTCGGCCAGGCGAGGTTGAGGTCGGCCCCGAGGTGCTTGGAGCCCATGACGTCGTAGGCGCCGCCGAAGGCCTTGCGCGTGATGACCGTGATGAGCGGAACCGTCGCCTCGGCGTAGGCGTAGATCAGCTTGGCGCCGCGGCGGATGATGCCGGTGTGCTCCTGGTCCACGCCCGGGAGGAAGCCGGGGACGTCGACGAAGGTGATGACCGGGACGTTGAAGGCGTCGCAGGTCCGCACGAACCGCGCGGCCTTCTCGCTCGCGTCGATGTCCAGGCAGCCGGCGAACTGCATCGGCTGGTTGGCGACGATGCCGACGGGACGGCCCTCGACCCGCCCGAACCCGGTGATGATGTTCGGCGCGAACAGCGGCTGGGTCTCGAAGAACTCGGCGTCGTCCAGGACGTGTTCGATCACCGCGTGCATGTCGTACGGCTGGTTGGCGCTGTCCGGCACGATGGTGTCCAGCTCGCGGTCCTCGTCGGTGACCGAGAGCTCCGCCTCCTCCGGGAACGCCGGGGGCTCGGACAGGTTGTTGGACGGCAGGTACGACAGCAGCTGCTTGACGTACTCGATGGCGTCCTTCTCGTCACCCGCCATGTGATGCGCCACGCCGGAGGCCGAGTTGTGGGTCCGGGCGCCGCCCAGCTCCTCGAAGCCGACGTCCTCGCCGGTGACCGTCTTGATGACGTCCGGGCCGGTGATGAACATGTGCGAGGTCTGGTCGACCATGACCGTGAAGTCGGTGATGGCGGGGGAGTAGACCGCGCCGCCCGCGCAGGGCCCGACGACGAGGCTGATCTGCGGGATGACCCCTGACGCGTGGGTGTTGCGGCGGAAGATCTCGCCGTACGCGCCGAGGGAGGCGACGCCCTCCTGGATGCGGGCGCCGCCGGAGTCGTTGATGCCGATGACCGGGCAGCCGGTCTTCAGCGCGAAGTCCATGACCTTGACGATCTTCTGCCCGTAGACCTCGCCCAGCGCACCGCCGAAGACGGTGAAGTCCTGGGAGAAGACGGCGACGGGGCGGCCGTCGACGGTGCCGTACCCGGTGACGACACCGTCGCCGTACGGGCGGTTCTTGTCCAGCCCGAAGTTGGTGGAGCGGTGCCGGGCGAACTCGTCGAGCTCGACGAACGACCCCTCGTCGAGGAGCAGCTCGATGCGCTCACGAGCCGTCAACTTGCCCTTGGCGTGCTGCTTTTCGACGGCGCGTGCGGAGCCGGCGTGCGTCGCTTCATCGATACGGCGCTGGAGATCCGCGAGCTTGCCCGCGGTGGTGTGGATGTCGATCCCTTGGGCTTGGATCTCGTGACGCTCTTCCGGCTCGGACATCGGGATGTGGCTCCCTGCCTGCTCAAAAGGGGGGACGGTTACTCATCCGTAGAGTAGTGGCGGGCCTACGAATCAGCAGTGCGGCGTTTCACACACCTAGGGTGGCTTGCATGACGCCACGCGATGCATCAGACGACAGCCGTTGGTCCGACCTGGACCGTCCGCCGCTGAACGCCGCCGCACTGCGGCGGGGGCTCGTGCGGGAGGGCGGGTTGTGGCGTGAGGTGGAGTTGGTGCAGAGCACCGGCTCCACCAACACCGACCTGGTGGACCTGGCGACCGAGGGCAAGGCGAGCGAGGGCGCGGTCCTCGTCGCCGAGGAGCAGACGGCCGGCAAGGGGCGCCTGGAGCGGCAGTGGACGGCACCGGCCCGCTCCGGGCTGTTCTTCTCCGTACTGCTGAATCCGGCCGAGGTACCGGTGGCCCGGTGGGGCTGGCTGCCGTTGCTGACGGGCGTCGCCGTGGCGACGGGCCTGTCGCGGGCGGCGGGTGTCGATACGGCACTCAAGTGGCCGAACGACCTCCTGGTGACCGTCGGCGGGGAGGAGCGCAAGGCCGGCGGGATCCTCGCCGAGCGGGCCGGGGACGCGGGGGTGGTCATCGGCGTCGGCATCAACGTCACGCTGCGTGAGGACGAGCTGCCGGTGCCGCAGGCGGGGTCGCTGGCGCTGGCCGGTGCCGTGAGCACGGACCGGGATCCGCTGCTGCGGGGGGTGCTGCGGTCGCTGGAGGACTGGTACGGGCGGTGGCGGGCCGCGGTGGGGGATCCCGTGGTGAGCGAGCTGCAGGAGACGTATGCGGCGGGGTGCGCGACTTTGGGGAAGGTCGTGCGGGCCGAGTTGCCGGGGGAGCGGGCGATCGTGGGGGAGGCCGTGGCGATCGACGGGGACGGGCGGTTGGTGCTGGCTACGGAGGCGGGGGTGCAGGAGCCTGTGGGGGCGGGGGACATCGTGCATCTGCGGCTGGCGTGAGTATGCCGACCCAGCCCGTCCGGCGCTTGAGGACGAGGCCCGTTCAGGGCCGAAGCGGGGGTCTGGGGGCGGTAGCCCCCAGCGAGGCCGGCAGCCACGCCGGTGCCCCACCACCAGACGGTCACTGGAACCGTCGGCTCAACCTAACGGAGTGAGCTGGCGCACACCTGCCGTACAGTGAAGGCCGGTCGATTACTGACCGCGGCAGATCGGAAGGGCAGCAGGCGTGACCGTCGACGACACGGGCTCCGGCACGGGCGCGGACGGCCGGGTGGACCCCCACGCCGCCGACCCCGGCGAGGATCCGCTCGCGCTGCGCCTCGAACAGCTCATCCTCGGCGCCGAGCGGCGCTACACCCCGTTTCAGGCGGCCCGTAGCGCCGGTGTCTCCATGGAGCTGGCGTCCCGGTTCTGGCGGGCCATGGGGTTCGCCGACATCGGGCAGGCCAAGGCGCTGACCGAGGCCGACGTACTGGCGCTCAGGCGCCTCGCCGGTCTCGTCGAGGCAGGGCTGCTCAGCGAGGCCATGGCCGTGCAGGTGGCCAGATCCACCGGGCAGACCACCGCCCGGCTGGCCGAATGGCAGATCGACTCCTTCCTGGAGGGCCTCACCGAGCCCCCGGAGCCGGGCATGACGCGGACCGAGGTGACGTATCCCCTGGTCGAGCTGCTCCTGCCCGAGCTGGAGGAGTTCCTCGTCTACGTCTGGCGCCGCCAGCTCGCCGCCGCGACCGGCCGGGTCGTCCAGGCCGCCGACGACGAGGAGATGGTCGACCGCAGGCTGGCGGTCGGATTCGCCGACCTCGTCGGGTTCACCCGGCTGACCCGCCGTATGGAGGAAGAGGAACTCGGCGAACTCGTCGAGGCCTTCGAGACCACCGCGGCCGACCTCGTGGCCGCGCGCGGCGGACGGCTGATCAAGACGCTCGGTGACGAGGTTCTGTACGCGGCGGACGACGCCGGCGTCGCCGCGGAGATCGCGCTGCGGCTCATCGAGACGATGGCCAACGACGAGACGATGCCCGAGCTGCGCGTCGGCATCGCCTTCGGCACGGTGACCACTCGAATGGGCGATGTCTTCGGTACGACCGTGAACCTTGCCTCCCGGCTGACGTCGATAGCCCCGCGCGATGCCGTGCTCGTCGACAGCGCGTTCGCGGAGGAACTCATCCGAACGGGGGAGGCGCCCGCGTCGGAGGCGGAGGCGGCCGAGGCCGCGGCCGCCGCGGAGAAGGAGGGGGAGGAGCCGCCGGTGTATCGGTTTGCGCTGCAGCCGATGTGGCAGCGGCCCGTGCGCGGCTTGGGCGTCGTGGAGCCGTGGCTTTTGACGCGGAGGGCGTCCGCCGGGAGCGAGTGAGCGCCGTCGGGGTGATGGTTGTGCGTCGGCTGCGGGCTTGTTGTGGCTGGTCGCGCCCACGCGGCGGAGCCGCACATTCATACAGCCCCGCGCCCCTTTGGGGCGTTGCAGCGAGGGGCGTTGTCAGTCGTCCTCGGTCGGGGTGTCCACGCACAGGCCGATGACTGGGACGCAGACCGCTTCGTCCTCGGGCTGAGTCGGCTCGGGTGCCGGGGGATTTGTCGCGGGTCGGCTGGGTGTCGGGGTCGGGGCCGGTGCGTGGTCGGTCGGTGCCGTTGGACGGTGTGACGGGGTGGGTACCGGGTTGTCGTCTGACGTGGCGGAGGCGCCGGGGCGTGGTGCGGCCGTGGCGTTCGTGGTCGGTACGACGATCGTGTCCGTCGTGGGTGTCGTGCCCAGGCCGCCCATGGCGTAGGTCGAGGACGGGCTTGGTTTCGGGTGGGGCGTCGGGGGCGTGGCGGCTGCGTCGGTCGAGAGGTCCGTGTCCGTGCCGAGGGCCGGGGTGGGGGCGGAGTCCGCTGCCTCGACGCCGGTGACGTCGGAGTCGGGGGTCAGGCGTACGAGGCTCAGGGCGCCGGCCGCCAGGGCGAGGCCTCCGGCGGCTAGGAGGGCCTTGCGGGGGCGGGGGCGGCGGTGTCGGCCGCGAGGGCCGAAGAGGCTGGTGGTGCCAGGAGTCTGTGCCGTCCCTCCGGGCGACGGCCCTTCCGCCGTACCGTCCATCACGTCCCCTCCCAGCACGCCCGCGCCCCCAATGCGCCGTGGTGTCGCGCACGTTATGCGCTGTCCTTGGCGGTGCGGGGGGAGTTGCGCGGGATGTCACTCGAACGGGGTGTCGGGCCTCGACTCGGGAACCGCTCGTGGTGGGCCTTTCCCCGGAGGGGTCCGGCTGCGATGATCGGGGCGAGTGTTGTTAACCCGCGTTAACCGGAGGGTGTCATGAGTGAGGAGCGGTACGGGGAGTTCGTGGCTGTGCGGCGGCACGGTGACGGGCATGTCGCGGAGCTCGCCCTCGACCGGCCCAAGGCCATGAACGCCGTCTCGAGCGAGATGGCCCGTTCGATCGCGGGGGCGTGCGCGGCGCTGGGTGCGGACAAGAGCGTGCGGGTGGTGGTGCTGACCTCGACGCATGAGCGGGCGTTCTGTGTCGGGGCGGATCTGAAGGAGCGGAACTCCTTCAGTGACGCGGACCTGGTGCGGCAGCGGCCGGTGGCGCGGGGGGCGTACACGGGGGTGCTGGAGCTGCCCGTGCCGGCGATCGCGGCGGTGCATGGCTTCGCGCTGGGCGGTGGCTTCGAGTTGGCGTTGTCCTGCGATGTGATCGTGGCCGACCGTACGGCTGTGGTGGGGCTGCCCGAGGTGTCCGTCGGGGTGATCCCTGGCGGTGGGGGCACGCAGTTGCTGCCGCGGCGGGTGGGGGCCGCCCGGGCGGCGGAGCTGATCTTCACGGCACGCAGGGTCGAGGCCGTGGAGGCCCGTGAGCTGGGGTTGGTGGACGTGCTCGTGGAGGAGGGGCGGGATCGGGAGGAGGCGCTGGCCCTGGGCTCCCGGATGGCGGCGAACTCGCCGGTGGGACTGCGCGCCGCCAAGCGGGCGTTGCGGGTGGGGCACGGGCTGGATCTGCGGGCCGGACTGGAGGTCGAGGACGCGGCGTGGCGGGCGGTGGCGTTCTCGGGGGACCGGGCGGAGGGCGTGGCGGCGTTCAATGAGAAGCGGCGGCCCGAGTGGCCGGGGGAGTAGGGGGCCGAGGGGCGCCGGACCGGTGGGGCGGGGCGTCCCTCCCGTAGGCGCGCCCCTCCCGTGGATGCGCCCGTCACTCCAAGCGGCCCCTCAATGTCCCAGTTCGCCCTAAACCTCCTAGCCTGGAGGGATGGGTGAGGACAGACGGCTCGCTGCCGTGGTGGCGTTGGCGCAGGGGATGGCGGCGGCGCACACCCCGCGTGAGTCCTGGCGGGCGGCTGCGCTCGGGGCGTGCCGGGCGTTGGCCGGGAGCTTTGCCGCGCTGTCGGTGTGGGAACGGGAGCTCGGGCGGTTGCGGGTGCTCGTGAACGTGGGGGACCGGGCTCGGGGGGAGGAGGAGTTTCCGGCGGACGAGGCCTATCCGGTGCATCAGTTCCCGGAGATCACCGAGTTCCTGCACGAGCGGTGGGCTGCCGGGGGTGAGCCCAACGCCTGGGTGGAGACGGCCGACGGGCCGTCCGCCGGTCACCCCGGGTACTGCCATCAGCGGGTGGCCGCGCTACGGCGTCGTGGGCGGGGGTGCTGTGTCGTCGCGCCCATCGTGCTGAACGGGCGGGCCTGGGGGGAGCTGTATGTCGCCCGGTCCGTCGGTGCTCCTGTCTTCGACCGGGGTGACGCCGACTTCGCCACCGTGCTGGCCTCCGTCGTGGCTGCCGGGCTCGCTCAGAGCGAGCGGCTGGAGGAGGCTCGGCGGCTGGCGTTCACCGATGCGCTGACCGGGCTTGCCAATCGGCGGGCGGTCGATGTGCGGCTGGAGGAGGCGATCGAGCGGCACCGGAGTCAGGGCGTCGCGGTCAGCCTTGTCGTCTGCGACCTCAACGGGCTCAAGCGGGTCAATGACACGCAGGGGCATGCTGTCGGGGACCGGCTGCTCGAGCGGTTCGGGTCGGTGTTGTCGCTGTGCGGGGCGATGCTGCCGGGTGCTCTTGCCGCGCGGCTCGGTGGGGACGAGTTCTGTCTGCTTGCGGTCGGGTCGCCTGCGGATGATGTGGTGAAGGCCGCGGATGAACTCTGCCGGCGGGCCGGGGAGTTGGAGCTCGGGGAGGGGGTGGCGTGCGGGGTGGCGTCCACCGAGGATGCGATTGGGGTTGTGCGGTCCGCTCGGCGGTTGTTCCGTCTCGCTGACGCGGCGCAGTATCAGGCCAAGGCTGTGCGGGCCGACAGGCCTGTTGTCGCGGGGCGGGAGGGGCCGGACGACCCGGTCGTGCGGCTTGCCGATGCGGAGCCCTCCGGGGAGGGGGCTGTGGAGCGGCGGCGGTTCCGGGGGCGTCTGCCGTGACGCTGCGCTGGCCGGCGCCGGGGTTTCTCGCCCCCGCCGCCCCTACCCGTCCCATCCTGAAGGGGCTCTGCCCCTTCGACCCCGCCAGGGGGCTCCGCCCCCTGGACCCCCGTCGGCCCTGAAGGGGCCTCGTCCTCAAACGCCGGACGGGCTGGATTGCCTGGACCGGCGCCGAGAGGTGACCGTCCCGGACTCGGCGTTGTAAGGGTCGTACCGGGTGGCCACTAGTGACATCTTCGTCTTCACTGCGTACGCTCCTGAATATGGATATGCACACTGTGGTGGTGGGGACGTCCGGGGTCACCGCGTCCGACGTCCTCGCCGTGGCGCGCGGCGGGGCCCGGGTCGAGTTGTCGGCGGAGGCGGTCGCGGCGCTGGCCGCGGCTCGCGAGATCGTGGATGCGCTGGCGGCCAAGCCCGACCCCGTCTACGGCGTCTCCACCGGCTTCGGGGCCCTGGCGACCCGGCACATCAGCCAGGAGCTGCGGGCCCAGCTGCAGCGCAACATCGTCCGTTCGCACGCCGCGGGGATGGGGCCGCGGGTGGAGCGGGAGGTGGTGCGGGCGCTGATGTTCCTGCGGCTGAAGACCGTCTGCTCGGGGCACACGGGCGTACGGCCCGAGGTCGCGCAGACCATGGCCGATGTTCTCAATGCCGGTATCACGCCTGTTGTTCATGAGTATGGGTCGCTGGGGTGCTCCGGTGATCTCGCTCCTCTTTCGCACTGCGCCCTCACACTGATGGGGGAAGGGGACGCCGAAGGGCCGGACGGGGTCGTGCGGCCCGCCGGTGAGCTGCTCGCCGCGCACGGCATCGCGCCCGTCGAGCTGAGGGAGAAGGAGGGGCTCGCCCTCCTCAACGGCACCGACGGCATGCTCGGCATGCTGATCATGGCCCTCGCCGATCTGGACATGCTGTACAAGTCCGCCGACGTCACCGCCGCCCTCAGCCTCGAAGCGCTCCTCGGCACGGACAAGGTGCTCGCGCCCGAGCTGCACGCCATCCGGCCGCACCCGGGGCAGGGCGCCTCCGCCGCCAACATGCTGGCCGTGCTGAAGGGGTCGGGGCTGACCGGGCATCACCAGGACGACGCGCCCCGCGTGCAGGACGCGTACTCGGTGCGGTGCGCCCCGCAGGTCGCCGGCGCCGGGCGGGACACCATGGCGCATGCGCGGGTCGTCGCCGAGCGGGAGCTGGCCTCCGCCGTCGACAACCCCGTTGTGCTGCCTGACGGGCGCGTCGAGTCCAACGGCAACTTCCACGGGGCGCCCGTCGCCTACGTGCTCGACTTCCTCGCCATCGCCGCCGCCGACCTCGCCTCGATCGCCGAGCGGCGGACGGACCGGCTTCTCGACAAGAACCGCAGCCACGGGCTGCCGCCGTTCCTGGCCGACGACGCGGGTGTCGACTCGGGGCTGATGATCGCCCAGTACACCCAGGCCGCCCTGGTCAGCGAGATGAAGAGGCTGGCCGTGCCCGCGTCCGCCGACTCCATTCCCTCCTCCGCCATGCAGGAGGACCACGTCTCCATGGGCTGGTCCGCCGCCCGCAAGCTGCGTACCGCCATCGACAACCTCACGCGGGTCGTCGCCGTCGAGCTGTACGCCGCCACGCGCGCCATCGAGCTGCGCGAAGGGCTCGTCCCGGCCCCGGCCTCGCAGTCCGTCATCGACGCCGCACGGACCGCCGGGGTCCACGGCCCCGGGCCCGACCGGTTCCTGGCACCCGACCTCGCCGCGGCCGACGCGTTCGTGCGCGGCGGGGAGTTGGTCGCGGCGGCGGAGAAGGTCACCGGGCCGCTTCAGTGACACCCGGCGCACTTCGGTGACGTGGAAACGGGGCCCTGTCGTACGACCGACAGGGCCCCGTGCTGCGGGCGGTTGCTCAAGCTTCGCGGCGGGTTACTTCAGCTTCTTCGCCTGCGCGTCGATGAGGGCGGCCGGGACGTCGTACGGCTTGTCCGTCATCATCAGGCCGAGGTTCATCGTGTAGTACGTGGCGATCGTGCTGCCGTGGCGCACCACCTCGACGTGCGTGGTGCCCACGTCGCCGTCCTCCATGTCGCTGACCGCGGTGAACGCCACCGACTCGTCACCGGCCCCGGACGCCTTCTCCGTGGCGAGCTTGGTGACCTTCTGGTCCGCGCCCTGCATGGTGAGGGGGAAGCCGCCGGAGCAGCTCTTCACCGCGTCCGCCACGGACTTGAAGGTCTGCTCGGCGCCGTCACCGTCGTAGGAGGAGAGGCCGACGACGGTCATGTCGAGGCTCAGCGCGTCGGTGAACGAGTCCTCGAACTCGCCCTCGCTCAGGTCCTCCAGGGACTTGGAGGCCGTGTCGGTGGGCTTCTTCTCCTCGGTGGCCATGACGGCCGTGTTCGACGCCGAGTCGCCCGGCGCCTGGCCGCTCATGGCGTAGGCGAGCGGCCGGCACTGCTCCTCGCTGCTCGTGACCTGTTCCTTGGACTTCGGCAGCTGCTTGCCGGAGGCGTCCACCTTGTACCCGGCGACATCGCCCTGGGCGATGATCGACTTCTTCAACTCCGCGGAACTGAGCGCCTTCGCGTCAGAACCGCCGGAGTCGCCTCCGCAACCCGTGACAAGGGCGAGCGACAGCGCGCTCACGGCAACCGTGGCGGCCACACGCACGCCCGATGATCTCTTCATGCGCGGACTATGAAGCCCAGGTGAAAGGATCGTCAAGTGATTTCAAAAACCTACGCGTTCCGGGCGCCCGACCGTGCGACAACCGGGGCGTTCCGGGCACCTGGCCGTGCGGCAGCCGACGCCTGACCGTGCGGCAGCCGTGGCGTTCCGGGTTCAGAACCCGAGGCGTTCCCGGCGCACCGAGTAGGCGACGAAGCCCGCGCCCAGCGCGAGGAAGGCGGTGCCGCCGACGACGTACGGCGTGGTGTCGAAGCTTCCGGTGTCGGCGAGCCGGGTGCCGCCAGCGGTCGTGTCCGTGGCCTCGGAGGCGGCCCGCGCCTGCTGCGTGACCTGCGCCGACGGGGCCGCCGACGGGTCCGTTCTCGCCGGTTCCTCGCCCGTCGCGTTGGCGGAGGGCACGAACCACAGGGCGCCCAGCAGGGCCCCCGCGGCAGTGGCGGTCAGCAGCGATCGGCGTGCGGTGGACGACGATCGGTGAGCGGCGGACACGGAATATCGATCCCCTTGTGGTGCTGGCGAATTGGCCGTGTGGGGCGATGTTAGTGAAAGTCGCGGGTCACGGGAAAGTCACGGGGGAGATGAGCCGTACGCTCCGGTGCATGAGTACTCCAGAAACATCACGGTTTGTACGGCTTCGCGTGGAAGTCGTTCTCGAAGTGGACGACGAGGACGCGCTCACCAGGGCCGCACTCCGGCGCATCGCCGGCGACAGCACCATGCCGGCCGACGAACGGGCCCACGCGGAGGGCAGTGTGACGGAAGACACCGCCGAGGCGCTCGCCTATCTCGTCGATCCGTTCGACCTGGTCAGCGACGTACCGGGGATCGAGCTCGCCCAGGCCTCCTGGTCCAGCGAGCGCATCGACCACGACCCGGATTCGCCGGAGTGGGACCTCGACGACGATGATGTCGACGAGGACTTCGACGACGAAGCGCCGAACAGGGTCGGCTGAGGCGTCTTGGGGAAAACGTGACCCCGGGCGGCAACCGCCGCCCGGGGTTTTGTCGTCTCAAGCTGCGCACTGACCGACATCCGCACCATCCGTCACGGCGGCCTCCGCCGCGGCGCACGTGGTGTGCCCCACACATACCAGCTATGTGGAACGGGACGAACCGGTCGTAGCGTTGAAGATCCTTGACGGGGACTCTCGGGGTTTTTGGGATTCGGGAACAATGGAGAAGCGTGTGATGACGAACAGTAAGCGGCGCAAGGGCCTCACGGTCGCGTCCGCACTGCTCGGCGGTGTCCTGGTGCTCTCGGCCTGCTCCGGCGGCGACGACAACGCCTCGGGCAGCGACGGCGGCGACTCCTCGCAGTCCAAGGTCGACGAGGCGGCCGCCAAGAAGACCTCCGAGGCCCAGATCAAGATCACGCCCGAGGACGGCACCGACAACGCCTCCATCAACAACTCCGCCACCGTCACCGTGAGCAAGGGCACGCTCACCGAGGTGACGATGACGACAGCCGACGGCGCCGCGGTCGAGGGCGAGATATCCGCCGACAAGACCAGCTGGAAGCCGAGCGGCCAGCTGGAGCGCTCCACGACCTACAAGATCGCGGTGGCCGCGAAGGACGCCAAGGGCCTCGAGGCCCATGAGAACGCCTCCTTCACCACCGTCTCCCCGAACAACAGCTTCCTCGGCTACTTCACGCCGGAGGACGGCTCCACGGTCGGCGTGGGCATGCCCGTGTCGATCAACTTCGACAAGGCGATCAGCAACAAGGCGGCCGTCCAGAAGGGCATCACCGTCTCCAGCACCAGCGGCCAGGAAGTCGTCTGCCACTGGTTCAACGACACCCGCATGGACTGCCGGCCCGACGACTACTGGCAGGAGGGCTCGACCGTCACCATGAAGATGGCCCTGGACGGCGTCGAGGGCTCCGACGGTGTCTACGGCGTCCAGGAGAAGACGGTCACCTTCAAGATCGGCCGCAACCAGATCAGTTACGTCGACGCGAAGACCAAGCAGATGAAGGTCACGCAGGACGGCAAGACCATCAAGACCATCCCGATCTCCGCCGGTTCGCCGGAGAACAAGACCTACGAAGGCATCATGGTGATGTCGGAGAAGTTCAAGGAGACGCGCATGAACGGCGCGACCGTGGGCTTCACCGACGACGACGGCAAGGGCGAGTACGACATCAAGGACGTGCCGCACGCCATCCGCCTGTCCACCTCCGGCACCTTCGTGCACGGCAACTACTGGGGCGCGAAGTCCATCTTCGGCAGCGTGAACACCAGCCACGGCTGCGTGGGCCTGTCCGACACCAAGGGCGCCAACGACAAGGGCACCGCGGGCTACTGGTTCTACAACAACTCGATCATCGGTGACGTCGTGGTCGTCCAGAACACCGGCGACAAGACGATCGCGCCGGACAACGGCCTCAACGGCTGGAACATGGACTGGGCGCAGTGGAAGGCCGGTTCGGCCGTCTGACGGCCTGCCGTATGGAGTGGCCTGGTCCAATGACCTAGTGGCCCAGTGGCCCAGTGGCCCAGTGGCCCAGTGGCCCAGTGGCCCAGTGGTCTCAGTGGTCCTACAGCTGCCTCACAGCTGACCGATGCCGCCCTCAGGGGCGGCATCGGCGTTTCCGGGGGCGGTCTCAGCCTTCTCATCCATCTCTTATTTCGGCCTTATCCCTTCATCACGCGCCGTACCTAGCTTGCGGCGCATGTTCTTCACCTACCTGAGGCGCGAGCTGCGCCGCCGCAGAAAGGCGGCCCTCGTCGTCGCCTCCGGCCTCGCGCTGGGCATCGCGCTGGTCATCGTGGTCAACTCCGTGTCCTCCGGCATGAGCAAGGCTCAGGACAAGGTCCTGCAGTCCCTGTACGGCCTGGGCACGGACATGACCGTCACCAAGGCCGCCGAGCCGGCCGCGAACAGCTCGGAGCGGCCCCGCTTCCAGTTCGACGCGCAGGACAGCGACTCCGACGAGGAGCAGAGCACCGACCGCGTCATGGTCCAGGGCTTCCAGACGCTGTCGAGCTCGACCGTGACCAAGGTCGGCTCGCAGAGCGGCGTCTCCGATGCCGTGGGCGGGCTGAGCCTTCAGGTCATCAAGGTCAGCGGGCAGTTCACGCGGGGGCAGTTCCAGCAGGACCAGAACAGTGGGGGTCAGCAGGGCGGGGGTCCCGGGCAGGGTGCCGGGGGCACCGGGCAGCCGCAGGGCGAAGTGCGCGGCGGGGGCGCCGACTTCGACGTCAACAACTACTCCGTCTACGGCACCGACGTCACCAAGCCGGCGCTCGGGCCGCTGACCTCCTCGAAGATCAGCAGCGGACGCACCTTCAAGACGACAGAGACCAACACCAAGGTCGTCGTCGTCGACACCTCCTACGCCAAGGAGAAGAAGCTCAAGGTCGGCTCCACCGTCACCATCAAGGGCACCAAGTTCAAGGTCATCGGCATCGCCACGCCCGACAGCGGGGATGCAGCCGCCAACCTCTACATCCCGTTGAAGCAGGCGCAGACGCTCGCCGACGCGAAGAACAAGGTCACCACGATCTACGTCAAGGCGACCGACTCCCAGCAGATCGACTCCGTCAAGTCGGCCATCCAGAAGAACATCTCCGGTACGACGGTGACGACCTCCGCGGACCTCGCGGACACGGTGTCCGGCTCCCTGTCGACGGCGTCTTCCCTGGCGACCAGCGTCGGCAAGTGGCTGTCCATCGCGGTGCTGGTGGCGGCCTTCCTCGTGGCCGGGCTGCTGACGTCCTCGGCGGTGTCGCGCCGGGTGCGGGAGTTCGGGACGCTGAAGGCGCTGGGGTGGAAGTCGGGGCGGGTGACCCGGCAGGTGGTCGGCGAGGCGGTCGTCAACGGGCTGCTCGGTGGGGTGCTGGGTATCGCGGTCGGGCTCGCGGGGGCGTATGTCGTTACGGCCATCAGCCCGACGCTGCAGGCCCAGTTGGGCGGCGGTGCCGGGGGCGGTGGCGGCATGGGCGGTCCGGGTGGGGGCGGCTTCGGCGGCCCCGCACGCCAGGCCGCGTCCCGGACGCTGGACGTCGCGCTGACTGCGCCGGTCAGTCTTACGACGGTTGCGCTCGCGGTCGGCCTTGCTGTGACGGGCGGGCTGATAGCCGGTGCGTTCGGCGGCTGGCGGGCGTCCCGGCTCCGTCCGGCGGATGCACTGCGCCGCGTCGAGTAGCTGACGTCCGCGACGGCTGGGGCGGGGGCGGGTGCGCAGCCCGGCGCAACGGGGTGCCGCGTCTTTGGGACGGGCGCCGCCCCAGCGGCACGACTGCCCGCAGCTACGCAGGTTGCAGCGGCTGTGCGGGCTGCGGCGGTGCGCAGCCAGGCAGGCTGCGGCGGCGCGCAGCTACG
>NZ_JBVKAU010000003.1:0-617089 GCF_055657525.1 Streptomyces sp. NPDC107522 | reverse complement strand
GGCCGGCGGGGCTGCAGCTCCCCAGGGGCGCGGGGAACTGCGCGACCAGCCCCCACGCACCCGCAGCGATGCAGCTGTGTCGGCCGGCGGGCTGCAGTGGTGTGCAGCTACGGCCGGCGGGGCTGCAGCTCCCCAGGGGCGCGGGGAACTGCGCGACCAGCCCCCACGCACCCGCAGCGATGCAGCTGTGTCGGCCGGCGGGCTGCGGCGGCGCGTAGCTACGGCCGGCGGGGCTGCAGCTCCCCAGGGGCGCGGGGAACTGCGCGACCAGCCCCCACGCACCCGCAGCCGTAAACGATCCGATCCACCCCCGAACCTCCCCCAGGAGCCACCATGTACGAACTCAGAAACGTCACCAAGCGCTACACCCGAGGCAAGGAAACCGTGGACGCTCTCGACGGAGTCGATCTCACCATCGCCGACGGGGACCGGCTCGTCATCCAGGGCCCCACCGGCGGCGGCAAGTCCACCCTCCTCCAGATGCTCGGCGGACTCGACCGGCCCACCGCAGGCGAAGTCGTGCTCGACGGCACGGACTTGGCCAAGCTCTCCGAGGCCCGGCTCACCAAGGTCCGCAGCGAGAACATCGGGTTCGTCTTCCAGAGCTTCAACCTGATCCCCACCCTCACCGCACAGGAGAACGTCGAGACCGCCCTCGTCCCCCTCGGCGTCAAGCCGAAGGACCGGCGCGAACGGGCCGCCGAGGCGCTGAAGTCCGTCGGCCTCGGTGAGCGGCTCGCGCATCTGCCGTCGGAGATGTCCGGTGGGCAGCAGCAGCGCGTCGCCATCGCCCGCGCACTCGTGAAGCAGCCCAAGGTGCTGCTCGCCGACGAACCCACCGGAAACCTCGACGAGTCGATGCGCGACGAGATCATGGACGTACTCGAACGCATGTGGAAGGAACTCGGGTTGACCTTCATCATGGTCACCCACGACTCCGCGATCGCGAAAAAGGCCCCGCGGCTGGCGACCATCCGTAAGGGGCAGATCACTGTCAAGGAGAACGCGGGGGCGTAACTTGACGACTCTGTAACGGAGTTCGCCGTTGCGTAACAGTCGGCAGGTGCGCCTCTCATCTCCCTCTCATGTATTGAGGTGCCTGATCACCCCTCGGCATACTGCGTATTCCGGGGGGTGACGCGCATGCGCACGGGACCGCCCCCGGCCGGGTGAACACGGTATTCGCCCGGAACTTCTGCAAGGGGGAAACTTGCGCAGACAAGTCAAAAGAGCATGCGCGGCCACTGTCGCCACGGCGGCCGCCGTCGCCCTCGCCGCGGGAATGACCAGCCCGGCGTCGGCCGAACCGGAGCAGCGCCCGTCCGGCGCCGCCTCCTCGTTCACGTCCCCCCACCGCATCACCCTGATCACGGGTGACCGGGTCTCCGTCGACTCCAAGGGCCGCGTGGTCGGCCTGGAGCGGGCCAAGGGGCGCCAGCACATACCCGTACAGATACGCAAGGCGGACGGGCACACCCTCGTGATCCCGGCCGACGCGGCCCGGCTGGTCGCCACCGGCAAGCTCGACCAGCGGCTGTTCGACATCACCGAGCTCAACAAGTCCGCGACCCGCACCTCCCAGGCCAAGGGCCTGAAGGTCATCGTCGGCTACCAGGGCGCCGCCGCCGACGCCAAGGCGGACGTCCGGGACGCGGGCAAGCTCCGCCGGACCCTGAAGTCCCTGAACGCGGACGCGGTGCAGACCCCGCAGCAGGACGCGCCCGAGCTTTGGGACGCGCTCACCAACGGGCACAGGACCGCCTCCGGCATCGCGCACGTCTGGCTCGACGGCGTCCGCAAGGCCAGCCTCGACAAGTCCGTGCCGCAGATCGGCGCCCCCAAGGCGTGGGCGGCCGGCTACGACGGCAAGGGCGTCAAGATCGCCGTCCTGGACACCGGCGTCGACGCCACCCACCCGGACCTCAAGGACCAGGTGATCGCGGCCAAGAACTTCTCGCCGGCCGCCACCGCGGAGGACAAGGTCGGCCACGGCACGCACGTCGCCTCCATCGCGGCCGGCACCGGCGCCAAGTCCGGAGGCAAGTACAAGGGTGTCGCACCGGGCGCCGACATCATCAGCGGCAAGGTCCTCGACGATCAGGGCTTCGGCGACGACTCCAGCATCCTGGCGGGCATGGAGTGGGCGGCCGAGCAGGGCGCCCAGGTCGTCAACCTCAGCCTCGGCGGGCAGGACACGCCCGAGGTCGACCCGCTGGAGGCGGCGGTCAACAAGCTGTCCGCCGAGAAGGGCATGCTCTTCGCGATCGCGGCGGGCAACTCCGGCCCGGAGTCGGTCGGTTCGCCCGGCAGCGCGGACGCCGCGCTCACCGTGGGCGCCGTCGACGACAAGGACAAGCTCGCCGACTTCTCCAGCACCGGCCCGCGGCTCGGCGACGGCGCCGTCAAGCCGGACGTCACCGCGCCCGGCGTGGACATCACGGCCGCCTCCGCCAAGGGCAGCCTCATCGAGCAGGAGGTCGGCGAGAACCCGGCCGGCTACCTGACCATCTCGGGCACGTCGATGGCGACCCCGCATGTCGCGGGCGCGGCGGCGATCCTCAAGCAGCAGCACCCGGACTGGACGTACGCCGAGCTCAAGGGCGCGCTGACCGGTTCGGCCAAGGGCGGCAAGTACACGCCGTTCGAGCAGGGTTCGGGCCGTATCCAGGTCGACAAGGCCATCAAGCAGACCGTGATCGCCGACCCGGTGTCGGTGAGCTTCGGTGTGCAGCAGTGGCCGCACACCGACGACAAGCCGGTCACCAAGGAGCTGACGTACCGCAACTTCGGTACGAAGGACGTGACGCTCAATCTCTCCGCGACGGCGACGAACCCCAAGGGCCAGGCGGCTCCGGCGGGCTTCTTCAAGCTCGGGGCGACTAAGGTGACGGTCCCGGCGGGCGGCAAGGCCGCCGTCGGCCTCACCGTCAACACCAAGCTGGGCGGCACGCTCGACGGCGCCTACTCCGCGTACGTGACGGCGACGGGCGACGGGCAGAGCGTCCGTACGGCCGCCGCGGTGCAGCGCGAGGTGGAGTCGTACGACGTCACCGTCAAGCACATCGACAAGGACGGCAAGCCGGCCCCCGACTACAACACCGCCCTGTTCGGCTACACCGGCCTGGGCACGGACCGCGCCTACCAGGTGCCGCTCGCCGCGTCCGGCACCACGAAGATGCGGCTGCCCAAGGGCACGTATCTGTTGGACGCCTGGATCGCCAAGGACTGGGTGAACTTCGAGGGCGGCCTCGACTGGGTGGTCCAGCCGAAGCTGAGCGTCACCAAGAACACCTCGGTGACGATCGACGCCCGCAAGACCAGGGCGGCCGACATCACCGTGCCGGACGCGCAGGCCAAGCAGACGTTCGCCGGCAGCAACTACTTCTACGACGCCGCGGGTGTCGGCGTCGCCTTCGCCCTCGACTCCTTCGCCGACCTGCGCATGGCGCACCTCGGCCCGGAGATCGCGAGCGGCCTGAGCCAGACCTGGAACGGGCAGTGGACCAAGGGCGACAACGCCGAGTACGACGTCGCCACCACCGCCGAGGTCAAGAAGATCGTGGGCAACAAGGTCCGCCACTTCAAGGCGGGCGACCTCGCCAAGGTGAAGAACAACCTCGGCGCGGCGACCCCCGGCAAGACCGGATCGCTCCTGCCCCTGGGCATCTTCCCGGAGGACGCCGCGATCGGCACCCCGATCGAGCAGAAGCTGCCCGGCTCGCGGACCGTGTACCTGTCGACGTCCGACAAGATCCAGTGGACGTTCGACTTCATGCAGTACGCCGGCAAGGACGCGGACGGCATCCCGATCATCGACGCGTACTACGGCCTGGGCGACCCCCAGACCTTCAAGGCGGGCCAGAGCTACTCGAAGACCTTCAGCACGGCGGTCTTCGGCCCGCACATCAACAAGAACTTCGGCGTGTTCCGTGAGGGCAACGACATCTACGGCTCCCTGCCGCTGTTCGCCGACGCCAACAAGCACGCGGGCTGGTCGGACTTCACCTCGGTGAGCACGAACCTTTACCGCAACGGCACCAAGATCGGCACCAACAAGGACCCGCTGTTCGGCGAGCCGTTCGCGGTCCCGGGCGCGGAGGCCGAGTACAAGCTGACGACGTCGGTCAAGCGCAGCACCAAGGTCGCGGCCGCCTCCACGCGGATCGACGCGAGCTGGACCTTCCGCTCCAAGAAGTCGGCCGATCTGGTCACGCTCCCGGCCTCCACGGTCCGCTTCAACGCCAAGACGGGCCTGGACAGCCGCGTCGAGGCCGACAAGACCCAGACCTTCCCGGTCACCGTGGTCGGCGCGGCCGCGGGCAGCAACCTCAAGTCGCTGCACGTGTACGTGTCGTACGACTACGGCCAGACCTGGAAGAAGCTCGAGGTCAAGGACGGCACGATCACCGTCAAGAACCCGGCGAGGGGGAAGGCAGTCTCCTTCCACGCCAAGGTCGCCGACAAGAAGGGCAACAAGTCGACGGTCTCGATCTACAACGCCTACTACGGCAAGTAGGTCTTAGGTCTCACCTGAGAGAAAGCCCCGCCGGAGGTGCAGCTTCCGGCGGGGCTTTCCCGTGCGGTGCGGGCGTCAGCCGGTCGTCCAGGGCTTGAGCTTCTCGGGGTTGCGTACCGCCCAGAGGTGCCTGATCCGGTCGCCCGCCATCTCGAACGCCAGCACCGTCACGATGACCCCGTCCTGCCGCACCACCAGGCCGGGCTGGGCGTTGACCGTACGCTCCAGGATCTCCACGGCGGGCGCGCGGTCAGCGAGTTCGACGAAGTAGCGCGCGATCCGCTCGCCGCCCTCGACCGGCTGGAGCGCCGCGCTGACCAGGCCGCCGCCGTCACCGACCGCCGTGGCGTCGGGGTCGAGGAGGCGGATCAGGGCGTCGAGGTCCTTGGCCTCCCAGGCGTGCTTGAAATCCCGGACGAGTTCGGCCCTCCGGGTGGGCGGAGTCGTGGTGACGGTCGCGGGAGGCCGGGACGCGCGAACACGGCGGCGGGCCGACGTGGCCAGCTGACGGCAGGCCGCAGGCGTGCGGCCGACGATCTCGCCCACCTCGGCGAAGGAGTAGCGGAAGACATCGTGCAGGACGAACGCGACGCGCTCGGCCGGGGTCATCGATTCCAGTACGACGAGAAAGGCCATGTTGACCGACTCGTCGAGGGTGACCCGGTCGGCCGGGTCCGCCGAGCCGGCGCCCTGCGCCCCCTCGATCCACTCCGTACGGTCGGGCAGCGGCTCCGGCACCCATTCGCCCACGTATCGCTCCCGCCGGGCGCGTGCCGAGCGGAGCACGTCGAGGCAGATCCGGCTCGCGACCCTGGTCAGCCAGGCGCCGGGGGACGTGATGGCCTGCTGCTCCCGCGGGGACATGGCGTACCAGCGGGCGTACGTCTCCTGCACGACGTCCTCGGCGTCGGCCAGCGAGCCGAGCAGGCGGTACGCGACATTGATCAGCTGCCGTCGCTCGCTCATGATCGCGCTCAGCCCCGGATCGGTCGTGCCCAGCTCCGGATCGGTCATCGTGCCGCTGACTCCCTCGCTCGTGTCTGCCTTCACCACTCCGACGGGACAGCGCAGCGGAATGTGACGTCGGGCCGCGCCTCACATTCCGGGTGCCCGAGTCGTCGTACCGGTGAGACCGACGTCCAAGGAGTGACCCAGCATGACAACCACCACCACGCTCAGCGAGCTGACCGGCGACTACGTCCTCGACAGCGTCCGCACGCGGATCGGCTTCGTGGGCCGGGCCGCGATGGTCAGCAAGGTGCGCGGACGGTTCGACGAGTTCCAGGGCAGCGCGCAGCTGGACGGCGACGACCCGTCGAGGTCCGGCGTCCGGCTCGTGATCCAGGCGCGGAGCGTCCTGACCGGCAAGCAGAAGTGCGACGACCATCTGCGCAGCGCCGACTTCCTGGACGTCGACCGGCATCCGGCGATCACCTTCACCTCGACGAAGGTGCGGCAGGTCGATGCGACCCGCTTCGAGGTCACCGGCGGCCTGACGGTCCGCGGCGTGACAAAGCCCGTGACCTTGGACTTCGAGCTGACCGGCGCCGAGAACGATCCGCGGGGCGACCTCCGGGCCGGCTTCAAGGGCAGCGCGATCATCAACCGCAAGGACTGGGGCGTCAGCTGGGGTGGAGTCCTGATCAGCGAGAAGGTCGCGCTGGAGCTCGACGTCGCGGTGACCCGCCGATCCTGAAGTCGGCGGAGGAGGAGCGTCCGCCCGGTTTTCGTGCTTCCGTGAGGCCATGACGGCTCACACGGTCGAATACATCCGGTACCGCATCCCCGAGCAGAAGTCGGCGGAGTTCCTGGCCGCCTACACCCGCGCCGCGGCCCAGCTCGCCGCGTCCCCCCACTGCGTCGACTACGAACTCGCCCGCTGCGAGGAGGACTTCGAGCACTACGTCCTGCGCATCACCTGGACGTCCACGCAGGACCACATGGAGGGCTTCCGCAAGTCGGAGCTGTTCGCCGACTTCTTCGCCGAGATCCGTCCGTACGTCACGCACATCGAGGAGATGCGCCACTACAAGCCGACGACGGTCCGCGGCACGGGCGCGTCGGTGCCGACGCTGTACGCCTGGGCGGGCGGCCCGGAGGCGTTCGCCCGCCTGACGTCGGTCTTCTACGACAAGGTCCGCAAGGACGACCTCCTGGCCCCGCTGTTCGAGAACCTGGACCCGGCCCACGCGGAACACGTGGCGCTCTGGCTCGGCGAGGTCTTCGGCGGCCCGCCCGCCTACTCCGAGACCCAGGGTGGCCACGGCCACATGGTCGCCAAGCACCTGGGCCGGGGGATCACCGAACCCCAGCGCCGCCGCTGGGTCAACCTCATCCAGGACGCGGCCGACGAGGCGGGCCTCCCGACGGACGCGGAGTTCCGCTCGGCGTTCCTGGCGTACGTGGAGTGGGGGACGCGGCTGGCGGTGTATTTCTCGGGGCCGGACGCGGTCCCGCCGGCGGAGCAGCCGGTGCCGCGGTGGAACTGGGGGGCCGCGCCGCCGTATCGGTGGTGACGGCTCGTCGAGTGGGAGGGGAGCGCTGTCAGCCGCCGCTGCCGTACGGCCGCGTCAGGATCTCCAGGTTGTGGCCGTTCGGGTCCTCGAAGTAGGCGCCGCGGCCGCCGTCGTTGTGGTTGATCTCGCCCTCGCGGCGGTGGTACGGGTCCGCCCAGTACGTCAGCCCGGCCTCCCGTATCCGGCCGAAGATCGTGTCGAAGTCGTCCTCCGACACCAGGAACGCATAGTGCTGCGGCGTGATGGCACCGGGTGAGTCGAGGTAGTCCAGGGTCACGCCGTTGGGGACCTGGACCGGGATGAAGGGGCCGTACTGCGGGCTGACCTCCAGGCCCAGGATGTCGGCGAGGAAGTGGGCCGACGCCTTCTTGTCGTGCGCGGCGACGATGGTGTGGTTGAGCTGGACGGTCATCGGGGCTGCCTCCTCGTGTGCACGGTTCGGACCGGCTCCTGGCTTCACGCTAGGCAGGGCCGCCGTGCGGCACATCGGCCGTAGGGAGGGAGTGGCTCTACTCCTTCGGTACTCCTCCGACGCGCCGAGAGCCCCGGAGCAGTGCGGCTCCGGGGCCCTCGGTCATAGGGCCGGCGTGTCGGCGTACCGGCTACCGACGAACCGGCTACCGGCGTACCGGTGTCAGATCGTGGCCGTGTCGATCACGAACCGGTAGCGCACATCGCTGCTGAGCACCCGCTCGTACGCCTCGTTGATCTCGTCCGCGCGGATCAGCTCGATCTCGGCGCCGAAGCCGTGCTCGGCGCAGAAGTCCAGCATCTCCTGGGTCTCGCCGATGCCGCCGATCATGGAGCCGGCGAGGGTCTTGCCGCCGCCGATCACGGAGAAGAGGTTGAGGGAGATCGGCTCCTCGGGGGCGCCCACGTTCACCAGCGCGCCCTCCGTCTTCAGCAGCGTCAGGTAGGCGTTGAAGTCCAGCGGGGCCGACACCGTGGACACGATCAGGTCGAACGTGCCGCGCAGCTCCTCGAAGGTCTTCGGGTCGCTGGTGGCGTAGTAGTGGTCGGCACCCAGCTTGAGGCCGTCCTCCTGCTTGCGCAGGGACTGCGACAGGACCGTCACCTCGGCGCCCAGGGCGTGCGCGATCTTCACGCCCATGTGGCCGAGGCCGCCCAGGCCGAGGATCGCGACCTTCCTGCCGGGGCCGGCGCCCCAGCGCTTCAGCGGGGAGTAGAGGGTGATGCCGGCGCACAGCAGCGGCGCGGCGACGTCCAGGGAGAGGCCGTCGGGGATGCGGACGACGTAGTTCTCGTCGACGACGATCTTCTGCGAGTAGCCGCCGTGGTTCGGCGTGCCGTCCCGGCCGATGGCGTTGTACGTGGGGCCGAAGCTGCCGTTGAGGCAGTACTGCTCCCGGCCGGCCTTGCAGTTCTCGCACTCACGGCAGGAGTCGACCAGACAGCCGACGCCCACACGGTCGCCGACCTGGAACTTGGTGACCCCCGAGCCGACCTCGGCGACGACGCCGGCGATCTCGTGGCCGGGGACCATCGGGAAGATCGCCTCGCCCCAGCCCTCCCGGGCCTGGTGGATGTCGGAGTGGCAGATACCGGCGAACTTGATGTCGATCAGGACGTCGAACTCGCCGACCTCACGGCGCTCGATGGTGGTGCGCTCCAGCGGAGCCTTGGCGGCGGGTGCTGCGTATGCGGCAACGGTGGTCATGCCGGGTATCTCCTAGCGGGGTTGCTGCGCCCGGCTGCCTTCTGTCCGTGCTGTCCGTCCGGGCACGGCATTCAGCCTGCCGGGAGGCGCGGGAGCCACCCAGACCTCGGTTGTACGTACGTCCGCCGGTCCTATCACTGGCGGGGTCAGGCTCGTGGGCGTACGACCGGGAATACTTGCGGCATGGACGAAAAGCCCGAATCCGTGACGGGACCCGCCGCCGACACCGGGGCCGGCCTGGACCGGCGCGCCGAACTCAGCGAGTTCCTGCGCACCCGGCGTGCCCGGCTGAAGCCGGAGGACGTCGGGCTGCCGGACTTCGGGCGGCACCGCAGGGTGCCGGGGCTGCGGCGCGAGGAGCTGGCACAGCTGGCCGGGGTGTCCGTGGCGTACTACACGCGCCTGGAGCAGGGCAACGGCCGGAACGTGTCGGCGGAGGTCCTGGACGCCATCGCCCGCGCGCTGCGGCTGTCCGATGCCGAGCACGCGCACCTCACGCACCTCGCGAAGCCGAAGCAGCACAAGAAGAAGCCGGCGGCGCGGCCGGAACAGGTGCGGCCGGCGCTGCGGCAGCTGCTGGACTCGATCGACGGCGTGCCCGCGTACGTCACCGGCCGGCGTTCGGACATCCTCGCCTGGAACCGGATGGCGGCGGCGGTCTTCGGCGACTGGGCGGAGCTGCCGGTACAGGAGCGCAACTGGGCCCGCCTCGTCTTCCTGCGGCCCGAGTACCGCGACCTGTTCGTCGAGTGGGACCAGAAGGCGTCCGACATGGTCAGCTACCTGCGCATGGACGCGGGCTGCCACCCCGACGACCCGCGCCTGTCCGCCCTGGTCGGCGAACTCTCCGTCAAGAGCGAGGAGTTCCGGCGGCTGTGGGCCACCCATGACGTCAAGGAGAAGACCTACGGCGTCAAGCGCATCCGGCACCCCCTGGTGGGCGAGCTGACCTTGAACTTCGAGTCGTTCCGCCTGTCCGACGGCACGGAACAGGTCCTGATCACGTACCACGCGGAACCGGGCTCGCCGTCGGCGGAGTCCCTGCGGCTGCTGGCGAGCTGGGGGACGGACGCGACGAAGGCGGGCACGGGGAGCAGCTCGGCGCCGTCGGCTTGAGTGGGGCACGCGGCGGCCGTGCGCCGGCCGGGAGGACGGCTACGCGGGAGACGGGAGGGCAGCCGCCGTGGCCCGGGAGGGTCGGCCGCCCCTAGCTTGGGGGCATGTCCGGAACCTCAGCGCGGGACTTCTACGACGACCTGGCCCCCGACTACCACCTGATCTTCCCGAACTGGGACGCGAGCATGGCCCGGCAGGCGCGGGCGCTGGACGCACTCGTCCGCGACCACCTGGGCCCCGGAGCCCGGCGAATCCTGGACTGCGCCTGCGGAATCGGCACCCAGGCCATCGGGCTGGCCCAGGCCGGTCACCGGCTCGTCGGCAGCGACCTGAGCCCCGTCGCCGCCGCACGTGCCGCGGCCGAGGCGGCCGCCCGGGGGGTGTCTCTCCCGGCGACCGCCGCGGACATGCGTGCGCTGCCGTTCACGCCGGCCGCCTTCGACGTCGTCGTCTGCGCCGACAACTCGCTCGCCCACCTCCTGTCCGCACAGGACGTCACGGCGGCGCTGCGCGGCATGCGACGGGTGCTGCGCGACGGCGGCCTCCTGATCATCACCGTCCGCCCCTACGACGAGATCCGCCGCACCAGACCCACCTCGACGCCGCCCCAGGTCACGCAGACCTCCGACGGCAAGGCGATCACCTTCCAGCTCTGGCACTGGCACGAGGACGGCGAGCGCTACGACCAGGAGCACTTCCAGCTCATCCCCACGGGGAACACCTGGACGGTCCGGGCCCGCCGGACCACGACCTGGGCCATCACCAGCGGCCGGCTGACGGACCTCGCCTGCGAAGCCGGTTTCACCGACCTCACCTGGCACACCCCGTCCACCAGCGGCTACTACCAGCCCGTACTCACCGCACGGCGCGCCCCGACCACAGCGTGACTCGGGGACGTCGGCGCCGCCCGCGTCAGCCGCTGCGCCTCTCGACCGCGGAGGCGACCTCGTCCAGGTCCTTGGCGATCGCCTTGCTCACCGCCCGTGTGCCCAGACCGCCCAGGATCCTGGCGAGCACGCCCGTGACGCCGCCGGAGGCCACGGCGGTGAAGGTCATCCGGACCGTCGTCGCCGATGGCCCGTCCGCCCGCAGCACCCATTCCGAGACGTAGTGGGTGCCGTGCGACTCGGCCTCCACCACATAGCGCTCGGGCGGTTCGCAGGCGGTCACGCACATCTCCTCGGTGGCCTCCTTGCCGAACATCCGCCTCGTCTCCCGCCACCGCGTCCCGACACCGAAGGCCCCGTCCGTGAGGACGTCGATCTTCGAGACACCGCTGAGCACCCGCTCCATGCCCCGAAGGTCGGTCAGGGCTTCCCACACGGGCCCCTGGCCCGCGGCGATGGGCCGCTCCACGAGGACACTCCTGCTGGTCATGCCACCCATGAGAGCACGAGGGTCCGACAATCGCTCGACGGCCGCGGGACGGCCGCGGTGCCGCTCCTACGAAGCGCGCCGTTGAAACGCGCGTACTGCCCTGCGGCGCTTCGGGTCGAACGCGTCGATCGCGCCGGCGCCCTCGTCGCCGGGGCCCGTTTCCCATCCGCGGATCTTGCGGGCGACACCCTTCAGGCGGGGGTGCCCGGGCCTGACGGCGATCTCGAAGTGTGATTCCTTCGGTGTCGTGAAGTCGCCTCCCCAGGCGACGACACCGTCCAGCTCCGTGAGGATGTCCCGCACCACGATCAGCTCGTTGGGGTACAGGTTCCCCTTCGAACCGACCGGGCCGGCCAGGGGGCGGATCGCGATCGCGGTGCCGGACAGGTGGTTCGACTCGTAGTCCGCCTTCACCTCGCGGTTGTCGGTCCAGCCGTGGACATCCCCGGAACGAAGGGAGTCGATCTCGTAGTTGAAACGTCTCGCCACGTGCAGAAGGACCGTCGCGGCATCGCCGCCGGCGAGCCGGACCGTGCGGTCACTGCCCTCGATGCGGAACGACTCGGCTGTCCCGAGGACCGGCCAGCCGTTCGTCGACCGCCCCGTGGACCATGTGCCGTCGGCCGCCGGGGCCGCGGTGGCTTCGCCGACGGTGGTGAGAGCGAGCGCGCCGACCACGCCGGCGGAGGCACCGATGAAGTGGCGCCTGGACAAGTCGGTCCTGATCATGACCGGAGTTCCTTTCGTTTCACGGTCGACGCACGGGACAAGCCGAGCCCGCCGAGCGCGAGGATGCAGAGCACCGCGATGACGAAGCAGGCCGCGACCGTCGGGTTGACCCATGAAGGGACGAGGTCGTAACTGGCGTTGCACTTGTTGCTCAGCGGAAACAGGCGCTGAAAGTCCTCGGCGTGGGCCGACCGATAGGCCGAGTCGTAGTGCTGATGGTGGGTCAGCCGGCACGACTCCTCGACGTCCAGCCCCCCGGAGAAGGCTCCGAACAGCCACGCGGCCGTGCCGGTGAAGAGGGCGACGGACAGGGTGCGAAGCCACCACATCGGACGGGTCCAGAAGCGCTCACGCAGCCCCTTGAAGATCTGGACCACACTCCAGACGCTCCAGACGAACCACGCGACCAGTGCGAGGACCACGGCGAACAGCGCTGTTTCCTTCATGCCTTGTGTCTACCTGTCGCGCCGCTGTGCGCGCGTGGCGGCGTCGCGCAGGAACCTTTCGTGGTTGGCGCGGTACTGCGAGGCCATCCGGGACTCCATGCCGCGCCGGGCGTTGATGGCGTCGACGAAGCCCTGGCAGAAGTTGTTGACCTTGTCCTCTCCACCTGGGGTGAGCTTGTAGTCGTTGGGAAGGACGGCGCCGCTCTTGGTGATGAGTCCGAGCTGGGCTGCCATGATCTTCGACTCGGTGCCGCACAGCGCGAAGTTCACGGAGTTCTTGCAGGTGGTCGAGTTGCCCCAGCGCTGCGTGAAGTAGTTGTTGAACCGGCGCAGGCCGCCACCGCCCTGGTAGTGGGCCTTCACCGCGTCGAGGATGCTCTTGCCGCCTCGGACGGCGCGCGCCAGGAGGTAGCCGTCGGCGTCCTCGACGAGGTCCGTGAAGCCGAAGGAGGAGGAGACGCCGGGAAGGGCGAGCTTGGCGTGGCAGAAGTCGAGCGGATTGGCGTACTCCTCCTCGGAGTGGCGCCAGTCGGACCAGAACGTCATGATGTCGCCGGCCCAGCCGCCGACGTCGCCGCCGTTCGCCTCGCCGAGGTCGCCGGGGTGGTCGATGAGGAGGTGGGCATTGGCCGTGGCCATCATGTGCTCGGCGCCCAGCGAGTATCCGGTGAACGGGTCCGTGAGCCCCTTCCGCACCGACATGCCCTTGGAGTTGGCGAAGTCCACGAAGCCGGTGTCGTAGCCGCCGATCAGTATCTTCCACTGCCAGTCGCCGTACGCGACATGGCGGACGTACTCCATGACGAGCTGGCTGCGCTTCGTGCCGGAGGCCCCGTACTCGCCGGCGAGGTCGTACAGCCTGCTGACGTAGTTGATGAAGTCGTCGGCCGGGCCGGCCTGGTCGTTGACGGAGGAGACACCGGGGTCGGTGCCGGAGACGACGTCACGGTCCAGGTCGAAGGTGTCGGAACCGTTGGTGACCTTGAACTCCTTGATCTGGTTGAACGACCAGTTCCCCGGCAGGGGGAAGCCGAGGTTTCCGGAGAAGCCCCAGGACATGCCGGAGACGAAGGAGTGGCGGGCGAACGTCTTCTCGGTGACGTTGATGCAGACGTTGCGGGAGCCGTAGACGCCGTGGTTGTACTTCTTGCCCTGGCTGGCCAGGCCGGCCTGCACACCGTGGAAGTAGGTGACGATGCCGTAGGTGCTGCCGTCGATCTCGGCCTGGGTGGCGTCGTAGTCGACGGCGAAGTAGATCGTGGTTCCGCGGTTGAAGCCGTAGTCGGAGGCCAGCTTGTGGGCGTTGAGGGCGTGCTGGTAGCCCTGGGAGTAGGTGAAGTCGGTGAGCCGGCGGGCGTTGTCCTGGTAGATGGGGAAGACCTTCAGGCCCGCGTCGAAGATGGTCTTCAGCTCGCCCGGCTTGATCTCCTTGTCGAGGGTGGAGCCGGGAGGGTCGTATATGTAGCGGCCGACGACGCGGTAGTTGTTGTCGTACAGCCACTTGGCGCGGGAGGCCGTGATCTCGTACCGGGTGTCGCTGCCGCTCGCGGGCCGGTCCGGGTCTCCCATGGAGACCAGCAGCTGAGCCCAGGTCTGGTAGTCGCCTCTGCGGGTGACCGACAGCCTGCTGAAGGACTGGAAGTCCTTCACCCAGTTCTCGAGGTCGCCGTTCCAGGAGCTGGTGAAGCCGGTACGCGGGGTGCCGGCGCCGGGGGTCGGTTCGTTGAACACGCAGGCGGCGGAGAAGAGCTGCATGAAGATGCCGGACGATCCGGGGCCGACGGTGTTGGCCTTCAGGCCGGCCTGGGTTCCGGGGCCGAAGTTGCCGTTCGGGGTCAGGCCCAGCTCGTACTGGATGGCGTACATCAGCGACTTCTGGACGTCGCGGGAGTAGATGCCGTCGCAGGGGCCGATGTTGAACTCGCTGCGGGTCCAGTACCGGCCGTTGAGCCACTGCTGAATCGAGCGGATCTTGTCGGTTCCGCCGGCCACGACGACGTAGGCGTCCATGTTGAGGATGGCCTTGGCGAGTTTGGCGTTGATGACGCCGTCACCCCCGATGCCCATGTTCTCGCGCAGGTCTTCGACGGCCGCACGGGTGACGCCGGTGAACCAGCCTTCGCTCCCGGGCTCTACGGCCCAGTAGCCCTTGCACCACAGGCCGTACTCGAGGACGGCGACGATGTTGCGGTTCTTGTCCCAGCCGAAGCCTACGTCTCCGAGGGCGGCGAACTTCGAGTAGGTGGTGGAGCCGAAGGAGGCGACGACCGGGCTGATGCCCAGCTCGTGCTGGAGGCCCATGATCAGGGAGTTCATGGTGGCCCAGCCGGTGTTGCCGTTCTCGGGGCAGCGCACGTAGCCGGTGACGTTGCCGTAAGTGGAGTTCACCCATTTCTGGGCTCTGAGGACCTGCTCATCCGCCACAGGTGACACCTTCCGCCGGTGTGACAAGACACCGCGCCGAAGACGGTTGTCCACGGCGCCGTGGCGGGGAGTGTATGAAGCGGATCTCTCCATTCAGTCCTGCCCACCAAGGCAGTTGAGCGCATCAGCGGCGCTCGGCTGAGGGCCGACGAGCCCAACACGTGCACGCTGAGGGGTGCGCTGTGTTCGTCAGACCACTGACGGAGGGGGGTGACGACGAGTCCGCATCCGCCGGAGTCAGTGGACAGCGGTGCCAGGTATCAGGGCCACCAGCCCGGACAGAAAGCTGCCTACTGCCGCGAGCGTGACGAGGGCTGCCTTGCCGTCCGAGAAGAGCCCGGAGCAGAACTCGCGCACCCGCCGCCGAACGATCAGCATTTTGAGCTTCTGCCACCGGTGCTGGCGGATGTGGCAGCCCATGAGGAGGCCGGTTGCGTTGTTACGGCAGCCGTCGTCCCGCCCCCTGACCGGTGCTCCGCAGGGCACCGGAGCTTGGAAGAAGGACCACAGGAGCACTACGGCCGATAGGACGGCGATCACCGCGGGTCCGGCTGCTCCTCTGAAGCTGAACGGGCGCGGAATCGCGCGGGGACCTCGCGTGTTGAGGAAGCTGGGCCTCGGATGCCGGTGGTGCGCGCGACGAGGAGCCCGAGTGATCAAGCTGACACGTATGGGAGGCCGCAATGGCTACGCAGACGCAGAGGGCCGTGCTGGCGGGCGGATGTTTCTGGGGAATGCAGGACCTGATCCGTCGGCTCCCGGGCGTCACGGCGACCCGGGTCGGCTACACCGGCGGTGACGTGCCGAACGCCACGTACCGTAACCACGGCACGCACGCGGAGGCCATTGAGATCCTTTTCGATCCCGAGAAGACCGACTTCCGCGCGATCCTGGAGTTCTTCTTCCAGATCCACGACCCGAGCACCAAGAACCGCCAGGGCAATGACATCGGCCTCAGCTACCGCTCGGCGATCTACTACGTGGACGACGAGCAGAAGAAGATCGCTGAGGACACGATCGCGGATGTGGACGCCTCCGGCCTGTGGCCGGGCAAGGTCGTCACCGAGGTGGAGCCGGTCGGCCCCTTCTGGGAGGCCGAGCCGGAGCATCAGGACTACCTGCAGCGTTACCCGGACGGCTACACCTGCCACTTCCCGCGCCCGGGATGGCGGCTGCCCGCCCGCACTGAGGGCTGACCGGAACCACGTCGGCGGAGGGGGTGCCCACCGGGCGGCACCCCTTCAACGTCCGGCCAGTGGATCAGTGCGGCAGAGTCGCCGGGCTGCCGCCGTTCGCCTCGTAACCGGCCACCGCCAGTGCGCGGTAGACCGCGAACTCCGCGGCCGGGTCGGGGGAGAGGGTCCAGGGGAGGGCGCCGACATGGCCGTCGACGTGTATCAGCTGGTTCATGGCCTCCGCCCAGCGCTCGCCGCGCACCAGGAAGAAGACCAGCAGATGGCGTACGTGCGCCAGCATCGGGTCGTCGGGACGGGCCGCGTGCACCGCGTACAGCGCCCCGTGCATCGCCTTCGTGACGACCTCGCTCTGGTAGAAGCCGCTGACCAGGTTCACCTCGGGCAGATGCTCGAACACCGCGAAGAGCGGCATGGCGGCGAGGAGGGAGCCCTGCGGGGCGCGGGCCGCCGCGGCCTCCGCGAAGTCGTTCGCCAGCTCGCGTGAGCCGTGCCACTTCTCGCACCAGTAGTGCAGGGCCGCCAGGTGCGCGCCCATGTGGGCCGGGGCGCGGTCCAGGATCTTCAGCCAGAGCTGCTCGAACTCCGGCCGGGGATAGGCCAGCCCACGGGCCACCGACAACTCGACGATGTACGGGATCGGGTCACCGGGAGCGAGCAGCGCGGCGTCGGCGCACGCCGACCTCGCCTCCTCCATGATGATCCGGAACTCGTCCGTGCCCGGCGTCGCCGTGCGCCACGCCTGCTGGACGAGGAACTCCGCGTGTACGGCCGCGCCGCCCGCGTCCTTGGGCTGCTCGGTCCGCCACACGCGCAGCCACTGCCCGCCCGGCGACTCACTGACCCCGCCCGGCCGCTGCTGCAGCTCCAGCGACGCGGCGCCGGCGAAGGCCTGCACGCGCTGCCAGCGCAGCTCGCCCTCCGCCTCCGTGCCGGCCAGCAGCTGCGAGGCCGCGCGGTAGTCCTGGGTGCGCTGGACCAGGTCCAGGACGTCCAGCAGGTCCTGGTCGGGGCCGGGCATGCGGACGTCCAGCTCCTCCTGCCGTACGAAGCCGTAGTTCGCCGGGTCCGCGGCGTCCGGGTGGCCCGGCGGGACCTGCTCGATCATGCCCCGCCTGCGCCTCATGAACGGCAGCACCACGAAGCCGAGCATGACGAGCGCGATCAGGACCCAGAGAATCTCCATGCCTCCAGCGTTCCAGACGCCGCGGACAAATGGCCAACGAGGTCGGGAGGCTGTGGAGAAAGGGTTCTGTGGCTGCGCCCACCCCCGCCCGCAGCAACGTCGGCCACGCGTCAGCCGGCCTCGGCTTCCAGCCGCGGAAACCCCGCCGCACCGCATCCACCCCGTTCGCGCATTACGCTCGGTGCCCATGAGTGACAGGCACATCAGTCAGCACTTCGAGACCCTTGCGATCCACGCGGGCAACACCGCCGATCCCCTCACCGGCGCGGTCGTCCCGCCGATCTACCAGGTCTCGACCTACAAGCAGGACGGCGTCGGCGGCCTGCGGGGCGGCTACGAGTACAGCCGTAGCGCCAACCCGACCAGGACCGCGCTGGAGGAGAACCTCGCCGCCCTGGAGGGCGGCCGCCGCGGCCTTGCGTTCGCGTCCGGACTGGCGGCCGAGGACTGCCTGTTGCGTACGCTGCTCAGCCCAGGTGACCACGTGGTCATCCCCAATGATGCGTATGGCGGTACGTTCCGCCTGTTCGCGAAGGTCGTCGCCCGGTGGGGGGTGGAGTGGTCGGTCGCCGACACCAGCGATCCCACCGCCGTACGAGCCGCCATCACCCCGAAGACCAAGGTCGTGTGGGTGGAGACCCCCTCCAACCCGCTGCTCGGCATCACCGACATCGCCGCCGTCGCCCAGGTCGCCCGGGACGCGGGCGCGAAGCTCGTCGTCGACAACACCTTCGCCACGCCGTACCTGCAGCAGCCGCTGTCCCTCGGCGCGGACGTCGTGGTGCACTCCCTGACGAAGTACATGGGCGGCCACTCGGACGTCGTCGGCGGCGCGCTGATCGTCAGCGACGCGGACCTCGGCGACGAACTGGCCTTCCACCAGAACGCGATGGGCGCGGTCGCCGGGCCCTTCGACTCCTGGCTCGTGCTGCGCGGCACCAAGACGCTGTCGGTGCGCATGGACCGGCACAGCGAGAACGCCACGAAGATCGCCGACATGCTCACCCGGCACGCGCGCGTGACGAGCGTTCTGTACCCGGGCCTGCCCGAGCACCCCGGTCACGAGGTCGCCGCCAAGCAGATGAAGGCGTTCGGCGGCATGATCTCCTTCCGGGTCAGCGGGGGCGAGGAGGCGGCCGTCGAGGTCTGCAACCGCGCCAAGGTGTTCACGCTCGGCGAGTCCCTGGGCGGTGTCGAGTCCCTCATCGAGCACCCCGGACGCATGACGCACGCGTCCGCGGCCGGCTCCGCCCTGGAGGTCCCCGCCGACCTCGTACGCCTCTCCGTGGGCATCGAGAACGTCGACGACCTCCTGGAGGACCTCCAGCAGGCGCTCGGCTAGGCCAGGAGGGGCCTCACCAGCCCGTCAGCGGTGGAGTCGTCTCCGACGGCGGCTCCACCCACGGCCGTGCCATCACGGCCCACACCACGAACGCCACCGTCGCGGCGAACAGCAGCAGCCACATCAGGCGTACGGCGGCCGTCCTGCGGCGCAGCATGCGGCCGCCGCGCCGCACGACCTCCGCGTACAGCTCCGGCGGCACCGGCGGCGGCGTGCCCTCCATGAGGCGCCGTACGGCCGCTTCCCGCTGGGGGCGATTCACGGCGACACCACCTTCGCTCCGAGCACGGCCGGCGCGGCGCCTCGCGGCGGATGCAGCAGCGTCGACGTCGCCCGGTCGCAGATCGCCTGGACGCGCTCCGTGGGCAGGCCCAGCAGGGCGGCCACCTGCTCCTCGGCGACACCCTCGTACAGCCGCAGCACCAGGATCAGGCGTTCCTGCGGTGAAAGCCGGGCGAGCGGGCCTTCAGGGGGCGGGCGGAACCGGGCGAGGGCGCCCGGGCCGCCGTACTGGTGCCAGGCGGCCCGGGAGAAGCGGGCGGCCAGGTACTGGCGGGCGCGGTCGTACGGGTCCTCGCCGCGCAGCCGGTCCCAGTACGCGTACGTGTGCGCGAGGGACAGCGTCAGCAGGCGCCTCGCGCGCGGGTTGTTCTCCGGCGGCTCCGCGGTGAGCAGCGTGGCGGCATGCAGCAGCCGCCCGGCCGCGCCCGCGACGAACGCCTCGAACTCACGGGCCCGGCGGGCGTCCTGGGTCGCACGCCGTCGTCCCACCGCCCCTCCCGCCTGAACGCCCTTGAGGAACCGGGCCCGCCCCGCACGGGACGCGTCGGTCGCGTGCGAGAGGAGGGCCCGGTTTCATATGAGGCCAGCGGCGGCCCGGGGTCAAGAGTCGGGAGCGGATCACCCGGGCACGCGTGCGTGCCGGTGTGCGGTCGCGTGAGCCGATCCCCCCGTCGAACCACCCCTCAGGACGGCGTAGGCGTCTCCGCGCCCGAGATCCCCTGGACGGCCATCCGCGCGGAGAGCGCGACGTTGAAGCGTGTGAGGAGCGTGCAGAACGCCTCGCGCTCCTCCGGGGCCCAGTCGTGTGTCAGCTCGGCCATCAACTGACGCCGGGACGACCGCACTTCCTCCAGTCGTGACTGCCCGCGCGGGGACAGCTGCAGCACCACAGCCCGACCGTCCTCCGGGTGCGAGGTCCGCTTGACGAGCCCCGTGTCGACGAGCGGCGCCACCTGCCGGGTGACCGTCGACGAGTCGATCCCCATGCTCGCGGCGAGCGCCTTGACGCCCATGGGGCCTTCCTTGTCGAGGCGGTTGAGCAGCAGGTATGCGGCGCGGTCCATGGAATTGCGCACCTGCCCGACCCCACCGAGCCGGGTCTGTTCGGCACGACGGGCGAACACCGCCACCTCGTGCTGCAGCGTGTCGAGGAGACCGCTGTCAGCGACGGTCGTCATGTCCATCGACATTTCAGGTGTTGTGGGCATGGCCGGGGGCTCACTTCATGAAGGGGGTGCTGGGTTGGGGGACAGGGTACGCGGCCCGGACGCGGGGTGTACCGGCGCTGCGCAAACCCGTCTCGGAGCTTGGTCACAACGGTGCTTCGCGCCTGTGAACTGCGAGACTTGTGTCATGAGCTACAGCACGGCTGACTCCTTGCCTCCCGTCACGCTCGACGACGTGCGCGGCGCCCAGAAGATGCTGACGGGCGTGGCGCGGGTGACGGCGATGGAGGGCAGCAGGCACCTGTCCCAGCTCGTGGGCGCGCCGGTGCACTTCAAGTGCGAGAACCTCCAGCGGACGGGTTCGTTCAAGCTGCGCGGCGCCTATGTGCGGATCGCCGGGCTGCTGCCGGAGGAGCGGGCGGCGGGGGTCGTGGCCGCGAGCGCCGGCAACCACGCGCAGGGCGTGGCCCTCGCGTCGTCGCTGCTCGGCGTGCGCTCGACGGTGTTCATGCCGAAGGGCGCCCCGCTGCCGAAGATCAGCGCCACCCGGGACTACGGCGCCGAGGTGCGCCTGCACGGCCAGGTGGTCGACGAGACGCTGGCCGCCGCGCAGGAGTACGCGGACGAGACCGGCGCGGTGTTCATCCACCCCTTCGACCACCCCGACATCATCGCGGGCCAGGGCACGGTCGGCCTGGAGATCCTCGAACAGTGCCCGGAGGTGCGGACGATCGTCGTCGGCATCGGCGGGGGAGGGCTCGCGGCGGGCATCGCGATGGCGGTGAAGTCGCTGCGGCCGGACGTGCGGATCGTGGGTGTGCAGGCGGCGGGCGCGGCGGCGTATCCGCCCTCGCTGGCGGCCGGGCACCCGGTCGCGGTCGACAACCCGGCGACGATGGCCGACGGCATCAGGGTCGGCAGGCCCGGTGACGTGCCGTTCCGGATCATCGGTGACCTGGTGGACGAGGTCCGCACGGTCACCGAGGACGAGCTGGCCACCGCTCTGCTGCTGTGCCTGGAGCGGGCCAAGCTGGTCGTCGAGCCGGCCGGGGCGAGCCCCGTCGCGGCGCTGCTGAGCGATCCCGGCGCCTTCGAGGGACCGGTCGTCGCGGTGCTGTCCGGCGGCAACGTCGACCCGGTGCTGCTGCAGCGCGTCCTGCGGCACGGCATGGCCGCGCAGGGCCGCTACCTGGCCGTACGGCTGCGGCTGACGGACCGGCCGGGCGCGCTCGCCACGCTTCTGGGGGTGTTGTCAGTGGTGGACGCTAACGTCCTCGATGTGAGTCACGTACGGACCGACCCACGGCTCGGGCTCACGGAGGCGGAGGTCGAGCTGCACCTGGAGACGAAGGGCCCCGAGCACTGCGTCGAGGTCGGCCAGGCCCTGCGCGAGGCGGGCTACACCGTCATCGACTGAGGGCGGGCCGCTCTTCGTCACCTGTTTCGTCACTCGTTCGAGTAAGTCCATTGAGAGACGCGATACATCGCGTTATGGTGTGTCTGCATTGCATGGCAGTAATCCCCCAACGACGTGGAGACCCATATGCCAGGCGCCATCTATGCCGAAGGCCTGGTGAAGACCTTCGGCGACGTAAGGGCTCTGGACGGCGTCGACCTCGATGTCCCCGAGGGCACGGTCCTCGGCCTGCTCGGGCCGAACGGCGCGGGCAAGACGACGACCGTCCGCTGTCTGACGACCCTGCTGCGCCCCGACAGCGGCTCGGCGGTCGTCGCGGGCATCGATGTCCTCAAACATCCCGACGCCGTACGCCGCTCCATCGGCCTGTCCGGCCAGTTCGCGGCGGTCGACGAGTACCTGACCGGCCGCGAGAACCTGCAGATGGTCGGCCAGCTCTACCAGATGAAGGCGAAGGTGGCGAAGGCCCGCGCGGCCGAACTGCTGGAGCAGTTCGACCTCGCCGACGCCGCCGACCGCCCCACCAAGACCTACTCCGGCGGCATGCGCCGCCGCCTCGACCTCGCGGCCGCCCTGGTGGTCTCACCGCCCGTGATGTTCATGGACGAGCCGACGACCGGCCTCGACCCGCGCAACCGGCAGCTGCTGTGGGAGGTCATCAAGCGGCTGGTCTCCGGCGGTACGACCCTGCTGCTGACCACCCAGTACCTGGAAGAGGCCGATCACCTGGCCCACGACATCGCGGTCGTCGACCACGGCCGTGTCATCGCCAAGGGCACCTCCGACCAGCTCAAGGCCCGCACCGGCGGCGAGCGCGTCGAGGTCGTGGTGCACGAGCGTGAGGACATACAGCCCGCGTCCGAGGTGCTGAGCGGCTTCGGCAAGGGCGAGACGACGGTCGAGGAGCACATGCGCAAGCTCACCGTGCCCGTGACCGGCGGCGCGAAGCTTCTCGCCGAGGTCATCCGCGAGCTCGACACCCGCGGTATCGAGATCGACGACATCGGTCTGCGCCGCCCGACCCTCGACGACGTGTTCCTGTCCCTGACGGGACATGTGGCCGAGGTGAAGGACGAGGAGAAGGACAAGGAGACCGCCAAGTGAGCGCCGTCACCGACGCCGTGCGGGTCGCGGCCCCCGGCAACCCCGTCAGCCAGTCGATCCGGGACTCGCTGGTCGTCGCGAAACGCAATCTGATCCGGATGTCCCGCATCCCGGAGATGGTCATCTTCGGGCTCATCCAGCCGATCATGTTCGTGGTGCTGTTCAGCTACGTCTTCGGCGGATCGATGAACATCGGCGGTACCACGGACTCCTCCGTCTACCGCGAGTTCCTGATGGCCGGCATCTTCGCCCAGACGGTCACCTTCGCCACCGCAGGAGCCGGCGCGGGCATCGCCGACGACATGCACAAGGGGCTCATCGACCGCTTCCGCTCGCTGCCCATGGCGCGCGGCGCGGTGCTGACCGGGCGCACCCTCGCCGACCTGGTGCAGACGGCGCTCACCTTGTTCGTGCTGGCGATCGTCGCCCTGCTGGTCGGCTGGCGCACCCACACCAGCTTCGGCGAGGTGCTCGGCGCCTTCGGGCTGCTGCTCCTGACCGGGTACGCGTTCACCTGGATCGGCGCCGTGATCGGCCTGTCCGTCCGCACTCCCGAGGCGGCAACGTCGGGCGGACTGATCTGGCTGTTCCCGGTGACGTTCATCTCGAACGCGTTCGTGGACTCCAGCCGGATGACGCCCTGGCTGCAGCACGTCGCCGACTGGAACCCGTTCAGCGCCACGGTCCAGGCCTGCCGCGAGCTCTTCGGCAACCCCGGGGTCTCACCCTCGGACGCCTGGCCCATGCAGCACCCGGTCTGGGCCTCGCTGATCTACTCGGTCCTGATCATCGGCATATTCCGCACCCTCGCGGTACGGAAGTACCGCTCGGCGGCAGCATGACAAAGGCCCCCGGCGCCACGTGGGCGCCGGGGGCCGGTCAAGGACATGTCGGTCGGGGTCAGCCGCCGCACGGCCCGGGTCAGCCGCTGTAGGGCTCGGCCTTCAGGATCTTCACCGAGGCCTTCTTGCCGTTGGGCAGCTCGTACTCGGCGTCCTCGCCGACCTTGTGACCGATGACGCCGGTGCCCAGCGGGGACTGCGGCGAGTAGGTCTCGATGTCGGCGCTCGCGTACTCGCGGGAGGCGAGCAGGAAGGTCAGGGTGTCGTCCTCGTCACCGTCGAAGGCGATCGTCACGACCATGCCGGGCGCGACCGCACCGTCCGCCGATGCCGGCGCCTCGCCGACCTGGGCGTTCTCCAGGAGCTGGGTGAGCTGGCGCACACGGAGCTCCTGCTTGCCCTGCTCCTCCTTGGCCGCGTGGTACCCGCCGTTCTCACGCAGGTCGCCCTCCTCGCGCGCGGCCGCGATCTTGGCGGCGATCTCCGTGCGCGCGGGACCAGTAAGGTACTCAAGCTCATCCTTGAGCTTGTTGTACGCCTCCTGGGTCAGCCAGGTGACGTTCTCGCTGGTCTGGGTCACAGGTGCTCCTCGTAGGTACTGGGAATACAAAGCATCGCCCTACCCAGAAGGATGTTCCTTCACGGATGGGCGAAACCACGAGCCTAACAATTCCATGGCCGAAGGGGGAGGACATAAGCCATCAGAATCACGTCAACGCAGGTCAGCGCCTACGTATTCCGGACACAGCCTGTCGGTGTCGACCGGCGTCGCCCCGGCTCGACCGGCCGGATCAGTCGGCGTGGCAGCCGAGCAGCTCGGCCGTCGTCCCCTGGGACGTCGTACGCAGCGTGACGACCTTGTCGATCCGCTTCGCGTCGCCGTCGAAGCGGAAGTCGGCCCGGCCCACCTCGGCGCCGTTCGCCGCCTGGGAGCGCAGGGTGCAGTAGCCGGAGGCGCCGGCGTCCTTGCGGACCTCCAGATGGACCTTGACCGCGTCCTTCGTCGCGTCGAACTCGATCACCTCGGCGCTGATCTTGTTCTGGCCGACGTAGTGGTAGCCGAAGTAGCCGACCAGCCCCAGCAGCACCACCCCGAGGACGGCGCCGACGACCTTGAGCGTGCGGTCGGCGCGCGCGTCCGAGGAGCGGCCGTAGCGGCCCTCGGGCAGTCGCGTGCTCGCCGTACTCATGATCGTCCTCTCGGCCGGGGCGGGACGGATGTCCCAAAACGGGGCCTGGGGCCCGTACCCCGGAATTATCCGCCCCCCGATTCGGTCACTATAGAAGCCGCCGATCGCACCGGTTCACACCGGGCGCCGACTACGAGGATTGAGTCTTGACTGACCAGCTGCGACTGATGGCCGTTCACGCCCACCCCGACGACGAGTCGAGCAAGGGCGCGGCCACCATGGCGAAGTACGTGTCCGAGGGGGTGGACGTGCTGGTGGTGACCTGCACGGGCGGGGAGCGCGGCTCCATCCTCAATCCGAAGCTGCAGGGCGACAAGTACATCGAGGAGCACATCCACGAGGTACGCAAGAAGGAGATGGACGAGGCTCGAGAGATCCTCGGCGTGAAGCAGGAGTGGCTCGGTTTCGTCGACTCCGGCCTCCCCGAGGGCGACCCGCTGCCGCCGCTGCCCGAGGGCTGCTTCGCCCTGGAGGACGTCGACAAGGCGGCCGGGGAACTGGTGAAGCAGATCCGCTCGTTCCGCCCCCAGGTGATCACCACCTACGACGAGAACGGCGGTTACCCGCACCCCGACCACATCATGACCCACAAGATCTCGATGGTGGCCTTCGAGGGCGCGGCGGACACCGAGAAGTACCCGGAGGGCGAGTACGGCCCCGCCTACCAGCCGCTCAAGCTCTACTACAACCAGGGCTTCAACCGTCCCCGCACCGAGGCGCTGCACCAGGCCATGCTCGACCGGGGCATGGAGTCCCCGTACGGCGACTGGCTCAAGCGCTGGGACGAGTTCGGCATGAAGCAGCGCACGCTCACCACGCATGTCCCGTGCGGTGACTTCTACGAGATCCGCGACAAGGCCCTGATCGCGCACGCCACGCAGATCGACCCCGACGGCGGTTGGTTCCGCGTCCCGCTGGAGCTCCAGCGGGAGGTCTGGCCGACGGAGGAGTACGAGCTCGCGAAGTCCCTCGTCGATACCTCCCTCCCCGAGGACGACCTCTTTGCGGGCATCCGCGACAATGCCTGACATGAGCGCAAGCGCAAGCCTGGCAATGACGCACCTCGCCACCTTCGCCAAGGAGGTGGACGAGGACAAGGTCACCCCTGGCGTCCTCGGCTTCATCGTCTTCGCGGTGATGGCGGTGGCCGTGTGGGGTCTGATGAAGTCCATGAACCGGCACATGGGCAAGGTGGACTTCAAGGAAGCCCCGGATCCGAAGGCAGAGTCCGGGGACGCGGCCGCGAAGGGCTGACCGGCGTTTGTGATGCATTAACGGCATGATTCCGTGATGCCTTGTGGGTATCACGGAATCATGCTGTATCGCACGCCTGCTCTCACCTCGAAGGACCGCGAGGTGCTGGAGGGCATCGACAAGATGCGCCACGAGTTGCGGCATCAGGTCCTGCAGACGCCGACGAAGTGGACAGCGGGACTGTGTAAGACGCTGACCGCGAACGCCATCGCCGGCTCCAACACCATCGAGGGCTACAAGGTCGACTCCGCCGACGTCGAGGACCTGATCGACGGCGAGCAGGAAGTGGCCACGTCACAGGAGAACAAGGCGGAGACGCTGGCGTACCAGCACGCCATGACATATATCCAGTCGCTCCACGACGCGCCTGGGTTCACCTACTCGGTGTGGCTGCTCAACGCCCTGCACTGGATGCTGCAGGGCCACCATCACCCGAAGAAGCTCGCAGGCCAGTTCCGCCGACGGGGAGTGTGGATCAACGAGCCGGGTGACCCGCAGGAAGCCGCGTACATTGCGCCGGATGCCGACCAGCTGCCGCCTCTCATGGATGAGCTGGTCGAATGGCTCAACCACGGTGACGCCGACACCCATGTCCTGGTCCGTGCCGCGATGGCGCACCTCAACCTGGTCAGCATCCACCCCTGGGCCGACGGCAACGGCCGTATGTCACGCTCACTGCAGACCCTGCTGATCGCGCGTGGCGGTACTCTCGCGCCCGAGTTCTCCTCGATCGAGGCCTGGCTGGGCAAGCCGAAGAACACCTGGGAGTACTACAAGGTCCTCAGCCGCGTAGGCGGCAAGGAGTGGACCCCCGACCGCGACACAGCCCCCTGGATCCGCTTCAACCTCCTCGCCTACCACCAGCAGTCACAGTCGGTGCGGCACCGGATCACCCGCTCCAACCGCTGCTGGATCGACCTCACCGAGTTCGCGGAGCGCCACGGCATCGGCGAACGCCAGGTCACCGCCCTCCACGACGCGGCGCTGTCCGGTCGTGTCCGCCGCGCCCGCTACCAGCGCGCCGAGAACCTGAGCAACCAGCAGGCGGTCCGGGACATTCGCGCCCTCACCGAGGCGGGCCTCCTCGAAGCCGTGGGCAACACCAAGGCGCGTTACTACGTGCCGGGGCCGGACTTCCCGGCGGAGGTGCTGGAGGCGGTCCGGCAGCCGATCCGGCTCGTCGATCCGTACGAGGACTGAGGACCGGCGCTGTCTCGGCCACCCGAACCGCCGACCTCACCCCCGTGAGGCCGCCACGCCCACCCCCATGACCTCCCGCGCATGCCGGTTCGGCACCATGCCGAGACGCCAGGCCTGCCAGCCGTCCTCCAGGTTCACGCCGCGTTCCAGCAGCAGCTGGTACGCCTCCACGTAGTCGTCCAGCTTCGTGTCCCGCAGTGGATGCCCGGCGCGGGACAGCTGGGCCAGTTCCTCCTGCGCCACAGCCGTCCCGACCTCCAAACCCCCGGGCGCCGCATACGGCAGCAACGTGCCCCGCAGGAACCGCGCCCAGTCCTCGCCCCTGCGGTCGCCGTACGACGCGAACAGTGTCACCGCCTCGTCGCACAGGGCCAGCGCCTGCTGCGTACGGGCGTTGCCCGCGTCAACGACGGCCAGCTCCAGGCACGTCCACGCCTCGCCGTGCGCGACGCCGATGCGCTGGAAGTTGGCGCGGGCGTCGACCAGGAGCTGGCGGGCGAAGCCGGAGTTCTTCAGGGAGCCGGTCTGGGCGGCTCGCTGGTCGCGGGTGACGCGGGCCGAGTGGTGGCGGGCGCAGGCCAGGCCGTAGACGTCCTGCATGCGGGAGAACATCGTGCGGGAGCGTTCCAGTTCGCGGACCGCCAGGTCCAGGTTGCCGGTCTCCTCCAGGGCCTGGCCCAGGTAGTAGACGGACCAGGCCTCGCCGCGCGCGTCCTCGTTGTCGCGGTGGCGGGCGGCCGCCTGACGCAGGCCGTCCACCGCCGGGGACGGGTCGCCGGCGACCAGGCGGGCGCGGGAGAGCTGGGTGAGCGCCCAGGCCTCGCCGCGGGCGTCGCGGGTACGGCCGTACAAGTCCAACGCCGTCCGCAACTCCGTCTCCGCGCGCGCTACGTCGCCCATGCGCAGGCTCAGCTGGCCCAGCTGGAAGTGGGCCCAGGCCTCGCCGTGGATCGACTCGCCGGCCCGGTGCAGGGACAGGGACTCGGTCAGCAGGTCCAGCGACTCCGACACCCGGCCGCGGTCCCGCTCAACCGCCGCCAGCGCGTGCATCGTCCAGGCGCGGTCCGTCGCCAGTGCGGGAGCGGACTGCAGGTCGAGGGCTTCGCGGAGTTTCGCCGCCGCCTCGGTGAGGTGGCCCTGGTGGTGGAGCGTGATGCCGAGGGAGCACAGGGCCCGGGCCGCGCCCGCGTCGTGGTGGGCCTCCATGTAGAGCTCGACCACCGAGGTCAGGGTCGTGCGCGCCTTGTCCAGCTCGCCGAGCTGGCGGGCCGCGATGCCCGTGCGCCACTGCACCGAGCGAACCAGCAGGCCCTGGTCCACGGCCTGGGCCAGCTCGCTGATCTCGCCGAGGCGGTAGAGGTCGCCGCGCAGCAGGCAGTAGTCGCACAGGGCGCCGAGCAGGTTCAGCACCGCCGCCTGGTTCACGTCCTCCGCATGCCGCAGCGCCGCCGTGATGAAGCTCGACTCGTCGTCCAGCCAGCGCAGCGCCTCGTCCAGCGAGGTGAAGCCGTGCGGGCTGAAACGGTCCGAGCGGGTCGACATGTTGCCGTCGACCAGGCGCAGCACCGAGTCCGCGAGCTCCGCGTAGTTCACGATCAGCCGCTCCTGAGCCGCCGTACGCTCCGCCGGCTCCTCCTCGTCGAGGAGACGCGCGTGGGCGAAGGCGCGGACCAGGTCGTGCAGGCGGTAGCGGCTGCCGCGGACCTGGTCGATCAGGCCCGACCGGGACAGGGCCACCAGATGGCGGGTCGCCTCCGCCTCGTCCGTGGCCAGGAGCGCCGCCGCCGCTGCCGCGCCCAGCGAGGCCCGGCCCGCCAGAGCGAGCCTGCGCAGCAGACGCCGCGCCGCCTCCGACTGGTCGGTGTAGCGCAGCCACAGCACCCGCTCGACCGGCTCGACCGGGCCGTACGCGCCCAGATCCGTCGCCAGCGTGCGCGGTGACCGCGGGCCCAGCGACGAGCCCGCGATGCGCAGCGCGAGCGGCAGGCCGCCGCACAACTGGCGTATCCGGTCCGCGGATTCGGCGTCGTACGGACCCGAGGCATCCTGCGCCGCCGCGCTCAGCAGTTCCTCCGCGCCCGCCGCGTCCAGCGTCTCCACCGGCAGCTGGTGCACCCAGGCGGCGAGGTCCGCGGGCAGGTCGAGGGGCTCGCGGGCGGTGACCAGGACCAGGCTGTCGGAGCGCTCGGGCACGAGGGTGCGGACCTGTTCCGGGTCCGAGGCGTCGTCCAGTACGACGGTGACCGGGAGGCCGGTGAGGTGCTGGTGGTAGAGCTCGCTCAGCCGTTTGACGTGCTGGTCGGCCGAGGAGCGCTCACGGAACAGGAGCTGCTCGCGCGGGGCGCCCAAACGGTTCAGCAGATGCAGCAGCGCGTCTCTCGTGGTGAGCGGGGGCTCCTCCGCGCTGTCGCCGCGCAGGTCCACCACGCACGCGCCGCGGAACTGGTCCTTCAGGTCATGGGCCGCGCGGACCGCCAGTGCCGTACGGCCGCTGCCGGGCGCCCCGTGCAGGACGACGACCGTCGGCCTCGTCTGCGTACTCGCCCGCGCCGCCTGCACCCACTGCCGGATGCGGGCCATCTCCTGCCTGCGGCCCGCGAACGGGCCGATCAGCTCGGGGAGCTGGCCGAACGACTGCTCCAGCACGTTCCGGCCGCGGGCCGCCGCGCTTTTGTCCGCGCCGCGCAGCTGGGGCCCCTTCTTCTTCGGCCCGGTGGACGCGGCCATCACGCGCTGCTGGTCGAGGAACGGGCGGATGCCCCGTACCTCCAGCGCCGTCAGCCACTGCAGGCGCAGCTGTTCCGGGCCGCCGGGCTGGCCGACGGCGCCCGCGCGGTGGTGTGCGGCGGGCAGATGCGTGCCGGCCACCTTCACGACCGTCGTCGCCGCGCCCACCACACCGACGGTCACGCCCGCGCCGACCGCCGTCCCCGCGCCGGTGCCGAGCGCCAGGTCGGACACGGCGGCCGCGACCGCCGCGACGCCCGCCACCAGCAGCGGCGTACCGCCGCCCTCCCGCGCGAACCGCTGCCCGAACGTCAGCCGGCCGGCCTCCGCCTCGTCGAGCGCGCGGATGTACGCCTCGTACTCCTCCGCCGCCGCCTGCGCCATGGAGTCCAGCGCCCCGCGCGCCCGCGACAACAGCACCTGCCCGTCGGTGCGCCCGCCCGAGCGCCGCACCTCCTCCTCCACGGCCCGAGCCAACAGCCGCTCGGCATCCACCCGATGGCTGTCCCGCATGTCATGTCCCCCTCCGGCGGCAACGGCGTTCTTGGTCAAGTGTGCTGCGGATGGGGAGCTGTGGGGAGAGGGCCGGAACGGATCATCCCGCCCCCGCGCCGGCCCCTCGCTGTGTGATGTCGGACGTCAGGGGGGTACTGCGGCAGGATGGACCCCATGCCGAACCGACTGGCTCACGAGACGTCCCCCTACCTGCTCCAGCACGCGGACAACCCCGTCGACTGGTGGCCGTGGTCGGCCGAGGCCTTCGAAGAGGCCCGCAAGAGCAGCAAACCGGTCCTGCTCAGCGTCGGGTACAGCAGCTGCCACTGGTGCCACGTGATGGCGCACGAGTCCTTCGAGGACCAGGAGACGGCGGAGTACCTCAACGCCCACTTCGTCAACATCAAGGTCGACCGCGAGGAACGCCCCGACGTGGACGCCGTCTACATGGAGGCCGTCCAGGCGGCCACCGGACAGGGCGGCTGGCCCATGACGGTGTTCCTCACCCCCGACGCCGAGCCCTTCTACTTCGGCACCTACTTCCCGCCCGCCCCCCGGCACGGCATGCCGTCCTTCCGTCAGGTGCTGGAGGGGGTCAGCGCCGCCTGGACCGACCGGCGGGACGAGGTCGCCGACGTCGCGGGGAAGATCGTGCGGGACCTCGCGGGGCGGGAGATCTCCTACGGCGGCACCGAGGCGCCCGGCGAGCAGGAGCTGGCGCAGGCGCTGCTCGGGCTCACCCGGGAGTACGACCCGCAGAGGGGCGGGTTCGCAGGGGCGCCCAAGTTCCCGCCGTCCATGGTGATCGAGTTCCTGCTGCGGCACCATGCGCGCACGGGCGCCGAGGGTGCGCTGCAGATGGCGCAGGACACCTGTGAGCGGATGGCCCGGGGTGGGATCTACGACCAGCTCGGCGGCGGGTTCGCGCGGTACTCCGTCGACCGCGACTGGGTCGTGCCGCACTTCGAGAAGATGCTGTACGACAACGCCCTGCTGTGCCGGGTGTACGCCCACCTGTGGCGGGCCACCGGGTCCGAGCTCGCCCGGCGCGTGGCGCTCGAGACCGCCGACTTCATGGTGCGCGAACTGCGCACGACCGAGGGCGGTTTCGCCTCCGCCCTCGACGCCGACAGCGACGACGGCACCGGCAGGCACGTCGAGGGCGCGTACTACGTATGGACCCCGCAGCAGCTGCGCGAGACCCTCGGCGACGAGGACGCCGACCTCGCCGCCCGGTACTTCGGTGTGACGGAAGAGGGCACATTCGAGCACGGCTCCTCCGTCCTCCAACTCCCGCAGCAGGACGGTCTCGCCGACGCCGAGAAGATCACGTCCATCAAGCAGCGGCTCCTGGCCGCGCGCGGCACCCGCCCCGCCCCCGGCCGGGACGACAAGATCGTCGCCGCCTGGAACGGGCTCGCGATCGCCGCCCTCGCCGAGACCGGCGCCTACTTCGACCGCCCCGACCTCGTGGACGCCGCCCTCGGCGCCGCCGACCTCCTCGTGCGGCTGCACCTGGACGACGCCGCCCGCCTCGCCCGCACCAGCAAGGACGGCCAGGTCGGCGCCAACGCGGGCGTCCTGGAGGACTACGGCGACGTCGCCGAGGGCTTCCTCGCGCTCGCCTCCGTCACCGGCGAGGGCGTCTGGCTGGACTTCGCCGGGTTCCTGCTCGACCACGTGCTCGCCCGTTTCGCCGACGAGGAGTCCGGCGCCCTCTACGACACCGCCGCCGACGCCGAGCAGCTGATCCGCCGCCCCCAGGACCCCACCGACAACGCCGCCCCCTCCGGCTGGAGCGCGGCGGCCGGCGCCCTGCTGAGCTACGCCGCCCAGACCGGCTCCGCACCCCATCGCGCCGCCGCCGAGAAGGCGCTCGGCGTCGTCAAGGCCCTCGGCCCGCGCGTCCCCCGCTTCATCGGCTGGGGTCTCGCCGTCGCCGAGGCCAACCTCGACGGGCCGCGTGAGGTCGCGGTCGTCGGACCGGCGATGGACGACCCCGCCACAAAGGCGCTGCACCACACGGCACTTCTGGGCACCGCCCCGGGTGCGGTCGTGGCCGTAGGCACTCCTGAGAGTGACGAGTTTCCGCTCCTTGTTGACCGGCCCTTGCAGCAGGGTCAACCCGCCGCCTACGTCTGCCGTAACTTCACTTGCGATGCCCCGACCACCGATCCGGACCGGTTGCGGACCGCGCTGACCAGCTGAAACGCTAGTGAGCAGCCAGTAGTTACGCAGCCGGTGTTCGAATTGTTCACTCTCGGGGATCGTTGTGATGAAACGCGCTCTTCACTGAAACGGCCTGCGGACTTCACAGATCGCCCTTAATGTCTACACAGTTCCGCGACAGATGTGACGTGTTGTCGCGGCAGGGGGCATTGGGGATCTGGGGGGATCTGTTGCTGACGTCTGTCTTCATAGCCGTCGTCTCGCTGGCCTTGTTCTGGATGGCGGCCTTCACCTTGTGGTGGCAGATGCACGCGTGGCGCACGCCCGAAGTGCTCGCCTCCACCCGGTTCAGCAGACCGGACGGCGGCGAGCACGTGTCGTTCTCGCTGCTGTTGCCGGCCCGGCACGAACAGGCCGTGCTGGACCACACCATCCAGCGCCTGCTGGAGTCGACCCACACCGACTTCGAGATCATCGTCATCGTCGGGCACGACGACCCGGAGACCACGCAGGTCGCCGAACGGGCCGCCGCTCGCGACCCACGGGTCCGCGTAGTCGTCGACACCCACGAGAAGAAGAACAAACCGAAGGCCATGAACACGGCGCTGCCGCACTGCCGCGGTGATGTCGTCGGGGTCTTCGACGCCGAGGACCAGGTCCACCCGGAGCTCCTCGCCCACGTCGACCATGCGTTCCGGACGACAAAGGCGGATGTGGTCCAAGGTGGCGTCCAGCTCATCAACTTCCACTCCAGCTGGTACAGCCTGCGCAACTGCCTGGAGTACTTCTTCTGGTTCCGCTCCCGGCTGCACCTGCACGCGCAGAAGGGGTTCATCCCGCTCGGCGGCAACACCGTCTTCGTACGGACGGACGTGCTCAGGGAAGCCGACGGCTGGGACCCGAACTGCCTGGCCGAGGACTGCGATCTCGGCGTCCGGCTGTCCAGCGTCGGCAAGAAGGTCGTCGTCGCCTACGACTCCGACATGGTGACCAAGGAGGAGACGCCCGGCAGCCTGATGTCGCTGCTGAAGCAGCGCACCCGCTGGAACCAGGGCTTCCTGCAGGTCTACCGGAAGAAGGACTGGAAGCAACTGCCCACCTTCGGACAGCGGTTGCTCGCCCGCTACACGCTCATGACACCGTTCATGCAGGCCTTCACCGGGCTCGTCATCCCGCTCAACATCGCGATCGCCGTCTTCCTCGACGTGTCCGTGACCGTCGCGTTCATCACCTTCCTGCCGGCCGTCACCGCGCTCGTCACCTTCGTCTTCGAGGTCGTCGGACTGCACGACTTCGGCAAGCAGTACGGGCTTCGCGTCCGCTTCGTCCACTACGTGAAGCTCATCGTGGGCGGCCCCTTCTACCAGGTGCTCCTCGCCGGGGCCGCCGTCCGCGCCGTATGGCGTGAGCAACGCGGCCGGAACGACTGGGAGTTGACCACCCACGTCGGCGCACACCTCACCAGCGCCGAAGTGACCCGAGACCTCCGAGAGGACGTCCCTGCGTGACCTCCACCCTTCCCGCGGTGACCACTCCCCAGGTCCCCGCGCAGAGACAAGCTGTCCCTGAGACGCGTTCGACCGGCCGAACAGCCCCGGCGGGCCCGCCGAAGCGCCTCCGTTCCTCCCGCCCCGACCTGGTCCTGTGCGGCGTACTCCTCGTCGCGATCCTCGTCGTGCAGGGCTGGAACATCACCGACTACCCGACGCTCAGCGACGACGAGGGCACATACCTCGCCCAGGCCTGGGCCGTCCAGGAAGGCCGGGGCCTCGCCCACTACACCTACTGGTACGACCACCCGCCCCTCGGCTGGATCCAGATAGCCCTGCTGACCTGGATACCTGCGGCGCTCAGCCCCGAGTCGATGACCGTCGGCACCATGCGCGCCGCGATGCTCGTCATCAGCGCGGTCAGCGCGGTCCTGGTCTACGTCCTCGGGCGGAGGCTGTCCCTGCCGCGCTGGGCGGCCGGGCTCGGCATGGTCCTGTTCGGGCTGTCGCCCCTGTCGGTGGTCCTGCAGCGGGAGATCTTCCTCGACAACCTCGCGGTGATGTGGACGCTCCTCGCCTTCGCCCTCGCCGCCTCCCCGAGCCGCCACCTCTGGCACCACTTCGGCGCCGGGATCGCGGCCGCCACGGCCGTGCTGACCAAGGAGACGATGCTCTTCGTCCTCCCCGCGGTCTTCATCACGATGTGGCGGCACAGCCACCGCGACACCCGCAAGTTCGCCCTGACCGGCGCGGTCACCGCGTGCGCGCTGATCGGCCTGTCCTACCCCCTGTTCGCCCTGCTGAAGGGCGAGCTGTTCCCGGGCAGCGGGCACGTCTCGCTGTGGGACGGCATCAAGTACCAGATGACCAGGCCCGGTTCGGGCTTCATCCTCGACCAGGGCTCCGGGTCGTACGGCGTCCTGCAGTCGTGGCTCTACTACGACCGCGTCCTCATCCTCGGCGGCCTCGCGGGCGGCCTGCTGCTCCTGGTCACCTGGCGCTGGTCGGTCACCGCCCGCGCCCTGGCCGGACCGTCGTTCGCCGTGGTGATCCTCGCCCTGGTGGCCATGCGCCCCAGCGGCTACCTGCCCGCGATGTACGTCATCCAGGCGCTGCCCTTCCTCGCCCTCGTCCTCGCCGGAGGAACCGCCTCCGTCGCCCACGCCGTCCTGCGGCGCCGGCGGTCCGAGACCGAGCACCGGTACGTCACCGGTGGCCGGTACGCCCTCGCGGCCGTCCTCGCGATCGCCGCCGGCGCCTATGTCGTACCCCGCTGGTACGACGGCGACCGCACCGCCGTCACCGCCGACGCGAACGCGCCCTACCAGGCCGCCGCCAAGTGGCTGTCCACCGAGGTGGACGACCCGCGGGACACCCGGGTCCTCGTCGACGACGCGTTGTGGCTCGACCTGGTGCACGCCGGGTACAAGCCCGGGCTCGGCGTCATCTGGTTCTACAAGGCCGACCTCGACCCGGCCGTGACGAAGACGATGCCGCGCGGCTGGAAGGACCTCGACTACGTCGTCGCCTCGCCGACAGTGCGCCGGGACGCGGTCGACCTTCCCAACGTCAAGGCGGCCATCGAGCACTCGACGCCGGTCGCCACCTTCGGCACCGGCGCGGACCGGATCGAGATCCGGCAGATCCAGACGGCCTCGGGAGGGGTTCGATGAGCCAGGAGTCCACCGTCCCCGAGGAGCTGGGCGATCCGGCCGTCCAGGCGGCCGAGATCCCCGAGCCGGGCGCGGTCACCATCGTCGTACCGACCTTCAACGAGTCGGCCAACGTACGGCAGCTGCTGCACCAGATCACCGAATCGGTGCCCTCCCGGCTGCCCTGCGAGGTCGTCTTCGTGGACGACTCCACCGACGACACCCCGCAGGTCATCAAGGAGGCCGCGCAGGACTGCCCGTTCCCCGTCACCGTCATCCACCGGGACGAACCCGTCGGCGGGCTCGGCGGCGCGGTCGTCGAGGGGATGAAGGCGGCCGGGTCGGACTGGATCGTGGTCATGGACGGCGACTGCCAGCATCCACCGTCCCTGGTCCCGGACCTGGTCGCCACCGGCGAGCGGGCGAACGCCGGGCTCGTCGTCGCCTCCCGGTACATCAAGGGCGGCAGCCGCGCCGGGCTCGCGGGCAGCTACCGGGTGGCCGTGTCGCGCGGGGCGACCTGGCTGACCAAGTCCCTCTTCCCGGGCAAGCTGCGCGGCATCAGCGACCCGATGAGCGGCTTCTTCGCGATCCGGCGCAGCGACATCACGGCGGAGGCACTGAAGCCGCTCGGTTACAAGATCCTGCTGGAACTGGCGGTCCGCAGCCGTCCGCGCGCGGTCGCGGAGGTGCCGTTCGTCTTCCAGGACCGGTTCGCCGGCGAGTCCAAGTCCACGGCGGCGGAGGGCCGCCGCTTCCTGCGGCACCTCGCCGGGCTGCGTACGGCCGACCCGCTGGCCCGCATGGTGGTGTTCGGGCTGATCGGGCTGACCGGCTTCGTGCCCAACCTGGCCGCGCTGTGGGCGATGACCGAGGCGGGGCTGCACTATCTGCCCGCGGAGATCGTCGCCAACCAGTTCGGCGTGGCCTGGAACTTCCTGCTCATCGAGAAGCTGCTGTTCCGCGACCGCCGCCGGCACCGCCACTGGGCCGACCGCACCGTACGGTTCGCGCTGCTCGCCAACGCCGACCTGGTGCTGCGCATCCCGCTGATCGCGCTGCTGGTCGGGCAGTTCGGGCTGGCGGTACTGCCGGCCACCGCGCTCGCCCTGGTCATCACGTTCGTCCTGCGCTTCGTCGGAACCGAGGCGCTGGTCTATCTGCCGCGCAGGAGCCGCACAGCAAGGAGTACCGCATGAGATCCAGCCGTACGAGATCCGGGAGGAGAACGGCCTTGCTGGCCGTGGCGGGCCTGACCGGTGGCCTGCTCCTCACCTCACCCCAGTCCGCCTCCGCCGCCAACCTCATCAAGAACCCCGGCTTCGAGACCGCCGGCACCGACGACATGCCGTACTGCTGGAAGAAGTCCGGCTGGGGCGACAACGACTTCGCCTTCGAGACAGTGGCCGACGCCCACTCCGGCGGCAAGGCCATGAAGGTCACGCTGACCCGGCGCGTGGAAGGCGACCGCAAGGCGCTGATCACCGAGTCCGCCGAGTGCGCGCCCGTCGTGACGCCGGGCAAGCAGTACGACCTCGGACTCTGGTACAAGTCGACCACCCCGGACACCTCGATCACCCTCTTCCGGCACGACGCCACGGCGGGCTGGCAGTACTGGACCGACCTCAAGACGCTGGAGATGGCGGCCGGTTGGACCGAGGCCACGGTCCGCACGCCCGAGGTGCCCACCGGTACCGACCGGATCGCCTGGGGCGTCTCCGTCTACGGCACCGGCTCCGTCACCACCGACGACTACACGATGGACCAGGTCGCCGACCCCGTCCCCGACCCGGTGTGCACGGGTACCGCCGAGGAGTGCGCGAACGGCCGCTGGGACGTCCTGCCGACAAAGAACCCGGTCCGCTCCATGCACTCCGTCGTCCTCAACAACGGCAAGGTGCTGCTGATCGCCGGCTCCGGCAACAGCGAGGAGCAGTTCGCGGCGGGCACCTTCACCAGCGCGGTCTACGACCCGGTCAAGGGCACCTACAAGGTCGTCCCCACCCCGAAGGACATGTTCTGCGCGGGCCACGTCCAGCTCGACGACGGGCGGGTGCTCGTGATGAGCGGCAACAAGGCCTACCCGGTGCCGGGCGGGCACGGCTACGAGGGCTTCAAGGACTCGTACGTCTTCGATCCCGTCACCGAGACGTACAGCAAGACGAACGACATGAACGACGGCCACTGGTATCCGTCGGCCACGATCCTCGGCAACGGTGACGTCATCTCGTTCGGCGGTCTGCGCGAGGACTCCACCGGTTCGGTGACCGCCGAGCTGTGGTCGGACGCCGAGCAGCGGTGGCAGCCGCTGTGGAAGGTCAACCAGACCTGGTCCTACTGGGGCCTGTACCCGTCGATGATCCTCATGCAGGACGGCCGCCTCTTCTACTCCGGCAGCCATGTCTTCGGCAACAACATCCCCGGCACCGGCTCGGCGATCTACGACTACAACGCCAACACGGTCACGCAGATCCCGGGACTGCGGAACAAGGACGAGCGCGACCAGTCCGCGAGCGTGCTGCTGCCTCCGGCCCAGGACCAGAAGGTCCTCACCATCGGCGGCGGCAACATCGACTCCAACCCGGACGCGAACCGCCTCACCGACGTCATCGACCTCAAGCAGCCCAACCCGTCCTACGTCGCCGGCCCGCCGCTCCCGCAGGGCCAGGTCGACCTGGGCGCCGGCAAGGTCGCCGAGACCGGCAACCAGGGCAAGATGTACGTCTCCGCCGTACTCCTGCCCGACGGCAAGGTCCTGGAGACGGGAGGCGCGCTGCACAACCGGGCGAACCCCGTGTACGAGTCGTCGCTCTACGACCCGGCGACCAACACCTTCGACCCGGTGGCCCCGGACCCGGAGGAGCGCGGCTACCACTCGTCGGCCTTCCTCCTTCCCGACGGCCGTGTGATGACGACGGGCGACAACCCGGGCAACGGCTCCTGGAACCACGACGTGTCGATCTACACCCCGCCCTATCTCCTCAAGGGCGAGCGCCCGACGATCACTTCGGTCATCGACACGGAGTGGACGTACGGCGACACCCAGCGGATCACCGTCGACCGGCCCATCGCCAAGGCCGAGCTGATCCGCCCGGCCGCCGTCACCCACTCCTCCGACCCGAACCAGCGCTTCGTCGACCTGCCGCTGTCGGTGGACGGCAACAACGTCGACCTGAACGTGACGAGCAACCCCAACCTGGCCCCGCCCGGCTGGTACATGCTCTTCGCGGTCGACGCCAACGGCGTGCCGTCGGTCGCCAAGTGGGTGCACCTCCAAGGCCCGCAGGCCCTGTCCGCCACGGACGCCTCGCCGCACGTCCACGACTTCGCCGACGACCTCAAGGGCAAGGTCACGGGCCCCGGCAAGAAGCGCACGTCCCAGAAGGTCGCCCCGACCGTCTCGGGCTGCGACCGCCACTACGGCTCGATCAACGTCTGCGTGCCGACGGACTTCCCGCCGACCGTGAAGGCGACGACGAAGTCCCGCTGCGACTGGCTGAAACAGAACGACTACGGCCGCCTCAAGGTCAACGGCAGGGACGACCCGCTGCGGTTGGACCGGAACAGGGACGGGTTCGCCTGCGGAAAGGCGGATATCAAGCGCCGCTGAGGATCAGCAGGCCCAGTGTGAACTGAAGAGCCCACTGCAACACCACGGCCCCGGCCCGGGCGGGCATCACCCGGTCCCGGGGCCACACCAGTACCGCCACGCCGGCCGCGGCGGAGGCGTAGAACAGGCCGTAGAGCAGGCTGCCCGGAATCTGCGAGCACTGCTCGCCGTACATCAGGCAGCGGCTGCCGCGTTCGCCGGCAAGCACGGCGAGCCAGGCGAGGCCGACGGTCGGCAGCAGCAGCACGAGGCTGGTCACGGACAGACCGGTCAAGAGCCGGGACGCGGACTGCTGCTGTGCTGTGTTCATGCCGCCATCCCATCGCGCCGGCCCGGTCGCAGTGATCGGCACGGGTACTCAACCCAGTACTCAACTCTCCTGGGTACGCATGCTCAACGCGCGCTCCACGATGGCCACCAGCTGTTCGTGGTGCGCGCCCTTCCAGTACGCGCGCCCGCACTGGCCGCACTGCGCGAAGACGTCGTACGACCGCTGCGTCCCGCCCTCCAACTGGTCCGCCACCTCCTCCTTGGTGGCCTCCTTGAGCAGGCCGTTGCAGGCGGTGCAGCGGGTCCAGGGACGCAGTTCGGGCCGGAACCGGTCGAGGACGTCGCGCAGCTGCTCCTCGGGCCGGGTGCTGTAGACGAACGCGCCGGCCCACAGCTCACGCCGGCGCAGCAGCCCCCGGTCCCGGCTCAGCATCACCCGCTGCTCGGCGGCCGAGCGGGCGGCGAGCGCCGGGTCGCCGATGTCCGTCGACTCGTACGCCGTGTCCACGCCGAGCAGGCGCAGGCGGCGGGCCAGGGTGCCGAGGTGGACGTCGAGGAGGAAGCGCAGGGGGGCGCCGGGCACCCGCTGGGGGCGCTCGACGGGCCGGACCTCCACCCGGTCGCCGGCCGCGGGGACGTACGCCGTCGGCACCTCCCGGCCGTCGGCCCACAGGGCGCCGACCTCGGTCAGCGGGACGCCGGCCGACTCGACGACGTGGCCCAGGGACGAGACGCCGTCGGTGACGAGCGTCCGGTGCAGGTCACGCTGGACGAACAGGGCCAGCTCGGGGGCGAACTCGACGTGGATCTCGGGACCGTTCACCCGGTCAGGATGTCACGGGTGGGGGCGCCGGCCTCAGGGCTTTTCGGTCGGGAGGCCGTGCTCGAGGACGTCCAGGGCCCGGTCCACCATGGCGCCGAGGTCGTCCTTGAAGCCGTTCTCCGCCCAGGACATGTTGACCTCCATCAGGCCGCCGACGAGGGCCATCGCGTAGACGCGCACATCGAGGCTGTCCGGTTCCAGGCCGGTGCGTTCGGCGAGGGCCGCGCGGAGCAGGCGCCCGGTCTCCGACATGCTCTCGACCATCCGGGAACGGATCGCGGGGACCTGGACCGCGAGATGCGCGCGCACCCTGATCACCTCGGGGTCCTCCGCCATCATCGCGTCGATGGCCTTGTGCATCACGTACCGCACCGAGTCCATCCAGGACTCTCCGGCGGGCCGGGCGCGCAACTCCTGAAGCATCTCAGGGTCGTACTCGTCCGTGAGGACGATGTCCTCCTTCGTCGGGAAGTACCGGAAGACCGTGGACGGTGACACCTCGGCGCGCTCGGCGATCTGCTCGATCGTGGTGGCGTCGTAGCCCTGCTCCTTGATCAGGGCGTAGGTCGCGGTGCGGATCGCCGTCCGGGTCTTGATCTTCTTCCGCTCACGAAGTCCCAGCTGGGGACGGTCGCCGAGGGGGAGGGGGCGTGCGGGTGTCATGCGGGTCATTGTCGGGCATCGGCCTGCTCGGCAGCCATGTCCGGGGTCGTGGAGGTCTCGGTCGGGCGGGGTGCGGACGGCAGGAACGCGGCCGCGAGCAGCGCGGAGACGAGGGCCGCGATGCCGCACACCAGGAGGACGACGCCCATGCCGTGGACGTACGCGCTGTTCGCGGAGGCCACCAGCTCCGCCGCCTGGGCGGGACCGGCCCGCTCGGCGACGAGGTGCGCCGCGACCACGGACTCCCCGGCGGTGTCGGCGGCTTGCGCGGGCAGTCCCGTGACGTCGAGCCGGTCGCGGAAGGTGCCGGCGAGCAGGCTGCCGAGCAGCGCGATGCCGATCGCACCGCCGACCTGACGCAGCGTCATCAGGAGCCCCGATCCGCTGCCGGGCGCGGTCACGAGGGAGGGTGCCCAGGGCGTTGTTCTCGCCGGGATGAGCGAGAAGCCGAAGCCGAGTCCGGTGAGGGAGAGCCACAGCGCGGTGAAGCCGTAGCCGGAGCCGGCCGTCGTACGGCTGCCGAGGAGCGCGGCGAAGGCCAGCACCACCAGGCCCGCGCTCACCGTGGCCCGCGCGCCGAAGCGGACGACGACCGGCGGAGCCGTCCGCGAGGCGACCAGGAGACCGCCCATCATCGGCAGCAGCCCGAATCCGGTGCCGAGGGCGTCGTGGCCGAGCACCGCCTGGAGGTAGGGCGGCAGCACGAACAGCAGGCCGGACAGGACGAACATCACCAGGGTCGCGGCGACGGTGTTGAACAGGAAGCCACGGTGGGCGAGCAGCGTCATGTGTCGAGCATGGGCCGCTCGACGCGCCGCTCGCGCAGCACCAGGGCGCCGATCAGGACGACGGAGGCCCCGAGCGCGGCGAGCACCAGCGGGTCGCCCCAGCCCCGCGTGGGCGCCTCGATGATCGCGTAGATCAGCGCGCCGAGGCCGGTCGCGGTGAGCGCGGTGGAGACGGTGTCGACCTTGGGGGAGGCGGGGTCCTTCGTCTCCGGGAGCAGGAAGACGCAGGCGGCGATCCCGATCGCGGCCATCGGGACGTTGACCAGGAAGACCGAGCCCCATCAGAAGGGGTTCAGCAGCCAGCCGCCGATGATCGGGCCGAGCGGCAGACCGAGCGCGGAGGCCGCGGACAGGCCGCCGACGGCCTTGGTGCGCTCGTCGGGGCTGAAGAGCGAGGGCAGCACGGAGAGCGCGAGCGGCGTGACCAGAGCCGCTCCGACGCCCATCACGGCACGGGCGACGATCTGAGCATCAGCCGCCGCCCGAACCGGTCGCCGAGCAGTCCGGCGCGGCGAAAGCTGGCGACGAGGGCGCCCAGGGCCCACCAGCGCCGGGGATCGGGAGTGAGAGTGCCCATTAAATGAGAGCAGCCCTCAAAAAAGGGAGACTGTCAATCGATTTCGGCATGCGAAAAGGGCCACGGCGCGAAGCCGTGGCCCTGAAGGAGCGGGTCGGTGCTACCCGTGCTGGTACGCCACCAGCGAGATCCCGACGTAGTGCGCGATGAAGGCCGCCAGCGTGAAGGAGTGGAAGACCTCGTGGAAGCCGAACCAGCGCGGTGACGGGTTCGGGCGCTTGATGCCGTAGACCACGCCGCCCGCGCTGTACAGGACGCCGCCGACGATCACCAGGACCAGTACGGCGATGCCGCCGGTGCGCATGAAGTCCGGCAGGAAGAAGACGGCCGCCCAGCCCATCGCGATGTAGCAGGGGGTGTAGAGCCAGCGCGGGGCGCCGACCCAGAAGACGCGGAAGACGATGCCGGCCGCCGCGGCCCCCCAGATGCCCCACAGCAGCCACTGCCCCTTGGTCCCCGGCAGCAGCAGCATCGTCAGCGGGGTGTACGTGCCCGCGATGATCAGGAAGATGTTGGCGTGATCCAGGCGGCGCAGGATGCCGTCCATGCGCGGGCTCCAGTTGCCCCGGTGGTACAGCGCGCTCACGCCGAACAGCAGGCAGGCCGTGAGGGCGTAGATCCCGCAGGCGATCCGGCCTCTGGGGGAGTCCGCCAGGGCGGTGAGCACCAGGCCCGCGACGAGCGCGGCCGGGAACATGCCCAGATGCAGCCAGCCCCGGAGCTTGGGCTTGATCTCCTCGGACAGCTGCTGGGCGTGGTGCGCGATCTGATGCGGCAAGGAGGGCGCGCCGGAACCCCGGCCGGCGGCCGGCGTGTCCGTGGGCGCGTCGGGGACGGGCGAAGTCATGGGGGAAATCGTACCTACGGAACCGTAAGTTACGTATCAGGGTGAGCAGATGAGCGCCCGGAAGTGGCCATCGTCTCATGGGGTACTCGGTGGGGGCGCACCCGGGGTGAAGCCGTGGTGACGCATCGAAAACATCTGGATGAGTGGCGATGCTCACGCCGCTCACCTGTGACGCCCTCTGGACATATGCGCAGAGCCGTCGGATGATCAAATGAGTGCGGTCGGCACCGGATGAGCGCGGAAGATCAGTCCGCGAAGCATCCGGGTCGCGGCCCCCACGGGGCATACAAGGGCATATTCAGGACAAAATCCCTCACTTAGGAGCAACCGTGGCGCGCGACATCGCGGCTCCCCCCGTCGTCCCCACCAACCACCGCGAACTGGTCTCGTGGGTGAACGAGATCGCCGAACTGACGCAGCCGGACAGCGTGGTCTGGTGTGACGGATCCGAGGCCGAGTACGAGCGTCTGTGCGAGGAGCTCGTCGCGAAGGGCACCTTCAAGAAGCTCGACCCGATCAAGCGCCCCAACTCGTACTACGCCGCCTCCGACCCGACCGACGTCGCCCGCGTCGAGGACCGGACCTTCATCTGCTCCGAGAAGGAGGAGGACGCGGGCCCCACGAACCACTGGATGGACCCCGCCGAGATGCGTGAGGTCTTCTCCGGTGAGAAGGGCGTCTTCCGCGGCTCGATGCGCGGCCGGACCATGTACGTCGTCCCGTTCTGCATGGGCCCGCTCGGCTCGAAACTCTCCGCGATCGGCGTCGAGATCACCGACTCCGCCTACGTCGCCGTCTCCATGCGCACCATGACCCGCATGGGCCAGGCCGTCCTCGACGAGCTCGGGGAGGACGGCTTCTTCGTGAAGGCCGTGCACTCCGTGGGCGCCCCGCTGGAGGAGGGCCAGGAGGACGTCCCCTGGCCGTGCAACCAGACCAAGTACATCTCCCACTTCCCGGAGAGCCGCGAGATCTGGTCCTACGGCTCCGGCTACGGCGGCAACGCCCTGCTCGGCAAGAAGTGCTACGCCCTGCGCATCGCCTCCGTCATGGCCCGCGACGAGGGCTGGCTCGCCGAGCACATGCTGATCCTCAAGCTCACCCCGCCGCAGGGCGAGTCCAAGTACGTCGCCGCAGCCTTCCCGAGCGCCTGCGGAAAGACGAACCTCGCCATGCTGGAGCCCACGATCTCCGGCTGGACGGTCGAGACGATCGGCGACGACATCGCCTGGATGCGCTTCGGCGAGGACGGCCGCCTGTACGCCATCAACCCCGAGGCCGGCTTCTTCGGCGTCGCGCCCGGCACGGGTGAGCACACCAACGCCAACGCGATGAAGACGCTGTGGGGCAACGCCGTCTTCACGAACGTGGCGCTGACGGACGACAACGACATCTGGTGGGAGGGCATGACCGAGGAGCCCCCGGCCCACCTCACCGACTGGAAGGGCAACTCCTGGACCCCGGAGTCCGAGACGCCCGCCGCCCACCCCAACGCCCGCTTCACCGTCCCCGCCGCCCAGTGCCCGATCATCGCGCCCGAGTGGGAGGACCCCAGGGGCGTGCCGATCTCGGCGATCCTCTTCGGTGGCCGCCGCGCCACCGCCGTACCGCTGGTGACGGAGTCCTTCGACTGGAACCACGGCGTGTTCCTCGGTGCCAACGTGGCGTCCGAGAAGACCGCCGCCGCCGAGGGCAAGGTCGGCGAACTGCGCCGCGACCCGTTCGCGATGCTGCCGTTCTGCGGCTACAACATGGGCGACTACATGGGCCACTGGGTCGACGTCGCCAAGGGCAAGGACCAGTCGAAGCTCCCGAAGATCTACTACGTCAACTGGTTCCGCAAGGACGACGAGGGCAAGTTCGTCTGGCCCGGATTCGGCGAGAACTCCCGCGTCCTGAAGTGGATCGTGGAGCGCCTGGAGGGCAGGGCCGAGGGCGTCGAGACCCCGATCGGCATCCTGCCGACCAAGGACGCCCTCGACACCAAGGGCCTCGAACTGTCCGACTCCCAGCTGGACTTCCTCCTCACCGTCGACAAGGAGGTCTGGCGCGAGGAGGCCGCGCTCGTCCCCGAGCACCTCAACACCTTCGGCGAGCACACGCCGAAGGAGCTGTGGGACGAGTACCGAGCGCTGGTGAAGCGCCTGGGCTGACGGTAGCCCCCCAAAGACGCCGCGGCCGGCTCCGAGTATGCCCTGACCAGCAACATCGTCACGGCCGGCCGCGGTGACCGCACCACAGACCGGCGAGGTTCCGTACAACGGCGTGCGGGGCTCTGGGCCTGTCGCCGCGCTCCCGTCCGCCCCGACGGAAGCACGCGGCGACAGGCCCTCGCCTGCATTTCGTTCACTTGTGCGGTCGCGCCGCCTTGATCGCGGGATCTACATGGCTGTTACATGGTCTCCACAGGAGCGTCACTGATCCCAGTGACCGCTCAATTCAGCCTGTGGGGGGCACAGTTGAATACTGCACGCCTTGATGGCGCACACCGTCCCAGACGTCTCGCGGCCACGCTGCTGGCCGCCGCACTCGCCGGGACCGGCCTGACCGTCGCCGCCGCACCCGCGGCGCACGCGGCGGCCTCCGACGCGGTCGCCAAGCTGCCGATCTCGTCGTACTCGGCGATGGCCGTGGACTCCGCGCACCAGCGGGTCTACGTCGCCGACAGCAACATGGGCAGCTACTCCAACAGCGGCCTCATCGCCGTCTACAACTTCCAGGGCGAGCGGATCACCACGATCAGCACCCAGCAGCACATCTCCGGACTGGCCCTGAACGCCGACGGCTCCACGCTCTACGTCGGCGGACGCGAGGTGATCTGGCGCTACGACACCAGCACCTACACCTCCAACGGCCTGTACGTCTCCACCGACACCTGCGGCCGCAGCCTCGCGTTCTCCGGCGGCACGGTGTACTTCACCACGCCGTACTCGTACTACACCTCGCAGTGCGACACGACGCTGACCTACCTGGACTCCTACGTCCCGGCCGGCAACACGGCGCCGCGCACCAACTGGCAGGACTACGGCAAGCTCCAGCTGGAGGCCGGTCCGGGCGACCGGATGCTGATGGGCCAGCCGCTCAACGCGCAGGCCGCCAACCCGTTCCTCACGGTGTACGACACCAGCGGCGGCACCCTCGTCCGCAACGCGGCCCGGCGGTTCGCCGACGCCGACGGCAAGGGCGCCCTGAACCTGAAGGACATGGCGTTCTCCGCGGACGGCAGCAAGGTCGCCGTCGCCGACGCCGCCTACGGCACCCGTCTGCTGAACACCAGCGATCTGTCCGACGCGGGGACCGGCTACCAGGCCCTGCCCTCCGATGCCACCGCCAGCGCGGTCGCCTTCGGCGGCGACGGCAAGTACATCGCGCGCGGCGCCTCGGCCACCGGCTCCACGCCCGACCTGCTGGTCCAGCCCGCCGACCCGGCCGACGCCACCACCCCGCTGGAGTTCGCCTTCGAGGGCAGCCTCGACGGCGACCGGGTCGCCCCGCGCGGCCTGGAGTGGTCGGCGGACGGCGCCCGGCTGTTCGCGGTGACCACCAACGCGGCCGGCAACCAGTTCTGGCTGCACGTCATCCAGCCCCCGGCCGTCCAGTACGACGCCCGCTTCACCGGCGGCCTCACGCACAGCCCCGCCCAGGCCGTGGCGGGCGAACCGCTGGCCGTGCGCGGCAGGCTGGAGCAGGACGGCCCGGCGCCCACCGAGCCCCTGAAGGTCAAGGCGACCCGCACCGACGCCACCGGCACCCACGACCTGGGCACCTTCACCGTCAAGGCCGACGGCACGTTCACCGTCCTCGACGAGCCCGACCTCGTCGGCGACGCCACGTACACCGTCTCCTTCCTCGGCGACCTGACCCACCGTCCCGCCGAGGACATCACCACCACGGTGTCCGTCGGCAAGGCGCCCACGTCGATCGCGCTCACCGCGCCCGAGGAGGGCTCGCTGAGCACGGGCGTCGAGATCACCGGCACCTTCACCGCGCAGGGCAAGGTGCTGCCGGACCGGGCGGTCCTCAAGGTCACCCGGACCGACCGGCTCGGCACCGGCACGCTGTCGTCGGTGACCGTCGGCGCCGACGGCACCTTCACGATCAACGACCTGCCGCGCACCCGGGGCGACGCGACCTACACGGTCGGCTGGCCGGGCGACGCCCTGCACACCGCGTCGTCCGCCGAGGCGACGGTGTACGTCAGGCGGTAAGGCCGCCGCCGGTCCCGCCCCGGTCCTCCAGGTACCGGGTGTGGGACTCCTGGCGGCGGGCCTCCGCCTCGCGCAGGCCCGCCGCCAGCCGCTCGGCGTCCTTCTTCAGCAGACCGAGCTGACGCTCCAGGTGCAGCTCGGGAGACTCCGTGCCCGGCGCCATCCGCGTCCACCACCGGGTCCGTACGAAGCTGTCGACGGCCTCGGGAAGGTCGCGCCGCACGATCCGGGAGAGCACGTGCACGCCCTCCGGATCGTGTGCGAGCAGTTCGGCGACCCAGCCGCGGTCGAGCAACGCGGCCAGCAGCTCGGTGAGTTCCCGCAGCCGCGCTGCGGCCGTCACCGACAGCTCGACGTCCGTCAGATAACCGCGCAGCTTCTCGAAGTCGCCCCGCAACTCGTCGAGCTGGGCCGAAGGGTCCGGGAAGTCGGGCGGCGCGGGCCGCTCCGGCGGGGCGATCAGCGCGCCCGCGCCGTACAGTCCCGCGACCACGACGGGCCAGTACGGCCCCGCCACCCCCGTGAAGGTCAGCACGAGACCGACCAGCCCGCACGCGCTCCCGGCGAGGTTCTTGCGGGACTCCAGGTACGCCACTGCCCTACTGGTAGCCACGGATCTCCTCGAAGGCGCCGTCCAGCGAGCCGTGTCGGGCGTCGAAGAGGCGGCCGCCGGTCAGTTCGGCGATGTGCTCCAGCTCGGAGCGGTCGGAGTCGCCGAAGAGGATGGGGAAGACGGGGATCTCCTTCCCGGCGGGGGTCAGACCGTTCCGGTAGAAGGTGTCGAACTCCCCGGCGTCCGCGCCCGCCGTGTTCTCGCCGTCCGTCATCAGCACGATCGACGTGAACGTGTCCTTGTCGGTGCTCAGATGGTCGTACGCCTTCTGCAGCGAGGTGAAGATCGCGGTGTCGCCCTCGGCTTCGAGCTCCTTGGTGTCCTTCCTGATCCCGTCGAGACCGGCCTTCGGATCCGCCGGGTCGATGACATGGGTCCGTACGCTCTTCACCTCCGACCCGAACGGCATCAGCGTGACCTCCTCGCGCTCGCGGAAGTCGCCGGTGAGGTCGGTGAGCGCCTGCTTCAGCTGCTCCAGGCGCTCGCCCTCCATCGAACCCGAGGTGTCGAGGACGTAGACGGTCCTGGACGGGCGGCGCAGCTCGTTCTCGTACGAGTCGAGCAGGCCGTCGGCGACGGAACGGCTGCCGGGGAAGGGCAGTTCGCGCCGCCGGCTGCTGTCGAGGCCGGGCGCGGGCGGGACGGAGGCGACGACCGGGCGGCGATGGGTGCGCTCGGTGATCAGCCGCTGGACGTCCTCGGTGCGCAGGGCCTCGGTGAGGCGGCGGACGTCCTCGCGGGTCGCGGCGCTCGTCGACGCGAGGGAGGAGAGCGGGTAGTCGGCGGTGACGACGCCGTCCTTCGGGCGGATCACGGTCAGGCCCGGGATGCCCTTGAGGACGGACTCGTAGTTGAGCAGGGCGTCGACGTTCCCGCGCCGCTTGTACGCCGTCGCCAGCCAGCCCGACGAGCCCGAGGTCAGCTTCTGCCCCTGGAAGAACTCCTTGAGGCGGGGAGTGGCCTTGGTGACGTCGGCGTCCGTGAGCGCGGACTGGGCGCCGGACAGGGCCGAGGCGACGGAGACGAGGGTGGCGAAGCCGGAGTTGGAGCGGGCCGGGTCGGTCATGCCGTAGGTGAGGCTGCCGTCCTGGACGGCCTGCTCGATCTGCGACCAGGTGACGTCCTCGGGCTTCCAGCCCAGCTTGCCGAGGGCCGTGCTCCTGACTCCGATGGCGACCGGGCTCGACATGACCGGCGTCTCCGACACGACCTTCTTCGCCGTATCGGGGCGCAGCCGCAGATAGTCGTTGGAGGACAGCCACAGCGCGTCGTACCGCCCGTCCGCCTTGCCCTTCGCCAGCAGCTCCACGGCGTCCAGGGTGCCCATGTAGGTGGGCCGGACCTTGATGCCGGTGTCGCCGGCGATGCGGTCGAGGACCGGGGTCATGTCGCCGAGCTCGCTGGAGGCGAGGACGCGGAGGGTGCCGGGTTGTGGCGCGTTGGGGTCGTCGTCCTTCTGCTGCGAGGTGCAGGCGGTCAGCAGGGCCAGCGCGGCGAGCGCGGAGGCGAGAAGCCGTCGGCCTTGAGGGTGTCTCATCCGAGCCCGCCCCCCTCCAGCGCGCCCTGCGCCCGGCTGCGCTCCAAGTAGGCGCTCGCGTCCTGCAGTTCGGCGGTCAGGTTCTCCACGGTCGTCGCCATCACCTCGGTCGCCTGGACCTTGTAGGTGTCGATGGCGTCGAGGGTGCGGTAGATCTGCTGGAAGGCGCTTCGCAGGGTCTCCGCCCCCACCGCCGGGTCGGCGGCGATGCGCTGGATCTCGCCGCTCTGCGTGGCGAGCATCTCGGCGTTGCCCCGGATGAGGTCCTCGGTCGTCCCGCGCAGGGCGTTGACCTGCTCGACGACCTTCTTCTGGTTGTCGAGCGCGGACGCCAGCATGACGGAGATGCGCAGGGCGGAGACGGTCGTGGTCGCGGCGCGGTCGACGCCCTTGATCAGCTCCTCGTTGTTGCGCCGTACGACGTCCATGGCGAGGTAGCCCTGCGCGCACACCGCGAGCTGGGTGAGCAGGTCCTGGTGCTTCTGCCGGACGGGGAAGAGGACGTCGGCCCGGAGATGGTCGGCCTGCTGAGGATCCGCGATCTGGGTGATGTGCTGCTCGACGGCGGTGTCCAGGGCCTCCGTCAGCACGACGTACTCCTGGAGCTTGCCCATGGTCTCCCACAGCCGCACCCGCTCGGTCTGCAGAGCGGCGTTGTCCCGCCGCAGCTCGTCCTGCCCGCCCCGCAGCGACCCCACGATCTTGTTGAGGGTCCCCTGCGCGGAGGCGTACTTGGCGACGTGATCGCGCAACTTGTTGCCACCGGGAAGCCTGGACAGGAACTTGCGCCCCTTGGCGGCGGGCAGGTCCCGCGGATCCAGGTCCTCGACCACCCGCCGCAGTTCCACGAGCGAGCCCGCGACCTGCGACTGGGCGTCCCCGCCCTGGTCCGGCAGGCTCCGGACGGTCCGCTCCAGCATCCGGTTGGACTGCGCGGCCGCCGTCCGCATCTCCCCGGCGCCGAGGGCGGTGATCTCACCGACCTTGCCGGCGAACTCGGGGGAGCGGGCGTCGAGGGCGGCGAGTCCCTCGACGTAGGCGGAGGCCTTCTTGGCCATGTCCGTACGGACGGTGTCGTCCACCGGGACGAGTCCGCCGGCCTTCTCCCGCGGCACGGAGGCCACGGGCTCGGGCGGAGTGAGGACGAAGCTGTCGTCTTTACTGCTCATGGTGCCGTTCCCCCTTATCCGCGCGCCCGTCGCGCCAGCTCGTGCAGCACCTTGGCGGTGGGCACGGGCGCCTGGCGGACGCCGGTCAGTTCCTGCTTGAGATAGGTGGCGCCGGAGGCGAACTCGGTGGCCTCACCCTGCGGGCGGAACCCGTGCCGGGCCTCCAGCTCGCGCAACTTCGGGTCAGAGGAGAGGAGTTCGGCGACCGCCTTGCCGTGCTCGGTCAGCGGTACGACGGTGTGGTCGCTGTTGACCGTGGTGTCCGGGTAGAGCACGACCAGGTCGTCGGGCTTCTCCCCGTCCGCCAGCAGCGAGGCGACCTGCGACTCGTAGACCACGACGAGCGGATTGCCGGCACCGCTGACGAAGTCCCGGAAGGCGGCGTCGCTGCCGGACTGCTGGGCGCCCTGCACGCTGACCAGCTTGTGCAGCAGCGGCGCGGTGCGATCGACCTCGGCGGCGGTGGCGACGACCTTGCCGCCGTTGGCGACGTAGGAGGCGGCCGCGAGGTAGAGGGCGCCGGAGTTGGAGGTCTCGGGGTCGGTGCTGGACAGATAGACCGTGCCCGTCAACTCCCCGTATCGCGCGGCCCCCTTGAGCTGCTGCCAGGTGCGGTCGGCGCGGGCGGCGTCCAGATAGGCGGTCATCTTCAGCGTGCCCCGGTGGGCCTCGTCCAGCGTGGCGAGCCCGTTCGCCGCGAGCACCTCGGCGGCGTTCTTGTGCGCCACGACGACGAGAGGCGAGTAGAAGGGGCGGGGCAGCGTCCCCGTCACCTTGTACTTCGTGGCCAGCTCGACGGCCGGCGCCTGACTCGACGGCAGCGCGAGGTCGTACCCCTTGAGGTCGAGCCCCTCCATGGCCCACGACCCGGAGGTCTCGGCCTTCACGGTGTAGCCCTTGGCGGCCAGGGCCTTCACCACGTCGGGATCGGCGAAGAACTCCGCCTTCTCCGATCCGATCACCGTGCGCACGGTCTTCGTTGCCGTGCCCTTGTCCTCATTACCACGGCCCGCGACGACGGCAACCACCACGCCACCGATCAGCAGCACCGCGAGGACGATCCCTGCGATACGTCTCACACGGGGAGAGTGCTCGCGGAACCCAACATTCCCCGTCGGGGGGAGTGAACGGGAGGTGTCGTACCGGTCCCGTTACGACACGGGGCAATGGGAGCGCCCCCTCAGGGGCGCGGGGAACTGCGCGATCAACCACGAACAACCCGCAGCCGCCGCACGACAGGAACCCCTACGGCGAAAGGGCGAACACCGGCCAAAGCCAACGCAGTGCTATGGCACCCGGTCCGCGCGTCGCTGCGGGTGCACGCGGACCGGGGCCGTTCAGGGGAGGGTCAGCCGACGCCGGTCAGTTCCTGCGGCTCGGCCAGCGCAGCGGCATGCGCGTCCATGCGCTCGGCGGCAAGGATCGCGGCAGCCGTGTCCGCACGAGACGCGGCGACGACCAGCGCCCGCCCGGCAAGGGCATGGGCGCGACGATGCAGTGCCGCAAGCTTCGAGTCGCCGGTCGTGGACGTCCGGACCGGCTTGCGTCCACCCCGCAGCCGGGTCACCTGGGCGGCGAGCCGCTCGGCCGCGAGGTCCAGGTCCTCGGACGGCGCAGCCCCCCGCAGCTCATCGGTGACGGCGAGCAGTGCCGCGAGATGGCCCCCCAGCTGGATGTCCAGCTCCTCCTCGCGCGTCCGGTGCGGAAAGTCGGAGGTCGTGCCGGCCATCGTGCTGTGGACCGACTTGGTGCGGATCGGTTCGTACATGGATGGCCTCCTGTGCTGTCAGGAAACCATCCTAGCTTAGATTCCGTCTAAAGTTGAGCGAACGAAAAAGATCTACGGCTGGCTGTATCCGTCCAGGAACCGCCCGATCCGCCCCACCGCGTCCCGCAGGTCCGTGACCGTCGGCAGGGTCACCACCCGGAAGTGGTCCGACTCCGGCCAGTTGAAGCCCGAGCCCTGGACGACCATGATCTTCTCGCGCCGCAGCAGGTCCAGGACCATCTGCCGGTCGTCCTTGATCTTGAAGACCTTGGGATCGAGGCGCGGGAAGAGATACAGCGCCCCCTTCGGCCGTACGCAGGTCACGCCGGGGATCTGCGTCAGCAGCTCGTACGCGACGTCCATCTGTTCCCTCAGCCGCCCCCCGGGCAGCACGAGGTCGTTGATGGACTGCCGCCCGCTGAGCGCGGCCACGACCCCGTGCTGACCGGGCATGTTCGCGCACAGTCGCATGTTCGCGAGGATCGTGAGGCCCTCGATGTAGGAGTCGGCGTGGGCGCGCGGGCCCGAGATCGACATCCAGCCCACCCGGTACCCGGCGACGCGGTACGCCTTCGACATGCCGTTGAAGGTGAGGGTGAGCAGGTCGGGGGCGATGGCGGCGGTCGGGGTGTGCGTGGCGCCGTCGTACAGGATCTTGTCGTAGATCTCGTCGGAGCAGACCAGGAGGTTGTGCCGCCGGGCGATGTCCGTCAGCCCGCGGAGCATGGCCTCGTCGTACACGGCCCCCGTGGGGTTGTTGGGGTTGATGATGACGATGGCCTTGGTGCGGTCGGTGACCTTGCGCTCGATGTCGGCGAGGTCGGGCATCCAGTCGGACTGCTCGTCGCACCTGTAGTGCACGGCGGTGCCGCCGGACAGGGACACGGCGGCGGTCCACAGGGGATAGTCGGGCGCCGGGACCAGCACCTCGTCGCCGTCGTCGAGCAGCCCCTGCATCGCCATGACGATGAGCTCGGAGACGCCGTTGCCGATGAAGACGTGCTCGACGTCCGTCTCGATGCCGAGGGTCTGGTTGTGCATGACGACAGCGCGGCGCGCCGCGAGCAGCCCCTTCGCGTCGCCGTACCCGTGCGCCGTGGACACGTTCCGGAGGATGTCCTCCAGGATCTCGGGCGGGCACTCGAAGCCGAACGCGGCCGGATTGCCGGTGTTCAGCTTGAGGATCCGATGCCCCGCCGACTCGAGCCGCATCGCCTCCTCGAGCACCGGGCCCCGGATCTCGTAACAGACGTTGGCGAGCTTGGTCGACTGGATCACCTGCATGTCAAGGAGCTTACGGCCCGGTAACGCCCCTTGGGCCGTGTTTTCCGACACGTGAGACGCGGTGGTTTGTGCTGTTATCGCCGGTAGCTGTCCCACGAGCCACTCCCGTCTCTACAATGCGCGGTCATGTCCAGGCCGCCGGAGCACGAAAACGGAACGTACGGGGCGAATACCGCGCACGGTACGCCCGGTGCGCACGACACGCATGGGGGGATCCAGCCGGCCGCCGCGCCCGAGGCGTCGCCGAACGTGTACCACCCGCACACGGAGCCGCCCCCGGCGTACGAGGCGTACGCCGACCCGGCGGCGGCCCACGGCTGGGCAGGCAACGCGTACGACGAGACGACCCAGCTGCCTCCGGTGGTCGACGGGGTGGAGGATGCCCATGGGGGCCGTGGTGTCGGTGGCGCCTCCGGTGCCGGGGAGGGCTACGACTACGTCTACGAGACGGGCTACGACTACGGCGACGACTATGACGACTATGACGCGGGACGCGGCCGCCGCAGCCACCGAGGCCGGCATCAGCCCGGCGTCTGGCGTTCGCGGCGCGTCGCAGTGGCCGCCGGTGCGGTGGGGGTGCTGTCGCTGGCCGCGCTGATCGCCGGGTTCTCCCTGTCCGGGTCCTCCTCGGAGGGCGGTGCGAAGACCAAGAGTGACCGGACGAGCACCACGTCCGGCGACTCGGTGGTGCCGCAGGAGCCCTCCGTGGGTGCGTCGGCCGGCGCCCGCCGGTCCGACGACGCCGATCCGTCGGGCAGCGTTTCCCCGGCCGCCTCGGCGAGCGCGTCCGCGGCGGACGACGCCGAGTCCGAGGACAGGACCGACGAGCCCTCGACCGCCCCCTCCACCACGAGCGAGGCCCCCTCGGCCCCGACGGTCACCGCGACCCCGACGGCAGCGGACAAGCCGGGGCGGGGACAGGGCCAGGGCAACACCAGGAAGCCGGGTTGAAGGACGGACGGGCGGGGATAGCGCTCGCGACGTGAAGCGCTGGGCGACCGCCCGGCCGAGGTCGGTCCTCGCAACCTGCGGGGCGAACCCTTCGCTGTGGTCACCCGCCTGGATACCGAGGGCGTTTCCGCTTGAGCTGGGCCAAGTCGCTGAGGTCGATCCCGGTGGCCTTGGAGTACTGCTTGGCCCAGTCCGCGACGGCTTGCCGGAAGAGGTAGTCGGGCCAGGGAGCCACCGGCTCCTCACCTCTCTCCCGCAGCTTCGCCACGGCCGCCTGTTCCAGCTCTTGATCCCCGGAGTGCCAGGCCAGCAGGATCGCCTGGGCAAGCCGGGCCGGCTCGTTGTCGGTCGGTGCGAAGCACCAGACGCTGCCGCGGTGAACGTGGGCATTTGCCAGCAAGAGAAGGCCCAGGTCGGGACGGTCGCGGACGAAGTGCAAGGAGGGGCGCCCGTACTGAGCGACAGCGGCGGTGACTTCCCTCGCCGGGGGAGTCCCGCTCGTCGGCCAGGGGTAGCAGGCGCCCTGGGGGATGTTGGTCGGATTCGTCTCGCCGGATGGGGTGGGGTGGTCGATCCGGACGCTCATTCCGCCGAAGCTCTTCATCTGCTCACGGAGGGCTGTGTCGTAGGTGACGACCATCCAGCCGAAGGCTGCCCGGTTGTAGCGGTTCTTCCAGATCGAGAGTGTGGAGTGCAGGTCTCCCCGCGCGAACGTGAGGGCGCCATCCTCCACACCGGCAGGAGCCATTCCGAGCAACTCGGCAAACTCATCCGCCATCTTGCGCATCGTCCAAGGCCGGGCCACGAGGCCATGCTAGGGCTGGTCAATCGGGGCCCCGCGCCGGGCAGCTGTGAGTTCAGGTCTCCCAAGCTGCGTGAGCCTCAGGTGCGCGACTGTGGTGATCTCACCCCCCTCTCGTGAACGTCCTGCGCCGCTCTCCCAACGCCCCCGTCCCCCCGTGATAGGGAAAGCCCTACGGCCTGAACTCGTCGGTAATCAAGTCCTTGTCCGCACCCCCCTCGTGCGTGAGAATGCGCATGACAAAAACGCGGGTGACCGGAAATTCTTCGGTCACCCCTCTTCGTATGAGGGGACCCCCACATGAGAAAACCTCTCGGCGCCGCCCTCCTCGCCCTGGCGATAGCCGGGGCCGGTGCCGCTCCCGCGATCGCGGCTCCCGTGGACACGACCGGCTCGTTCGGCAAGAGCGTGGACAGCGTGGACACGGAGACGGCTCTGTCGACCGTGCGTGACGCCGTCACGTCCACCACGGAGAGCCTGAGCCGGACCCTGAACCCCACGGTTCAGGCCGTCGACTTCGCGGGAACCGTCTCTCTCAGCAACTGTTCCGGCTCCGTCGTCCGCTTCCCGGACACGGAGGACAACGACCCGGCGCTGGTGATGTCCAACGGCCACTGCCTGGAGACCGGCATGCCGGGCCCCGGTCAGGTCGTCGTCGACCGGGCCTCCAGCCGCACCTTCGGACTGCTCAACTCGTCCGGCTCCCGGGTCGGCACGCTGCGGGCCAGCAAGATCGCCTACGGGACGATGACCGACACGGATGTGTCGATCTATCAGCTCACCAGCACCTACGCGCAGATCAAGAGCAGGTACGGCATCAGCGCGCTCACCGTGGCCGACACCCACCCGGTCGCCGGTACCGCCATCACCGTCGCCTCCGGCTACTGGAAGCGGCTGTACAACTGCAACATCGACGGGTTCGTGTACCGCCTCAAGGAAGGCGACTGGACCTTCAAGGACTCGGTCCGCTACACCTCCGCCTGCAACACCATCGGCGGCACCTCCGGCTCCCCCGTCATCGACCAGGCCACCAAGCAGGTCGTCGCCGTCAACAACACCGGCAACGAGGACGGCGAGCGCTGCACGGTCAACAACCCGTGCGAGGTGGACGAGAGCGGCAGCGTCACCGTCCGCCAGGGCATCAACTACGCCCAGGAGACCTACCAGATCCCCGCCTGCTTCGGCGTCGACAACAAGCTCGACCTGAGCGCGAGCGGCTGCGTGCTGCCCAAGCCGTAACCGGCTACGCCGGATACGCGGTTCCACGGATCGCCCGTCCCGCCAGTACGTCCGTCCGGCGGCCGTCGTCGATCACGAAACGGCCGTCGATCAGGACGTACGGGACACCCGTCGGTAGCGTGCGCGGCTCCTCGAACGTGGAGCCCGCCGCTACCGTCTCCGGGTCGAACAGGACGAGGTCCGCCCGGTAGCCCTCGCGGACCAGCCCGCGGTCCGGCAGGCGCAGGCGTGCGGCCGGGCGGCCGGTCACGTGGGCCACGCACTCCTCCAGGGACAGCACCTTCAACTCCCGTACGTACCGGCCGAGATAGTGCGGGAACGTGCCGTACGCCCGTGGATGCGGCTTCGTGCCCTGCAGGATGCCGTCCGAGCCGCCCGTGTGGACGCGGTGGCGCATGATCGTCCGCACGTTCTCCTCGTGTCCGACGTGCTGGAGGATCGTCGAGCCCAGCCGGTCCTGAAGCAGCAGACGGCGTGCGGTCGTCCAGGGCGCCTCGCCGCGAAGGTCCGCGGACTGCTGGATCGTACGGCCGACGTGGTCGCCCAGTGCCGGATCGCCCACGCCCGAGATCTCGATCGTGTCCCACTCGATGGGCACCCCGTGGCAGCCGTCGGCCCCGATGACCTCCATGTGGTGGCGGATGCGGTCGGCCGTCTCCTCGTCTGCCAGACGGGCCAGGATCGCCTCGGGGCCGCCCTCGCTCGCCCAGCTCGGCAGCATGGCGACGAGCGTCGTGCAGCCGGGGGTGTAGGGGTAGGTGTCGAGCGTGATGTCGGCCCCCGACTCCAGTGCCTCGTCCAGCAGCGTCAGCAGCTCCGGCGCGCGGCCCTTGTTCACGCCGAAGTTCATGGTGGCGTGGGCGAGATGGAGGGAGCAGCCCGCCTCCCGCGTCAGGGCCACCATCTCCGCGTACGCCTCCAGGGCCCCGGCCCCGTAGGAGCGGTGGTGCGGGCAGTAGTAGCCGCCGTACGACGCCACCACCCGGCACAGCTCCGTCAGTTCGGCGTCCTTGGCGTACATGCCCGGCGTGTACGTCAGCCCGGACGACATGCCGACCGCCCCCTGCTCCATGCCCTCCGCGACCAACTGCCGCATCCGGTCGAGCTCGGCCGGCCTCGCCTCCCGGTCCTCCCAGCCGACGGCGAGCGCGCGGACCGTCCCCTGGGGGATGAGGTACGCCGCGTTCACGGCGATGCCGCGGTCCAGTCGGTCGAGGTACTCGCCCACCGTCCGCCAGTCGAAGTCGATGTCGTCGCCGGAGCCGTTCCAGCCGGTGATCGCCCGGCGGACCTCGGCGAGCGTACGGTCGTCGACCGGGGCGTATGACAGCCCGTCCTGGCCGATGACTTCGAGGGTGACCCCCTGTGCGGCCTTCGCGCTGTGGTCGGGGTCGCGCAGCAGGGCGAGGTCGCTGTGGGCGTGCATGTCGATGAAGCCGGGGGAGAGGGCCAGGCCCTCGGCGTCCAACTCCCGCCGCGCTTTTGGCCGTTGGCAGCCGGCCGCGGCCGCTTCCTGGACGATCGACACGATCCGGCCGCCGTCCACCACCACATCGGCGCGGTAGGACGGACCGCCGCTGCCGTCGACGACCTCCGCGTCCCGGATGACGAGCTCTTCCACGACCGACACCTCCTAGAAGAACGTGCGGATGTAGTCGACGACCGTCCCGTCCGCCTCCGCGACCGGGATCAGCTGCCACTTGTCGAACGACGTGCACGGGTGGGACAGCCCCATGCCGAGCCAGTCCCCGACCTCCAGATCCGCCTCCTCGGTCGTCCGCAGCCACGCGTGCTGGTCGGACAGGCCGGTCACCGAGATGCCGGTGGCCGGGCGCTCGGCGCCGTCCCGGCGGACCACCTGGGCGAAGGGCAGATCGAGGTCGTACGCCGCGTCCCGCTTGCCCGCGTTGACGAAGGCCTGCTCGGGGGAGGGGCGGGAGACGACCTGGGCCCACAGGCGGAAGGCGGGTTCGAGGGCGCCCTCCTGCGGGACCCGGTTGAAGGGGGTCAGCTTGCGGTAGTGGCCGTCGTCGTGCGAGACGTACGCGCCCGAGCGCAGCAACTTCAGTACGGGCAGGGAGAGTCCGGGAATCTCGGCGAACACGTCGGCCACCGCGTCGAACCACGCGCTGCCACCGGCGCTGACGACGATCTCGTCGAGGTCCGCTCCCGCGAACCGCCCCGCCTTGTCGAACTCGACGGCGAGCGCGACCAGCCGCCGCAGCCACGCGTGCACGCGCTCGGTGTCCGCCTGCGGAACCTCGCCCTCGTACCCCGCGACGCCGACGAGCCGCAGCGTCGCGACGCCCGCCACCGCGTCCGCGACGGCCGCGCACTCGGCCTCCGTACGGACACCGGTACGGGCCCCGTCCCCCGCCGCCAGCTCGACGACGACGTCCAGCGGACGCGCCGAGCCCTGCAGGGCCGTGTCCATCAGCTCGACGCCGCGCACCGAGTCGACGTAGCAAACGAACTGGAAGTCCGGGTCGGCGGCCAGCTCACCGGCGATCCAGCGCAGGGCGGCCGGGTCCACCAGCTCGTTCGCGAGGAAGACCCGCTGGGTGCCGTACGCCCGCGCGACCCGCACCTGGTGCGGCACCGCGAGCGTGATGCCCCATGCCCCGTGCTCGATCTGCCGCTGGAACAGCTGGGGGGCCATGGAGGTCTTGCCGTGCGGGGCGAAGGCGAGGCCGTGGCGGGCGGCGTACGTCTCCATGAGGTCGAGGTTGTGCTCCAGGCGCTCGGCGGAGAGCGCGAGGACGGGGGTGGCGAAGCCGCCGGTGAAGAGGTTGCGGCGCTGGGCGGCCAGTTCGGCGACGGTCAGGCCGTCGGCGTCCGGGGGGAGGCCCTTGAAGCGGTGGTCGACGCGTTCCTCTGCGAGGCGGGCGAGGGCTTCGGAGGGGGTGTCGGCTGTCATGGAGTCTCCCTGATCTGGAGCGTTGCAGTACTTGCAACACTCGTTGCGTATATCGCTTACCGCTGTCTAACATCTCGGCCAACGCGGGGTCAACGGAACCGCCTCCCGCGAAAACGCCGAGGAGCTACGACGATCGTGACTGTCACCGGACCCTGCAATGCCCCCGACGTCGTGGACGTCGTCGCGCTCGGCGAGTCCATGGTCACGTTCCTGCCGTCCCGGCCGGGGCGCCTCGCCGACGTCCCGTCGTTCGAGCGGGGGATCGGGGGCGCCGAGTCGAACGTCGCGTGCGGGCTCGCTGCCGCGGGGCATGCGGTGCGGTGGGTCAGCCGGGTCGGCGCGGACGGGTTCGGCGACCACTTGGTGGAGACGGTCGGGGCATACGGCGTCGACGTCTCGTCCGTACGCCGGGATCCGGTGCGGCCGACGGGGGTGTACTTCCGCACGGCGGGGGACCGGGGAACGGATGCGCATGAGGTGGCGTACTACCGGGCGGGGTCGGCGGCGTCGGCGATGTCCGTCGAGAACGTGGACCTTGAGGCGGTGCGGGCGGGGCGGGTGCTGCATCTGTCGGGGATCACGGCAGCGCTGTCCGGTGGGTGCCTGGGGCTGCTGCGCGACCTCGTCGTACGGCGGCCCGGTGGCCCGCTCATCTCCTTCGACGTCAACTATCGGCCGGGACTGTGGCGGGACGCGGACGGTCCCGGCTTGCTGCTGGAGCTGGCGCGCGCCTGCGATCTGGTGTTTGTGGGCGCCGATGAGGCGGAGGCGGCTTGGGGTGTGACCGGGGGGCCGGAGGCGATCCGGGGGCTGCTGCCGGAGCCGGGGGTGCTGGTGGTGAAGCAAGGAGAAGTGGGGGCTACGGCATTCGTGTCGGCTGCGGCCGGTGGTGGGCTGATCGCGCCCACGCGGCGGAGCCGCACATGTCACAGCCCCGCGCCCCTTGGGTCGGCCGACAGTCGCCAGTCGCAAGCCGCGGGCACCCGACCCACCCAGCCTGCGGACAGCCCTCCCGGGCAGCCCGGGGGTGGTCGCCCTGCGCAGCCTGCGGGTGGTGCTGGGCTGGTCGCGCAGTTCCCCGCGTCCCTTGGGTCGGCTGACGGACGCCAGTCGCAAGCCGCGGACAGCCGACCCACGCAGCCTGCGGACAGCCGTCGGGGGCAGCCTGCGGGTGACCGTCCCGCCCAGCCCGGGGGTGGTCGCCCTGCGCAGCCTGCGGGTGGTGCTGGGCTGGTCGCGCAGTTCCCCGCGTCCCTTGGGTCGGCTGACGGACGCCAGTCGCAAGCCGCGGACAGCCGACCCACGCAGCCTGCGGACAGCCGTCGGGGGCAGCCTGCGGGTGACCGTCCCGCCCAGCCCGGGGGTGGCCGTCCTGCGCAGCCTGCGGGTGGTGCTGGGCTGGTCGCGCAGTTCCCCGCGTCCCTTGGGTCGGCTGACGGACGCCAGTCGCAAGCCGCGGACAGCCGACCCACGCAGCCTGCGGACAGCCGTCGGGGGCAGCCTGCGGGTGACCGTCCCGCCCAGCCTGCGGGCAGTCGTGCCGCTGGGGCGGCTCCCGGCCCGCAGAAGGGCGGCACCCCGCAAGGGCCGGGCTGCGCGATCCACCCCCGGCCCACCGCAGCCCCGGGCACCGCACAGCCGACGACCACCTTCGTACCCGCCCTTCACGTCACCCCCGTGGCAACGGTCGGCGCAGGCGACGCCTTCGCCGCCGGTTTCCTCTCCGCCACCCTCCGCGGGCTGCCCATACGCGACCGCCTCCGCCACGCCCACGTCTGGGCCGCAGCCACCCTCACCGCCCCCGGCGACCTCGCCCCACCCCCCTCCCGCGACCACGCCGACCGACTGGTCGCCCTCGACGACGCCGCGTGGGAGAAACTTCGACTCGGCCCCGGCTGGACGCAAGCCGCTCACAGGGCCGACGAGGAGGTACGTACGCCATGAGCCAGACCGTCGACCGCGCGCTCAGCATCCTGCCGCTGCTCGCCGAGGGTCCCGCCGACCTCGGCCAGGTCGCCGACCGCCTCGGCGTCCACAAATCCACGGCGCTGCGCCTCCTGCGCACCCTGCACGAGCACGGCATGGTCTACCGCCAGTCCGACCAGCGCTACCGCCTCGGCGCCCGCCTCATCGCGCTCGCCCAGGAGGCGATGGAGAACCTCGACATCCGCGAGATCGCCCACCCCCACCTCGTACGCCTCAACGAGCAGTGCGGCCACACCGTGCACCTCGCCGTGTACGAGGAGGACGAGGTGCTCTACATCGACAAGGTCGAGAGCCGGTACCCGGTGCGGATGTACTCCCGGATCGGCAAGCCGGTCGCGATCACCGTCGCCGCCGTCGCCAAGCTGCTGCTCGCCGACCTGCCCGAGCACGAGCGCCGCGCCCTCGCCGACAAGCTCGACTACCCCCTGTACACGGCCCGTTCCACCCCCAACGCCCCCGCCTTCCTGCGGGAGTTGGACAAGGTGCGCGAACAGGGCTGGGCCACCGACCTCGGCGGCCACGAGGAGTCCATCAACTGCGTCGCCGCACCGATCCGCGGCGCCGACGGCCGGGTCGTCGCCGCGATGTCGGTCTCCGCGCCGAACGTCGTCGTCACCGCCGACGAACTCCTCACCCTGCTCCCGCTGGTGCGCCGTACGGCGGACGACATCAGCGGCGAGTACTCCGGCAGAACATCGGCGAAGAACTCCGTATGACCGAGGACAGCAAGGATCCCGTATGACCGAGAAGATCGCACTCACCCCGAAGACCCACACCACTCCGCCCGCCAAGTTCTCGCACGGCGTCAAGAAGGGGAACATCCTCCAGGTCGCGGGCCAGGTCGGCTTCCTCCCCGCGGTCGAGGGGCAGCCCCCGACGCCCGCCGGCCCCACCCTGCGCGAGCAGACCCTCCAGACCCTCGCCAACGTCAAGGCGATCCTGGAGGAGGGCGGCGCCTCCTGGGACGACGTGATGATGATCCGCGTCTATCTGACGGACGTCGCCCACTTCGCCGAGATGAACGAGATCTACAACGCCTACTTCGAGGCGGCGGGCCTCACCCAGCCGCCCGCCGCCCGGACCACGGTCTACGTCGGTCTGCCCGCGGGCCTCCTCGTCGAGATCGACGCGCTCGCCGTACTGGGCTGACCGACTCCCCTCAACTCCCGCATGCCGTAACCGGTACGGCGCCTCAGACCCCCTGGAGCGCCGTACCGCGATCACCCCTGCCCGAAAGCTCTATGCATTTACGAAGAGGACCCCCGTATGTCCCATCCGCTCGCCGCAGCCGCCCCCGCCGCCGAAACCCCACCCCACACCGGAGGCCTGCTTCTCCTCATCGACGGTACGGCCGGTCTGCTGACGGTCGCCGCCATAGGCATCGCCCTGCTTCTGTTCCTGATCATCAAGGCGCGTCTCCAGCCCTTCGTGGCCCTTCTCGCGGTCTCCATAGCCGTCGGCCTCATGGCCGGCCTCTCGGTCACCGAACTCTTCGGCACCGTCCAGCGAAGCGACGCCGTGTCGACCATCGAGTCCGGCATGGGCGGCATCCTCGGCCATGTCGCGATCATCATCGGCCTGGGCACCATGCTCGGCGCGATCCTCGAAGTGAGCGGTGGCGCGGAGGTGCTGGCGTCCCGTCTGCTCAACCTCTTCGGTGAGAAGCGCGCGCCCCTCGCCATGGGCCTCACCGGCCTCATCTTCGGCATCCCGGTCTTCTTCGACGTCGGCATCTTCGTCCTCGCGCCGATCGTGTACGCCGCCGCCAAGCGCTCGGGGAAGTCCGTCCTGCTCTACTGCCTGCCGCTGCTGGCAGGCCTGTCGATGACGCACGCCTTCCTGCCCCCGCACCCGGGCCCGGTGGCGGCGGCCGGACTGCTCCACGTGGACCTCGGCTGGGTCATCCTCATGGGCATCGTGTGCGGCATCCCGGCGGTGTTCGCGGCCTGGGCGTTCTCGGCGTGGATCGGGCGGCGCATCTTCGTCCCGGTCCCGCAGGACATGGTGGAGGCGGCGGCCGAGGCGAGGACGGCGGTCATCAACGAGCAGCGTGCCGCGGGGGTCGAGTCGCAGGAGAAGCCGGTGCCGCTCGGCACGGTCCTCGGCATCATCGGCACACCGCTGGTACTGATCCTGGCGGCCACCTTCTCCTCGATCGCCCTGGACCCCTCCACCACCCGCTCGGTGATCGAGTTCTTCGGCAACCCGTTCGTGGCCCTGACGATCGCCCTGCTGCTCGCCTACTACCTTCTCGGCATCCGTCGCGGCTGGTCCCGCAAGTCCCTGGAAACGGTGTCGACTTCGTCCCTGAAGCCCGTCGGCAACATCCTCCTGGTCGTCGGCGCGGGCGGTGTCTTCGGCGCCATCCTCAAGGCCAGCGGCGTCGCCCAGGCCCTGTCCGACACCTTCAACGACGTCGGCCTCCCCGTGATCGTCCTCTCCTACCTGATCTCGGTGGTCCTCCGCGTCGCCCAGGGCTCGGCGACGGTCGCCATCGTCACCACGGCCGGCATCGTCGCCCCCCTCCTCACCGAGGGCAACCACTCCCAGGCCTTCACCGCACTCGTCATCATGGCCATCTCGGCAGGCTCGATCTTCGCCTCCCACGTCAACGACGGAGGCTTCTGGATCGTCGCCAAGTACTTCGGCATCAGCGAGCGGGACACGTTGAAGACGTGGACGGTGCTGGAGAGCGTGCTGTCGGTGGCGGGGTTCGTGGTGGCGGTGGTGTTGAGCTTGTTCGTGTAACGATGCGGGGGCTGGTTGCGCGGGACACAGGGTCGTCGACCATACTGCTCCGCTGTGGAGCAGCGCATAGGTTCAGGCAGCCAGCCCCTGGAAGGCGCCGGGTTCGACCCGGCCTTCATCCCCGGGCTCACCTCGCCCGCGTCCGCCAGGCCGGAAGGCGTGAAGCCGCAGGGCGTGCAGGACGACGACGTGGCCGAGGAGGCCGTTTCCGAGGAGACGGAATCCGAGGTGACCGAATCCGAGGAGGAGGCCGAATCCGCGGAGCCGGACCTCCAAGTCGCCGACGAGCCCGAGGAGGATGACGCCGACGGGGACGAGGACGAGGCGCCCGTCGACGGTCCCGTCTTCGAGGCCGCCGACCGCAGGGCCCGTATCGTCGCCGACCACAAGGGCGTACGGCTCTCCCTGGACGACCAGGAATGCGAGTTCCGCTGGGACGAGATCGGCGCCGTCGAGACGGAGACCCCGCGCTTCGGGAAGCGTTTCACCGTCACGGTGCACACTCCTGACCGCCGCTGGTACCCGATCGAGATCGAGGCGACGGCCAGGAGCCGCTTCACCGAGTGGGACGAGCAGTTGGACGCCGTCCTCGACGCCTACTTCGAGGACAGTGAGTCCTAACTGCAGTACTGGGCTTCCTTACCGATGGACCTGTACATGCAGTCCGCGTTCTCCAGAAGCTGCAGCACCGCGTCCCTGTTCCGGGAGGTCTCCCGCTCGATCACCTCGTCGGGCGGGTAGAACCCCCCACCTCCACTGGACGACGGATACATCTCGAAGGTGTATCCGAAGATCTTCTGGCTGCCCCACAGCCAGTCGTCGATCGACCCGTCCGTGATGTACAGGTCACTGGACTGCTCCGGCGTATAGCCGTTGCTCGCCGCCATCTTCTGCCCGACCGTCGCGAACGCGTTGCGGTCGTCGGCGGTCATCCCGGTCGTGGTGTCGGAGTACGTGTACCCGAACGGCCACAACACCAGTTCGCTGTACGTGTGGAAGTCGATCCCGGCCTTGATCTGCTGAACGCCGCCGACGACGCGGCTGCGCACGAAGTTGGCGACGACCTTGACCTCGGGCGCCGACTCGGCGGACGTGCCCCGGTAGGTGTCCGAGGACGGCGACCCCGAGGAACCGCCGCAGCAGCCCCACCGGTAGTTCCAGTTCCGGTTGAGGTCGGTCCCGACGTACGAGGAACCGGAGTTGGGCTGCCGGTTCTTGCGCCACGACCGGTAGGAGCCGGTGGCGATGTCGTACTCGCCGCCGTCCGGGTTGAGGTCGGGCACGATCCAGATCTCACGGTTGTTCACCATGCTGGTGACGCGGGAGTCGCTGCCGTAGTCGGAGGTCAGCTCCCGCAGCAGATACAGCGCCATCTCGACGGTGAGATGCTCACGGGCGTGCTGGTGGTGCGTGAAGAGGACCTCGGTTTCTGCCTCGTCGGTCCCGACGTTGTCGCTGATCTTGATCGCGACGATGTTCCGGCCCTGGTACGACGTACCGATCACGCGCTGGCTCGCGATGGAGGAGTTGGCCGAGACGATCGAGTTGATCTCGCTCGTCATCTCCGCGTAGTTGTGGTAGCGCGAGTCGCCCGACGGGAAGTCGTAGAGGCGTACGTCGTCCTCGCCGGCCGACCGGTCGGGGACCGCGCCGAGCGGGGTGACGTCGTAGCCGAGCGCGCGGAGCTTCTTGACCTGGTCCGCGCGGCCGGAGACGACGACCCCGTGACCGTGGACCTCGTCGACGGTCACACCCGTCCGCTGAAGTGCCGTGCGGTCCTTGGCGGTCGAGTGCATATGGATCTCGTACTGCCGGACGTCGTCGGCCGAAGGGGCCGCCTTGGCGGCGCTGTCGGCGTTCGCGGACACGTTCGCGGAGAGCGGCGCCGCGAGGGCCAGGGCGAGCAGTGCGGCGAGCGCGGCGGCACGTCTGCCGCTGCGGGCGCCCGAACCGCGTATGCGAAGTCGCATGAAGTCTCCTTGTGGGAGTGGGGGGTGGGGTTCAGTGCGACGTACGTGGTGCAGGTGTGGCGCCCATCGTGGGCCGGTGGCATGAACAGGTCAAGGGTGACACGGCGATCGACGGCGTGAATCGCTCGGAAATCAGCCGCGCAGTGTACGCGCGCGTACTGCTTGCGGAGTGGTCCCGGGCGAAGTCCACCCAGGGGTGTGATCCGGATGTGCGGGCCGGCGCGGGGCCGGGGGAGGGTGAGGGTCCGCGCAAGGGGGAGCGGTGGGAGCGGCGGGAGTGGTGGGGAACGCCGCACCCTCCCGCTCCCCGGCTCTCCACCCCGGCTCCGTCGGACCACATCCGGCCACGGACCCCGCGGTTTCGGACCCCAGCCGGCTCGGACCCCACCCGGCTTCGGACAACACCCCGGAGGAACGGCTGATCATGGGCGGATCAGCGCCACGACGGGATCACCATCTGCCGGTCGAGACCACCAGCTTCGTCGACCGGCGCGGCGAACTGGCCGCCGGACGGGAACTGTTGGCCCGGACCCGGCTGGTCACGCTGACCGGACCCGGCGGCGTCGGCAAGACCCGCCTCGCCGCACGCATCGCGGCCGGCGTACGGCGCACTTTCCCGGACGGCGTGCGCTTCGTACCCCTCTCCGGCCTGGACGACCCGGCCCTCGTCCCGCTCGCCGCCGCCGACGCGCTCGACCTGCACGACCACTCCGCGCGGCCCCCGTTGCAGGCGCTGGTGGAGCAGGTGAGGGACCGCAGGCTGCTGCTCCTCCTCGACAACTGCGAACACCTGCTGCCGGCCTGCGCCGAACTCGCCGCGGCCCTGCTGCACGGCACGACCGGCGTACGCATCCTCGCCACCAGCCGCCACCGCCTCGGCCTCACCGAGGAGCACCTCCTGGACGTACGACCCCTGCCGGTCCCCGACCCCGACGGCGACCTCTCCACCCCCGAGGGCTACCCCGCCCTGGCCCTCTTCGCCGACCGGGCCGCCGCGGTGGTCCCCGGCTTCCGCCTGACCGCCGCGAACCGGGCCGCCGTCGCCCGCCTGTGCCGACGCCTCGACGGCCTCCCCCTCGCCATCGAACTCGCCGCCGTCCGCATGCGCGTCCTCGACGTCGACCAGCTCCTCGACCGCCTCGACGACCGCTACCGCCTCCTCACCGGCGGCAGCCCCGCCGCCCTGCCCCGCCACCAGACGCTGCGCGCGGCGGTCGACTGGAGCCACGAACTGTGCACCGAGAGGGAGCAGTTGGTGTGGGCGCGGCTGTCGGTGCTGGCCGGGAGCTTCGACTTGGAGACGGCGGAGGCGGTGTGTGCGGGCATTCCGGCCCGTCTGGGGGTGCCCCCTCTGGGGGAGCTTGAGGACGAGGCCCTTTCGGGGCCGACGCGGGTCCAGGGAGCGGAGCCCCTTCAGGATGGGACGGGTAGGGGCGGCGGGGGCGAGAGAACCCGGGCGGTCACCACCCCCCACCTCCACCCCCACGACGTCCTCGACACCATCACCGCCCTCGTCGACAAATCCGTACTGTCCCGAGAGGCCGGCCCCGACGGCACCCGCTACCGCCTCCTCGACACCCTCCGCCACTACGGCCTGGACCACCTGCGCCGCCTCCCCGGCGAAGAGCCCGCGGCTCGCCGCCGCCAACGCGACTGGATGCTCCACCGCGCCGCCACCTGCGAGAACGCCTGGTTCGGCCCGGGCCAGCGCGAGATCGTCGCCCGCCTCCGCGCCGACCAGGACAACCTCCGCGCCGCCCTCGACTTCAGCCTCACCACCCCCGGCGAACGCCTCCCCGGACTGCGCCTCGCCGGCACCCTGTGGTTCTACTGGCACGCCTGCGGCGCCCCCCGCGAGGGCCGCCACTGGCTCGACCGCGCCCTGGCCGCCAACCCGGAGCCCACCCGGGAACGCGCCCGCGGCCTGTGGATCGCCGGTCTCCTCGCCGCCGCCACCCACGACCTCACCGCGGGCCTCGCCCGCGCCCGCGACGCCCACGCCCTCGCCCGCGACCTGCACGACGAGGCCGAAGCGGCCCACGCCGCGTACGCCATCGGCGTCATCACCCTGTTCATGGACGACCTCCCGACCGCCCTCACCCACTTCGAGGCCAGCGTCGCCCGCGGCCCCGTCCCCGGCCAGCACCTCAGTCTGTACGGCCTCGACCAGGTCGAACTCGCCTGTGCCCTGGGCTTCCTGGGCGAGGCCGACCGCGCCGTCGAGGTCTGCGAGCGGGCCCGCCGGATGTGCGAACGGCACGGCGAGGAGTGGGTGCACTCGTACGTCCTGCGGATGCTCGCCCTCGCCCACACCGTGCAGCGCGACTGGCGCCGCGCCGAACACCACGCCCGCCAGGCCCTGCGCCTCAAACTCGCCGTCCACGACGTCATCGGCATCGCCCTCACCCTCGACCTCCTGGCCCGCATCGCCACGGAGACCGGCGCCCACGAACGCGCCGCCGTCCTCCTCGGCGCCGCCGATCGCACATGGTCCGGCATCGACCGCGACCGCTGGGGCTCGGCGGCCCTCAACTCGACCCGCCACGACAGCGAGGCCCGCGCCCGCGAGGCCCTGGACCGCCCCGCCTTCCAACGGGCGTACGAACGCGGCACCGGACTCGGCCTGACGGAGACCGTCGACTACGCACTCACCGACGGCAGGCAGCCCCAACGGCCCACGGGGCCCGCAGGACTGACAAGCACCCCGCGCACAGCAAGCACGACCGGCACCACGGGCACGCGCAAAGGGAACGACAGACCCGGCCTCCGTCAGCCCACGGCCGGCGTCCGCCTCACCCGCCGCGAGACCGAGGTCGCCGAACTCGTCGCCCAAGGCCTCGCCAACCAGCAGATCGCCGACCGCCTGATCATCGCCCGCCGCACCGCCGAGGGCCACGTCGAACGCATCCTCGGCAAGCTCGGCTTCAGCAACCGCAGCCAGATCGCGGCGTGGGTGGCGGCCCAGCGCTGAGACATACGGCCGGTGCCGGACTCACCGAGCGCCTCCCGATCCAACCCCAGTTCCCGAGGAGAGCCCCCCATGACCCCCTTCGACCACCGCATGACCGTCTTCGCCACCGACGACGAGTTCCTCTCCACCGCCCTCCCCTTCCTCACCGAAGCCCTCTCCGCCCCCGGCGAGCCCCCGCCCGTGGCCATCGCCGCCCCCGCCAACCTGGACCTCCTGCGCGACGCGCTCGGCGGTGACGCGAAGAACGTCGGTCTCGTCCCGCACACCGAGTGGTACACCGGCTCCGCCGCCAACGCGATCGCCCGGGGCGCCGGCTACCTCGCCGCGCACGCCGGCCCCGGCGGCCGTATCCACCTCCTCATGGAACCCGTCTGGGGCGGCCGCGCGGGACGCTCGCCGCGGGAGGCCGCCGAGTGGATCCGCTACGAGGCGCTCGCCAACCTCCTCTTCGCCCCGCTCGCGACGACGGCCCTGTGCGCCTACGACGCCCGTGTGGCGGGCCCCGCCGTCGTCGCCGCCGCCCGCCGCGCCCACCCGGACACCGGCGTGTACGAGGACCCGGTCCGCCTCGCCGCCGAGCTCGACGCCGTACCGCTGCCACCGCCCCCCGCCGACGCCGAACGGCTCTCCGGCCCGGCACCCTCCGCCGACGCCGTACGGGGCTGGGCGGCCGCGCACGGACTGTCCGCCGCGGACGCCGAGCTGTTCGCCACGGCCGTCACGGAGGCGGCCGACGCCCTCGGTCCGCTCGACGGGGCCCTGCTGTGGGGTGAGGCCCCGGCGTGCGTCTGCGAACTGCGCGCCGGGCGCCGCGTCGACGACCCGCTCGCCGGCTTCGTACCGCCGCCGAGCGCGGAACTGGAACCCGGGCAGGGGCTGTGGTTCGCCCGGCAGGTGTGCGCGTACGTCGATGTCCGGGACGAGGGGGAGGGGGCGAGCGTGCGGCTGCAGTACGGGTAGCGGTGTGCCGGCGCAGGTATGGAATCAGGTATTCCTCCCCGTGCGGCCCCATCCCCGGGCCGCCACCCTGGACCCATGCTGCACCTCTCCGGGGCGCGCTTCCCTGAGTCCCATCCTCAGTACGGTTCGTATCCCCAACCGCCCATGGGAGCCGGCCATCTGACCGTCGAGTACGACCCCCGTCCCTCCGCGGTCCGCGAGGCCCGTGCGGAGGTCCGCCGGCAGCTGGAGGAATGGGGGCTCACGGACCTGGACGACGTGGCGGACGTCGCCGAGCTCCTGGTCAGCGAGCTTGCCACCAACGCCCTGCTGCACTCCGCGAGCCGCTTCCGGCTCACCCTGTTCGCCGCGCACGGGATCCTGCGCTGCGAGGTCCAGGACGCCGGCCGTCGCGTTCCGAAGGTGCTGGAGGCAGGTGCCTCGGAGAGCGGGCGCGGGATGTTCCTGGTGGACGCGCTCGCCCGGCGCTGGGGCTGCCACCAGGACGGCGTGGGCAAGACGGTGTGGTTCGAGCTCGGTACATGTGGGTCGGGCGACTGCTGTCGGCGGCAGTCGCCGCCCACCGAGCGGCAAACCGAGCGGTCCCGGGCATGAGCACATCGAGTGGAGATGACGCAGGCCCTCTTGTCCCCCCGCCGCCTTTGAGCTTTCTTGACCATCATGGCGGACACCACGGGAAACACATCGGCACCACAGGTGGGCGAGACCGACTCCGGCCCCCGTAAGTCCAGTTGGCGCTACATCGGCCCCGGCATCGTCGTCGCCGCGACCGGCGTCGGCGCCGGCGACCTGGTAGCCACTCTCATCGCGGGCAGCAACTTCGGCTACACCCTGCTCTGGGCCGCGATCATCGGCTGTCTGGTCAAGATCTCCCTCGCCGAGGCGGCGGGGCGCTGGCATCTGTCGACCGGGCGCACCCTCTTCGACGGCTGGGCGAGCCTCGGTCGCTGGACCACCTGGTTCTTCGTCGTCTACGCCGTGATCTGGGGGTTCGTCTACGGCGCGGCCGCGATGTCGTCGAGCGCGCTGCCGCTGCAGGCGCTGTTCCCGGACGTGATGGACCTGGAGTGGTGGGCCATCGCCTGCGGACTGGTCGGACTGGTGTTCGTCTGGTTCAACAAGTACGAGGTCTTCGAGAAGGTCATGACGGTCCTGGTGGGCGTCATGTTCGTGGTGACGGTGTATCTGGCGATCCGCGTCACGCCCAACCTCCCGGACGCCTTCGCCGGTCTGCTGCCCGTCCTGCCCGACGAGAAGGACTCGATCCTCAACACCCTCGGCCTCATCGGCGGCGTCGGCGGCACCATCACGCTTGCCGCGTACGGCTACTGGGTCAACGCCAAGGGCTGGACGGACACCGGCTGGATGAAGGTCATGCGGCTCGACAACCGCGTCGCCTACGCCACGACCGGCATCTTCGTCATCTCCATGCTGTTCGTCGGCGCCGAGCTGCTGCACTCGGCGAACATCGCCATCGCGAGCGGCGACAAGGGCCTGATCCAGCTCGGCGGCATCCTGGAGGACGAGTACGGCACGGCGACGGCCAAGTTCTTCCTGATCGGCTTCTTCGCCACCTCCTTCACCTCCCTCATCGGCGTCTGGCACGGTGTCAGCCTGATGTTCGCGGACTTCGTGGCCCGCTACCGCACGAGCCGGGAGCTGAAGGGCGAGGAGGTCGCCTCCGGCGCCCGCGAACGCTCCTGGCCGTTCCGCGCGTACCTGCTGTGGCTGACCTTCCCGCCCATCGTCCTGCTGTTCCAGGACGAGCCCTTCCGCCTGATCATCATCTACGGCGTCCTGGGCGCGGCCTTCCTCCCCTTCCTCGCCGGCACCCTGATCTGGCTCCTCAACTCCTCACGCACGCCGAGGGAATGGCGCAACGGACCGGTCAGCAACGTGATGCTGGCGATCGCCGGGCTGCTGTTCCTGGTGCTGTGCGTGAAGCAGATCTGGGACCAGCCGTGGTCGGAGTTCTTCTAGATCATCAGCTGTCTAGCGGAACCGGTCCCACGTGGAGCTGAGGGCGATCTCCCGGAGCTGTTGCGTGGTCAGGGCGGGCGTCGCGCGGGTCGGGGCGGCGTGCGGGCCGTCCGCGTTGTAGGCGCTGACCACGACACGGAAGCCGTCGGTGCGCAGGGTGTCGACGGTCCATCGCACGCAGCCCTGGACGTCCTTGTCGCCCGCGTCCTCCCGGCTGGTGACCTTGGTGCCGTCCGGCAGGGTCTCGGCGTCGCTCCCGAACAGCTCGCCGGCGACGTCGTCCATGCCGTGCTGGACGCCGATCTCGACGAGGCTCCTGCCCTTGCCGTCGTCTACGACGAGGTAGGAGTAGTCGCTGCCCTTGGCGACGACCTTCACGTTCTTGGGGAGGAGCGGCACGAGCGCCTTCTGGATCTCGGCGTAGGACGGCTCCTCGATGATGCTCGGCGTGGCCGTCGCTGTCGGCTTCTTCGGGTCCTCGGGAATGGAGTCGACGTACCCGCGCCACACCTGCGCCGTCACCAGCTCCTTCAACTGGGCCGTGGACAGAGGTGGTTCACTCCTGCTGATCGGCGCGCCCTTTTCTGCGGCGGCGTTCCACTCGCTGACGGAGATGTGCTGGCCGGCCGGGGTGACGAGGTCGGCCGTCCACCTCTTGGTGTCGACGCGCCGGTCCGGATACTCGTACCCCTGGAACAGCATGAGCAGGGAGCCGTCCGGCAGCCGGCTGGAGACGCACCTGTTGTGCGGGACGTACGCCTTGTCCGGGCAGTCCGTCGCCTGGCGGGCCTGATCGCTGCCGGGCTCGATCCGGTCCAGGCTGACGCCGATGACCCCGGGGCCCTTGCCGTCGTCGTACACGACGTGGACGTAGGGCATCGGCATGTCGCCCTCGGCGCCCCGCGCCTGCTGCTCGCTGACCTTGCCCTCGGGGAGCAGTTCCTCGATGGTCTCGATGAGTTCGCGGCTCGTAACGGGTGCGGGGGCGGTGGACGGCGTACCGGACGGCTGCTCGGCCACGCTGGAGCTCGACGGCAGCGGGGCGGGCGTGCCGCCCCACGGCACCAGCAGCGCGGCACCGACGCCGACCAGCGCGATCCCGGCGGCGCCCCCTGCCACGGCGGCCCGCCGCCGCAGCGTCAGCCGTCGCCCCCGCGCCTGACCGCCTGCCGCGAGTGCGGCCCGGTCGGCGTCGAAGTCGCCACCGGTGTCGTGCAGGGCGTGACTGAGCCGCCCCGCGAAGTGCTCCTCGTCGTGTTCCACAGGCATGGCAAAACCACCGTTTCTCAAGATTGCGGTCGTCGGGCTGAGGGCCGTGGGCAGGGGACCGTGGGAAGGGGCCGTGGGTCAGGGCGTCGCGTACTCGCCGAGATCCTCGCCCAGCAGCTCGCGCAACCGGCCGAGCGCCCGGGTGCACCGCGTGCGCACCGCCGCGGAACTGGCGTTCAGCGCGTCGGCGGTCTCCTCGACGGACCGGTCCTCCCAGTACCGCAGGACGATCACGGCCCGGTCCTTGGCGGGCAGCCGGGCGAGCGCCTGCAGCAGGGTCAGCCGCAGCGACAGGTCGCCGTGGCCGCCGCCCTCCGCCGCCCGGTCGGGAAAGGTGTCCGTGGCCCGCTCGGTGCTGCTGCGCCGCCGCTGATGGGCGAGGAAGGTACGGGTGAGGACCGTCTGCGCGTACCCGGCCGGGTTCTCCACCCGGGACACCCGCGCCCAGCGGACGTAGATCCGGCCGAGGGCCTCCTGGACGAGATCCTCGGCGAGGTGGGTGTCCCCGGCGGTCAGCAGACAGGCCGACCGGTACAGATGCCCGGCCCTGGCCACCGCGAACTCCGCGTACTCGTCCGCGCGGGCCTGTCTCATGCGCTCCCCCTGTGCTGTGCGCCGGCTGTCGGTGAGGTCCTCACTTCACTGATGCGGCGGGACAGGGAGAATGTTTCACCACAGCACGCAAAAAGCTCACGGCGAGCGCGAGGACCGAGGATCCGACGGATGACCGAGCAGCCCCCACCCCCACCCGTCCCGGGCTTCGGCCCGCCCCCGCCGCAGTACGCGCCGCCGTCCCCGCCGCACTATGCGCCGCCGCCCGCGCCCGCGCAGCCCCCGTACGCCCCGGTCCCGCCCCAGCCGGTTCCGCCTCAACCCGCTCCGCCCCACCCGGTTCCGCCCGGCCCGGACTTCCTCGCCGTCGACAAACGCAACGCCGTCGTCGTCGACGCGTCCGGCGTCGCCTTCGAGATGTCCGGCTACACGATGGAGTTCCGCTGGCCGGAGATCCGCAGTGTCCACTACAAGGCGAGCCCCGACGGCAAGGCCCTGATGGTGGCCGTCGTCCACATGGACGGCCGGTTCTACGAGTGCGTGGTGGAGGCCAAGCCCAGGCCGCGGCTGCAGGAGTGGTTCCCGCAGCTGGCCTGGGTGCTTGGCCATTACCGTCCGGCGGGGTGAGGGCGACGCCGCCTACGGCAGCGCGTGCACATGCGGCCCCACCGCGTTCGACCACGCGTTGCCCGCGGTCGCGTCCCAGTTCGTCGACCAGGTCATCGCGCCCCGCAGGTCGGGATAGGTCCGCGAGGGCTTGAAGGAACCGCACCCCGTGCCCCTGGTCAGACAGTCGAGGGCGTTGTTCACGACGGTCGGCGACACGTACCCGCTGCCCGCGCCCCGCGTGGAGGCCGGCAGGCCCAGCCCGACCTGGGACGGAGCCAGGCCGCCCTCCAGCTGGATGCAGGCCAGGGCGGTCAGGAAGTCCACCGAGCCCTGGCTGTAGACCTTGCCGTCGCAGCCGAGCATCGAACCGCTGTTGTAGTACTGCATGTTGACGACCGTGAGGATGTCCTTGATGTTCAGCGCGGTCTGGAAGTAGGAGTTCGACGTCGACTGCATGTCGATGGTCTGCGGCGCCATCGTGATGATCAGCGACGAGCCCGCCTTCGCCGACAGGGAGCGCAGCGCCTGCGTCATGTAGGTCGCGTTGAGGCCGTTCTCCAGGTCGATGTCGACGCCGTCGAAGCCGTACGTCTGCATCAGTGCGTACACCGAGTTCGCGAAGTTCGCCGCCGACGCCGCGTCGTTCACCGCGACCGTGCCGCGCTCACCGCCGACCGAGATGACGACCTTCTTCCCGGCGGCCTGCTTCGCCCTGATGTCGGCCTTGAACTGGTCGACGGTGTAGCCGCCCAGCCCGGCCGAGTCCAGGGCGAAGGTCACCGCGCCGGGCGTCGAGGTCGCGTCCGCGAAGGCGACGGCGATGATGTCGTACTGGGACTGGACGTCGGCGAGCTTCTGCACGGTGGCGCCGTTGTTGAAGTTCTGCCAGTACCCGGTGACCGCGTGCTTGGGGAGGGCCGGGCCGGGGCCGGTCGGGGTGTTCGTCGTGGCCGTCACCGCCGCCGACTTCGGCGACTCACCGGCCGCGTTGGTCGCCGTGACCTGGAAGGAGTACGACGTCGAGGCCGCGAGCCCGGTCACGGTCGCCGAGGTGCCGGTCACCGCGGTCACCTTCGTGCCGTCGCGGTAGACGCTGTAGCCGGTGGCGCCCGAGACGGTGTTCCAGGACAGCGACACCGACGAGGACGTCGTACCCGACACGGTCAGCCCGCTCGGCGCCCCGGGGATCGTGGGGGAGGGGTCGGTGCCTCCGCCGCCGTCGGGGCCGTACACCGACACGTCGTCCGTGTAGTACGCGGCCTGCCCGTACCAGCCGTGCGTGTACACCGTCACGGAGGTGGTGGAGGTGCCGGTGGTGAAGGTGGTCGACAGCTGCTTCCAGGCCGGTGAGTCGGGCGTCCAGGTCGACACGTCCGTCGTGCCCGTGCCCGTCACGCCGAGGTAGGTGTAGCCGCCCTGCACCCAGGCGCTCAGCGTGTACGTCGAGTTGGGCTTGACCGCGACCGTCTGGCTGCACCGGGCGTTGTCCTGCCCGGCGGGCGTCGCCTTGAGGGCCGCGGTGCCGCCGTGCACCGGAGAGGAGACGGTCGTCCCGCTGTTCGCGGAACAGGTCCAGTTGCTCAGGCCGGACTCGAAGCCGGCGTTCCTGGCGTTGTTGACGTCCGCGGCGGACGCGTGGCCCGCGGGGAGGAAGGCGAGGGCCAGGGCCGCGATGACGGCGCCCACCCGGAATCTGCTGCGTATGGACATGACAAGAGGCATGCCGAACAACTTGGTCCAGACCAATTCGCATGTCAAGGGATTCCGGTGGTGGAGAAATTGTGTGCGCAACCTGCCCCGTTTTGGCGTGACTTGTGCGAGGGGAGTTGTTTCTCGGCTGGGGAGAAGCTGTTCTCCGGCCATGGAGCCGTGGATACAGTGCTCAAATAGTCACGCAATGAAGTCATCGGGGAGCCGCGCGTGCCAACTGCCATTGCCGTGACCAGCGCCGACATGGCGCTGCCGGCACAGGACGAGCGAACCGTGCCCGCCGTCGTGCTCCGGGACCTCGACCGGGAGCCGCTGGAGCGGTCGTTGGCGGTCGTGCAGGCGCTCATCGAACAGCACGGGCATGTGATCGTCGTCTGCTCGCAGGCCGTCCCCCGGGGTGTCGAGCAGCGGCTGCGCACCGTACGGTCCCTGCTGGAGACCGACCGGATCGCCCTGTTCCGCCCCGAACTGCCCCCGCTCGGACTCGCCGTACTCGCCCGCCAGTTGCGGCAGCTGGCCTCCTGCGACCTCAGCCCCGGCGTCCTCGCCTCGGCCGGGCGGCTGCTCAGCCACTACATCCACGCCGGGGCCCTCCTCGGCTCCGTCGCCAAGCTGGACCGCATCCCCGTCGACCTCAAGTCGCACGCCAAGTCCTGGGTGCCCGGCAGCCAGTTCGGCGTCCTCGCCCACCCGGCCCCCCAGCTGGTCCGGATGGCCCCCGGCATCACCCTGCCCGGCCCGGAGTTCGGCACGTCGCTGCTGGTCGCCAAGGGGCAACTCCAGTCCGACTGGGTCACCGCCACCCTCGCCCCCTCCTGGAGACCGCAGGGCCTGCGCGAGGCGGCGCTGCCCGCCGAGTCCGCGGCCTGGTGGGGAACGCCCAAGCTGATCGAGTTCTGCGCCTATCTGCCCGACCTGTCGGTGCTTTACCAACTGGTCACCTCCGTACGGCAGAACTCCTGTCACTGGTGCGGCATCGACGTCATCGGCGACCGCTGCGTCTTCTGCTCCGCCGTCCCGCCCGCCCACGAGCAACCGGCCCGCGCCGGCTGACGGGACCCCGGCCGACCTGGCCGCCCCGACCCCACCCGACCGCTCCCGACCGATTCCCCCAATGAGGTTGTACGGTTCATGAACTCCCGTCAGCGCCGCGGCGTGATACTCCTGCTCCTGTCGGTCGTCTGCGCCCTCGGCGCCTTCGCCGGCGTCCTCTCCGTCATCAGCGACGTGAAGTCCAAGGTCGGGCCCGAGGTCACCGCGTACCGGGTCAAGTCGGGCGTGGCCCCCTACACGCAGCTCAGCGCGAGCCAGTTCGAGAAGATCTCGATGCCCGAGCGGTGGCTGTCCGAGAACGCGGTCACCGACCTCCGGGAGATCCAGGGCAAGATCGCCGTCACGACCCTGCGCGAGGGCTCCCTGCTGCAGAGCGACATGATCGTCGACCAGCCCGCCCTGAAGTCGGGCGAGCAGGAGATCGCCATCATGATCGACGCGGCGACGGGGGTCGCCGGCAAGATCACCGCGGGTGCCAAGGTCAACGTCTACGCCACCTTCGAGGGGCAGCGTGACTCGGACCCCGACCAGTCCAAGCTCATCGTGGAGAACGCCCGGGTCATCGCCGTGGGCAAGCTGACCTCGCTGGAACCCGACGAGAACGACCGCAACCGCCGGACCACCGAGGCCGTCCCGATCACCTTCGCCCTCACCCCCCTCGACGCCCAGCGCATCACCTACGCCGAGTCGTTCGCCGACGAGGTCCGGCTCGCCCTGGTGGCACCCGGGAGCGACTCCGACATCCCCGCGACGGACCGTACCTACGAACTCGCCAAGGACAAGTGAGAGGCCCTATGCCCACGAGGATCCTCCCGGCCGTCGGCGACGCGGACGCGGTCCGTTCCCTCACGACGCTGCTCAGTCAGCTCCCCGACGCCGAGCCGGTGGCCCCGGTCACCGACTCCACCCAGCTCGTCGACACCCTCGCGCGCCTGGCCGCCGAGTCCATCGACGAACTGCCCGAGGTCGTCGTCGTCCACGAACGCATCGGCCCCGTCCCGGCCCTGGAGCTCATCCGCGAGGTCGCCCTGCGCTTCCCCGCGGTCGGCGTCATCCTCGTGACCTCCGACGCGAGTCCCGGCCTCTTCCAGGCCGCCATGGACTACGGGGCCCGGGGCCTGGTCGCCCTGCCGCTGCACTACGAGGAGCTGGCCAGCCGGGTCCACGCGGTGGCCCAGTGGTCGGTGGGCGTACGGCGGCATCTGGGCGCGGGCGGGGACGTGTTCAGCGGCGTCGGCGGCACCGTCGTCACGGTGAGCGGCGCGAAGGGCGGGGTGGGCACCACCCTCACGGCCATCCAACTGGCCCTCGCCGCACAGGCGTCCGGGCGCGACACGGCCCTGCTCGACATGGACCTCCAGACCGGGGACATCGCCGCCTTCCTGGACATCCAGTTCCGCCGCTCGGTCGTCGACCTCGCCGCCATCAGCGACATCTCGCCGCGCGTGCTGGCGGACGCCGTCTTCCGGCACGACACGGGGGTGGCGCTGCTACTGGCCCCGGGTGACGGCGAGCGCGGTGAGGAGGTCACCGACCGGGCCGCCCGCCACATCGTCAGCGCCCTGCGCTCCCGCTACGAGGTCGTCGTCATCGACTGCGGCGGCCAGCTGACCGGCGCGAGCGCGGCCGCCGTGGAGATGGCCGACACGGCGCTCCTCGTCACCACCCCGGACGTGGTCGCCGTCCGTGGCGCCAAACGCACCGTACGGATGTGGGACCGGCTCCAGATCCGCAAGGCCGAGGAGACCACGATCGTCGTCAACCGCCACTCGCGCGGTGCGGAGATCCAGCCCGCCCTGATCCAGAAGATCACCGGCACGGGGATCGCCGCCACCGCGATCCCCGCCAACTACAAGGAACTCCAGGGCGCGATCGACGCCGGCCGGGTGCACGAGCTGGACGCCAAGGGGACGGTCAAGCAGGCCCTGTGGGCGCTCGCCGGGGAGCTGGGGCTGGTCAAGGGCACGGAGGGGGCCCTCCAGCGGCGGAACGGCAGGGCCCGGGGCGGGGACCGGGCGGCGCTGACGTTCCGGCGGCGGAAGGAGATAGGGAGGTGAGAGGGCGGCTCAGGGACGACCGGGGTCAGGTGACCATCGAGTTCCTCGGCATGACCCCGCTGATCATCCTGACCCTGGTGCTGCTGTGGCAGTGCGTGCTGCTCGGCTACACGTACTCCCTGGCCGGGAACGCCGCGGACGAGGGGGCGCGGGCCGGGGCGGTGTCCGAGGGACAGGCGGGTTGCCATGAGGCCGCGCTGCGACACCTGCCGGGCGCGTGGGAGGGCGGCGCCACGGTGAAGTGCGGTGCGAGCGGCGGGTATGCCACCGCGGACGTGTACCTGGAGGTGCCCGTCCTGTTCCCCGGCGCGATCGGCTTCCCGTTCACCGTCGACGGGCATGCCGGGGCCGTACAGGAGGAGAAGGGGGACTGAGATGTCGTACGGCGCGAAAGTCCGCGACCGCGGCCAGGTCGCCATCGAGTACCTCGGGTTCATCCCGATCCTGATCCTCGTCGCCATGGCCGGCGTGCAGCTCGGGCTCATCGCCTACACCGCTCAGCAGGCCGGTACGGCGGCCAGGGCGGGGGCGCGGGCGGCCTCGCTGGATGCCGGTGCCGCCCCGGAGGGGTGTCAGAACGCGGTCAGCAGCTGGCTGGCCGATGGGACCGAGTGCGCCGAGGCGCGCGGCGGCGACGAGGTCACCGTCACCGCCACCGTCGAGATCCCGTCGATCGTCCCCGGCTGGGAGTTCGACCCCGCCCAGAAGACCGCGACCATGCCGCTCGACCACTGAACGAGGATCCACATGAGCCTGAGGTCACGCATCAACACCCCCGAGGAGCCCGCCGGCCGGGGCGAGGACGGGCACCTGGTCGCCTCGTACCGGGCCAAGCTCCTGGAGGAGATCGACCTCGCGGAGATGAGCTCGCTGGCGGCGGCCGAGCGACGGGCCCGTCTGGAGCGGGTCCTCGGCCACATCATCAGCCGTGAGGGCCCGGTGCTGTCGACGGTCGAGCGCGCGCAGCTGATCCGCAGGGTCGTCGACGAGGCGCTCGGCCTCGGCATCCTCGAACCACTCCTGGAGGACGCGTCGATCACCGAGATCATGGTGAACGGCCCGGACGCGATCTTCGTCGAACGAGCGGGCCGCGTGGAGCAGTTGCCGCTGCGCTTCCCCTCCCACGACCAGCTGATGCAGACGATCGAGCGGATCGTCTCGACGGTGAACCGGCGGGTGGACGAGTCGAACCCGATGGTGGACGCCCGTCTGCCGTCCGGCGAGCGCGTGAACGTCATCATCCCGCCGCTGTCCCTGACCGGCGCGACCCTGACGATCCGCCGCTTCCCCCGCTCCTTCACCCTGCACGAGATGATCGGCCTCGGCTCGCTCGACGAGCCCATGGTGTATCTGCTGGCCGGGCTGGTGCAGGCCAAGTTCAACATCATCGTCTCGGGCGCCACGGGCACGGGAAAGACCACGCTGCTCAACGCGTTGTCGGGGCTTATCCCCGAGCGCGAGCGCATCATCACCATCGAGGACTCGGCCGAACTCCAACTCCAGCAGTCCCATGTGATCCGGCTGGAGTCCAGGCCGCCCAACGTCGAGGGCAAGGGCCAGGTGACGATCCGCGACCTGGTCCGCAACTCCCTGCGTATGCGCCCGGACCGCATCGTCGTCGGCGAGGTCCGCGGCGGCGAGTCCCTGGACATGCTCCAGGCGATGTCGACCGGCCACGACGGCTCCCTCGCCACCGTGCACGCCAACAGCACGGAGGACGCCCTGATGCGCCTGAAGACCCTCGCGTCCATGTCCGACGTGACGGTCCCCTTCGAGGCGCTGCACGACCAGATCAACAGCGCGGTGGACGTGATCATCCAGCTGACCCGGTTCCCGGACGGGGCGCGTCGGATCACCGAGATCGCCGTGCTGGACAGTCACGGCGCCGAGCCGTACCGCCTGGCGACGGTGGCCCGCTTCAACGCCCAGCCCATGACGCCGGACGGCCGCGTCCACGGCGCCTTCGCGTACTACCCCCTCCCGCGCCGCACCGCCGACCGCCTCTACATGGCGAGCCAGCCGATACCCCAGGCCTTCGGCGTCGCCCAGTCCCCGCTCGAGCTCGCCACCCGAGAAGCCAGGTAGGAACCCGTTGCCATGGAACCCCATACCGTCGCTCTGGACCCGCAGGCCGTCGCCATGGAGCTGCAGACCGTCGCTCTGGACCTCCAGACCCGCATCACGCTCACGACCGGCGTCGTCCTGCTGACCTGCACCCTGGTCGTGCTCGGCATCCACACATACGCCTCCGGCAGGGCCCAACGCCAGGCTCTGGTCGACCGCCTGACGGCCACCGGCCAGATCACCGGAGCCGGGGGCCGCCGACGCCGCTTCGCCGACCTGGACCGCCGCCTGCGCCGTACGAAACTCGGCAAACAGCTGGAACTGCGCCTGGCGGCAACGGGCCTGGACGTGACGCCCGGCGAGTTCTTCGCCTACATGCTGGCAGCGGTGGCGGGCCTGTGGCTGGTCGGCCAGGCGACCCTCGCGCCCTTCTTCGGCCCGATCGCGGGCCTGCTGGGCGTGTGGGCGGCGGTCCAGTTCCTCAACTGGCAACGCCAGAAGCGCATCGAGAAGTTCATCAACCAACTCCCCGAACTCGCCCGCATCCTGGCCAACGCCGCCCACGCCGGCCTCGCGCTCCGCACGGCGATCGGCCTGGCCGCGGAGGAACTGGAGGCTCCCGCGGGCGAGGAACTGGCCAAGGTCTCCCACCAGCTGGCACTGGGCGCCTCGATGGACGACGCCCTGGGCGATCTCGCCGAGCGCCTCCCGTCCCGTGAACTGGTCGTCCTGGTCACGACGCTGGTGCTGTCGAACCGGGCGGGCGGCCAGGTGGTGAGCGCGCTGCGGAACCTGACGGAGACGCTGGAGGAGCGCAAGGAGACGAGGCGCGAGGTCCGTACCCAGCTCTCCCAGGTGAACATGACGTCGTACGCGGTCCCGGTGCTGGGCGTGGGGTCGCTGTTCCTGATGAACGGCGTGAAGGACGGTGCCCTGGACCGCATGACGGGTTCGCCGCTCGGCCAGGCGGCGGTGCTGATCGCGTTCGGGCTGTACGCGGTCGGCTTCATCCTGATCCGCCGTATGTCGCGGATCGATGTCTGAGTCGGCCTGAAGCAGGGGAAAGGAGGACGACGACGATGGGACTGGCACAACTGGGCCTGCTCCTGGCGCTGGTGATGGCCCTGAGCGTGTGGGGCATCTTCGCCGGCATCCGCATGTACCGGGCGGACGCGAAACTGCCCAGCGATCTGGCGCTGGCCCTGGAGGTCGGCGCGACCCGCACCGGCGCCGTCGACTCGCTCGTCGACCGCCTGGGCATGCGCTACGCGCCCGCCGTGCTGCGCCTGATGGGCCCGAAGCTGGTGGCCAAGTACCGCCGCAAGATCGACCTCGCGGGCAACCCCGGCGGCCTGACCATCGACCGCTACGCGGCCAGGCGGGCGGTGTACGGCTTCCTGGGCGCGGTCGGCTTCCTGGTGTTCCTGCTCCGCGGCCAGCTGCTGATGGCGTTGCTCCTGCTGGCCTTCGGTGCGTTCTGGACGGAGGTGGGCATCTGGTCGGCGATCAGAGTGAGGAAGGACGAGATCGAGCGAACCCTGCCGGACTTCCTGGACGTACTCGCGGTCGTGGTCAGCGCGGGACTGGGCTTCCGCCAGGCGTTGGACCGGGTGGCGTCGAAATACGAGGGCCCGTGGGCCGACGAACTGCGCATCACGCTCCGCCAGATGGACCTGGGCATGAGCCGCCGCCAGGCCTTCGCGGAGCTGCGGCGGAGGAACGACTCCGAGCAGGTGGCGATGTTCGTGACCGCGCTCCAGCAGGGCGAGGAGCTGGGCGCGCCGATCGTCGACACGCTGGTGGCGCTGGCGAAGGACATGCGCCGCACCGACGCCCAGAACGCCCGCCGCAAGGCGGCCCGGGCGGTGCCCAAGGCCACGATGATGATCACGACGTTCATGGTGCCGGCGACGATGATCCTGCTGGGGGCGGGGCTGCTGCTGGGGTCGGGGACGGACTTCGGGTCACTGACGGGGGAGTAGGGGGAGGGCTGTATGGCAGGCGTGTCGCTGACGCATGTCGCTGAGGAAGGCAAGGAGATTCGCCTCGAACTGCCCGGGGTGGCCACGACGACGCCGGAGGCGACCCCATGAACGAGTCGCAGCCGCTCCAGCCCGCCACGCCCCTCCGGCTCGTGTTGGCGGACGACAACCCCGTGGTCCGAGCGGACCTGAGGGCCCTCTTCTGCGCCCACGCGGACATGACAGTCGTAGCCGAGGCGACGAACGGCCACGAGGCCTACGAGGCGGCCCGCCGCCACCGCCCCGACGTGATCCTCCTGGGCGCATCCGTGCCGGGCATGGACGGCATCACGGCACTCCAGGACCTCGGGCGCATCGCTCCCGTGGTGATGCACGGTGAGTTCACGGCGGACGAACTGGTGGAGGCCGTACGGGACATCACCCCCAGGACAGTGGCATACCTCGCGCAAGCAAACACCGAACTCCCAACTGCTACAGGCAATTACCCGGAACGACTTTCGCAAGTGCAACCAGATGTGGGACAGTCGTCGTCATACAGGTCACGGTTCCAGCTGAGCAGGAGGGAGGCGGAGATCATGGACCTCATCGCAGCCGGCCTGAACAACCAGCAGATCGCCGCCACCTGCTTCATCAGCGAGAAGACGGTCAAGAACCACATCAACCGCATCTTCGCCAAACTCCACAGCACCAGCCGGACCCAGGCCACCGCGAAGTGGCTTGGCACGGCGCCGGGTTCACACCCAGGACGGAGCTGACGGCGATGGCACAGCGATGGTTTTCGGCCAGGGCCCGGAATTGGGCGCAGGGACCCTCTGGTGTTTCGGGTATTCCCGCTTACTTTTCTCGCAAGACTTCTCTCGAGACTTGCGAGCCCAGCGCTCACCGATCGCCGGACACCAGAGGGGAACACCATGAGCAACTGGATCCACACCACCGTCGCACACCTCCGCTCCCGGACTGCTCGCGACGACAGGGGGCAGACGGCGGTGGAGTATCTGGGGATCGTTGCGGTGGTGGTGGCGATCGTGCTGGCGATTACGGGGACGGACATCGGTCAGACGATCTACAACGCGATCACCGACAAGATCCTCGAAGTCACCGGCGGCTGATGCGACCTCGTAGATACGGCGACGCAGGGCAGGCCTTCCCCATCTACATCACGGTGGTGGCTGGCCTGCTTTTTCTCGCGTTCGCCTACCTTGCGGTCGGCCAAGCCGCAGCAAATCGGAACGGTGCCCAGACAGCAGCTGACGCGGCAGCGCTCGCGGCGGCCCTGGACACCCGGGACAAGCTCACGGACGAGTGGCTGGAGAACATACTCGACCCGACGAAGTGGCAGGGAATCTTCGACGGTGAGGGTGTGGTGTTCGACGGGTGCGGACGCGCAGAACAGCTGGCAGCGCAGAATGACGCTACGGCGGACTGCACGCCGACGTTCGGACTGCCCCCGGGCTACGAGGTCGACGTCAAGACCACGAAACCCGTCGGTGACTCCATCGTGCCCGGCACTGAAAACACGCACTCGAAAGCGACAGCCACCGCCGTGATCGAGTCGCTCTGCGAGTTCGAGCTCCCGGGAGAGGACGCGGGGGACGACGTACTGCCGCAACTGACCTGCGGGGACACGACCTTGGATCCGGATCCGGATGACCCGACCACTATGCCGGAGCCCGAGGACCTCTTCGACGTCCACCTGGCCGACTGACAAGCGATCGACGAGTGACGAAGGAAACAGAGGCATGAGCATTCGGTGCACTACGAGGGCGCGCAGGGGGATGGTCGCGCTGACTGTTGCGGCCGGCCTGATCGTGGGCGTGGCCGGCTGCGGCAGTGGAGACGATGACAAGAAGCCGGAGGCGTCGACGTCGGCTCCCAAGAGCAGTGGTTCCGATCCGAGTGCTCAGGAGGGCCAGGCGGAGGAGCCGCTGGCCGAGTTGAAGGGCCCCAACGGTCTCTTGCTCCAGCTGACTTCCGCCACGCGGGACACTGGCGGATTTGTCACTGTGAGCGGGACTTTGAAGAGCGACGCCGACAAGGTGTTGTCGCTCCCTGCCCAGTTGAGCGGCAACGAGACCGAGATCCTCAGAAACGGGCGGTCCTTCGGCGGCGCCACGCTGGTCGATGCCAAGGGCAAGAAGCGTTACTACGTCCTCCGGGACACGGACGGTCGTCCTCTCACCACGACGGGCGTCACGTCCATCAAGTCCGGCGAGACCATCCCAGTGTTCATGCAGTTCCCGGCACCGCCCAATGACACGACCGAGGTCTCCTTCCAGTTGCCCATGTTCGCTCCGGCCGACATCACGATCTCCGGGTGAGGCCGACCATGACCCGCACCCCCCGCCTAACCCTCACCCTCACCGCAGTCACAGTCCTCGTCGCCACCAACATCCTCGGCGCCACAACAGCCGACGCCGCCGACGACCCCAGCGTCCCACCCGGCACCGAGGCGACGGCCTCCGCGCCCGTCGAAGTCGACGCGAACGACCCCGACCTCAAACTCCCGGAAGGCGCCACGCTCGCCGAACCCAAGGTCCTGGACATCAAGCAGGTGGTCGAGGACCAGGCCGGCGAGGAACGCCGGGAAGACACGAACACGGACGTGAAGTTCGCGCTCCAGGCAGAGGTGCTCTTCCCCAAGGACAGCGCAAAGCTGACCGGCGAGGCGAAGGCCCGTATCTCATCCATCGCGGAAGAGATCAAAACCCAGAACGCAACGCGCATCCGCGTCTTCGGCTTCACCGACAACCTGGGCTCCTCGGCCCACGGCGACGTGCTGTCCCGGAAGCGTGCGAATGCCGTACAGGGAATCCTGGAATCGGAGCTGAACGACTCCACGATCACGTACGAGGTACGGGGCTACGGCGAGCAGTACCCGATCTCCTCCAACGCGACGGAAGCCGGCCGTAAGAAGAACCGAAGGGTGGAGGTGTCGTTCCCGCGCTCGGAAGGCTGACCCGACACGACGGGGGAGACACGCGTGACCGTACTGATGTCGGCCGCGGCACTTTATGGCGTCGTACAACTCTTCGCGCTCTCCTGGCCAACGCGTTCCGTACGCCTTACCACGGTTCTGCTGACGGTCCTCGTAGGTGTCTACGTCTGCGGAACGGCCACCGCACTCCTGGAACTCACCTACACAAGAACGATCGCCGCGCAAACCGGCCGCTCGCTCTCCGAGGTCGTGAACACCACCGCCTACACCACGGCTCCATGGGCGGAGGAATTGCTGAAGGCCGGCCCTCTGCTGCTGGCAGGCCTGTACGCAAAGGTCCGTCGCCAATGGGGTCTGACGGACTTCACGATCCTCGGAGCCGCCCTCGGCGCAGGCTTCGGCCTGCTGGAAGCACTCCTGCGCTACTCCCTGGACGCGGACCGCGCCCTCGCCCGCCACGGCGGCTGGATCGTTCCGGACAGCCTCTCGGCGCCCTACATCCCAGGCCCCGGTGAGGTGTTCACTTCCTGGCTCCCGGCCCCGGCGGCCGCTCTGAACCTGGGTCGGACAGGCGAGGTCACGGTCCCGACGTTCACGCACCTCACATGGACGGCTCTGGCCGGTCTGGCGGTTGGCATCCTGTTGCGGGCGCGAGTCCGGTTGAAGCCACTCGCGCTGATCCCCTTCGGCGCAGCAGTGGCCCACCACACCCTCAACAACTACGCAGCCGGCCACGCGGGCGGTGAGTCCGGCCAGTGGCTGGAGAACCTGAACGGCAAGCTGTGGGCCGCACCCCTGCTGGCACTGCTGTTGGCGATGACGGCAGATCTGGCCTGCCTGCACCGCGGCAAGCGGCGCCTCCCCGGCGTACTGCTGGCGGCGGAGCGGACGGACGGTGACTCCGCGGCGGTGCTGATCCGCTATGCGTCTCGGTGCTTTCCATGGACCCCACTGATAGCCCTGCGCTTCATACGCCTGCGCCGCTCCCTCTGCTACTCCCGCACGGCTCCCACGGCCACCCTCCACACCGACGAGCCCTTACACCATTCAGTGGCCGAAATCGCCGCCCGAATCGATGCCACGGACAACACACACTCATGGCGGCACGCGGCCTCGATACGGGACCAGGTCAGGGCATTCCGATCCGCCGTGGGCGCGCCCCGCCGCAGACGGCTCCTGATCCTCGTCCCCTGCGTTCTCGTGCTCCCGTCCGTTCTCTTCCTCGGCGTCGGCTCGTTCAAGTCGACAGCCGAACTACAGGACTACTTCACGACGGGCCCCGGCCCGAATATCTTGCGGGCCTTCGCCATAGCGGCCCTGATGTGGATCACCTGGCTGCTGGCCACACTGCTCCGCACCTGGCACCGAGCGACCACCCACCCCCTGGGCGAACAACTGGCCACCCACCGTTTCCGCACCGGATCAGCGCTGGGTTCCGCTGCGACCGGAACCCTCCTCCTCTGGCGAAGCCTGGGCGCCGCCGGCGCCGACGGAAAGGCAATCCCCGCCGCGCACCTGCTGGAAGCCCTCGATCGCTTCCTCATCTACCTCGGCTTCGCCCTTCTCCTCCTCTCCCTTCTCGCCCTCTTTCCACCAGGAGCCGGCTTCGCCCTCGCCGGAGGCGGAGCGGCCGGAGGCCTCACCGCACAGGCTGTGGCCGCGGCTGCGCGCCTCGGCATCGCCGGTATCGCCCTCATGGCGGCCGCGGCTGCCGGCGGAGGCGGGGCAGGTGGAGAAGGGGGATCGGAGGAGGGGGATACCGGCAAATCCCGGGACGGTTCCATCGACGAGTCCGAGAAGCCGTTCAGTCCCAAGGAACGCAGAATCGCTGAGACGCTGCAGACGGAAGGAAGGAGCGTCAAGGCGCTCAAGGAGTCCGTGGTGGACGGCCGGAAGACACCCGACGCCATCGTGGACGGCGTACCTACGGAGTTCAAGACTCTGGATCCCGGTGCTGCACCGAACTCCGTCAAGAACACGCTGAACACTGCCAAGAAGCAGGCGCATGATGCGGTCGTCGATGCACGCGGGAGCGGCCTCGAGGAGAGCGGGGCGCGAGAGGGGTTGGAGAGGTTCCTGCGCAACAATCCGCCGGGTCGCATGAACTCAATTCGAATCATTGGTGATGGCTACAATATTCGTTGGCCTTAGGAGTGTCGCGTCGCATGAGTGAATACCACTACGTCTTCCTTCGTCCTGGATTTCCGCGAGAGCAACTCGTCCATGACATCGCGGAGGCATGCGATGTCGAGATGACGCCGGTGGACGCCGAGTTCGTCGACTATGCGGGAAACGTCGGGCACGCGGCGGTCGAGGTGGAGTTCACCCACGAGTACGAGGACGACCATGGCATGCCCTTCGAGCGGTACGACTCGCTGTTCACCGTCCGGGACTTCGACTCGAATCTGGAACGCCAAGAGGCAACGGCACGACGGATCTTCGAGAACCTGTCCGCCCTCGGCCGCTACGACCTGATTCTCGTACGGGACCTGCAAGAGCTGCTTGCCTGGTCCGGTCACTTCGGGCCGGGCTCGGACGCCGGGGAAGGCAGCATCTGAAGGCGGTGCCCCTGATGGAGGCGATGGCGGCGCCTGCGAACCTGGGGGTGGGCGCTCGTATGAGTGAAGGCACTCCCGAGACGGGACGTTCACCGTGTGGCATCACCTACGTTCACGGAGTGATCGATTCGTACGTGATCGAGCTGGAACCAGAAGTGAGGTCCTGGCTGGAGAGCCTCCCCCCGCAGCAATACCGTCAAGCGGAGGAGAAGGCAGAGCTTCTTGCCGCCTTTCCGACGACTCTGGGCGAGCCGCACTCTCGTAACCTGGGCGAGGGCGTACGTGAGCTGCGGTTCATACTGGGCAGTAAGGCTATGCGGGTGACGTACTGGCTGGCGCCTGATCGGCGGATCATCCTGCTCACGGTCTTCCGGAAGACCAGGATGCAGGAGGAGGCGGAGGTCAAGCGTGCCAAGCTGGCGAAAGAGCTGTGCGAGGCTGAGCATGGTGCCGCACATGACGAGTTCACTCGCGAGTTCCGGGAGGAGCTGTGAACCACACCCGCTGGAAGCTGTCACGGGAACGTCGAGCCGCCAAGGGCTACGTCGAGCCGCCCGAGGTGGTCGCGGAGCGTGAGCAGATCCGGCTGGCGCACGAACTGGGACAGCTGGTGTACGACCGCCGCACGGCCCTCGGGCTGACGCAGCCTGCTCTGGGTGAGCGTCTTGGACTGAGCGCCGAAGAAGTGGAGGCCGTCGAGCTCGGCGGAATGCTCCCCATCACAGCGGACCTGCTGGTCAGGATCGCGACGGCTCTCGATGTCACGGTGGACCTGCACGTGGTGTCCGGCGGGAACAACACGGTCGCGTTTGAGGATCACGCGGCGTGACGTGTCGCCATCCGGAGACCTCTCCCAGCGGAGGTCGCCAGCCCCGGCGGGCCGTCTGCAGCCCCCTCCCATGGCCCATAGCCACCGAGCCGCCCGGTGTGTCCTCTCGCAGCAGGACAGGTCCCCCTCATCCGGCTTCGACGGATGCGCTCTGCAGCACGGCGTCGACGGTCTCCTGCCCGGTCTTCCGCTCGGCGGTCCCATCGGGTCCGGTCGTGATGCCGATGAGGAAGGCCACGCGGCTGTCGTCCACGGCGATGACGGTCAGCGCAGACGCCCCGTACCGGTGTCGCTGTCCGACACGTTCAGCACCACCGTGTGAGCCAGCCGCCCGTCAACGGTGATCGCCCGTGACTCCTCCTCGGTCGTGGTGCCGTACGGGAAGAAGAACTCGGCGTTGGACCGCGCCCAGCGCTCGGTGGAGGGCCCCAGCTTGTCCTTGCTGACGCCCTCACCACCCCCGGCCACGACTGCGCTGCCGCTCTCGTCGTCGGCGTGCTCCTGGCTGATCGTGGAGGTGAAGGCGCCGATGAGCTTCCCCTCCTTCCGCTTCCACCCCTCGGGAATCGCATACGAGATCCCGGCGTCGCTGTCAGCCACTCGCGGTCGCCCTGCCAGCGGCCCACCGTCATCGCCGTAGACGACCCGCCACACGGCGAAGCCACCACTGGCCAGGACGAGCACCACCACCGCGACCACAGCGGCCACCAGTCCTCGGCGCCGCCGCGGCTGCCCGGGCGGGGGAGGCGGCGAGAAGCCGGCCGCAGGTGTCATGGGCTGGTACTGCGGCTGTTGCGGAGGCGGAGGGTACGGCGTTGTCATGGCCCCAGCCTCACGGACCTGCCCGGTCATGCCTTGAGCGCTCGTACTCAGAAGGCGTACCCAGTTCTCGGTTCAGGGGCGCTATTTGAGGGAGCCCTTGATCTCTCCAGCACGTACGCGACTTGACTCCGCCCCTGGAGCCGCCTCTGAGCGCGGCCCATCTGGGGCGTATGAGGAAGAGTTGGGCAGATCTATGCCACCGGCAGCCCATGACGCCAGGGGGCACTGCGGTACGGAGTGGCACGGATCCGCCTTTCCCGGAGCGGCTTCACTTTCGTGCGGCTTCGGACAGCTCGAACCACACCACCTTCCAGCCAGGCGCCCGGGAGCGACCGATCACGGGATAGCGGCCCCACACGTCCGCCAGCGCTTCCACCAGGTACAGGCGCCGACCGAAGTCCTGGTCCGGGGTGCAGGGCAAGGGGTCGGGGAGTTCCGGGTGGTTGTCCATGACTCCGATGCGTACGGCGTGCTGCGTAAGATGCGGTTGGCGGCAGGTGTCACCACGGAGTACGCCGCGGGCCTACTGGGGGTCGACAGGACGCGGCTGTCCAACATGGAGACGGGCATCCGGCCCTTTTCGCCGGAACGCGTCCGCACCCTGGCCTGCAACTACGCCTGCATGGACGGCGGTTACCTCGATGCTCTGGTGGCCATGGCGGCTGGCAAGGAGCGCGGATGGTGGGAACGTCACCGAGGGACGCTGCCCTCAGGGCTCCTGGACATCGCCGAGTTGGAGTGGCATGCCGCCCGCGTCCGCACGGCTCAGGTCATGCATGTCCCTGGCCTGCTCCAGACCGAGTAATACGCCCGCGCCGTCTTCGCTGCCGTACTGCCACCGCTGAGCCGACTGGAGATCGAGCTGCGCGTCGCGCACCGCATGGAGCGCCAGCAGGTTTTCGAACGGCCGGACCCGCTCCCGTACATCGCCTACGTCCACGAAGCCGCGCTGCGTATGCCCTACGGCGGCACGGAAGCGACTCAGGAGCAGCTGAAGCATCTGGCTGCCCAGTCAGAGCGACAGAACATCGAGGTCCGTGTGATTCCGACATCCAAGGGCGGGTTCCCCGGCGCGGGACACGCGCTGCTCCATGCCGACGGCCTGTACCCCAACTCGACACTGTGCAGCTGGACTCGGCGCACGGTCCGGAATTCACCCATGCCGAGGCCCAGCTCACGAAGTACCGTGCGCATCTGGACTGGATGGACGCCGCAGCAATGAATCCGGAAGCATCACGTGACGTCATCCACAAGATCGCCCGAGAACTGTAGGAGACGTCGTGAAGGATCGCATCACGTGGGAAGAGCCGTTCTGCGGTGAGGGCAACAACTGCTTCCGCCTCGGCACCGACCCCGACGGCAACGCCTACATCGCCATAGCCGGCGCCGAGGACTCCTACCTCGCGGACACTCGCGAAGCCCTCCGCGCGCTCATCCTCGACATCAAGGCGGGGAAGGTGGACCACCTGCTCCGGAGCGACGTTGCACCGTCGCTCCGGAGCAGGCTCACAAGTGGCACTTCTTGAGAGCGCTCCGCATTCGCATCAAGGAAACTGACGTCGAGTGGGATGCGGCACTTCGGCCTGGACCCAGTGCGTGTCGCTCGTGCTGTCCGCTGGTTCGCCGTGCTCCGTGCGGAGTGGCTCCATCCGCTCCTGCCAGGCCATCGGCCCATAAGTACACCTTTCGGCCATCGGTGGCGTCGGCGACGACAGCGTCTGTCACGAATTCGTGACGTTCAGTTGCGACCGACTGCGCCCAACTTGTCCGTTTGTGCGCACACTTGCAGGCGCAAAGAAGGTGTACGAATTGTCAGTGCCCGTAGCTAGAGTGAAACCTGACGCTTTGGCTAAACGGGGAGGATGCTGTGGCGGACGACGTGCCGATCGACGCGCCGGTGGCGGACCCAACCGCATGGGCGGCGGGTCATTTGGGAGGAGCAGCAGCATCGCTGGGCGCGGCAGCATTCGGCGTCGAGGGGGCCTTCCAGTCAGCCGTTTCGGCCGTAGGTGATGTGATCACCGAGTTGCAGTCCTTCACGAAGTTCCGAGACCGCATCGACGCGCTCCTGCGTGACCTGCGGGAAGGCCCCGCCGGTCCGAAGCAGGTCGGACAGGACGCGATATCGAGAGCCAACTTCGGTGGTGGAGCGGGTGGTTGGGCTGAGGCAACCAGCCTCTTCTCCTCGTACGAGACAGTGATCTCGGAGTTGGAGAAGCTCTCCAAGCTCCTCACCGGCTCCATCGAGGGCATGAGCATCGCGGTCCTGGCCTCGCACAAGGGCTACGAGAACGTGGACGCGGAGGTCAGCCAGCGCATGCTGGCGATCAGCAAGGACACGACCGAGCACTACGGCGGAAGCTACGAGCCGCAGGTTACGGGAGCGCCGGGTGAGGAGACCGCGAAGCCGGGCGCTGCCTCGGGAAGTGGCGACACGTCCGGGGCGTCGGGCTTCTGATGATGGCTGGTTAGGCATCACGCGGACACAAACGGGGACAACGGGGAGACGAGATGGGCGACAAGGGCAGGGGCGGCGGCAAGACGTCGTTCGAGAGCATGAGCCACGAGGACATGCTCGCCTGGCTGGATCAGGCCGACGCCAATACGGTCATCATCGCCGCGGCCAAGCTCTTGCGGGTGGGCGCGGAGATCAAGAAGGTCGGCGAGGAATTGAAGACGCGCCCGCAGTGGGTGAGTTGGAAGGGCGAGGGCGCCGACGCGTTCCGCAGCTGGAGCGCAGACCTCGCGAACGCGACGCTGCGGCTGGCGGACTACAGCGAAGGCGCCTCGAAGTGGCTCCAGGAGGCCGCCGGCACGATCGCGAGCGTCCAGGCGTCGATCCCCCGGGACACGAAGTACGGCCAGTCCACCCTGAGCAAGGCGCAGGCGAATCTGGAAGCGGCGAAGGCGACGCCCAAGGACCCGGATTCGGCTTCCGTCACCCGCGACTCCACCCAGGACATTCAGATGGTCCTGGCCAAGCGGGAGGCAGAGCGGCAAGAGGCTGCTCGGCAGATGAAGAAGCTCGGGGAGTCCTACACGCTGTCTGCGGAGCAGATGGACGGGTTGGAGAAGCCAGTGTTTCCGCCGCCGCCCAAGGCTGTGTTGCCGCGCACGCCGGTCATGCCAAGTGAAGAGCTTGCACGCTCTGGTGGTGCCAGTGGGGCAGATGCCACCGGCACGGCCGGCTCGGTAACGGCTGGTGGACGTACCAATGACTCGGTGAGCCAAAGTAATGGAGCCAGCGGGCCGGTTGGCGGTCGAGAGATTCCCGAGGATGCTCCCGGAGCCCCCGCCGGAGGCGCTGTGCGTCCGCAGCCGGTCACGGGGATGGAGATCGACAGCGTCGCGACCTTGCCCGAGGCCCCACCTGCACCGTCGGGGCCGGCGAGTGGCCCGCCGACAGGAGGTGTACGGCCGGAGGGAACTCCGGCATTCCCTCCCGGAGTGTCACCTCCGGTGGCTGGAGGCGTGCAGAGGCCGTTGGGTCCTTCTGCAGGGGCAAGCCGTCTCTCGCCTGGACTCCGGCCCCCGGTAGCCCCTGGGCAGTCCCCGAGGGGCGGCGGGCCTTCCGTGCAGCGCCCCACGACAGGGGGAGGGATCACGGGCGGGAGGCCCGTGGCTCCGTCTCCGGGACGGGGCAGCGGCGGTATCCCTCGGGGCACTGTGATCGGCGGTGAGGGTGTGCACGGCCGTGGCCCAGCGGGCCAGCCTGTCGCTACCGGAAGGCCTGGGGCTGCCCAGGGCGGAACGGGGAGTGCCCGGCGCATCGCAGGACAGCCCGAGGGCATTGTCGGTGGCCGACCGCAGGGGCCGGGAGGCGTGAATGCCCGTCCCATCAGTGCCGGCGGCTCCGCCACGGCGCGTGGTGCAGCTCCCTCAGCACCAGGCGGTGGGACGGGTGGTCGTCGTTTCGCCTCGGAGACTGGAGGCATCGTCGGCGGCCGTCCCCAGCAGGCTGGGACGGGGAGTGAACGCCCCTTCACCCCGGGCGGCTCTGGAGCGGTACACGGTTCGGGCGGCAGCGGGCGCCCTGCGAGCCCTGCAGGTCAAGGCGGCACGCGCAGCGGGTCCTCGGCCTCAGGCGTGGTGCGACGGGCGGGCGAGCCGCAGCACGGTGCTGGACCTGTTGGGCGTGGCGGACCGGTGGTGCCGCCGGGCTCTCGCTCAGCGGAGTCTCGTCGCGAGGATCGCCGAGGCGAGCGCCCCGACTACCTCACTGAAGACGAAGAGACCTGGCAGCAGGGCGCACGTCGCGCGACACCGCCCGTCGTGGACTGAACTCGTTAGAACCGCAAGAGGAATGCCGATGCCCACCAGCCAAATTCAGCGTCTCGCTCACAGGACCCTGCCGGGAGCACTGGCAGCCCTGCTAGTGGGCATCGCCGCCGCGCCGTCCCATGCGGAGTCCATCCGTTCCCAGCAGTGGCATCTGACCGCCATGAAGGCGGAAGAGATGTGGAAGGTCACCAGGGGCGAGGGGATCACCGTCGCAGTCATCGACAGCGGGGTCGACGACAAGAATCCCGACCTCCACGGCCAGGTGCTGAGGGGGATGAACTTCGCGCCGGACGCCCCGGGCGATCAGCACACCGACTCCAGTGGCCACGGGACGGGAGTGGCCGGATTGATCGCCGGAACCGGCGAGAGCGGGGGAGGGGACGGTGCCTTCGGCCTCGCCCCGAGGGCGAAGATCCTGCCCATTCGCGTGTCCCTGAGCGCAGCGATATTCCCCAAAGCGATCAGGTACGCCGTCGATGCAGGGGCCAAGGTCATCAACATTTCCATGGCGGGAGGAGGAAGCGCCGAATGGGATCAGGAAAGCGAGGCCGTGAAGTACGCCTTGAGCAAGGGAGCTTTGATCTTTGCAGGCGCCGGCAACGACGGGGACTCGTCTCTCGCTTACCCCGCCGCCACTCCAGGCGTCGTCGGAGTAGGAGCGATCGGCCAAGATCTCCGCAAGACCGCCGAATCACAGTACGGTCCGCAAGTGGACCTGGCAGCGCCGGGCGTCGACATGGTCCACGCATGCGGTGCCAAGACGGGCTTGTGTAAATCCCATGGCACGAGCGCAGCGACCGCCCTCGCCTCCGCAAGCGCAGCCCTCATCTGGTCGAAGCACCCTGACTGGACCAACAACCAGGTCCTCAGGGTCATGCTCAACACCGCAGCCGGCCCTACAAGCGGCGCCAAGCGCAACGACTACATCGGCTACGGAGTTGTCCGTCCCCGGATCGCCCTGAAGACCCCCGGCGACCCCGGCCCAGCCGACGAGTACCCGCTACCCGACCTTGCCGCTGCAGACCCCAAGTCTCCGTCTCCGAAGCCATCTGAGCCCGCCAGAAACAAGAACGAGGAAGACAAGCAGTCCGCCGCTGTCCCCGCACGTGACGATGACAGCGACACGGCTCTCTGGATCACGCTGGGCGTAGGTGCTGCCGCTCTGTTGGGTGCCGCAATCGCCATCCCTGTAGTGCGCGCCCGCCGCCGCAACACGACATTTATCGCCCAGTAAGGGCAGATACTCAGATGCACTGGCGTCAGGTACGGATGGGACCGTGATGGTGTGGCGATAGTGTCCTGTGGCCTGATGGAAGATACGCGATGCCGGTCGGTAACGCCGGTGCTCGTCTGGCGAGAGTCGTATACGGGGAGGTCACGTCCACATGGCGTGGGACGAATGGGAACAGTTCAAGACCGAAGCTGAATCCAGGCAGTCGGCTGGCATGCAGCTGAACCAGCTCCCGGCCGACAGGGGCGGTCCCGCTGCTGGTCCCGCCAACGGCCAGAAGGACTTGGCGTCAAGCCCGGCAGAGAAGCGGGCCGCAGCGCAGGCTATCGAGGAGCGCATCGAGCCCGGCACGCGTAAGTCTGGGGACCGGGCAGACGAGGAGACCAAGTCTGCGGTCAAAGCATTCGGTGCCAAGGACGGTCATGGGTGGCTTACGTCGGGTGCCCTCAAAAAGGCGCATAAGACGTGGGGTGAGCAGGTACAGAACTTGATGAATCGCCTGGGATCCGAGAAGGAGGCCCTGCGCAGCACCAGCACCCTGTTCCGGAACACCGACGGGGATGTGGGAACCAGCGTGCGTCATTCCTCCAACTTCAACAACTACTGAGCACCTACTGACCGCGAGCTCCTCCCTTCGATCGTTCACGTCAACGCACAACGGGGACCCATGCCGACGTATCACGAGATCATGACGACCGATCTGTCCGCTCTCACCGCAGCCGCCGACGGCTGGGACGACATGGCGGGGGAGTTCCACAAGCGGGAGCAGGACTATAAGCGGGATGTGCACGGCATCTCCATGGGCCAGACATGGGTGGGGCTGAGCGCGGATGCCGCCAACCGGCGCTTCGACGTCACCCTGAAGGAATTCCAGAACGCTCAGACCGAGGCCAAGGCCGTTGCCTCGCTTCTGCGCGACGCGCACACACAGTTCGTGGATCTGCGCGGCAAGCTCAAGACGGGTCGTCAGGAGGCCATCGACGCTGGCATGAAGGTGTCGGATCAGGGGGTGGTCTCGTACGACACCGCCCGGCTCGACCAAGGGACGCTCACCGCGTATCACCACGACCCTGGCTTTCAGGAGAGCGTCCGCAGCAGTGTCAGCTCCTGGCAGGACCGCATCGACCAGCTCGTGAAGAACGTGGAGGACGCCGACAAAGGCGTCGAAATCGCCTTGAACGCTGTTGTGCTCGACTCGGACGCCATGGATGGCGCACCCAACGGCTTCAACGGCGGGGCGCTGGGTGATATCGAGAAGTACGAGGCAGAGAAAGCCAACGACATCGCCACCCGGCTGGCGGGCGGCGAAAAGGTCGCCGCCGCCGATCTGGCCGACCTGCGGCGTGCCTTCCGCGACAATTCCGACGACAAGGCATTCAGTCAGACCTTCCTGAACGGCCTGGGCGCCCGAGGCACCATCAAGCTGACGAATGAGCTGAATGACCTGATTCATTTCAGGGGCAAAGGGGACCGCTCCGGTCAGTACGCGGCGATCGAGACAGGCTTGGCCAACACCCTCGCCGCAGCGACCAAGGACACCAAGTCCAAGTGGTACAAGGACTGGCGTACCGACATGCAGAAGGCCGGCGTCGAACGCTACGCCACCGATGTGCAGGGTGCCCGCCTCGACAAGGCCGTTGGTTACCAATCACTGGTCACCCTCATGCGGAAGGGAAGCGGGTACGCGCCCGACGTCCTTGAGGACCTCACCGACGACATGATCAAGGCGGAGAAGAGCGACCCGGGCATCTGGCAACTGAAGCATGAGTACAGCGGCAAGGACAGCAGGGGCTGGTTCGCCAATGATCCAGTGGACGGCATGCTCGGCATCATGAGCCGCGATCCCGACACAGCGGCGCGTTATCTCAACTCCGGCGACAACATGAAGTACTTCATGAAGGACCGAGAGTGGAACGTCACCCTTCACGAACACGAAGGCGCCAAAGCGTCCCACTACTCGCCGGGCCTGGACGGAGACAACCGTGCAGGTTTCGGTGCGGCCCTCCAAGCTGCGGCGACCGGAATCGACCCCTCGGACAAAAACGCGCACTACGTCGAGCACTCCAAACAGAACGATGCGATCTTCAAGTCATCCCTCAAATTCATGGCCGATAGCGGAGACGACCTCCCCGAGTCCCTGAGGCAACCCATGGCGAACATCCTTGTCAACCACGGGGACACGGTGCACGCTTCCATGAGCGAGGTCGACGTCTCCAAGTCCCCCTTGGACCAGAGTGAACTCTTCGAGGTCGCGAAGCAGGTGTCCAAGGACAAAGACGCCTACGGCATGCTCAATGGTGGGCTCAACCATGCGATGGTGGACAACATTCACGCGGACGACCCCAAGTCCACCGAGTCCCTGCTCCGCGCCGGCAGAACGGTTGGCTTTCTGGAGGAGGCTCACATCCAAGCACAAGGTGACCCCGAGACCGCCGAGTTCGGAGCCAAGCCGCTCTTTGATAAGGCGATCAGCTACATCCCTGTGGTGGGTGGAGACGTACAACAGGGCTTTGACTACGTGGTGGGAAAGTGGATGGAGGACGAACAGAAGCGGCTTGATGATCAGGGTGCCGATGACAACGTCAAGGCCTATTACAGGAGGAATGGTCAATTGATGTCCCTGGCGGAGGAATGGGCCAAGACGCATCAGGAAGGCGGCGGTTCGGACTTCAATCCCAAGTCGGAGATCGCCGCGTCAGCCGAAGACGGGATCGACCAAGCGACCGGAGTGTCCGGAGAGCAGCCCAAGTGAACTCACGTCTTCGTTCCTGCGCCATAGGCCTGACCGTGTTGTCGGTGTCTTCCTTTGCCATTTCTTGTGGTGGTTCATCTGCACCAGAGATCCCGGAGACGATTTGTGGGACGCCGATCGACGCCGATCTCACACGTCCACTCTTGACGTCCAGCGAAGACTTGCGGGAGTATGATCGAGTTGATCGTTCAGAGGCAATCACGGCTCCGTGTGTGCTTCTGTCAGGAAACGAGCCCGTTCTTGACCTCCAGTTCTCGTGGGATGAAAGCGCGCAGGACCTCATGTACCTGGCGAAGGAAACTGGATCGGTCTCGCGCGTCACCGAGCCGCGCAGGATCGACTTCAAATACAAGACAGTCGTCGGTAACGACGGTGCGATCGCGACCACTTCATGCAAGACCAGCGGCGGTAATTATTTCACTCTCACACTCCAGTTGCCCGAGGCCAATCCGACGGATCAGGGCCATCGCAAGGACATTGAGCGGTTCATCCGTGCGTACTTCCCCGTCACAGTCACGACCCTGGACTGCGCATAACTGCCGAGGGTAATTCGGGGCAACCATGACTCAGCTGCGTAATAGCGGAAGAGGATGGTCAGTCCCGCGGGGCGAGTTGGGAGCAGTTGAAGACGACTCCCTGGCCTTCAAGATTTAGGCGTCGCCGCCCGCGAAACGAACGGTGGATACGAGAAGGTGATCCGATGGGCTTCTTCGACGGACTGACCGGCAGCAGATACCCAGACAGTGGTGTCGTACCGCTACCGGCCATGGAGGTCCGTGCCGCCCTGCTCGCGCTAAACGCCCCTAACGTGCCGTTCCGCGTGCGCAACGCCCTCCCTGCGGAGAAGGCCGATCTGGTGGTGGAGTGCCAGATTCGGAAGGCGGGTGTCACCCTCAAGACCCGCATGCGCCTCGTCCCGGAGAAACACGAGGTGCGTGCCCTCGAAGAGCGATGGGAGACCTCGTCAGCCGAATACTCCCGCAGGCAGTACGGCCGTGGTCTGGCGACCACGGTGTATCGGCGGTGGGAGATCAAGCAAGGGCCCGACGGCCGTCGGCACAAGGTCGAGACGTTTCGCTTCGACACGCGGGACGTGAGGAATCCTCTGCTGGAAGCGGTACTCAACGCGGGATGGGCGTGGCGCGGAGTGCTGTTCAGGTGGTGACCGGCGGCGTAGTGCGCGTTGCAGTGACGACACCCAGTGATTCCGCGACGGACTGAGCTTGTTCTGCGCCCAAGAAGACAACTGAACACGTCATCCGAGGCGTTCCAGCAGATATGCGGTCGCTGGGGTGTGGTGCAGTCGTGGGGCGTTTCGCATCGGTCCGGGACAACGCCGCCGTGGAGTCCCTCCACTCTCTCCTCGGCCTCGATCGTCCACTGGCGCGCCTTTCCGCACGCGGGCGGCTGGCGGAAAGTGCCCGTTGCGTCCATCTCGGGCATCCGCTCTCCGCGTCATACCTCGTCCTCGCGCTCGAGGTCCTGGTGGCTGTACTCGTGCCGGACGCAGCCGCCGTTCGCGCGTAGGACGGGCTTGCCCGAATACCAGTCCGGGACGAGGGACAGCTCGATGCCGTTCTCGTCCGCGGCACTGACGCCGCGCAGGCCCGGGCCGGGCTCAACCCTGGAGGGAGGGGGGACTTGCTTCACGGTCAGGCCGCGGTCGGTCCAGGTCGCGCGGAGGTGCTCCACGGCGGCGTTGTAGGCGTCCGTGCTCGGGAACTCCAGGGCCCACTCATAGGTCGGTTCGTCTCGGGTGACGCCGGTGTCGTCGAAGCCGAAGTCGTCCACGCAGGAGCCGCTGACCTCCTCCAGGGACCCACCGCTCGTGGTGGGGATCGGTTCCAGGTCGCCCAGCGCGCGCTCGCCCGCCGCCTTTGTCTCGGCCACCCGGTCCCGGTACGCCACAGCAGACAGGACCGGACCGCCCGCCAGCGACTCGCAGGCGTGTGCGCCGAAGGCGAGCAGGATGACCAGGATGACGCCGAGTGTGGCGGGGAGCGTTGCTTTGGGGAGGGCCGGGTGGGCCGGGAACATGGGTTTGGACATGACGTCGATCAAAGCCGCCGGGCGGACGTGTCGGGAGGGCCCCGATACCTGGTTCGGACTGAGTATCAGTCCTCATGCTTCTCGTCCCGGTGCACGACGGTGTACCGGCATGCAGGTGACCAACCGCGCCCTGCGTCACCTGTCCGTCCTGGACACCGTATGGCTCGGGCAGCTACCCACGACAACGCCCCGCCCCCGGTATTCGAACTGCCGGAGGCGTGGCGTTTCGCATCGTTACGGCACAGCGGTCGGTTGGAGTCAGCGGCTCCCGCCCGGCCGTGGCAGTGTCAGATTCAGCGGGCCGCAGCCGAGGCGGGCGGCCTCTGCCTCGACGTAGCGGGGGAAGAGGGTGCGCAGGTCCGCGCTTATCTCGCGGTCGTTGGCCTGTACGAGGAACACCGTCGCGCCCGCCTGGCAACGGGCCTGGAAGACACCGAGGTTGGGACCGAGGCCGCCATAGCCCACTGCGGAGCGCACCCGGTCGCCCTCTTTCAGCGTCATCCTCGTGAAGATCGCTGCCAGTCGCGGGTCCTCGACGGTCATCAGGCGCTGCTCCCACTCCGAGCCCATGATGTCCCGGTCGCAGGTGCGTACCGGGCCGTGCCCGTCGGTGATCATGGGGTACTTGTTCGGCTTGCGCTTCTTGCCCAGGGTCAGTCCCTTGATGCCGCAGAGCGCGTCCGGTTTCTCCGTGCGGGTGTAGCGAGCGGCATTGGGCAGGCGTTCGACAGGATCAGCGATCGTGCCGGCGCAGCCCAGGTCCGCGCTGACCTTGTTGACGAGTTTCACGACCAGGCGGGCCATCGCGTCCCGCTCCTTGGTACGCGGCTCCAGGTCGGTGATCCAGCTGCCCTGGGCGATGTCCACTACCGTCGGCCCGTCGAAGTCGCTGGGGCGGCCCAGGCAGCCGTCCGGGATGGCGAGCCAGGCGCGGTTGTCCGAGGCCATGCCCAGGAGGCCGCCGCCGAGCGGGGTGAGGCGGGCGGAGAGGAATTCATCGGCCCAATGGCGGTCGTCGCCGACTCGGTCGTCCAGCTGGTGTACCCGGGCGGTGAGCGCCCATTCGTCGCCGTCGCTGTTCGTCAACTGGCAACGGCCCGTGGGGCCGTCCATGGAGCGTCCACCGTGCAGCACGGGGGCCTCGACCGCCTTGACGTTTTCCGGCTCACGGAACGTCGCGGCGAGGTCGTCGCGGGACAGCGCGCCCCAGCACACCTCGTCCGGCGCGAACGGCCCGGCCTTCGTCTGCCAGGCCGTGCCGCCGACGCCGAGCAGCATCCCGGCGAGACCTGCGGCCAGCAGCGGCCGGACCCGGCCGCGCAGCAGGTGGCGCCAGTGCAAACGGTGGCGCCGTCGGCGCCACCGCTCCCGGCACAGGCGCCGGTACCGCTCGCTGAGCAACTCCCGGTCGGCGGGCAGGGGCTGGTCGTAGCGGTTCGGCTCGTCCGCGGTGCTGCTCACAGGGCGGCTCCCTTGGGGGCGATGGGGGCGCAGCCTAGGCGGGCGGCGGCCGCGTTGGCGAAGGCGGCGAGACGGTCGGCGTCGGTGTAGGTACCGCCCATAAGGAAGGTGGCGGGCCGGCCGGCGCAGTCGGCTCGTACGATCGCGTGTTTCTCGCCGATGGTGCCCGCGCCGCGCCAGCCGCGGGCAACGGGGCGTTCGCCCGCGATGCCGTCGAACACCGCGGCCAGCCGGGGCTGGGCAACCATCGCCAGCTGCAGGTAGGGCACGCCGTTGAGATCGCCACGGACGCTGCACGTCTGCAGGTCGCGGGTGACCGCGCCGGTCTGGTCCTCGATGTCCTCCGTGCCGAGGTGCAGGCCACGGATGCCGCAGACGTCTTCAGCGGTGCTGTAGATGCGATCCGGCTCGCCCGGCAGGTCGTAGAGCGGCGAGCTGACCTTCAGCGGCTCGTCCGGCGCGCAACCGGCCGCCGCCATCCCACGGTTGGCCGCCGCGACGAGCAGCACCGCAGCCTCCCGGGCGCCGCCCAGATCGGCCGAGTCGCTCTGGGTGTACGAGGGGCCGCTGGTGTACGTGCCGGACGCCTGCATCGTGACGACCGTCGGCCTGCCGTCCTTCGTATCGCAGGACTTCGGGAGCACCAGCAGACCACCGCGCCCGTTCACCGTGCCCGGCAGGCCGTCCGGGAGCGGGACCATGTCGCCGCCCAGGAAACCGTCCTGGACCATCGCGAGCCGCGCCTCGGCGGCCTTGGGGACCGGGCCGTACTCGACGGACACCTGCTGGCGGATGGAGACCCTGTCACCGTCGTAACTGCTCTTGTAGTCGCCGGCGATGGAGACCTCGCAGCTGCCGGTCGGGCGTTCGCGAGTGGGCGCTGTCTCCTTGCTGGTGCGTGACCCGTCGTCATCGTCGCCGAACGCCTCGTCGCCGAGGAAGTCCGGGCCGCTGTCCTGTTCCCAAGCGCCCCAGCAGTAGCGGTCCTTCGGCCACGGCCAGGTGTCCGCCGCCCATGTGCCGAGGCCGGTGCCCGCAAGCGCGAGCACCAGCGCGGATATCAGCGACAACCGGCCGCGCCTGCTGGTCGGCAGCACTCGACGCAACCGACCGGGCGCCGCAGGCGCCTCGTCCGTCTCACTCACCCCGTGATTCCCCTCCGGCGCCGGCAGGTGCCGCAAACCGGTCCCCCACGTGCGCCGTTCCCGTAACCACACACTCACCCGCGGGTACACCAACAGCCCATGCCCTGCACGTCGGAGTGGGCGCCTGCGGATCTTGACCAGCAGTGTATTCATCGGTTGACGGCAGCAAAGGCGGCGCCCGCTTCGGACACCGAATCTTGATGCCGAGCGCGGTGGGGAGTGGGGCGCGCGGCGCGGTCGCGCCGCGGTGAGGTACCTAGGGCTGAGCCACGTCCTCCTGCTACGCGCCGGCCGACCGAACGGGGCCCGCCTTCAAGGCGCTGGCAGCCGTGCTCGCCGAAGTCGAGGAGTCGAGGAGTGTTGTACGAGGAGACCCAGCAGCCTCGTAGCCTCGTACCCAATCCGCTTTACTCCGGTCCCGCCTCGTGCAAGGCGGGTCGCGCCAACTCGGTGATGAGGTGGTCCAGGGCAGCAGCGGCGGTGGTGCCGGTGGCGGCGACTTCGGGAACGATGTCGCAGGCGGAGCGGCGTAGTTCGAGCCAGCCGAGGAAGGCGGCGTACGCGGTGACCGCCTGACGCCTGGCCGCGGCGGTGTCCAGGCCCAGGTCGGTGTAGAGATCGGTGAGATAGGCGATCCGCCGCTCGGTGACTCGGCGCAGGACCGGGGCGACGGCGGGGTGATCGGCGTGCGCGACGATCGCGGGCTCCAGGCCGTTGATGTCTTCCTGCCCCAGCGCGATGGAGAACAGAGCCGTCAGCCGCTGCCGGGGGTCGGTGATGTCGCCCAACTCCGCGATTAGCGCTGCGGTGTCGTCCCGCTCCCACGTCTCCAGTGCGGCCGTCAGCAGCGCGTCGCGATCCTTGAAGTGCCAGTAAAAGCTGCCTCGTGTCGCCTCCAGCTCGCCCGCGAGCGCGTTGACCGACACTGCGGCGACCCCGCCGCGTGCCATCGCGCGCAGCGCCGCGGTCGACCAGTCCTGGGGGGTGAGGGGCCTTCTAACCATGCCCGTACAGTACTGTATGGTCACTCCATACAGGCCTGTATGGAGTGACCATAGGGGGAGCCGTATGACGATGACGAACCTTGCTGGTGGGACGGCCGCAGTCGGCCTCGGTGCGGTCGGGGTGCTGCACGGGATCTGGACCTTCTCTCCCTGGCCGCTGGCCAGCCGTACCGATTTCGCCCGTACGGTCGTCGGGGTCGCCGAAGCCGACCTGCCTACACCGGGGTTGACGGCCGCGGTCGCGGCGGCGCTCGGAGCGGCGTCCTATGTGGTCGCAGCCCAGGCCGACTTGGTCCCTCAGCTCTCGGGGGTGCGGCCACGTCGTTTGGTGCGCCAGGGCGTATGGGTCGTCGCAGGCGTGCTGCTTCTGCGAGGTGCCGCTGGTCTGGCTTCGTCCGCCCTGACGAACCGGCCGACCGATTTCACCCGCTGGGACCTCATGCTGTATTCCCCGCTGTGTCTGGCGCTCGGAGGGCTGACGGCATACGTCGCCGCCTCCACTCGCGTTCCTCACCGCCAGAACCGGCGCCATGTCATGAGGAGCCTCAAGGGCCGCAGGAATCAGGGAGGCTGACGATGACACGCTTGATTCCCCGACTCGTGATCGGACTGGCTGCCGTGCACTTCGCGGTATCCCTGGTCGCCTCCAGCACCTTCGGTGATGTGGCCCACGACGGATTCTGGAACGCCGTCCCCGGAAAGCCGCAGCGTGAATACGAGATGTGGTTCTTCCTCGCCGGGTTCGGCCTCCTCGCCCTTGGCACACTCAGCCAACGCATCGTCCGTGACACCGGCAGGCTCCCGGCACAGGTGGGCTGGTATCTGCTTGCCATCGGCGTGCCGCTGCAGATTCTCTACCCCGTCTCCGGCGCACCGGGACTGATCGTGCTCGGCGTACTGGCCCTGATCGCGGTCCGGCGGGAGAGTGCGGGGGACAGCCGTCGGACAGATCGAGATGGGTAATCGGGCCCCGCTCGACCCCTGCGTACGAACCGTGCTCAGTTATTCACGCCACGCAACTGGCTCGGCGCCACTTGAGGTGGCAGCACCGGGTAGCCCAGGTTGTCCAGGCGGGTGCCGGAGGGATAGCGGGCGCAGTCGGAGTAGGCGGCCACCTGCAGATGGTCACGTGGGTAGGCCCAGATGCGAACCTCGTCGTTGGAATGCGGGGGCGTCAGTATGAGATGGCGCCAGGGCTTGTTCATAGAGTCCGCGACCGTCCAGTCCTGCCGGGTCAGCTCCTCCCGTGCATGCCTCAGGGCGGAGATCACCTCAGTCTCGGGTACGCCCTTCAGCGCCCACTCCGTGTGCACGTTGACCACACCCAGCATGCTCGGCGGGGTGGAGCTGAGCTGTTTGTCCAAGTGGCGCAGTCCTCGGTAGTGACAGCCCTCGCCGTGGGCTTCCGCGCCTGCTCCGGGCCAGCCGGTGTCCAGTTCGGCGCTCGGCAGGTCGAGTGCGTCGTACGCGGTTTGGGTGTAGCCGTCCAGCCGGTTGGCCGTGGCTACAGGGTCAGCGACTGGATACGGCTCTCCGGACCAGAGCTTGCTCAAGCCGAACGCCCCTGTCACGAGCAGTCCTACGGCGGTTGCCGTACAGATCTTTTGGAGCCAGGCGGGGCGGTGGCGGCGCGGTGTCATGCACAGCATCGTTCCGGGGGAGGGCACGCGGGGCATGAGCGAACGTACTCAGTAGCCGCTGGTATCTCAGGGTGGAGCCGCCGTACTGCTGGGTGGGCAATCGCTGATCAGCGCGGCGGTGCCCTCGCGCACCAGGAGCGGTAGTGGCGGAGGGCCGCCGGTAGTGAGGCAGGGGCGCCGGGCAGTGGGACTGGATGGGCTCAAGGGGCTGTGATTGGTCTGGAAACCCTGGAACAGGTTCAGCCCCGTTGGGAGGGACCGAGCGCCGGGGGCCTCTGGCCCTCTCCGGACGGGCCCGTGTCGCCGGTCTGCCAGGTGGGGTCGTAGGCGCAGGGCGCGGTCGCGCCGCCGGTGAAGTACTGCCGGTCCGGGTACCAGGTGAAGGACATCCGCTCGTCTCCGTCGTTCCGCTGGACGGACAGGCGCCAGTCGTTGGCCTTCCCACCCTCACGGTAGGTCGAGACCTCCCAGCCTTCGTCCTTCAGGTGCTCGTGCAGTCGGCGCAGGCCGGAGACCGCCTGGCTCGCGGGCACGTCGTCCAGTGCCCAGCCGTGGCTCATCTGGTAGGCGCCGTCGACGGTCTTGTCCTCCAGGCCGAGCGGACCACTGGTCCAGCAGAAGCTGGAGCTGAGCGTGTTCTCCGTGCTGACGCCGATGTCCTCGACGCCCGGTTCCACAGTGCGCTTGAACCCCATGACGTCGTACGCCTCCTGGGAGTGCTGGAAGGCACGGTTCGTCATGTCCTCGGGCGCGACGCGGGGGAAGTCGGTCGATCCCCGGTTGCCCCAGGCGAGTGTGCCGATCAGCAGGAGTACGGCCATGAGGGGTATGCCGATGAGCGCGGCGCAGCCGCATCCGAGGGCGGGGAGCAGCGAGGACGAGGAACTGGGCTCTGCCGGTGCGGTGGTTGTGCGGGTCGGCCCGGGCTGTTCTGGCATGCAGGCACGGTATGGCGGCGGGCAGCGCGGTGAATGGGCGCTGATGCCTGGTAAGGAGTGCGTACGCGTACTCAACTGAAGCCACTCAGGGTGGGTACCTCCCGTGCGTACCCACCCTGAGTCTTGAACCAGGCCTGCCGCGTCAGTAGTTGGCGGCGGCCTTTCGGTCGGCGGCGCTGTATGCCGCGCTCGCCTCGCGGACCGCGTTCGCGATGGCGTTCAGGGCCTGGTGGATTTCCCTGGCCTTGATGTCCCACTCGCGGTGGAGGCCGTCCGCCGCGGTCTTGGCCTCGCCCTCGAAGAAGGCGGAGAGGTCCTTCATCCGCTGCTGGAGGGCTTCCAGGTCCGTGTCCAGCTTCTTGGCCTGGGAGGTGATGTCCCCCGCGGCGCGCTCAAGTTCCGCGTAGGTGACGAGCATGGTGCCGTTGTCCACTGCCATGGCTGCTCCAACTTCCTTTCGTAGCCGGTGTTCCGGTGTATTGCAGTGCTGCGGTGCTGCTGCGCTACATGCCGGAGAAGGCCGAGGTCTTCGCGGACGGGGCCGCGGCGCCGCCGGCCGAGCCGGAGCTGCCGGTGTCGATGCCCGCCAGGGCCTGGTAGATCTCTTCGTCGTTGCTGCCGGCGATGCGGCGGTTGTCGTTGACCGCGTTCTGGAAGCGGACGAGCAGGTTGCCGATGTGGGCCATGCGCTCGTTGATTTCGGTCTGCTTTCGGTCGAAGGACACGGCGCCCTGGCCCTGCCACTTGCCTTCCACACCGTCGATCACGGCGTGCAGCTGCTGGAGCTGCTGCTTCACCGAGCCGAAGCGTTCGTTGAGCTCCTGCTCGAACTGCCGCAGTACGTCGTCTGTGACCTTCTGGGTTCCTGCCATCTGTTGTTCCTTTCGGGTGCTTTCCGGTGCTTTCCGGAGCTGTGGTGGGGCCCGACGGCTTGGAGAGATGCACGTGTTCCCTCTTCAGGCAGAAGTGCCGGCACACGGCATGACAGTCACCCTCCCCCGTAACCCCCGTGCTCCCCGTTTGCTACGACCGCAGGTCATTGCGATCGTGGTGACGCGAACGTCACCGAGTGCATGCGTGTCACTCTAGCCACTACCAGTGACAGGACCAACGGCCTTCTCGGCTATGCCGAGGACTGTCCTGAGGTCCGTCCGGAAGACGTCCTCTTCCGCGCATCCCGCACCGTCACCGCCCCACCCCCGATGACCGCCACCAGCACCAAGCTGCCCACCACCGCATAGGTCCCGAGGCGAACTGCCCGCTCCTGCGGCGTCTCCCCGAGCGGGAGTTGGGCCACCGTGGGCGCCTCGGCCCGCCCCGCGCCCTCGTTGCTCGGCACCGGCTGCTCGATCGGTTTGTCGTCCTCCGTCAGGGCGCGTACGGGGTCGACGACGCCCCAGCCGACCAGGCGGTCGTGGCCGGGGATGGAGCGTTCCGCGGTCTGCATGATCTGGGCGGTGATCTGTTCCTGTGTCCAGTTGCGGTGCTTGGCCTTGATGAGGGCGGCGACGCCGGCGACGTAGGGGGCGGAGAAGCTGGTGCCGTTGTCGGCGCAGTGTCCGCCGCCGGGCACGGTGGAGACCATGTCGACGCCAGGGGCTGCGACGTCGACGAAGTCGCCGGACTGGGAGAAGGCGGCGCGTTCGTTGTTGCGGTCGGAGGCGGCCACGGCCAGGACGTCTTCGTACGAGGCCGGGTAGGTCTTCTTCACGTTGCCTCCGAGGCCGTCGTTGCCCGCCGAGGCCACGATGACGATCTCCTTGGCCAGGGCGTTGTCCACCGCCTGCTTCAGTGTGGAGGTGGAGTCGATCGGGTTGACCGTGTCCTGGGAGATGTTGATGATGTCGGCCTTGGCCTCGTTGGCGGCGTAGTCGATCGCCGCCGCCAGGGTCTTGGTGTCGCCGTGGCCCTCCGCGTCGTTCTGCTGGATCGGGATGATCGTCGCCTTGGGAGCGAGGCCGACGAAGCCCGTGCCCTTCGCCGGCCTGGCGGCGATGATTCCCGCGACCTTCGTGCCGTGGCCCACCACGTCGGTGGTGCCGTCCTCGCGGCCGCGCTCGATCTTGTTGCCGCTGTCGTCCTTGAGGTTCTTCGGGAGGTAGTTGCGGCCGCTTTTGACGTCTACCGCCGGGGTGAGCTGGGGGTTCTTGACGTCCACGCCCGTGTCGATGACCGCGACGCGTACGCCTTCGCCCGTGGACTGCTTCCACAGCTCGTCCAGCAGGACCCGTTGCAGCGCCCAGGGCCGACCCTCGTACGTCCTGCCTCCGAAGGTGCACTGGTCTGCCGTACCGGCCGCGGTGGCCGTGGGCGACGGGGACACCCCGATGACCGCGAGGGCGGCAGCGGCCGTACCGGCGAGGCGGCGCAAGAAGCGATCCGTACGCATTACCCGGCCCGCCCGCTCACGAGCCCTGCGGCTGCCGCGCCGCCCCCGTCGACAGCCGCGGCCCCGTCGGCAGGAACGCGGACCACGCGGCCGGGATCGGCGCCGGCGTCACGTCCTTGTAGCCAAGGCGGTTCTGCGCCTGCTGAGCTTCCTGCAGCGCCGCCTCACGCTGTTCCCGTCGCTCCGCGGCCGAGCCCGAGGAGCCGATGCCCGCGTCGTCCGTCTCGCTGTCACCGTTGGACTGCATCGCATAGCGCAGGCCGGTGTCGGTGACCAGGAAGAAGAAGCCGGAGCGGGTCGACGAGCCCGTGAACTGGCGGAAGAACTGGCCCGAGCCCGGCGTGACGTACGCGCTGCTCGAACCCGTGGGAAGCGTGGCGGGAAAGGCTTTGCCCACCCACGTGCTCAGGGTCGTGGCGCCAGTGTCCTCGTCCACGTCGCGCAGGACGCTGCACAGGGTGTTGCGGCTGCCCTCGTCGGTGCTCGCCGAGTTGACCGGCTCGGGCTGCTGCTGAGGCCAGGTCTTCTCCGCGCCCAAAGGCTCCCCGGGTGTGAAGCTGCCGGCGCTGACAGGCATCGCCCGGCTCGCCTGCCCGAGGCTGGTGAGGTCCTTGCTGCTGAGCAGGAGCTTTGCCGTGAAGTCGGAGACCGGCGCGACCCGCCCCTTCAGGACGACGTACTTCTGCATCCTGGTACCGGACGGCGCCTCCAGGACCATGCCCACCTTGTTCGCCTCGGCCGGCAACCGGCCCTGGATGCCGGCGTCGGTGCCGGGTGCGTCCGGGATCTTCGGGAAGGCGATGGTGTCGCCCTGGTGCAGGGTCTTCAGCCAGCCGGCCGACACCCGCTGAGGCTGCCGGTCCTCGCCGACGACCGTGCGCAGGAGCAGTTCCTCGTTTGCCACGGGGTACGCCGTTCCCTGGGCGTCGACCACGTAGCGTGTGCGGTCCGGCCCCGGGCCTTCCACGTACATCAGCTCGCCGCCGCGCAGCCGCTCCGCGCCCTCGGTCCGGTCCATGTCGCGAGCGGCGAGGATGAAGGCCGCCTTCTCGATGGCACGGCCGCCTTCACCGGGGCGCTCGCAGACCACCCAGCGCTTCTTCGACCCGGCTTCGTCGGCGTCGGGCAGACGGTCGGGGGCGTACGGGATGCCGAGGGTGGGGCCGTGCGGGATCCTGCCGTTGTCCAGGACCGATTCGTCGACGTTGATGACCTTGCCCTTGTCGGGCTGCAGCAGCAGCTTCGCCGAGGACATGTTCAGGACCGGGTGCAGCTGTGCCTTGCCGTCGGTCTTGAGGATCACGTACCGCGTGGTGGACTTGCTCGAGATGATGACGTTCTCCCCAGGGTTGTCCCAACCCTGTGGTGCGGCCGGTTTGAACATGCCCCAGGCCCCGAACGCCGCGAGGATGACCGTCGCGACGATCGCACCCGGCACGACTGCGCGCAGCGGGCGCGGCCAGCCCTCCTCCGTGCCGTTCGGGTTGGGCTGCAGGAACTGCCCGACCAGGCGCCGTCGCGCGAAGGTGTAGGCGTTGAGCTCGTCCCGTCGTGATGCCATTGTTCCGCTGCCTCTTCCTCAAAGCCCGTCAGCCCGTTGCCCTCAGGAAGAGAGCGACCGCATCTGCTGGTATGCGCCGAACACCGCAAGGCACAGCGGCAGCAGCGTCAGAAGCACGAAACTCTCGGCGATCTCCAGGAATCGGCCCCAGAACGGGGTGACCCCCTTGCTGGGGACCACCAGCGCGATCGCGGTGATCGCCCCGGTGACGACGACGACCGCGAACGAAAGCCACACCAGCCTGACGTCGAGGGCCGTGCCGTCACCCCGTAGCGCCTCCAGGACCATCCAGCCGGGCGGGTTGAGCGAGAGGCCGAGTCCCAGGAGCACCAGCGAGGCAAGGCCCGCCGCGAGCGTGCAACCCACCTGAACGGTGTGCCGGAACAGATGGGCGCGCATCAGCAGGGCCAGGCCCGTGGCGAGTGCGAGCAGTTGGGCCCACAGGTCGTCGGAGAACCCGAGCACCGCGGCTGCCGCCGTCGCGACCAGCGCACAGCCGCCGACCAGGCCGAGCAGCAGCTCATGGCCGCGTCGTGCTCGAGCGGCGATGCGTTCGGCGTCGACCGCGGCGGGTGCACCGGCGCCGTCGCCGTCCTCATCGGTGTCGTCGTAACCGCTGCCGACGGCGGTGCGTGGCGGATCGAAGCCGATGGGAAGGCGGGCGAAGCGCGTGGCGAGGCCGGGCAGGAAGGCGAGGGCACCCAGGGCGAGCGGGGAGCAGACCGCCGCGGTCTCGACCGGCCTCATCTCGGTGAGGATCGACACGAACGTCAGCAGCATGCCCGTGCCCGAGGCGAAGACGAAGGCGACGAAGGGGCCGTCACCGCTCGGTGTGAGGACCACCAGCGCAACCGCTCCCACCAGCACGGCGGCGCAGGCGAGCAGGAACTGCAGCCTGCCGATGCCCTCCCCGGCCGACAGCGGGAGCAGTCCGCTGCCGGCGACTCCCAGGTTCGCGAGGGCGCCTGTGCCGAAGGCCACGCACGAGCCGCGGTCGCCGTACACCCGGGCCCGTACCCCGGCGATCGCCAGGAGCACCACGCCCGAGACCGCCGCCACGATGCCCGCGAGGCCGTGCATGTCGTGGCGGACGTCGGAGCTCCAGGCCACGAAGGCGAGCAGCAGCAGGAGCACACAGCCGCCGAAGAGCCCTGCGGAGCGCAGGAGTTCGTCGTTCCACAGTGCGCGGTCCCGGGTGACGGCGCTGGCCGTGGCATGCGAGACGTCGTCGAACACCGCGGGCGGAAGGGATTCGGAGAAGGGGCGCAGCAGCAGGAACTCGCCGTCGGCGATGCGCTGCGTGGCGAGTGAGCGTGCCTCGTCGAGCACCGTCCCGTCGCGGCGCACCAGGTGATATCCGACCGGGGCGCCGGGTGCCGGGCTCTGCCCCGACAGGCGCAGGATCTCCGGACAGAGGTGCGCGAGCGGAATGTCGTCGGGCAGCGCCACATCGATGCGGCTGTCGGGTGCCGCCACGATGATCCGGCGGAAGCCGGTGCTGCGCGTGGTCGGCGCCCCCGGTCCCGTATGGGCCCCCGCTCCCGCATGTCCGCCGGTGTTTGCCGCCGCTCGAACCGTCCCCGTCGTAGGCACCTACTGCTCCCCCTCGCGGTGCTTCTCAGATCGCGGGCCGCGCCCTTGTTCCGTTCGTTCGCGTGTCCGCTCTCACTGCGGTCTCATCCCGAACGACCGTGAATGCCCCCGAAACCATTGCTTGTTCGCGGGTTTCGCGTTTCGCGGGTGCGCACACGCGTGGCGCAACCCTACCGTCCGCGATGTCAGTGCTCGCCAGTAGGATCTGCTCCAGATCCGGTCCGGATTGAAGTCGGCGCCACGGGGGTGCGGACAGGGGCTCTTCAGACCGCGAGGGGGACGGGTCAGCTTTGAGCCAGATCGTCGTCAAACGGCCACCGAGGACTCTGCCCACCGAGGTGCCCGCCGAGCCAGTGCAGTTGCAATCCCCGCCCGAGTTGCCCAGAGGGCAGCAGGAGGGGGCGCTGATGCAGCTGCTGCCCATGCTGGGGATGGGCGGTTCCGTCGTGTTCTTCTTCATGACGCCGAACCCGGTCATGCGCATCATGGGCATGGTGATGATCGCGTCGACGATCGCCATGGGCATCGCCATGCTCGTCCGCTACCGGCGCGGCACCCAGGGCCAACTCGCCGACATGCGGCGGGACTACCTGAAATACCTGGCCAAAACTCGTCGTGCGGTGCTGAGAACCGCGCGGCTGCAGCGTGACGCGCAGTTCTATCTGCACCCGGCGCCCGAGCAGTTGTGGGCCCTGGTCGCCGAAGGCAGCCGCATCTGGGAGCGGCGCATCAGCGACGACGACTTCGGGCAGGTACGGGTCGGGCTGGGCAGTCAGCAGCTCGCCACCCCACTGATCGCTCCCGAGACGGCTCCGGTGGACGAGCTGGAGCCGCTCACCGCCGGGGCCATGAAGCAGTTCCTCACCGCGCACAGCACGATCGAGGGCCTGCCCATGGCGATCTCGCTGCGCGCCTTCTACCACCTCACCATCAGCGGGGACGAGAGCCATGTCCGCGCATCGGCGCGCGCCATGGTGGCCTCCCTGGTCTCGCTGCACTCTCCGGACGACCTGGTCGTCGCCATCGCCACCGGGAACGACGCGGCCCCGCACTGGGAATGGGCCAAGTGGCTTCCCCACGCCCAGACCGACGGAAGTGACGGAGCGGACAGCCGGCGTCTGATCACGTCCAACGCTCATGACCTGGAGCTGCTGCTCAAGGAACACCTCGAAGGCCGTCCCCGGTTCCAGGCCGGCGGCCAGCCCCTCCTGGAACAGCCGCACATCGTCGTCGTACTCGACGGAGAGGCACTGTCGCCGCTGTCGGCGCTGGCGGCAGCCGAGGGGCTGCAGGGTGTCACGGTCATCGAGGTCGTACCAGGCAGACTCACCACGGCACGCGGCGGCCTCTCGGTCGTCGTCCATCCCCATGCGCTGCGCCTGGAGTCCGGCGACGGGCACGTCTACGAAGGGACGCCCGACCGCCTCAGTCACGAAGGCGCCGAGGCCCTCGCACTCCAACTCGCGCCCCTCTACATGGCGTCCGGCAGCGACTCCGATGAACCGCTGCTCGCCAACCTGGAGTTCACCGATCTCCTCGACCTGGACGACGCGGAATCCGTAAACGTCGGCCGCACGTGGCGCCCGCGTTCCCGTGCCGAACGCCTGCGTGTCCCGATCGGGGTCGGCGAGGACGGCACCCCGGTGATGCTCGACCTGAAGGAAGCCGCGCAGGACGGCATGGGCCCGCACGGCCTGTGCGTCGGCGCCACCGGATCCGGCAAGTCCGAACTGCTGCGCACCCTCGTGCTCGGCCTCGCGGTCACCCACTCCTCGGAGACGCTCAACTTCGTCCTCGCGGACTTCAAGGGCGGTGCCACCTTCGCCGGCATGGCCGACCTGCCGCATGTCGCCGCGGTGATCACCAACCTCGCGGACGACCTGACCCTCGTGGACCGCATGGGCGACTCCATCCGCGGCGAACTCAACCGCCGCCAGGAACTGCTGCGCCGGGCGGGCAACTACGCCAACATCCACGACTACGAGAAGGCCCGCTCGCTCGGCGGCGCCCTGGAGCCCATCCCCTCCCTCGTCCTGGTCATCGACGAGTTCAGCGAACTCCTCACGGCCAAGCCGGACTTCATCGACATGTTCGTCCAGATCGGCCGCATCGGCCGCTCCCTGGGCGTCCACCTGCTGCTCGCCTCACAGCGCCTGGAGGAAGGCCGCCTGCGCGGCCTGGAGACCTACCTCTCGTACCGCATCGGCCTGCGGACGTTCTCCGAGGCCGAGTCGCGCGCCGCCCTCGGCGTGCCGGACGCCTACCACCTGCCGAACGTCCCGGGCTCGGGCTATCTGAAGTACGGCACGGACGAAATGGCCCGCTTCAAGGCGGCCTACGTATCCGGCCCGCACCGGCCCGTCTCCGCCCGAGCCACGACCGGGGACGGTTCGCTGCCGGTGGACCGCCGTCCCGTGCCCTTCACCGCCGCCCCCGTGCCGGTGCACTACGTACAGCCCGATCCCCGGACCCAGGTGCCGGACCCGCGGGTGAACGGGGACGACGCCCTCGCCGAGACCGTGCTCGACGTCATCGTCCGCCGCCTCACCGGGCAAGGGCCGGCCGCGCACCAGGTGTGGCTGCCGCCGCTGGACAACCCTCCGTCGCTGGACGCCCTGCTCCCCGGACTCGCCGCCGAACAGGGCCGAGGCCTGACCAAGCCCGGCTACGAGGGCGCGGGCCGCCTCATCGTGCCGCTCGGTGTCGTCGACAAGCCCTTCGAGCAGCGGCGCGACACGCTCTACCGGGACTTCTCCGGCGCCGCCGGCCACATGCAGATCGTCGGCGGCCCGCAGTCCGGCAAATCGACCCTCATCAGGACCATCATCTCGGCCTTCGCGCTCACCCACACGCCGCACGAAGTCCAGTTCTACGGCCTCGACTTCGGCGGCGGCGGCATGTCCGCCGTCTCCGGGCTGCCACACGTCGGCGGGGTCGCCTCACGCCTCGACCCGGAGCGGGTCCGCCGCACGGTCGCCGAGGTGTACGGCATCATGACGCGCCGCGAGGAGTACTTCCGCAGCGCCGGCATCGACTCCATCGCCACGTTCCGGAAGATGCGTGCACGCGGCGACATCTCGGTGGCTGACCAGCCGTGGGGTGACGTCTTCCTGGCCATCGACGGCTGGGGGAACTTCCGCACCGAGTACGAAGCCCTGGAAGCGGCCGTCCTCGACATCGCCGCGCGGGGCCTCGGCTACGGCATCCACCTGGTCCTCACCGCCTCCCGCGCCATGGAGGTCCGCGCGAACCTGAAGGACCTGCTGATGAACCGCCTCGAACTGCGGCTCGGCGACCCGATGGACTCCGAACTCGACCGCAAGGCAGCCGGAAACGTGCCGACGGGCGTGCCCGGCCGGGGCGTCACTCCGGAAGCTCTGCACTTCATGGCTGCGGTCCCCCGCATCGACGGCATCCACTCCGACGACAACCTCTCCGAGGCGACCGCGGCCATGAGCCGGGACGTGGACCGCCACTGGACAGCACCCAGCGCGCCGGCAGTGCGCCTCCTGCCACGCCGATTGCCTCTCGCCGACCTGCCGGCAGCCCTCGCCGAGCCGGACCGTGGCGTCGCCTTCGCCCTCGACGAGAACAACCTGGAACCCGTCTTCGTCAACTTCGACCAGGACCCCTTCTTCCTCGTCTTCGGTGAAGGCGAGTCCGGCAAGTCCAACCTGCTGCGCCTGCTCATCAGGCAACTGACCGACCTGCACGACGGGGACTCCTGCAAGCTCTTCGTCATCGACAACCGCCGCTCGCTCCTGGACGCCGCCCCGGCATCCCACCTGGCCGAGTACGTGCCCATGTCCAACGCCATGGACCACCACGTCGAGGCTCTGGCCGACCTCATGCGCCGCCGCACGCCTTCGCCCGACGTCACAGCCGAGCAACTGCGGGCACGCAACTGGTGGAGCGGACCGACGGTGTACGTGGTCGTCGACGACTACGACCTGGTCTCGACGTCCAGCGGCAACCCCCTCGCCCCGCTCACCGAACTCCTCCCGTTCGCCCGCGACGTCGGCATCCGCTTCATCGTCGCCCGGAACACCGCGGGCGCCGGCCGCTCTTCGTACGAACCCTTAATGCAGCGGATCAAGGAGCTGGGTGCCCAGGGCGTCGTGCTCTCCGGTGATCCGAACGAGGGCGACATCCTGGGCAACGTCCGCCCGCGCACGATGCCGCCGGGGCGGGGCATCTTCGTCTCGCGGAAGCGCGGGAGTTTGTTGGTGCAGACGGGTCTCATGGGAGACGAAGACCAGCGCTGACGGCGCGATGCTCTGCGGCGCGTGGGCCTCTCGAGTGGCAGGATCGGTGCCATGGGCACCGAGAAGGGCTGGGTGTACCGGGTGGACGAGCCGCACGGCTCGCAGGGCTGGCGCCCCTACGGTGGCCGGCCTGAGCGGTGGCGGGGGACCGTTGTCACCGACGATCCGGAGGAGACCGCCGAGTACGTCGCAGCCCTCGTCGTCACGGACCTGGTGACCGAGTGGGAGAAGGGTGGCGCCGGACAGAGGCACGTGCGCGTGATCGTCTGGGAGGACAGGGAAGGCGACGGTCCCGAGGACGCCGTCTTCACCGTGGAGATCCAACCCGAGATCGACGCAGGGTGACCGGTCGGAGCCGTCGGTCCTGACTCACGCCGTACTGCACACCGTCTCCAGCGGCGCATCTCTGTCGGGCTGTGCATTCTGCACCTTCTGCAGATCCCGGAGGAGACCCGTGATGCCGAGGTCCGTCTCGGCCGCGGCCCGGGCGATGGTCAGCAGGGCGGCCTCGTAGAAGGCGTCCCGTACGGCGGGGGCCATGACGTCCGAGGCGTCCAGGCAGCGGGGGCGCTTGCCCGTGAGCCGGTCGGCGATCGCGTGCCCGATCGGGCCGGGCTTCCGCGGCACCTGGAGATTCGCCGAGAAGACGTCCGGATACTTGGCCCACGCCCGCTGGCCCTCCGAGGAGGCGAGCTTCTTGATCAGGTTCCGGGCCTGGGGCCGGTCGCTGAACAGGGCGGCGAAGTCGCCGGTCACCTCGTGGGCCCGGACGGGGTAGGGGCCTCCGGGGAGGAGCGGGGCGGAGTCGGTCAGGGCTGCGGGGTTCCCGTCGTAGAAGGAGCGTGCGAAGGAGCCCTGGTGCTCCAGGGTGCAGCCGCCCGAGCCGGAGTCCGAGGCGGAGGCTGATTCCGAGCCGGAGCCCGAGGCGGTGCCCGATTTCGAGCCGCGGCCCGACTCCGCGCCCAGGCCGGAGCGGGGGGCCGAGCCGGAGTCTGGTTGTGAGCCGGAGGGCGCGCCCGGGGCGGAGTGGGGAGCCGAGCCGGAGTCTGGTTGTGAGCCGGAGGGCGCGCCCGGGGCGGAGCCGGGGCTCGAGCCGGAGTCTGGTTGCGAGCCGGAGGCTGCGCCCGAGCCGGAGCGGGGGGCCGAGCCGGAGTCTGGTTGTGAGCCGGAGGGCGCGCCCGGGGCGGAGCCGGGGCTCGAGCCGGAGTCTGGTTGCGAGCCGGAGGCCGCGCCCGAGCCGGACCCCGAGCCCGAGGCGGACCCCGAGCCCGAGGCGGACCCCGAGCCCGAGGCGGGCCCCGAGCCCGAGCCGGACCCCGATTCCGAGTCGCGGCCCGAGCCAGAGCCCGAAGCCGAGGTCGTGCCCGGTTCCGAGCCGGAGCTCGAGCCCGGTTCCGGTTCCGGGTCTGAGAACAGGAGCCCGTGTTCTCCAGGGGCGCCCCGGTGGTCGTTGAGCAGGGCCCTCTTCGCCGCCCCCTTGTCCTGCTGGAGGAGGCCGGCCCACGCCTCCCAGGCGGCGCGTACCGGCTTGCCGGTCCACTTCTCCCGGCCCAGGGCCCACCTCCCGTAGGTGTCGGGGCCCGCCCGCTGCAGTACGAGGTCCTCGATCCAGTCGCTGCCGGGCCAGCCGGAGGCGCCGTCGTCGCCCATGCCGATGCACCAGTTCTCCAGCGGTGCCGGTGAACCGGCGGGTTCCTCGCCCTCGCGATACCAGACGACGCTCTTCAGGTCCGCCTTGACCGGGACCCAGTAGACATGCCCCGACGAGGTCCTGCCCGCCGACTTCCAGGGGGCGCCGTACTCCTTCTCGTCGTAGAGGCCGTCCAGCTCACTGAGGAGGTTCTGGTCGGCGTACTCGGCCAGCTCGCCGACGCCCGGCATGATCGCGATGTCCGGGGGCTCCCCCGCCTGCACCTTGGAGAGCAGCACCTCGCGCTGAGCCGCGGTGCCCTGGTAGTCGAAGGGGATGCCGAAGCCTCGCAGCACCTCCTCGAACTGCTCCTCCTGGTTGTCGGTCCACGGTCCGAGGATGGTCACCGGCTGCTCGGCGTCCCGCTGCGCCCAGACCGCCACCAGGCTGCCGCCCGAGACCAGCAGCAGCGCCACGAGGAGCACCAGCAGCTTGAAGGGCCGGGTCACCGTCGCCTCCAGTAGTCGTTGTCGAGCCTGAGACCGAGCCCCACCGCGGGGAGGACGACGACCAGCAGGCCGCCGATCAAGGTGCCCTGGTACACCCTGCCGGTCCAGGTGTCGTCGGCCAGCTCCCGCCGGACCTCCTCGGACTTCTCCGTGACCGTCCGCTGTGCCTGTGCCGGCTCCACGCCGCTGGAGTAGTCCTGCCGGGAGATGTCCGTGATCCGCCGCAGGTCCGCGCGCACGCTGTCGAGGTCGTCCTGGGCGGAGGACGCCGTCAGCAGCGGGACGATCGCGAGCAGCACCGTGAGGGCGAAGGCGGCGATCAGGTACGGGTTCCAGTCGCGGCCGCAGCGGTCGCGCAGCACGAACAGTGCGGAGAGCAGGGTCAGCGCCAGTGCGGCCAGGGCGAGTTCGGCGAGCCACCAGCCGCTGCGCTGCACCCACCCCATGGTGGCGGTGTCCTCGGCGTGCTGTAACTGGCTGCGCTGCAGTTGGTCCAGCCGCGGCGCGAGTCCGACGGGGTCGCGGGTGAGCAGCGAGTGGGCCTCGGCGAGCTTCTGCTGCCGCATGAACGGCTGGTCGCGGTACGTGGCCATGCCGAGGGTGATCGAGCTGCTGTAGGAGGCGAGCAGACCGTTGACGGTGCCGAGGTCCTGGTCCGTCCGGTCCGCGATGCGGGACAGGCCCTGGTCGGCCGCGGAGAGCTGGGCCCGGTACGTCTCGCCCGAGCCGGCGACGTCGGCGAGCTCCTCGTCCACCAGGAACCGGGCCTCCCAGTCGGCACGCAGCACCGCGAGCCGGGTGGCGGCGAGCCCCTGCACGGCCGGTGCCTCCCGGGAGGCGAGGGCCTGGCCGGCCTGCTGGGTCTGGCGGTACGAGATGAGCAGGGCACTGACTGCGACGGCCGCGCACAGCGTCAGGACCAGCAGGTGCGCCTCCAGCAGCCGGCGGGTCCGGAAGGGGCGCAGGCGCCGCCGCCAGAAGGCTGCCGGGGAGTGCTTGGGCCGGGTCGGGGCGCGTCCGGTCGTCACGGTCACAGCAGCTTCTCCCCGCACTTGATGCAGTAACGGGCCTCGCTCCCGGCCGGGGTGTCGCAGTGGCCGCAGCGCGGGCCGGGCGGCAGACCGGCGATGTCGGTCAGGGGGCCGCCGGGACGGGATCCGGCGCGCAGGAGCATCGGGGCGAGCGTGTCGGCGTCGACGGCGGGACGCAGCCGGACCCGCCCCGCGCGCAGGTCCTCGATGACGGCGACCGCGCCGATCTCGTCCAGCACCCACTGGGTACCGAGCCGTGCCGCCAGGCGTGCGGCCTGACCCAAGTGGCGTTCGGCGGAGTCCGCTTGGTGTTCCCGGACGGCGACGAGTCCCCTGCGCAGGGCGTCCCGCATCACGGTGGTGGTCTTCAGCCCGCGCAGGGTGCCACTGCCCGCCGGGCCGTGCGGAGGGGGCCGCTCGGGGTGGTGCCAGCGGGCGGTGACGGGTACGTGGACATCGCCGACGGAGACCATGGCGAACTGCAGGTCGGTCTCCAGCGGGTCGGTACCGGCGTCGGCGACGAGGGTGAGCAGATAGTCGCGCGAGCCCGGCTCCCATTGGTACGTGGGGAAGCTCCACAGATGGGGCCGGCCGGGCGCTGGCAGCCCGCCGAGCCGGTGCGGCCGGGGCGCCTTCTCGTTCAGGGACACCTGGCGGACGGTGGGCCGTACGGTCACCTCGATGGGCAGCTGGGGGGCGTGCACCCGGCGCAGTCGCCGGATGGCCGCGGTGATCGCCGAGCTGAGCCCGTCGTCGACGAACTCGGCGGTGCCGTGCAGCCGTTCGGCGAGGGCCAGCAGCGGGTCGGGGGCCCAGTCGTGGCCCACGGCGAACACGTCGCAGGTGAACTGCCCGGCGCAGGAGTCCAGTTCCTCGTGCAGCCGGGTCTCGCCCCGGGCGCTGCTGCCGTCGGTGATCAGGAGCAGATGGCGTACGGACAGGGGGCGGGCGGCGAGCAGGGCGCGTGCCCTCGCCGCCCAGGCGGCGTACCCGGCGGGGCGCGGACCGTCGCGATGCAGCGGGACGGCGCCCGCGGCGAAGGCGGCCCGGCGTCTGTGATGCTGGTCGGCCACGGCCCACTCGGCACCGCTCAGCGGATAGCACGGGGCCGGCTCGGGACCGCCGCCGAGCACGGCGAAGGAGATGCCGTCGGGCAGGGCGCGCAGCGCGGCGGGCAGGGCGCGTCGGACGGCCGCCCGGTGGGTCTCGGCGACGTCCACCGCGATGATCACGGCGAGTTCGACGGCCGGTAGCTCGGCGGCGGCACCGGTTGCGGTCACGTCGACCCGCAGATGAGCCTCGAGCTTGGCGCTGCGGTGCGGGCGCAGGTCGCGGTCGAGGTCGACGTGCAGCTGAATGCCCAGGTGCGGCGGCCGGGTGGGGCTGCTCATGTCGTACGTCACCGCTCCTTCGCTTCGTCGCCGTTCGCACCGGGTCCGGGTCGGGGTCCCGGTCCGGGTCCGGTGCCGTCCTGCCCTGTTCCTGCGTTGCGCGCCTTGCGTGCGTTGCGTGCGGGTGCGTGCCGTGCGCTCAGATGGCGGTCTGGGGTCGTACCGCGTGGGAGAGGTCCACGAGGTGTTCGTGGGCGCTGGCCGACTCCCGGTGATGGGCGGCCAGTTGCCGGTAGTGCCGCTCCATCCGCGCACGCACCTCGCGCTCCTGCGGGGTCGGGCGTCTCAGGCCGCGGGCGCCGAGCCGTCCGGCGCCACGGCCCGGGGTGCCGGGCGCGTCGCTACGGCTGTGCAGCGCGTCCAGCTTCCATTCGTTCAGCTCGGTGCTCAGGCGCAGCGCCTCGTCCTCGGACACGGTCGGCTCGCCGACGCCCGGGTTCCGGCGCATGAGGCCGCGCAGCTCGGCCAGCGCCGCGTCGACCTCGGCGGGCGCGGGCAGCGGATCGTCACCGTGCGGCAGTCGGGCCGCGCGGATGCGCAGGGAGGCGATGCGGGCGACGGTGTGGTCCAGGGAGCCGGCGCGGACCCGGTCCAGTACGTCGAGGGCAGCACCGCGGTCGCCGTCGCGGAGCGCGAGCCGGGCGAGGCCCAGGGCGGCGCCGCCGTGCGAGGGGTTGCGGGCGAAGACGGCCTCGTACAGCTCCTTGGCGGTGGGGCCGGTCGTGTCGTCGCCGAGCAACTCCCCGCAGTAGGCGAGGGCCAGTTTGGGCGCGTACTCCCCGGGCAGGTCGAGGCGGACCCGAGTGAAGTGGGACTTGGCCTCGGCGACCTGACGCGGGTCGTCGTCGAGGTCGGCGCGGCGCAGCGCGATCAGGGCGCGGTGCCACTCCAGCCGCCACTGGCGTACGGCACGCGGCCCGGGAATGGAGTCGGCGGTGTCGAGCTCCTCCTGGGCGCGTTCCAGGTCCTCCCGCGTGTTCCGGCTCAGCAGGACGCGGACGTTGTGCAGGCAGATCTCCACCGACGTGGGCCGCTCGCCGTCCTGGCCGAGGAGTTGGCCCGGATCGTAGCCACTGCTCACCTCGAAGCGTGCGGTCTGGGGATCGCCCGGATAGTGCACCGGCACCGGCAGACAGCGCGCGATCTCGGTGGGGGTGGGTGCGCCGAGGTCGAGGGCGGGTGCGACGGGCGGCTCGTACCGGTGGCGGCGCGGACGGCCCAGCCAGTGTTCGATGCCCGGCACCGTACCGAGCCGGGCGCCGAGCAGCCGCGGGGACGGCCGGAAGTACTGGGACGGCTCGGGCGGGTCGCTCTTGCCGCGCAGGGCACGGATCTCCCGCAGGGCGCCGCGCAGTTGGCCCGCCATGTCCTGGGCGCTCGCGAAGCGCAGGTCCGGGTCCCGCCGGGTGGCGCGCTCGACGACCCACCAGAAGGAGGCGGCGCCGAGGCCGGGCACCTCGTCGACGGCCCAGCCGGCGAGGTCGCGCAGTGTGGCGCCGACGGTGTGCAGGTCGTGGGCGACGGTGGGCAGACCCGAGGACTCGGTCTCGGGGGCCATGTAGCCGGGGGTGACATGGGCGGGCGGCTCGCTCTGGCCCTGTTCGCGCATGCCGCCGAGGTCGATGACCTTGACGCCGTCCCCGTGGTGGACCACGTTCGAGGGCTTCATGTCCCCGTACACGAAGACCGGTTCGCCACCGGCGTGCAGATGGCCGAGGGCCTCCAGGATCTGGCAGCCGTACGCGGCGACGTCCTCGATGTCGAGCACCCACTCCCCGCGCCGGGTCTCCTCCACGACCTTCTCCAGGGTGCCGTCGCCGACGTCGTCCATGACGACATGGCCGCCGGTCACCTGGCCGGTGCCGTCCCGCCGGGCGACGAAGTCACGGATCTGGACGATCCGGGGATGGCGGATGGCGACGAGGTTGCGGCGTTCGACGTCGGCGAGCCGGGCGCCGTCCCGCTCGTAGCGGTTGAGCAGTCCCTTGACGGCGACGACATCACCGAGGTGGGTGTCCTCGGCGAGATACACCCAGCCCTGCCCGCCGTGCGCCATGGGCCCCATGATCCGGTACTGGTCGCGCAGCACATCGCCCGCGGCGAGTTCCGGCCGGTACGAGTAGGGCTCGCCGCAGGCCGGGCAGTACCCCTCGATCGGCACCGGACCCTCGGTGTAGGGAGGGGCGAAGACGACCCCGCACTCGGGGGACGAGCAGCCCATACGGATGCGCAGCGGCGCCTCGGGATCGATGAGCCGTGCCCGCTCGGAGCGCGGCTCGCGCACGGGCAGGGCGAGGAGGTCCCGGGGGCCGAGGTCCCACGGGTCCCCGGGCAGCGGGGGCAGTCCGGGGCCGTTCTCGTGCCGGCCGCACTCGGCGCAGTGGCCGGTGGGCAGGAGGTGGCCGCCGCAGGGGGCGCCGGTGAAGCGCCGGTGCGGGCAATGCGTCCTGGTCCCGTCGTCGGTGCTCCCTGTCGCCGGCCGGGTGCTGGGCTGCCTCATGCCCGGCCTCCGTGGCGGCCTCCGTGGCGCCCCAGGTCGCCGCGCAGCGTGCTGATCAGCTCGCGCAGTGAGGTGAGTTGCCGATGGGGGTCCGTCTGCTCGCCGATGATCCGGCGCTCGGCCTGGCGCCGGTCGGCCGTCTCCGTCGCGGAGGCGAGCGAATGGTCGTCGACGATGCCGAGCTGGACCGAGCGGTTGAACTCCGCGCGCCGCAGCCGGGCGAGCAGCGCGTCCGCGTGGGCGAGGAGCGCGGGCCGCAGCAGTTCGTCGTACGCCGCGGTCCAGCCGGTGCCGCCCGCGTGGCGGAAGACGAGCAGCAGCCGGAAGCCGCACTCCCGCAGCCGGCCGAGGAGGTCGATCAGGGGGCCGGGCTCGGGCTCCTCGTCGAGGCCGTCGACGAGGACCGTAGGGGGTGGGCGGTCGGCCGCGAGGGCGGGCGCCTGGGCGGGGCGGCGCCTGGTGCCGAGCAGCCAGTCCCAGTACGCCAGATACCGGCCGGGCGGGAACGCGATGTGCTCCAGGGCGTGGTCGGCGAGATCCGGCCTGCCGGAGGAGCCGCCGCGGTACACGAGGTCGGCGCGGTGCAGCAGATGCCGCAGCGAGCGCTCCTTGCCACTGCCCGGAGCCACCACGGTGACCTTCACCGGCTCCTCGTCCGGGTCCGCGAACCACCGGTCCAGCCGCTCCTCGAAGCCGTGATCCCAGGCGTACGGACTGCTCAACTCCTTGATGACGGGTGAGAGTTCGGCGATCCGGTCGACGGGAATCAGATAGGAGAAGGCGAGCCGGTTGTTCTCGGGCAGCAGTGCGCCCATGTCCCCGCGCCAGCTGACGACGAGCCCGACCACGCGGGCGGGACGCCCTTCGCCCGGCCGCGTGCACACGGCGGCACCGCTGAACCCCGCCCGCACCACCTCCGCCTTGGCGACGGCGTCGAGCTGCACCCGCTCCCCGCTGGCCCCGCTGATACGGCCCCATAGCGTCATGCCGTCGTCGAAGCCCTCCGCATACCCGGTCGCGGAGACCTCCAGGCCGCCCCACAACCTGGGTTCCAACGGCGCGGGGCGCGCCTGCGGGCGCGGGCTGTCCAGGCGCAGCACGGCGATGTCCTCGCCGCCCTCCGTCTCCGGCAGCCACCCGCCGGGCAGGACACGTGCGGCGACGGGTTCGAGGTCGCGGTTCTCCGCGAACTCCAGCCACATCACGGCGTCCGGATCGCGCACCACGTGCGCGCAGGTCAGCGCCGTACGCTGGTCGACGAGCACACCGGCGCCCGCGATGGGACCGCGCGCGCCCCCGCGCCGCAACCTGAGCCTCCAGTCTGCGCGTAGCTCCCCCATACCGCTTCACACTACGCGCGGTGCATGGTGCTCCCTAGACTCGTGACCAGGTTCGATCGGCCAATATCGGCAATCCGGCGGTGAGTTGGCGTGGGAGCGACCTTGCGGGCGGGGCGGAGGATGGCCCGGGGGACGGCATACGGAACGGTGCGGGGGATGACAAGGGAGCCGGCATGGGGGATGGCGTGAGGGACACGGAAGCGGTCGGTCTCGCGGAGGGCATCCGGCCCGGCTCGGCGGGTCAGCCGGCCTCGACCTCAACCGTCAACCGCACCCCGACCCGCAGCCCCCACCCCGCCATGGCCCCGGCCTCCGCCTCCAGCACATGCCGCGAACGAAACCGGGGCCGCCCCAGCCGCCCCGGCGGCATCGTGCGTACGGCGATGACGTTCAGCTTGCGGTCGAGGTAGGCGACGTCGATCGGGATGCGCATGCCGAAGGTGTGCACCCCACCGGCCGGTGTGAGCAGTAGCGCCCCGTCGACGAAGTCCCGCCCCAGGAGCCCCCTGGTACGGGCTCGGTACGACGAGGCGACTTCCAGGGGGACCGAGACGTCGTCCCCCCGTCCGTGCACCACCAGCGTCCCCCGCCCGTCACGCCAACGCCGCCCCATCCGCGGGCACCTCCTGGAATTCCTGTTGTCCGCCGAGTGCTACCCGGGTAGGAAAGATCCCATGACCGGACTCGGCGCAGTGTTCCGTCCCCAACTCGCCCCCGAACGACTCCGATCCGTCGCCCGGCTCGCCGACGACGCCGGCCTCGAGGAGCTCTGGCTCTGGGAGGACTGTTTCCGGGAGGGAGGGATCTCCACGGCCGCGGCCGCCCTCGCTTGGACCGAGCGGGTCAAGGTCGGCGTCGGACTGCTGCCCGTCCCCTTGCGCAACGTGGCCATCACCGCCATGGAGGCCGCCACCCTGTACCGCATGTTCCCGGGCCGCCCGATCCTCGCCGTCGGACACGGTGTGCAGGACTGGATGGGTCAGGTCGGGGCTCGGGTCGAGTCGCCGGTGACCCTGTTGCGGGAGCACCTCGACGCGCTGCGGGCTCTGCTGCGCGGGGAGCGCCTCACCGTCGAGGGGCGGTACGTGAACCTCGACGACGTCGCCCTCGACTGGCCGCCCGCCGAGCCGGTGCCCATCGTCGCCGGCGTCACCGGCCCCCGCTCGCTCCGGCTCGCCGGTGAGGCCGCCGACGGGACCCTGCTCACCGCCTCGACCTCACCCGAGGGGGTACGGCGGGCACGGCAACTCATCGACGAGGGGCGGCAGGCAGCGGGGCGCGCGGGTGCCGGTTCCGGTGCCGGGCCGCATCCGATCGTCGTCTATCTCCTCGCCGCCACCGGGCCCGACGGTCCCGCCCGCCTCAGGGCCGAGCTCGCTGCGGAAGGGCTCGCATCCGTCCCCGATCTCGGTGTCGCCGGGGACGCAGGCGCCGTTGCGAAGGCCGTGCAGCGGCTTGCGGACGCCGGTGCCGACACCGTGGTCCTGCAGCCGACGGGGGACGAGCCGGATCCGGAGGGGTTCGTGCGGTTCGTGGCCGAGGAAGTACGGCCGCTGGTTCCGTAGACGTGGTTCCGAAGGCGTGGTTCCGTAGACGTGGTTCCGAAGGCGTGGTTCCGCAGACCGTCCGGCCGACCGCGCGGCGTTGTCAGTGGCTCCTGCCACACTCCTCGACATGACCGACATGAGCGATGAGCCGCGCCACGGCAACGCCGACGTACGCCTGCGCGAGGTCCTGGACTCCGACCTCGAGGCCTTCCTCGCCTACGAGCACGATCCGGAAGCCGTCCGGCGGTCGAGCTTCACGCCTCGGCCGCGCGACGCCTTCATGAAGCACTGGCGAACCCGCGTGCTCGGCAACGAGACCGGCCTCGTGCGGACGATCCTGATCGGAGACGACGTGGCCGGCAACATCGTCTCGTGGTGGGACGGCGACCGCCGCTTCCTCGGCTACTGGCTCGGGCGGGCGTACTGGGGGCGCGGCATCGGCACCAAAGCGCTCGCCCTCTTCCTGGAACTCGAGAAGACCCGGCCCCTGTACGCCGACCCGTTCCACGACAACGCCGCCTCCATACGACTCCTCGAACGCCACGGCTTCCAGCGCACCGGCACGCTCCCGCACGACGAGGACGGATTCGTGCTGCTCGTCCTCCCCGACGCCCCGACACCGTCGTAAGGGATCGGCGTAAAAATCAGCGGCGCCCACCGACGCCGCCCTGACACGATCACGGCATGAGCGAGCCGCAGCGCCCCCGTACCTTCGAGGATCACCCCCATACCTTCGAAAACCTCGTCGCCGAAGGCGCCGCCGTCCCCACCGAAGGCTGGGACTTCTCCTGGTTCGAGGGGCGGGCCACCGAGGCGCGCCCCTCCTGGGGATACGCCACGTCCCTCACCGAGCGGCTCACCCATGCCGGCGCCGCCCTCGACATCCAGACCGGGGGAGGAGAGGTACTCGACTTCGCCCTCCGCCGCGCCGACGCGAAGGTCCCGCCCCTCACCGTCGCCACCGAAGGCTGGCCGCCGAACGTGGCCAAGGCCACCGCCCTGCTCCGCCCGCACGGCACCGCCGTCGTCGCCTCGCCGGAGGACGCTCCGCTGCCCTTCGCCGACGGCACCTTCGACCTCGTCAGCAGCCGGCACCCGGTCACCCCGCACTGGGCCGAGATCACCCGCGTCCTCCAGCCCGGCGGCACGTACTTCGCCCAGCATGTCGGGCCCCGCAGCGTCTTCGAGCTCGTCGAGTACTTCCTCGGCCCCCTCCCGCAGGAGCAGAGCAGCAACCGCCACCCCGACCGCGAGCGCGCCGCCGCCGAGGCCGCCGGGCTCGAGATCGTCGATCTGCGGGCCGAGCGGCTGCGCATCGAGTTCTACGACATCGCAGCCGTCGTCCACTTCCTGCGGAAGGTGATCTGGATGGTCCCCGGCTTCACCGTCGAGGCGTACCGACCGCGACTCCGCGCGCTGCACGAGCAGATCGAGTCCGAGGGCCCGTTCGTCGCGCACAGCACCCGCCACCTCTTCGAGGCCCGCAAGCCCAGCGCGTGAGTCCGCCCCCGGCTCACCTCACGCGTGCGGCCCGACCGTGACTTCCCCGACCACCAACTCCGCCTTCACCTCGACCACTTCCCCGCCCCGCTCCACCGGCTCGCCCAACTCCCGCCCCTGCCGCACCGTCAGCCGCACATCCGGCGGAACGGGCTCGGCCCCGTCGGGATCGCGCTTAGCGCACCGCACCACAGCGGCAGCTCGGTGGCGGGAAGCAGATGCATGGTTCCGCGCGGGCCGAACGTCCTCACCAGCGAGCGGTCGTCCCGCAGCGCCGCTCGTACGTCCGCCCGAGTCACCACGGCGGCCCGCACACCCACCGACACCTCGGCCGCGGACAGCACCCGCGCGTGCGCGCCGAGCATCGCCCCGACCACACCGGCGACGGGCGTGCCGCGCTCGGCGGGCCGCTCCAGGAACTGCCGCGCCAGGCGTCGTGCACTCGCCTCGTCCCATGTGACGGTGACAGCCATAGGGCGACGTCAGGCCGGATGTAGGTCAGACACCGTCCGCTCGGACCCGCGCCCGCGCCGCCTGGTGCAAACCGTGCATCCGTGCGCGAGGGCCCTTCGCCTCCTGCGCATCCAAGGAACCCTCACCTTTTCCACATTGTTATGACGGCCGACTCGCTTTCCCTCCGCCGCTCACGTAAGTTCAGACCAAGGCAATTCGCGTAAGCAAAGCTGCGCGGCGGCACCGCGCAGTGGAGGGGGCTGCGCGGTGCCGTGCGCCCGTACCCGCCCCTGCTGGACGCGCATCGCATCGAATCCGTGTCCGCACCCCGCAGCCATGTGCGCCGTCAAGTGGACGTTCGCGGTCGGGGTCACCCGGGGGAGGGAAGCGCGGACAAGTCGCCGAGCGGACCGCAAGCTGCGCCAAACCCTACGGATCCGTCCGCATCCCACGCGTTTCCCCAGGGAATCGGCCCCGACGAGGCCACGATTCCGCCACGAAGGGGCCCTCTCATGGCCACCGCCCCGTCGCCGAGCGATTTCGGAGAGTAGTTGTGGCATGCCGATGCGCGCAGCATCCCTTACGAAGGGTTATGGTGGAAACCCCCCCTCGGGCCGGTCCGTCTCCCCCCCACGGACCGGCCCGTTTTTTGTGCCCGCGCGACCCAGTCGTCGTCTTCTTCTTCGGCGTGGGTCGGCGGCACGCAACTCGCACCCGAAAGACAGGCCCAGCCCCGGCGGCGGTACCCTTCGGTCCACGGGGACCGTATCCGTACGGAGGGGCTGACAATCACGTGAACCTGCGCGACAAGCTGCGCGGCCTGCTGGTCAGGCTGTACGCACGCCGGGTGGAAGGTCACCTGGACCACGCTCAGGTGCCCAAGCACATCGGCGTGATCATGGACGGCAACCGGCGCTGGGCGAAGGCGGCGGGCTCCTCCACCGTGCACGGCCACCGCGCCGGTGCCGAGAAGATCGAGGAGTTCCTCGGCTGGTGCTCCGAGACGGACGTCGAGGTCGTCACCCTCTGGCTGCTGTCGACCGACAACTTCGACCGGCCGCAGGAGGAGCTCGTCCCGCTCCTCGGGATCATCGAGGGCGTCGTCCGCTCCCTCGCCGCCGACGGGCGCTGGCGGGTGCACCACGTCGGCACGCCCGACCTGCTGCCGTCCGCGATGCAGACCACCCTCAAGGAGGCCGAGGAGGCCACCGCGCACGTCGACGGGATACTGGTCAACGTCGCCATCGGCTACGGCGGCCGCCAGGAGATCGCCGACGCGGTGCGCTCGATGCTGCTCGACGCCCAGGAGAAGGGCACCTCCCTGGAGGACCTCGCCGAGGCCGTCGACATCGACATGATCGGCCGCCACCTCTACACCGGCGACCAGCCCGATCCGGACCTCGTGATCCGCACCAGCGGGGAGCAGCGGCTGTCCGGATTCATGCTCTGGCAGACGGCCCACTCCGAGTACTACTTCTGCGACGTCTTCTGGCCGGCCTTCCGCAAGGTGGACTTCCTGCGCGCCCTTCGCGACTACGCGGCCCGGCACCGGCGTTACGGCGGCTGAGCCCTTTCCGGCCAGTCCAGGGCCGTACTCCGGCCAGACGGAAGTCGCCCTCTGGCGGACAGAAGTAGCCCACCACGGGACAGAAGTAACAAGGAGTTCACCAGCGCGCCGTCATATGCGTCGGCATGGCACCGCATGTTCGAGGGCATAAGCCAAGCAGGTCGACACCCGAACCACGGGTGTCGTATCTCAGCGGGCGGCACCGGAGCCGTCCGCCCGGGAGGCCCTTTGCACCAGCTCGACCGTGCGATCACGGCATGGAAGAAGCAGTGGAGGGCCGGTTTTCGGCCCGTGCATGACGTGCAGGGCGGCCGACGACCGGTCCAGCTCCACTCCGTCGCTCCCCGACCTCATCCGAGGGGGTACGTCCTTCCGTGGTGACCAGCACAAAGCGCCACAAGCCAGACCGGCGCACCTACGTTCTCGACACCAGCGTCCTGCTGGCCGACCCGAACGCCCTGAGCCGCTTCGACGAGCACGAGGTCGTGCTCCCCATCGTCGTGGTGACGGAACTGGAGGCCAAGCGGCACCATCCCGAACTCGGCTACTTCGCCCGGCAGGCGCTGCGCCTGCTCGACGACTACCGGGTGAAGTACGGCCGTCTCGACGCCCCCATTCCGACCGGGGACCTCGGCGGGACCGTCCGTGTCGAGCTCAACCACTCGGACCCCAGCGTGCTGCCCACCGGCTACCGCCTGGGGGACAACGACTCCCGTATCCTCGCGGTCGCCCGCAATCTGCAGGCCGAGGGGTTCGACGTCACCGTCGTGTCGAAGGACCTGCCGCTCAGGATCAAGGCCTCTTCCGTCGGTCTCCTCGCCGAGGAGTACCGCGCCGAGCTCGCCATCACGGACTCCTCCGGCTGGACCGGAATGTCCGAACTGACCCTGCCGGGCGAGCAGGTGGACATCCTCTTCGAGGAAGGCCATGTCTACGTCCCCGAAGCCGCCGACATGCCCGTGCACACAGGGCTGACGATCCACTCCGAGCGCGGCAAGGCGCTGGGCCGGATCGCACCCGACGGCAACGTCCGCCTGGTGCGCGGCGACCGGGAGGCGTTCGGCATCAAGGGCCGCAGCGCCGAGCAGCGGATCGCGCTCGATCTGCTCCTCGACCCGGACGTCGGGATCGTGTCCATGGGTGGCCGGGCCGGCACCGGCAAGTCGGCGCTGGCGCTGTGCGCGGGGCTCGAGGCGGTGCTGGAGCGCCGTCAGCACCAGAAGGTGATGGTCTTCCGGCCGCTGTACGCGGTGGGCGGGCAGGAGCTCGGCTATCTGCCCGGCACCGAGGCCGAGAAGATGAGCCCCTGGGCGCAGGCGGTCTTCGACACGCTGTCCGCGGTCACCAGCCGCGAGGTCATCGAAGAGGTCACCGCGAGGGGAATGCTGGAGGTGCTCCCTCTCACGCACATCCGTGGGCGCTCGCTGCACGACGCCTTCGTGATCGTGGACGAGGCGCAGTCGCTGGAACGGAATGTACTGCTGACCGTTCTGTCCCGAATCGGCGCCAATTCACGGGTCGTTCTGACCCACGACGTGGCACAAAGGGACAATTTGCGGGTCGGGCGATACGACGGTGTCGTCGCCGTCGTGGAAAAGCTGAAGGGACATCCACTCTTCGCCCACGTCACGCTGACGCGGTCCGAGAGGTCCCAGATCGCGGCCCTTGTGACCGAAATGCTGGAGGACGGGCAGATCTGACCCAAGTGCTCAACTTGCGGTAGCTACTCGTTGGTTGGCGCCGTTCGGAAAGGCGGGAGAGCCTATCCGGGCGGCGCCTCGGCGTGTGCGGCTTTCCGGAAATCCCCTGGGACAAACGAGGTGTGAGCTTTCACACGCAACTCGGAATTGCCTTGCGGCATCGGGTTACGGCAGAGTCTCACTCCTGTCAGGCCCCGCATACGACACACCTGTACCCCCAGCGGTACGGCGCAACAGCAACACCACATCAACTCCATAGCGTCGTCGTATGCCGCCCGAGCACCACGCGGCGCTCCCCTCGCGGGAGTTGCCCACCGGGCCCGCGCCTCCCGTGACCCCTTAGGTGGGAGGCCAGCGTCAGGGGCAAGATTGCGTCCGCCAGGGTCACCGAAGCGGGCGATGCTGGAAGGAAACCGTGTGAGTCCGATTTCGGTCAGGGGATTCGCAGTGGCCTCTGCCACCGCGGTCACCGCTGTCGGAAGCGTCGTCGGCGTTGCCTCGGGCAGCACCGCGCAGAACAACGACGCCGAGGCGACGGCTGCCGATTCGACGCTCCTCGCGGACATACCCGCGGGCCAGCAGGCCCAGGTGCAGACCGAGTCGCTGACGGCACAGGCCAACGTCCAGGCCATCGCCGCGGACGCGAGCGCCAAGAAGGATGCCGAGGAGGCGGCCCGCAAGGCCGCCGCCCAGAGCGCGATCGAGAAGCAGAAGGCCGCCGAGAAGGCGGCGCAGTTGGCCAAGGAGCGCGAAGAGGCCGAGACGAAGGCCTCCCGGTCCTCCTCCGCCGACTTCCCGATCCAGAGCTCGTACACCATCGCGCAGATCCAGGCGATGGCGCGCCAGATGGTGCCGAGCGACCAGTTCCAGTGCTTCAGCAACATCGTGGACCACGAGTCCAGCTGGAACTACCAGGCGGTCAACCCTTCTTCGGGTGCCTACGGCCTCTTCCAGGCGCTCCCGGCCGGCAAGTACTCCTCCGCCGGCTCCGACTGGCAGACGAACCCGGCCACCCAGATCAAGTGGGGCCTCAACTACATGAACGAGCGGTACGACAGCCCGTGTGGCGCCTGGTCGTTCTGGCAGGCCAACCACTGGTACTAGACGCTCCGTCGGCTCAGCCGCGATAGGTCGTTCTTTGTGTGCGGCGCCGTTGTGGCTGGTCGCGCAGTTCCCCGCGCCCCTTTAGGGCGCTTCTCAACCCTGCGTCGCCCCTCACCGTCCTTTTGGTGAGGGGCTTTCGCTGTTCTCCGGTGACGCATGTACGGTCGGACGGACGACTCCAGGGGGGAGTGGTGAGGAGAGACGGGGGAAGAGGACGGATCATGTCGCGAGTGCCAGGGTGGCTCGGTCGGCTCGGGGCCGGACTGACCGAGATGAGTGAGCGGTTGGACGAGCGTCGCGCCGAGGTGGAGCGGGAGAGCGCCGAGTTCCGGCCGGAGCGGAGGTCCGCCACCGCCGTCGCGCCCGCACCGCCCGCCGCCGAGGCCCCCGCACCGCCCGCCGGCAATGTCCCACGGACCCCCGACTACGCCCCCGCGGCTCCGCCGCCCCGCCCCGACCCCGCGCAGGTCGTGCCGTGGGGCGTTCGGGTCGCGGCGGAGGCCGGCTGGCGGCTGCTGGTGCTGGCCGGCACGGTCTGGGTGCTCATGCGGGTCATCAGCGCCGTACAGCTCGTCGTGCTGGCGTTCGTCATCGCCCTGCTCCTCACCGCGCTGATGCAGCCCTCGGTGGCGTGGCTTACCCGGCGTGGCGTGCCGCGCGGGCCCGCCACCGCCCTGACCGCGATCCTCGGATTCGTCGTCATCGGGCTGATGGGCTGGTTCGTGACCTGGCAGGTCATGGAGAACATCGACAACCTCTCCGACCAGGTCCAGGACGGCATCGACGAACTGCGCAAGTGGCTGCTCAACAGCCCCTTCCACGTCACCGACAAGCAGATCAACGACATCGCCGAGAACCTCCGGGAGGCGATCGGCGCCAACACCGACGAGATCACCTCCGCCGGCCTGGAAGGCGTCACGGTCGTCGTAGAGACCCTCACCGGCATCCTGCTGGCGGCCTTCTCGACCCTCTTCCTGCTCTACGACGGCAAGCGCATCTGGGAGTGGACGCTGAAGCTCGTGCCCGCCGCGGCCCGCCCGGGCGTCGCCGGCGCCGGCCCGCGCGCGTGGGCGACCCTCACGGCGTACGTGCGCGGCACGGTCCTCGTCGCCCTGATCGACGCCGTCTTCATCGGCATCGGCATCTACTTCCTCGACGTGCCGATGGCCGTCCCGCTGGCCGTCTTCATCTTCCTGTTCTCCTTCATCCCGCTCGTCGGAGCGGTTGCCTCCGGTGCCCTCGCCGTGGTCGTGGCCCTGGTGACACAGGGCATCTTCACGGCGGTCATGACCCTCGTGGTCGTCCTGGCGGTCCAGCAGATCGAGGGGCACATCCTGCAGCCGTTCATCCTGGGGCGCGCGGTCCGCGTCCATCCGCTGGCGGTGGTGCTGTCCGTCGCGGCCGGGGGCATGGTGGCCGGGATCGGCGGCGCGGTGGTGGCCGTACCGCTGGTGGCGGTGTCGAACACGATCGTGGCGTATCTGCGGGCGTACTCGCAGGAGGCAGTGCTGCACCAACCGGCCCGTCCGGCGTTTGAGGACGAGGCCGTTGAGGCCCAAGGGGGGTCTGGGGGCGCAGCTCCCAGGGACAGCGACGAAAACGCCGAGGGCCCCGCCCACCAGCAGTGAGCGAGGCCCTCGAGGAAGCCCGGCCTACTCGGAGAGCACGGCCTCGGCCTCCAGCGTCGTACCGACCGCCTGAATCACGGAAGCAATCTTGAACGCCTCCTGGACGACCTCGCGGTCGACCCCGGCCTTGCGCAGCACCTGCTCGTGCGAGTCCAGGCACAGGCCGCAACCGTTGATGGCGGACACCGCGAAGGACCACAGCTCGAAGTCGACCTTGTCGACACCGGGGTTGCCGATGACGTTCATACGGAGCCCCGCGCGCAGGTTGCCGTACTCGTGGTCGGACAGCAGGTGCCGGGTCCGGTAGAAGACGTTGTTCATCGCCATCACCGCGGCCGCGGACTTCGCCGCGGTGTACGCCTCCGGCGAGAGGTTCGCCTTGGCCTCCGGCGCCAGTTCGCGCAGCACGATCGGGGAGCGCGCGGCGATCGCGGTGGCGAGTACCGTGCCCCACAGCTGCTGGGCCGGGAGGTCGGAGTTGCCGATGACCGAGCCGAGGTTGAGCTTCAGGTCCTTGGCGTAGTCCGGTATGCGGGACTTGAGGGAGTCGAGGGACATGTCCGTCACTCTCCGGCGAGGAGCTTGACCGGGTCCAGGGTCTCGTCGCCCTTGGTCCAGTTGCACGGGCACAGCTCGTCCGTCTGGAGGGCGTCCAGGACCCGCAGGACCTCCTTGGGGTTACGGCCGACGGAGCCGGCGGTCACCATGGAGAACTGGATCTCGTTGTTCTGGTCGACGATGAAGACGGCACGCTTGGCGAAGCCGTCCTCGCCCTCGATGCCGAGGTCGCGCATCAGCTCGCGCTTGGTGTCGGCCAGCATCGGGAACGGCAGGTCACGCAGGTCGTCGTGGTCCTTGCGCCAGGCGTGGTGCACGTACTCGGAGTCACCGGAGAAGCCGAGGACCTGGGCGTCGCGATCGGCGAACTCCTCGTTCAGCTTGCCGAAGGCCGCGATCTCGGTCGGACACACGAAAGTGAAGTCCGCAGGCCAGGCAAACACGATCTTCCACTTGCCCTCGTAGGTCTTGTGGTTGATCGTCTCGAACTCCTTGCCCTTCTCCAGCGAGACGCAGGCGGTCAGTTCGAACTCGGGGAACTTGTCACCGACAGTGAGCACACGCTCTCCTTGCAGCGAAGAGACACCCGTTCGGTACAGGCGTCTCCCTTTGGGTTGGACCTTACCGATCCTGGCACAGGCTGCATTGATACGGGAAATAGCTACACTCGGTCAGGTTGATCGGAGGGTTCTATCAGTGACCGTGAGTAAGAGAAGGCAGCCCAGCCTCGCCCAGTTGCGCGCCTTCGCGGCCGTCGCCGAGCACCTTCATTTCCGGGACGCCGCCGCGGCGATCGGCATGAGCCAGCCCGCTCTGTCGGGTGCCGTATCCGCCCTGGAGGAGTCACTCGGAGTGACGCTCCTGGAGCGCACCACCCGCAAGGTGCTGCTCTCGCCCGCCGGTGAGCGTCTGGCCGTACGGGCCAAGGCCGTTCTGGCGGAGGTCGGGGCGCTGATGGAGGAGGCGGAGGCGGTGCGGGCCCCGTTCACGGGCGCCCTGCGCCTCGGGGTCATTCCTACGGTGGCGCCGTATCTGCTGCCGACCGTTCTGCGGCTCGTCCACGACCGGTACCCGCACCTCGACCTCCAGGTGCACGAGGAGCAGACCGCCAGTCTCGTCGAGGGGCTCACCACCGGGCGCCTGGACCTGCTGCTGCTCGCGGTACCCCTCGGCGTGCCCGGCATCGCCGAACTCCCGCTCTTCGACGAGGACTTCGTGCTCGTCACGCCGCTCGGCCACCAGCTCGGCGGCCGCGAGGGAATCCCGCGCGAAGCCCTCAAGGAGCTGAACCTGCTGCTCCTCGACGAGGGCCACTGCCTGCGCGACCAGGCCCTCGACATCTGCCGCGAGGCCGGTCTGGGATTCAAGGGGGCGGGGCGAAGCCCCTCGGCTGAGGGTGGTGGTGGGCGACGGGAGGGCGCCCCGGTCACCACGACGGCCGCCGGCCTGTCGACGCTCGTCCAGCTCGTCGCGGGCGGCCTGGGCTGCACCCTGCTGCCGCGCACCGCCCTCAAGCTGGAGACGACCCGCAGCAACTGCCTCCTCACCGGCTCCTTCGCCGACCCCGCCCCCACGCGCCGCGTCGCCCTCGCCATGCGGACGGGGGCGGCGCGGGGAGCGGAGTACGAGGAGCTGGCGGCCGCGTTGCGGGTGGCGCTGCAGCCCTTGCCCGTACGGGTGCTGGGGGCCGACGCCTGAGCGTCGGCCCCCGTTCCTTCACTCCGTGCGCAGCCCGTCCGGCCGCATCAGCCGCAGCAGCGGCGGCAGGCTGAGCAGCGTCACCGCGAGCACGACTCCGGCGCCGATGCCCGTCATCGTCAGCACGCTCGCCCAGTCCACGCTCACCGTGGCCTCGACCATCTTCAGCAGCACCGCGCCCAGGGTGAGCCCCACCACCGAGGCAAGGAGCAGGCCCAGCGCGATCGGGATCGCCGTCTGCCACAGCACCGACAGGCTCAGCGTGCGGCGCCGCGTGCCGAAGGCGACCAGGGACGACAGCAGCTTCTTGCGCTCGCGCAGCTGCTCCAGCTGGGAGACCAGCAGGCTCGCGCCGATCAGCACCAGGACGCAGGTCGCGCCGACGAACAGGCCGTTGCGGATGGCGCGGAACTCCTCGGACTGCCGACTGGCGGTCAGGGCGCTCACGTCCGTCAGCGCATCGACCCGCGCGGCGGTGTTGCGCGCGAACTCGGCGGCGTCCGGCACCGAGGTGTCCAGCGAGAGGTACACCTTCTCGTACATGCCCGCTGCCGCGCCCTCGGGCAGTGCGCCCCGGGTGAACAGCAGGCCGCCGCGCGCGTAGCCGGTGGGATCCTCGCGTTGCGCCGCCGCCTTGATGCCGGTGGGCACCTTCCAGGACACCGTGTGGCTGGGCGAACCCGGGTAGGCCGGGTCGAAGTACAGGGTCCGGCCCGGCGCTGTGAGCTTCTCCGTGTCGCCGTCGTACTCCGTGCCGAGGATTCTGAAGACGTCGCCGTCCCGGCAGGACGACAGACGCGCCACCTCACGCAACTCGGCGCAGCCGGCGACGGTCACCTCGACCGAGTTGTCCGGCTCCTTGGCCCGGTCGCCGAGCGAGCCCTCGGCGAGGGCCGTCGCGTGGCGCACTCCCTCGGTGTGCGTCAGCTTCCCGGCGAGCTCGCCCAGCGAGGCGTCGTCCCGCAGGTAGAAGGTCAGCTGAGCCCGGCTCAGGTCGTTGCCCGTGTCCTCGGTGTAGTCGGACTCGACCCCGGCGAACAGCATCTGCAGGGCGATCGCCCCGGCCACCGCGACCGCGATGCCGTTGACCATGCGGGCGGCCGTGCCGCTGCTCAACTGCAGCCTTCGGACGGCCAGTTGCCAGGAGACCGAGCCCGAGTTCAGCCGGGCCACCACGGCCTCCACGATCCACGGCAGCAGCGCGGTGACGCCGACCAGCAGCAGTACGGTGCCGCCGATCACCATCCACTCGTTGAAGTTCCCGTTGTCGTTGCCCTGACCCACCATCGGGTACAGCAGCGCGAGGCCGGCCAGCGGCAGCAGCAGTCGCCACCACAGCCGGCGGCGCGGGGGCTTCGCCGTACGGACGACGCCGAGGGGCTCGATGACGACCCCGCGCAGCGCGAACAGCGTCACCAGCACGGCCGCGGCCGGTACGGCGACGGCGACCAGCGCGGCGAGCGCGGGCGACGGATTGAGGTCGCTCGGGAACACGCTGATGTTGCGGACCTTCAGCAGGGACGCCAGCTGACGCCCCGCCAGGAAGAACCCGGTACCGAGGACGAGCCCGAGCAGTGCCCCGGCGAGTGCCTCGCCGGCCGCGACCCGGCGCGCCATCCCCCCGTCCGCGCCGACCAGCCTGAGGGCCGCGAGGCGACGGTCCCGGCGCTCGCCGCCGAAGCGCACGGCCGCCGCGATGAACACGCCGACCGGCAGCAGCAGCACCACAAAGATGATCATGACGAGCAGGATCAGGATCGGGTCCAGCCCGTCGTCCACCGCCCCCGAGGAGGGCCCGAAGTAGTCGATGCGCTCGATGGAACCGTTGCTCAGATGGCTTGCCATCCCCGAGCCGCCCGCGTAGTAGGCGAGTTCGGCGGGCCCGACGAGTCCGGACTTCTGGATGGTGCCGGTGATCCGATAGGGGATGCGTTCGCGCAGCAGCTTGCCCGAGTCGGACTCCAGCAGGCGCTTCAATGCCGGCGAGGCGACCATCTCGCCCTTCGCGGGGAACTTCTCGACACCCGGCGGCAGCGGCGCCCGCGAGCCCTCGGGCTCCAGGAGGCGGCCCCGCACGTCATCGGTGCGGAAGGTCGTGTCGACATCCGCGATGATCAACGTGTCGTCCGCCTTGGACAGCTGCTCCGCGCCGTACGTGAAGTCGTCCCGGGCGGTGCCGCGGTGTTCGCGCTCGGTCAGCGCACTCGGCACGGCGGTCGTCAGCAGCAGCAGCGCCACCCCGAGCCCGACTCCGACGGCCGTCAGCAGGGCCCGGACCCAGCCCTCCCGTCCGCCGGCGAAGGCGAACCGGACCCCCAGCCCCAGATCCTTGGCCCACTGACCCACGCTCATACGACGCGCTCCATGTCCCGGGACTTGCCGTCCCGTACGACGATCTCGCGGTCGGAGTAGGCGGCGACCCGCGCCTCGTGCGTGACGAGGACGACGGCGGCGTTGGTCGACCGGGCGGCGTCCGTCAGCAGCTCCATCACGCGCTCGCCGTTGAGGGAGTCGAGCGCGCCGGTCGGCTCGTCGGCGAACAGCACGCGCGGGTTGGTGACCAGCGCGCGGGCGACGGCGACGCGCTGCCCCTGACCGCCGGAGACCTCACCGGGTCGCTTCTTGCGCAGGTCGTCGACCTCGAGCCGCTCCATCCAGGTCAGGGCGGCCTTCTCGGCCTCCTTGCGGGAGGTGCCGTTCAGCCGCAGCGGAAGGGCGACGTTCTCGACGCAGGTCAACTCCGGTACGAGCTGCCCGAACTGGAAGACGAACCCGAACTCGGAGCGCCGCAGAGCGCTGCGCTGGGCGTCGCTCATGGTGGCCAGCTCGCGCCCGTTGTAGGTGATGGACCCCGAGTCGGGCGGCACGATGCCGGCGAGGCAGTGCAGCAACGTCGACTTGCCGGAGCCGGACGGCCCCATGACGGCGACGACCTCGCCGGGGTGGATGGAGAACTCGGCGCCGTCGAGGGCGAGGGTCGGGCCGTAGGCCTTGCGCAGCTCTTCGGCCGCGAGCAGGGATCCGGGAGGCGGGGTCACTTGGCCACCACCTCCGCCAGCTTGTCCAGGCGTGCGGCGGTGAGTTCCAGCCAGCGCAGGTCGGCCTCGAGGTGGAAGAGCGCGTGGTCGCAGATCAGCTGATCGGCCAGGTCGCCCTTGCGCTTGCGGTCGGTGAGGATGCGCATCATGCGCAGGTGCTCGGCGCGCTGGGTGTCGAGGATGTCGGCCGCGTTGCGCCGGGTGAGCAGGGCGAGGACGACCTTGGTGTAGAGGGTCGACTGGAGATACGGCTCCGGCTTCTCGGGCGTCGCGAGCCAGCGCTGCACGTCGGTGATACCGGCGTCGGTGATCGCGTACCGCTTGCGCTCGGGCCCGCCGCCGGGCTCGATCCCGTCGACCTCGACGAGCCCGTTCTTCAGCAGCCGGGACATCGTCGAATAGACCTGGCCGTAGTGCAGCGGCCGGTCGTGACCGAACTTCTCGTCGAAGGCCCGCTTGAGGTCGTAGCCGTGGCGGGGGCCGGACTCCAGGAGCCCGAGGAGAGTGTGACCGATGGACATGGGAGCACTGTACATGCGGTGTATACCTAGCGTGTATACGCGGCGTGTGCAGTGCTCGACGGTCGGTGTGAAGGCCCTGGTGGGGGCTGATTGTCACGGTTGTGTCACTGGACCACCCCATGGTCCTCGAAACCGCGACGTGCCCGGACTCCAGCCCTGGAGTCCGGGCACCGTCTGGTCAGACGAGGTTGCTCACCCAGCCGGAGCAGGTACCCGCAGTGATCAGCTTGGTGTCCCAGTGGCCCAGGCAGATGCGGAAGCGGATGGTGGCACCCTCCGGGAAGTCCTTGTTCTTGTAGCGGTAGGTGGAGACGCCGCTGGCGTTGAAAATGGCGCCGAAGCGGTTCCTCACTTCCCAGTCCACGACGGCGGAAGAGCCATCCGACTTCCCGTCGTAGACCAGGAACCAGTCGCCGACGGGGGAGAAGCAGGCCTGGTACTTGATGCTGCCGTCCTCCCGTTTGTCGGCGCACTTCACCCACTCCTCGGCATTGGAGTAATCGGTGGCGGTCGCGCGCTCGATTTCGGCGGCGGCGTTTGCCTGGGTGACGGTGAGGAGAAGGGCGGCGGAGAGGGTGCCTGCGACGGTGCTTATTCGCTTGAGCCGACGGTTGTTGAGCACGGAGTTCCTCCTGTGAGCTTCGTCCAAAGGGGCACTGGCATGGCCATGGGGCCGATGAGGGGGGATGCGTTGATCAACGGACACGCGCAGATGCCCCGGAAGCGGCTCTTGTTCTGAGCCGCGGTTTGGAAGGGGGGCGCGTCGGTGGGGGTGAGTCGGCACCGATTCCGCCCCTGCGCGGCCGGCGTGCGGTCAGTTACCGGCCGGGCGCCCGAGTAGTCACCACGTGTGGCCACTCTCGCCGTCGGCGTCGAGGCCGTAGTTGATCTTTCCGTCAGCAGTCCACTTGCCCACTGGGGTCCCCCCGGTTCGCGTTCGAGCGGTCGACTCGAACGTGAGTGCCCATCGTATGCAAGGTTCATGACAACGGCAAACGTCTAATGGCCGCGCAACCTTCGTGTGCCGGTGTGAGTCGGTTCCATTGAACGGGCGTGCTGATTGTCACGTCCGCAAAAGGCCGGATGGAAAGGTCTTTGTCACATCTTCCGGTGTTAGCTTTCTGAGCTGACCTGTGCGGCGAACCTGTGTGGCAGGAGTGCACACAAGAACGAAGCGGAGCGGATCGGACCCATGGGACGAGCGGAAGACAGACGAGCGCGGCAGCGTGGTGGCCGTCGCGCGGCGCCCCGGCGCTCGTCCGGGACGCCGTCGGCCGCTGGAGCAGGCCCGTCGACCACCGTCATAGGGACACCGTCGGAGGCCGTGGGAGGCCGGGCCGCGGCCCGCCGAGCGGCCAAGGCCGGGCGCAAGGGCGGCGACGGCAAGGGCCGAATACGCCGGCTCTTCACCTGGAAGAAGATCCTCGGCACGTTCCTCGGCACGTGCCTGCTCGCCATCGGCGCCTTCATCGCGCTGTACCTGCTGGTGCCCGTCCCGGACGGCAACGCCGCCGCCCAGGCCGCCCAGCGCCAGAGCAACATCTACAAGTACAGCGACGGCTCGGTCCTGGCCCGCGACGGCAAGGTCAACCGCGAGATCGTGGACCTGTCCAAGGTGCCGAAGAAGGTCCAGCGCACCTTTGTCGCGGCGGAGAACAAGTCCTTCTACCACGACAACGGAATCGACCTGAAGGGCACGGCCCGCGGTGTGCTCAACACGCTGATGGGCAAGGGCGCGCAGGGCGGCTCGACGATCACCCAGCAATACGTCAAGAACTACTACCTCAGCCAGGAACAGACGGTCAGCCGCAAGCTCAAGGAGATGGTCATCTCCTTGAAGGTGGACCGGCAGATGTCCAAGGACGAGATCCTCGCGGGCTACATCAACACCAGCTACTACGGCCGCAACGCCTACGGCATCCAGGCCGCCGCCCAGGCCTACTACCGCGTCGACGCCGAGAAGCTCAGCGTTGCACAGGGCGCGTATCTCGCCGCATTGCTGCAGGCGCCGAGCCAGTACGACTGGGCGGCCGCGTCCGACACCGGCAAGCGGCTGGTGAAGGCCCGCTGGAACTACGTCCTGGACAACATGGTCGAGGAGGGCTGGCTGGACAAGGCCAAGCGCCAGGGCATGCAGTTCCCCGAGCCGGAGGAGCCGAAGCCCACCGCCGGCCTCGAGGGCCAGAAGGGCTACCTGGTCGCGCTCGCCAACCGTCAGCTGGAGGACCAGCTGATGAAGCAGCAGGACCTCACCCGCTCCCAGGCCGAGGCCGCGGTCGTCGACCAGGGCTGGACCATCACCCTCAACGTCGACAAGAAGAAGCAGGCCGCGCTGGAGAAGGCCGTCAAGACGCAGCTGACCAGCAAGCTGGACGAGAAGAAGCGGCCGGTGGACGCGGACATCCAGGCCGGCGCGGTCTCCGTCGACCCCAAGACGGGCAAGGTCGTCGCGCTGTACGGCGGCGTGGACTACTTCAAGCACTACACCAGCAACGCGACCCGCGCGGACTACCAGCCCGCGTCGACGTTCAAGCCGGTGATCCTGGCCGCCGCCCTGGAGGAGAACGCCGAGACCCAGGACGGCAAGCCGATCACCGCGAACACGATCTACGACGGCACCAGCAAGCGGCAGGTCGTGGACAACGGCAGGAAGGTCGGGTTCGCCCCCGAGAACGAGGACGACTACAACTACGGCGACATCACCGTCCAGACGGCGATGAACAAGTCCGTCAACTCCGTCTTCGCGCAGATGGGCGTCGACGTCGGCATGAAGAACGTCATGGACGTCGCCGCCAAGCTCGGCATGGACACCGCCGACGAGCAGGCCGTCCCCGCCCAGACCCTGGGTTCCATGGGCGCGAGCCCGCTGCAGATGGCCGGGGTGTACGCCACCCTCGACAACCACGGCAAGAAGGTCACCCCGAGCATCATCAAGGCGGCCGAGCACAACAGCCGTACGGTCGAGCTGCCGAACCCGATCGGCGAACAGGTCATCAGCCCCGAGTCGGCCGACACCGTGACCTCGGTGCTGACGGGCGTGGTCGACGACGGTACGGCCCAGAGGTCCGTGGCGAACAACCCCAAGCGCGACGGCCAGGAGGTCGCCGGCAAGACGGGTACGTCCGACGACAACAAGTCGGCCTGGTTCACTGGCTACACGCCGGATCTGGTCACCTCGGTGGGCCTGTTCGGTGAGGACGACAAGCCCCCGCACCGGCAGGTCAAGATGTACGGCGCGCTCGGCGAGGACCGCATCAACGGCGGTGACTTCCCGGCGGAGATCTGGGCGGCGTACATGTTCGGCGTGACGAAGACGGACGCCGAGTTCGACCTCGACACCGACCAGGGCGCGGCGGTCCAGCCGACCTGGACGCCGGCCCCGACGCAGGAGCCGACGACCCAGGAGCCGACGGAGGAGCCGACGACTCAGAAGCCGACGGAGACGCCGACGACCGAAGAGCCGACGGAGGAGCCGACGACCCAGGAGCCGACGGAGGAGCCGACGACCGAGCCGCCCACGGTGGAGCCGACGGGCGAACCGACGGACGACGTCACCCTGGACCCGGTCAGACCTGGAAACGACCAGTAGGAAAACGCCCTGAGGGGCGCGGGGAACTGCGCGACAAGCCACGACGATTCCGCAGTCGGGATCGCGTAGTTCCCCCTACGGGGCTCAGCCGCGATTCAATTCGAACCAGACAACTTTCCCGGTGCTCAACCGCGTAGCCCCCCACCGTCGGGCCAGCCGGTTGACCAGATACAGCCCACGCCCACCCTCATCGGTGGCCCGAGCCTGCCGAAGTCGCGGCAACTGGGGAACGTCATCGCCGACCTCGCACCGCAGGACGTCGGTGCGCAGCAGCCGGAGGGTGACCGGCCGGGAGGCATACCGCACCGCGTTCGTCACGACCTCGCTCACCAGCAGCTCGACCGAGTCGGAGAGGTCCTCCATGCCCCACCGGGCCAACGCCCGCCGCGCAAGCCGCCGGGCACGGCCGGGCGCCGCGTCCTCCGGCTCCAGGAACCAGTACGCCACGTCGCTGGGCGCGATCCCGTCGAAGCGGGCGGCGAGGAGCGCGATGTCGTCGTCCCGGTCGCCCGGGCCGAGCATGTCGAGGACCTCGTCGCAGAGGGCTTCGAGGGGCGGCGGATGGTCGGGGCCGGTCAGCTGCGCGGTGGCGGCGAGCTTCTCGCGCAGCTGCTCTATGCCGGTCCACACGTCGCGCAGACGGGACTCGACGAGGCCGTCGGTGTAGAGCAGCAGGGTCGCTCCGGCCGGAGCGTCCAGTTCCACGGCCTCGAAGTCGACGCCGCCGACACCGATCGGCGCGCCCGCCGGAACCCGCAGTACCTCCGCCCGGCCGCCCAGGTGCAGCAGGACGGGCGGCGGATGGCCGGCGTTGGCGATGGTGATGCGGTGCGATACCGGGTCGTAGACCGCGTAGAGGCAGGTCGCCATGCGGTCGGTACCCAGCCGCTGGGCCTGCTCGTCCAGGTGGTGCAGGACCTCCTGCGGGGGCAGGTCGAGGCCGGCGAGGGTCTGGGCCGTCGTCCGCAGCTGGCCCATGATCGCGGCCGACGTCATGGAGTGGCCCATGACGTCACCGACGACCAGCGCCACCCGGCTGCCCGGCAGCGGGATCGCGTCGTACCAGTCGCCGCCCACCCGGGCCGTCTCGGCCGCCGGGAGGTAGCGGGACGCCAGCCGCACGCCCGTCGGACGCGGCAGGGTCTCCGGGAGCATGGTGCGCTGCAGCTCGTCGGCGATGTACGCCTCCCGGCCGTACAGCACCGCCTTGTCGATGCCGAGCGCGCTGTGCGTGGCGAGCTGGGCGGCGACGAGGAGGTCGTCCGGCTCGAAGGCCAGGCGCTCCGGGCGGCGCAGGAAGACCGCGGCGCCGATGACACGGCGGCGGCCGCGCAAGGGGGCGAGGATCGCGCGCTGACCGTCGGGGATGATCAACTCGCCGTCGTCGCCGAGGAGTTCGGGCAGGGCGGCACGGGCGGCGGGCGCGTCGGCGAAGACGGGACGTACGCCGCGCAGCACCTCGGCGAGCGCGCCGCCCGGCCGCACCTCGCACAGTTCGGCGGTGAGGGCGGACAGTTCGGCCAGCTCGGTCGGCTCCTGCTGCTGCTGGGCCGGCAGGAAGCCGCCCTCGGTGTCCCGCTCCTCCGGGATGCGGTCGGTGCGGCGCAGCCGCAGCACGACGGGACCCGTGGGCCGCTCGTCGCCGACCGGCAGGGGATCGCGCAGATAGACGAGGATCGCGTCGGAGAAGGTCGGCACGGTCGCCCGGCACAGCCCCATCACGATCTCGTCCAGGTCGATACCGCGGGCGATCCGCCGGGTGGCGGCGCCCACGAAGCGCAGCCGGTCCCCGTCCCGCCGCATCGGCGTGGGCCGCCCGGGCGGCACCCCCTGACCGGTGCGCCGCTCGGCGGACGCCTGTGACTGCTCGGTGCCCGGCTGGGGCGGTATGGCCTCCGGAACGGGCCGCGGCCGGTGTGTGTCGGGCTCGGCGGCGACGGAGGGCTGCGAGTGCTCGGGGCCGTTGCCGGCGATGACTGGGGGCTCCTTGCTCGGGCCGGACGGTGCGGTGGTGCCCGGCGTGGAAGGGGTCTCTCCGGTGCGCGCCTGCGCGGGTAAGGCGGCGGCGCCGCCAGGTGGGTGCGGCGGCGTGGCGTGCGTCGTCGACGGCGTCGAGGTACGCACGAGCGCCCCGCGGGACTCCGCGGGGTCGACGCCCGTCTCAGAGCGTTCGAAGGAGGTCGGCTGCTCCGTCACGCCTTTCGAATCCATCCGTCCGGGGCTGCGCGCCACGCGTGCAGTTCGTCCCGCCGAAACTCCGATACCCGGAATACGTGCCCCAGGAACGGAATCCCCGCGTGGCCGGAGGCAGTTCCTGTGCCACCGGTGGACCGTCTGCGGCCCGTACCCGGATTGCCCTGGTAACCCTCGCTCACGTCCTGCCGCCCCTCGGTGACGATCGGTCAAGCCCGGCGCGCACTTAGGTAGTTGCCCCTGCGCGCCCTTGCGGAGGACGATCCTACGTTTGTTGCCCGGGGGCGCATCAAGGGTCTCATGAGGACATGTGCGCGGATGCGCGATCCCAGTCCTCAGGCAAAGAAGGTACAGCCCAGGCGGGATCCGGGCGCCAGTGCGGCCAGCCGTCGGCGAACGGCGGCCCCCAGGCACGGATCACCTCGACCGCGTCACGCCCGGCCTGACGCACCTGTGCGGCCAACCGTTCGTCGATCAGTCCGTCCCGCTGGGCCTGCGCGAACTCGTCCTCGTCCCGCCAGTGCCAACTGCGGTCGGGGTGCACGGAGATGTCGAGAAAGTGGTCCTCGGAGTCCACCCCGCCCGCCCAACGGGCCAGCGGCTCCTCAAGATTCACGTACCAGTTCTTGAACTGCCACCCGGGCTCCCAGAACAACCACACCGACCACGGCTCACCTGGCCGCGCGAGCTTCAGCACCCCGGTCCCGAACCAACGGTCGCGCTGGACGGTACGCGGCTTGGTGTACCGCGTCTCAAGCGGCTCCAGATGTACGGCGGTTCCGTCGGCGAGCACCGGCTTGATGCACTCCGTACCCGGCGCCAGCCATACGGCGAGGACCTCGTCGTCGTCCCGTACGACGGTCACGGGACGCGCGATGTGGAAGCGACGGCCGGCGTTCTCCCGGTACCGCCACAGGATCTGCGTCCCGGGCGCCCAGAAGCCCGTCGACCCGCCCGCTTCCACTTCCGTCGTCACCGCTCCACCGTCTGCCATGCACAGATATTAGGTGCCACAGGCATACGACGCTGCGGCGCCGGTCACGGTTCTCACCGCAGCGTCGGTCGAAGTGACAACTCGTTACGGCCGCGTCATCCGCAGGACATCCAGGGCCTCGTCCAACTGCTCAAGCGTGAGGTCGCCGCGCTCCACGTACCCGCTCTCCAGGACGACTTGGCGGATCGTCTTCCGCTGCGCGAGGGCCTTCTTGGCGACCTTGGCGGCCTCCTCGTACCCGATGTACTTGTTGAGCGGCGTGACCACGGAGGGTGACGACTCGGCGTACTCCAGGGCACGTTCGCGGTGGGCGACGATGCCGTCGACGGTCCGGTCGGCGAGCAGCCGCGAGGCGTTGGCCAGCAGCCGGATGGACTCCAGGACGTTCTTCGCGATGACCGGAAGCATCACGTTCAGCTCGAAGTTGCCGGCGGCTCCGGCGGTGGCCACGGTGGCGTCATTGCCGATGACCTGCGCGGCGACCATGAGCACGGCCTCCGGGATGACCGGGTTGACCTTGCCGGGCATGATCGACGACCCCGGCTGGAGATCGGGCAGGCTGATCTCGGCGAGCCCGGTGCGCGGCCCGGACGACATCCACCGCAGGTCGTTCGCGATCTTCGTCAGCCCGACCGCGATGGTCCTGAGCTGCCCACTGGTCTCGACGATGCCGTCCCGCGCACCCTGCGCCTCGAAGTGGTCCCGCGCCTCGGTGAGCGGCAGTCCGGTGACGCGGGCCACCTCCTCGATGACGGCGGCGGAGAAGCCGGGGGGTGTGTTGATGCCGGTGCCGACGGCCGTGCCGCCGAGGGGGAGTTCGGCGAGCCGGGGGAGGGAGGCGCCCAGCCGCTCGACGCCGTACCGCACCTGGGCGGCGTACCCGCCGAACTCCTGCCCCAGCGTCACGGGCGTGGCGTCCATGAGATGGGTCCGCCCGGACTTCACGACATCGGCGAACTCCTCGGCCTTCCGCTCCAGGGAGGCGGCGAGGTGCTCGAGGGCCGGGATGAGATCGCGGGTGACGGCGGCGGTGGCGGCGATGTGGATGGAGGAGGGGAAGACGTCGTTGGACGACTGGGACGCATTGACGTGATCGTTCGGATGGACGTCCCGGCCGAGCCGCTCGGTCGCGAGGGTGGCGATGACCTCGTTGGTGTTCATGTTGGACGAGGTCCCGGACCCCGTCTGGAACACATCAACGGGGAAGTGCTCGTCCCACCGCCCCCCGGCGACCTCTTCGGCGGCTTCCTGAACGGCCTCGGCGATGTCCTTGTCGAGCACCCCGAGCCGCGCGTTCACCTTCGCGGCCGCGCCCTTGATCCGGGCGAGCGCCTCGATGTGGGCCCGCTCGATGCGCTGGCCGGAGACGGGGAAGTTCTCGACGGCACGCTGCGTCTGGGCGCGCCACTTGGCGTGTGCGGGAACCCGCACTTCACCCATGGAGTCGTGCTCGATGCGGTAGTCGCTCATACCGGGTACAGCGTGGGGGCGGGTGCGGTTGTTCCGGCCTTGCTCCACTCGGGGTGCCTTTCTCGCCCCGCCGCCCCTACCCGCCCCTTCCACCCCGCCAGGGGGCCTTGCCCCCTGGACCCTCGCTCCTCAAACGCCGGAGGGGCTGACTAACCAGCCCGTCCGGCGTTTGAGGACAAGGCCCCTTCAGGGCCGAAGCGGGGGTCTGGGGGCCGCAGGCCCCCAGGGACCGGGGTCGAAGGGGCAGCGCCCCTGGGGGATGGGACGGGTAGGGGCGGCGGGGGCGAAAAACTCCCCGCCGCACCCCAGGCGCTACGCCAGCCCAGGCCCCCGCACCGGAATCGACGTGAACGTCGGCTGGGGCGCCGGGTCCTGGAAGAAGTCGTTGCCCTTGTCGTCGACCACGATGAACGCCGGGAAGTCCTCGACCTCGATCTTCCAGACGGCCTCCATGCCGAGCTCCTCGTACTCGACGACCTCGACCTTCTTGATGCAGTCCTGGGCGAGCCGGGCAGCGGGCCCACCGATGGAGCCGAGGTAGAACCCGCCGTGCGCCGCACACGCGTCAGTGACCTGCTTGCTCCGGTTGCCCTTCGCCAGCATCACCTTGGAGCCACCCGCCGCCTGGAACTGCTCGACGTAGGAGTCCATACGGCCGGCGGTCGTGGGACCGAAGGAACCCGACGCGTACCCCTCCGGCGTCTTCGCGGGACCCGCGTAGTACACCGGATGGTCCTTCAGGTACTGCGGCATCTCCTCACCCGCGTCCAGCCGCTCCTTGATCTTGGCGTGCGCGATGTCACGGGCCACGACCAGCGGCCCGGTCAGCGAAAGCCGCGTCTTCACCGGGTACTTGGTCAGCTCGGCGAGGATGTCGTCCATCGGCTGGTTGAGGTCGATCTTGACGACGTCACCGTCCGACTCCAGGTGCTCGTCGGTCGTCTCCGGCAGGAACCGCGCCGGGTCGGTCTCCAGCTGCTCCAGGAAGACACCCTCGGCCGTGATCTTCGCGACGGCCTGACGGTCGGCGGAGCAGGACACGGCGATGGCGACGGGGCAGGACGCCCCGTGCCGCGGCAGCCGCACGACCCGCACGTCGTGGCAGAAGTACTTCCCGCCGAACTGCGCGCCGATCCCGATCTTCTGCGTCAGCTCGAAGACCTTCTCCTCCAGCTCCTTGTCCCGGAACCCGTGCCCGAGCGGCGAGCCCTCGGCCGGAATCTCGTCCAGGTAGTGCGCGGAGGCGTACTTCGCGGTCTTGAGGGCGTATTCGGCGCTCGTACCACCCACCACGATCGCCAGGTGGTACGGCGGACAGGCGGCCGTACCCAGCGAACGGATCTTCTCCTCCAGGAACTTCATCATGGAGGCCTCGTTCAGGACGGCCTTCGTCTCCTGGTACAGGAAGGACTTGTTGGCGGAGCCGCCGCCCTTCGCCATGAACAGGAACTTGTAGGCGCCGCCGTCGGTGGCGTACAGCTCGATCTGGGCCGGCAGGTTCGACCCGGTGTTCTTCTCCTCCCACATGGTGAGCGGAGCCATCTGCGAGTACCGGAGGTTGAGCTTGGTGTACGCGTCGTAGATGCCGCGCGACAGGGCTTCCTCGTCCCCGCCCTGCGTCAGCACGTTCTGCCCGCGCTTGCCCATCACGATCGCCGTACCGGTGTCCTGGCACATGGGGAGCACGCCGGCGGCCGCGATGTTCGCGTTCTTCAGCAGGTCGAGCGCCACGAACTTGTCGTTGCTCGACGCCTCGGGGTCGTCGATGATGCGGCGCAGCTGGGCGAGGTGGGCGGGGCGCAGGTAGTGCTGGATGTCGTGGATGGCCTCCTCGGCCAGCTTGCGCAGCGCCTCGGGCTCCACCTTGAGGAACGTCCGCCCGTCGGCCTCGAAGGTGGAGACACCTTCGGAGGTCACCAGCCGGTACGGGGTGGTGTCCTCTCCCATGGGGAGCAGATCGGTGTACGCGAACTCAGGCATCTCGCCCATTCCTCACTCGACAGACAGCGGCTGGCCTCCATTGGCAGCGCCCACCAGCGTAGAACCTGCCACTGACGGCGAGCTTGTGAGGTAAGGCTCAGTTCGACGCCCACCGAGCAAACCCGGACAGGGGCTATCGCGATCTATCGTGTTTGGGTACGCTGCTGCCGTGGACCTTCAGAAGCAGACCGCACCCGCTGCCGCCACCGAGCTACGCGCGTCCGACGCCGATCGCGACCGGATCGCCGACATCCTGCGCGAGGCCCTGGCCGAGGGCCGCCTCACCGCCGACGAGCACGCCGAGCGCGTCGAGGGGGTGCTGGCCGCCAAGACGGTCGGCGAACTGGACGTCTTCATACGGGACCTGCCCGCCGCCCACCAGCGCCGCGCACCCCACATCCCGGCCGCCGGCCGCCCCGCCCCCGTCGCGTTCCCGGCCGACCCCGACGACAACGTGGTCGCGGTCTTCAGCAGCGCCGTCCGCAAGGGCCGCTGGCGCGCGGGCCGCCGTATCCATGCGTACGCGATCTTCGGCAGCGTGGAGATAGATCTCAGCGAGGCGCTCTTCGAGTACCAGCAGGTCGTGATCCGGGCGATCTCGGTCTTCGGCAGCGTCGAGGTGCGCGTCCCGGAGAACGTCTCGCTGCGCGGCACCGGCGGCGGTGTGCTCGGCGCCTTCGAGGTGGACCACCTCGACGCGGAGGACCCCGAGGCACCGGTCGTCCAGGTCGACGGCTGGGCCGTGCTCGGCAGCATCGAGGGCAGGCCGAAGCGGGGCAAACTCGTCGCGGACATTCTCGACCGCGTTCAGCGCAGTGTGGACAAGGGCACCAGGAGTTTGCGCAAGCATTTGGATCATTGACGGTTGTGAATCGAACCGATTCCCACCCGCTTCCGGGGCTTTCCCGATCGCCGTACAGCGGCGCGCGGTGACCCCCGAAATCCAGCGGTTCGGAACTGACTGCATAGGCGCGCGCACAGCGGGTAGACCTTGCTGCATCGTCTCTCGCTCGCGAAGCCGTCGTCAGGAGTAGACCGTGCTGCAACCGCCGCATTCGTCCCTGCAGGTAGCTGCCGTTCCGGCCCAGCGGGTGCCAGTGCGAGACAGGGACCAAGACGCCCCGTGGCATACCGAGGCCGTGTGCCGCCGCGACGAGGCCGGCCTGTTCTTCGCCCCCTCGAAAGAGCCCACCGCGGCCCGCCTCTCCCGCGAGGAGGCAGCCAAGCGAGTCTGTGCCCGCTGCCCGGTCATGGTCGAGTGCCGCGAACACGCCCTCCTCCAGCCCGAGCCCTACGGCGTCTGGGGCGGCCTCACCGCAGCGGAACGCCGAGTGGTGCTGGCGAGGCGCCGCCGCCGCGAAATGGAACTGAAGAAGGCGGCGAGGACGGCAAACCGGATAGCGCAGGCGGGATAGGCAACAAAAAGGGCGCCCCCTCCGCACCGGGGGCGCCCAACGCCTTTAGGGGCGCGGGACTGTGTTTGATATGCGGCTCCGCCGCGTGGGCGCGATCAACCACAAACCAACCCGCAGTCGCTGACGATCCGCAGTCCCGAGCTGCCAGGCGCTATTTCACTTCGCCCTGTCGAAGTCGATCGCGCTGTAAGCCCGCAGCTTGCTCAGCCGGTGCTCGGAGTCGATCCTCCGCACCGTCCCCGACTTCGACCGCATCACGATCGAGTCGGTGGTCGCGGTCTCCGACCGGTACCGCACACCCCGCAGCAGCTCACCGTCGGTGATCCCGGTCGCGACGAAGAACACGTTGTCCCCGGCGACCAGGTCATCGGTCATCAGCACCCGGTCCAGGTCGTGCCCGGCGTCAATGGCGCGCTGCCGCTCCTCGTCGTCCTTGGGCCACAGCTTGCCCTGGATGGTTCCGCCGAGGCACTTCACGGCACACGCCGAGATGATCCCCTCCGGCGTACCGCCGATACCGAGCAGCATGTCGACGCCGGTGCCCTCACGCAGCGCGTAGATCGACCCGGCGACGTCGCCGTCGGAGATCAGCTTGATGCGGGCGCCCGCGTCCCGGATCTCCTTGATGATGCCCTCGTGCCGGGGCCGGTCGAGGATGACGACGGTGACGTCCTCGGGCGTCGACCGCTTCGCCTTGGCGACCCGGCGGATGTTCACTTCCACGGGCGCGTCGATGTCGACGAAGTCGGCGGCCTCGGGACCGGTGACCAGCTTGTCCATGTAGAAGACGGCCGACGGGTCGAACATGGACCCGCGGTCGGCCGCGGCGAGCACGGAGATCGCGTTGGGCATGCCCTTCGCGGTCAGGGTGGTTCCGTCGATCGGGTCGACGGCGATGTCGCATTCGGGACCGGTGCCGTCGCCGACCCGCTCCCCGTTGAAGAGCATCGGCGCCTCGTCCTTCTCGCCCTCACCGATGACGACGACGCCGTTCATCGACACGGTGTGGACGAGGGTCCGCATGGCGCGCACCGCGGCACCGTCGGCGCCGTTCTTGTCGCCGCGGCCGACCCAACGGCCCGCGGCCATCGCCGCGGCTTCGGTCACACGGACCAGTTCCAGGGCGAGGTTGCGGTCGGGGGCTTCGCTGGGTACCTCGAGCTCGGTCGGCAGATGATGATGATTCTCGGTCATCGGAGCGCACCTTTCTGATACGACGACGGCCGGATGAGGGTGACGGCCTTGACTCTATCCCCGGGTGGGCAGAATGAGCAGGGGGCCCCACGGATGAGCAGGCCAGGGCACCTGCGACGATAGGGGGCGTGGCAGGTTCGAACGGCAAGCAGAAGTCGGTCCGGAACATGGTCCTCTCCCTCGGGGTGACCGTGCTCGCGGCGGGGGTCATCTATCTCTTCGTCCCCCATGAGGAGGGCGACCCCGACCTCCCGCGCGTCGACTACCGCGTGGAGCTGCTGACGGCCCGCCGTGCGGCGTCCTACCCGGTGGCCGCGCCGCAGGGCCTGCCCGACTCCTGGAAGGCGACCTCCGTCCGCTTCCAGGGCGACGACTTCGACGCCTGGCATCTCGGCTTCCACACGCCCGACGGGGAGTACGTCCAGGTCGAGCAGTCGGCTCAGAAGCCGTCGGCGTTCCTCGAGGAGGCCACCCAGGGCGCGCGGGAGACCAAGGTCACCCAGAAGATCGGCGACCGGACGTGGACGCGGTACACGGGCGGCCGATACGACGCGCTCGTCCACCAGGAGAAGGGCGCGACGACCGTCGTGGCGGGCACGGGCTCCTTCGAGCAGCTGACGCGGCTGGCGGCGGCGCTGAAGACGGAGTGACCGCGGGGACGGGGACCGCGGGGACGGTGACCGCAGAGACATGACGAAGGCCCCCGGTGTTCCCACCGGGGGCCTTCGCTGTGCGCGGGTCCGTCAGACCGTGGTGACGACCTGGTCGAACTCCAGGCGCGGGGAGCGCGGGTACCAGGCGTCGGGGCCCGGCTTGCCGATGTTGACGACCATCAGCGGGGTGTGGTCGTCGTCCAGGAACTCCTTGCGGACGCCCTCGAAGTCGAACCCGGTCATCGGGCCGGCGGCCAGCCCGGCGGCGCGGACGCCGACGATGAAGTACGCGGCCTGGAGGGCGGCGTTCATGCCGGCGGCGTTCTCACGGGCAGCGCGCTCGCTGAAGAAGAGGTCCTTCGCCTGCGGGAAGGCCGGGAAGAGGTGCGGCAGCTCCTCGTGGAACTCGTTGTCCGCGGCGAGGATCGCGACCAGCGGGGCGGCGGCGGTCTTGGCCTGGTTGCCCTCGGCCATGTGCTGCACCAGACGCTCACGGGCCTCGGCGGAGCGGACCAGGGTGATGCGCAGGGGGGTCTGGTTGAAGGCGGTGGGGCCGTACTTGACCAGGTCGTAGATCGCCTGGACCTGCTCCTCGGTCACCGGCTCGTCGGTGAAGGAGTTCGCGGTGCGGGCCTCGCGGAACAGCAGGTCCTGGGCGGCGGGGTCAAGGACGAGAGACATGCGTGAACCTTCTCGGGTTGTGCGTCGGCGTAAACGGACCGGGGACCGGTTTCGGCATCGACGGTACGCAAGTCAAGTTCAAGTTTCAACCAATGGCGGGTTCTGGTGATCCGCTTCACAGTCCCGCCCGCGTTCACGACCCCCGTCGCCGCCTTCGCCTACGACTCTCCCTCGCCGTCCTGCTCGGCCTCGGCCTCCTCGGCGAGCGCCGCGTCCAGGCGTGCCCGCGCACCCTCCAGCCAGCGCCGGCACACCTTGGCCAGCTCCTCGCCCCGCTCCCACAGCGCGAGGGACTCCTCCAGCGTCGTACCGCCCGCCTCCAGCCGCCGTACGACCTCGATCAGCTCGTCCCGGGCCTGCTCGTAGCCCAGTGCCTCTTCCACCTTGCTGGTCATTCGCCCACCCTATGCATCGGCCTGTGCGTCGACGTGTGCGTCGACCCGTACGGAGAACTCACCCTCGGCGACCCGCGCCCGCAGCGCCTCGTCCGCCGTCACCTCACCCGGGTCACGGACCACGTGCCCGTCGGCCTTCTGCAGCACCGCATATCCCCGTTTCAGGGTCGCCGCGGGGGAGAGCGCCACCACGCGCGCGTGCGTGTGCGTCAGCTCCGACTCGGCCCGGTCGAGGTGGTGGCCGAGGCAGCGGCGACCGCGGTCGAGGAGCGAGGCGACATGATCGGCCCGCTCGTCGATCATCCGGTGCGGATCCTCTATCGAGGGCCGCGCGAGGGCGTGCGCGAGCCCGCGCTCCTCCCGCTCGACGAACGCCTCCACGCACCGCCGGGCGCGGTCGCGCAGCAGCCGTACGCGCTCGTACTCCTCGCCGACGTCCGGTACGACCTTCTTGGCGGCGTCGGTGGGGGTGGAGGCACGCAGATCGGCGACGTGGTCGAGCAGGGGATTGTCCGGTTCGTGCCCGATCGCGGACACGACGGGCGTACGACACGAGGCGACGGCACGGACCAGCTGCTCGTCGGAGAAGGGCAGCAGGTCCTCGACGCTCCCACCCCCACGGGCGACGATGATCACATCCACGTCGTCGATCTCGTCGAGCTCCTTGACCGCCTGCACGACCTGCGGCACGGCGTGCACGCCCTGCACGGGGACGTTGCGCACCTCGAAGCGGACGGCGGGCCAGCGGTGGCGGGCGTTCTCCAGCACGTCCCGCTCGGCGGCGGAGGCCCGTCCGCAGACGAGGCCGATCAGCTGGGGGAGGAAGGGCAGCGGCTTCTTCCGCTCCGGCGCGAAGAGCCCCTCGGCGGCGAGGGCCTTCTTCAGCATCTCCAGCCGGGCCAGCAGCTCGCCGACGCCGACCGGCCTTATCTCGGCGGCGCGCAGGGAGAGCTGGCCGCGCGGGGCGTACCACTCCGGCTTGGCCAGTACGACGACCCGGGCGCCCTCGCTCACCACGTCGGCCACGGCGTCGAACACCTGCCGGTACGCCGTCACGCTCACGGAGATGTCGTACGACGGATCCCGCAACGTCAGGAACACGACGCCGGCACCGGGCCGCCGCGACAGCTGCGTGATCTGCCCCTCGACCCAGATCGCCCCGAGCCGGTCGATCCACCCCCCGATGAGCCGCGACACCTCACCGACGGGCAGGGGCGATTCGGGCGACGTGTTCACAGCCATGCGCCGAGCGTAACGGCCGCCACCGACAACACGCGGCGCGTGGGTGACGGGTTGGTGAGGAGACCGACGGTGGGTTGTGAGGGGTGGGAAACGACGGGTGCGGACGAGGCGAGGTCGTGGGTGAGGTCGATCTCCGACCCGCGAACGCACCCTTACGATGGGGTGCATGACTGCTTCGCCTGGCCGCCGTGTCCTGCTCGCCGCCCCCCGTGGCTACTGCGCGGGCGTGGACCGCGCCGTGATCGCCGTCGAGAAAGCCCTGGAGCAGTACGGCGCTCCGGTGTACGTCCGGCACGAGATCGTCCACAACAAGTACGTCGTGCAGACCCTGGAGAGGAAGGGCGCCATCTTCGTCGAGCAGACGGAGGAGGTCCCGCCGGGGAACATCGTCATGTTCTCGGCGCACGGCGTCGCCCCGACCGTCCACGAAGAAGCCGAGCGCGGCAGGCTCGCCACCATCGACGCAACCTGCCCGCTGGTCACCAAGGTCCACAAGGAAGCCGTCCGCTTCGCCAAGGAGGACTACGACATCCTCCTGATCGGGCACGAGGGCCACGAAGAGGTCATCGGCACGTCCGGCGAGGCCCCGGACCACATCCAGCTCGTCGACGGTCCGAAGGACGTCGCCAAGGTCGAGGTCCGCGACCCGTCGAAGGTCGTGTGGCTGTCGCAGACCACCCTCTCCGTCGACGAGACCATGGAGACCGTCGACGCCCTCAAGGAGAAGTTCCCGCAGCTCATCTCCCCGCCCAGCGACGACATCTGCTACGCCACGCAGAACCGCCAGCTCGCGGTGAAGCAGATGGGCGCCGAGGCCGAGCTGGTCATCGTGGTCGGCTCCCGCAACTCCTCCAACTCCAAGCGCCTGGTCGAGGTCGCCAAGCTGGCCGGCGCGCGCGAGGCCTACCTCGTGGACTTCGCGAGCGAGATCGACGAGGCCTGGCTGGAGGGCGTGACGACGGTGGGCGTCACCTCCGGCGCCTCCGTCCCGGAGGTCCTCGTCGAGGAGGTCCTGGAGTGGCTCGGTGCGCGCGGCTACGGCGACGTCGAGCTCGTCAAGGCGGCCGAGGAGTCCATCACGTTCTCCCTGCCGAAGGAACTGCGCCGGGACCTGCGCGAGGAGGCGGCGGCACTGATCGCCGAGCGCACGGACTCCGGTGACGCGCGGGAGTGACTGTCAGTCCTCCGTCGTAACGTAGGGCCATGCAGATCTTCGGCGTGGACATCGGTGGATCCGGGATCAAGGGCGCCCCGGTGGACCTGGACAGGGGCGACCTCGCCCAGGAGCGCTTCAAAGTGCTCACTCCGCACCCGGCCACGCCCGACGGGGTGGCCGACGGTGTGCGGCAGGTCGTCGAGCACTACGGCTGGACGGGGGCCGTCGGGCTCACCTTCCCCGGCGTCGTCACCGACGGATCCACGATCCGTACGGCGGCGAACGTCGACAAGAGCTGGATCGACACCGACGCGCGCGCGTTGTTCAGCGAACGCCTCGGCGGCCTCCCGGTGACGGTGGTCAACGACGCGGACGCGGCCGGCGTCGCCGAGATGCACTTCGGCGCGGGCCGCGACCGCCGCGGCACCGTGATCCTGCTCACGTTCGGCACGGGCATCGGCAGCGCGCTGTTCATCGACGGCGCCCTGGTCCCCAACACCGAGCTGGGCCACCTCGAACTCCACGGCCACGACGCCGAGAAGCGCGCCTCCAGCAAGGCCAAGGAGGACGAGGAACTGACGTGGGAGCACTGGGCCCATCGCGTCCAGAAGTACCTCGCCCATGTCGAGATGCTGTTCTCCCCGGAGCTGTTCATCATCGGCGGCGGGGTGAGCCGCAAGTCCCACAAGTTCCTGCACCACATCGAGGGCATCAAGGCGGAGATCGTCCCGGCCCAGCTGCAGAACAACGCGGGGATCGTGGGGGCGGCGATGCGGGCGGCGGAGAAGGACCGCTAGGGCCTGTCCCGGCCGACGGTCACAGCGACCGGCGGCGGGCCGCCGCCCTGCGGGCCAGCACGCGGACCTTTCGCACGGTCACGATGAGACCGGCGACCAGCGTTCCCCCGTACAGCCACCCGGCCTGTGTGGCGAGGGCGGTGAAGAGCCCCATCAGGTGACCGCCGAAGCCCCCGCCGTCGTCCGCCACCGGAACCAGTCCCACGGCGAACGCGATCGGTACGACCACCGGCGCCGTCAGCAGGTCACCCCTGCGCACCCACACCGCGGTCAGCACACACACCGGCAGGAACAGCACGCTGTACACCGTGAGCGACGCGTCGAAGAGCAGCGCGTCGAGGTAGCCGAGCAGGATCATCACGGCACCGCAGAACAGGCCACTGCCCAGGCCGGTGAGCCGGGGGTTGGGGAACCGGGCCACCGCCCGCGGCGGCGGGGGCGGTCCCGGGCGTCGTACGGCTGCTGCGGCCGGAGCCGTTCCCGGGCGGCGCTGGGGGCCGGGCCGGGTGGAGCGTACGGGCTGGTCGGAACGGCCGGCGCGGGGAGACCGAGCGGATCGGCCGGCTCGGGCCGACCGAGCGGAACCGTTCCCTTTCCTCGCGAACCCCCCTTCCCCCCTCACCGCTCTGTCCCCGCCTCGCGGGAAACCGCCCTCTCTCCGTGGGAAACCACCCTCACCCCCTGGGAAACCACCCTCATTCCGCGCCGCGGCGCCCCCACCCCGCGCCGCCTGCGGCGGCAACGGCGGTGACGTACCGCGTCGCGATTCGTACCCGCCGGCCCGCGCCCTGTGTTGTTCCACTGGACCAACTTAGGTCGGCTTATGTGCCGAATCAGCCCTCAGACACGCCTGGGGGCGGACCTTGGCCAGGTGTTCGACACGACGCCGGGGCCGGGTCCGGCACGCCGTAGACTGGTGGATCGGCCCGTGCATCTGCATCGAAGATCGATCTGCATCGAAGATCGAAGAAGGACCGGGCCCCAGCCCAGCCCCTGAAGTCCTCTCACGTACGGGAAGTCGCAACGTGTCGCTCACGATCGGAATCGTCGGTCTGCCGAATGTCGGCAAGTCGACCCTGTTCAACGCCCTGACCAAGAACGACGTGCTGGCGGCCAACTACCCGTTCGCCACGATCGAGCCGAACGTCGGCGTCGTGGGCGTCCCCGACGCACGCCTCACCAAACTGGCCGAGATCTTCTCCTCGCAGCGCGTCCTCCCGGCGACCGTCGACTTCGTCGACATCGCGGGCATCGTGCGCGGCGCCTCCGAGGGCGAGGGCCTGGGCAACAAGTTCCTCGCGAACATCCGTGAGTCCGACGCGATCTGCCAGGTCATCCGCGCCTTCAAGGACGAGAACGTCGTCCACGTCGACGGCAAGGTCTCGCCCAAGGACGACATCGAGACGATCAACACCGAGCTGATCCTCGCCGACCTCCAGACCATCGAGAAGGTCCTGCCCCGCCTCCAGAAGGAGTCGCGGATCAAGAAGGACGTCGCGCCGAAGGTCAAGGCCGTCGAGGAGGCCAAGGAGATCCTGGAGAAGGGCGACACGCTCTTCGCGCACGGCATCGTCCAGGGCACCGAGCGCAACGAGCTCCTGCACGACCTGCACCTCCTCACCACCAAGCCCTTCCTCTACGTCTTCAACGTCGACGAGGACGAGCTGATCGACGAGGACTTCAAGAACGAGCAGCGTGCCCTGGTCGCCCCCGCCGAGGCGATCTTCCTCAACGCCAAGCTCGAGGCCGACCTCGCCGAGCTCGACGAGGACGAGGCCCTCGAGCTCCTGCAGTCCGTCGGCCAGGACGAGCCGGGCCTCGCCACCCTCGCCCGCGTCGGCTTCAACACCCTCGGCCTGCAGACCTACCTGACGGCCGGCCCCAAGGAATCCCGCGCCTGGACCATCAAGAAGGGCGCCACCGCCCCCGAGGCCGCCGGCGTCATCCACACCGACTTCCAGAAGGGCTTCATCAAGGCCGAGGTCATCTCCTTCGCCGACCTGGTGGAGACCGGCTCGGTCGCGGAGGCCCGCGCGAAGGGGAAGGCGCGCATGGAGGGCAAGGACTATGTGATGCAGGACGGGGACGTGGTGGAGTTCCGCTTCAACGTGTGACGGGTCGCATAGCACGGCACTGCTGATCTTGCAAACATGCAGGTCAGATGGGGTCCATCCCTTCGGGGGTGGGCCCCCTTTTCGTTCCCGTGCTGACTTGGTGCTGACCTGGAAGCACCTCTCATCACCCCTCGGAACCCCTTCCGTGCTGACTTGGTGCTGACTTTGAGCGAGCGGCTACCGAGGGATAGGGGGAGCCCTGGGGGTCGGCTCGCATCATCCGCCGGCATGAGCTGAAGGCCCTCACGGGATGATGATCATTTGTCTTTACATACCCCCTCAGCTCGAACGTACGTTCCCATGTTCTAATAACTGGACTCTTAGGTTCCGCAAAGAGGGGGGCACCGCCATGCGCCACCGCAAGCCTGTTCAGCGTCTTCTCGCGATCCCAGCAAAGGGTGAACCGCAACGAAGAACGGCCATGCTGAGCTGGGGCATGCTCGGTGCGATGGTGGTCTACGGCGGCACCCTTGCATTGACTGATGTCAACGATGACGCCTCGGCCGACAAGAGGCACCGTGCGGGCCACAGCACCTCTGACACGGCCGCAGAGGGCTCGCAGGCCGAAGGAGGTCAGGAAGCCTCCCGAAGTGCTGGAAACAGCGCCTCCGCGCCTTCCGAGAGCGACGGCTACCTCCCGACCTTCTTTGACGGGCGCGGAGGCATCGCCGGAGTGGACTTCACCCCGGAACAGCGGAAGGCCATCATGCGCGAGGCCCAGAGCCGAGGCATGACGAAGGAAGAGGCCCACGAACTCGCCTACGGCTTCGAGCACGGGGACGAGGACGGCGGCGACGACGAGGGGGCGTATGTCCTTATCGGCGGAGAGGTGTACCGACACCTCACGCCCGCCGAAGATGCCACGTTCACCGCTGCGAGCGATGGAGACGAAGCCCCCAGCGCCGAGAGCTACGTTGCCGCCGCGAGCCTGGGCAACAAGAAGGCCGCCCAGAAGGAAGGGTCCAAGAAGACTGCCCCGGCCCCCAAGGGCAGCAAGGCCGAGCCGGGCAAGAAGGCCGCGGTGACCGGTGAGGGCGCGAAGCAGGACCAGCCCAAGAAGAAGGGCGTCAAAGACACTGTGAAGGGCGCAGTGAAGGACATCGTCCCCGACTCGATCGAGGACGCGGTCAAGAGCCTGCCGGACGGTCTCGCGCCCTTCCGCTCCTTCATGGCCGACATCAGCCTGCCGGGCACCGAGCCCGAGTACAGGGTCTACACGCTCGACGTGGACCACGACGCGGACGTGGAAGCCCTTCAGGTCACGGCGACCGCGCAGGTGTCCGAGTCGATAACGGTGACGGCTGAGGTGGTCGCTCCGGTCGAGGAGTCCCCCGAAGCGCCCCCGTGCATGGTCGCCGTCACACTCACGGACCCGAGCACGGACAAGGTGATTGCCGCAACCGAACCTGTCATCGTGAGCGACCCGCAGGACGTGTCTCAGGCCGCCATCGGCGAGATTGTCGATACCGTCGTGGATACCACCCAGCCCGCGCCGTCCGAGCCAGAGACGCAGCGCGTTGACCCCGCCCCGGCGGCGCGGCCGGAGGACGCCGAGTCGCCGTTCACCCTGGCGAGTTAGCGGATCGGGCCCGGCCTCAGTCCACAGGTTGGCCGGACAGGTTCGTGACGGTCTGGCCGGAGAGGGACTGGGCGATCTGCCAGAGCTGGCCGCCGCGCGATGCCTTGACGAGAACCGTGTCGCCCGGCTGCACGACGGAGTGGAGGTAGGCGGCAGCCGTCTTGGTGTCGCCCACGATCGCAACCTCGGGCACGCCCGCGTCGCCTGCTGCGAGCGCGAGCTGCTTGGCGAGGTCTCCGCCGACCGCCACGACGAGATCGACGCCGACCTCGGCTGCGAAGCGCCCGATCTCGCGGTGGGCGTCTACCGCCTCGTCACCTAGCTCCAGCATCTCGCCGAGTACAGCGATCGTCCGGCCGGCAGCCGTCTCGGCCGTGTCGCCGTCTGCCTCGGGCATCAAGAGTCTCCGTTGGTCTTCAGGGGTTCGAAGGTGATTGCGCGGCCTGTGTACGAGCAGGACAGGCGGCTGAAGGGGACGCGATCGTGCGTCTGGCCCCACCTCGACGGGTCTCGGAAGAGGATCGTCGGGTCGGGGCCGTCCTCGTAGCCGTGAAGGATGACGAGGTGTCCGCCCTTGCGTCCATCGTCAGGGAACTGCTCGGTCACGGAGGCGATGAGTGGGGCATCGCAGAGGCGGCCGAGCAGGTCGTCAGCCGGTACCGGCTCTGCGGTCGCTGACACTCCGAGGTCGGCCGCCATGCTCGCGATCCCCGCGTGAAGGGCTCCACGCGGGGTCAGAACCTCGTGCTTGACCGCGAGCTTCAGGAGTTCAGTCACCGTGGGCGCTTCGCGCCCGTAGGCGAGCAGGATCGCTCTCAGCGACGCCAGGCCGCACGCCCGGTTGGACCATTCGATCCTGTCTCCCAGTGCCCAGCCGCCGTGTAGATCCCACTCGGCGGGTTCGATGAGCTGTCGGCACAGGGGGACATCGTGGACGCGCGGCACAGCGGCAGGCTCCTACGGCGAGACGGCAGCCTCCCGCGTCAGTGTGGTGCTGGAGAACACGGGAGTGGGCAGGGGGACATCGTACGGCGGCCGGGCCAGGGCCTCGTGAAGCATCGCCAGCACGACGTCCGTGTGCGTGAGCCCGACCATCGCCGCCCCGACCGTGAAGTTGCTGTCACGGGACATGCCCGGTGTGGTGTTGACCTCCAGCACGAAGGCGTCGCCGTCCTCCGTGACGATGAAGTCGATACGGGCGGAGCCGCGCAGCCCCATCCCGTCCCACAGTGTCCGCGCGTCCCTGGTGATCCTGCTCAACGTGACGGGCTCCAGCTCGGCGACGCGGACGTTCACCGTCCCCTTGGAGTCCATGTCGAGCTTGGTGTCGGCGTCGTAGAACTCGGCTTCGGTCGCCTCGGTGGTCAGCGGCGGGAAGACGACGACGGACCCGCCCGGCAGCTCCAGCAGTCCCACGGTCACCGGAGTGCCGATCACGTAGTCCTCGATCAGCACCTCGTCACCCTCTGCGCCGGCAGCGTCCGCGAGGGCGCGGGGTAGCTCCTCTGCCTCACGGACGAGGCTCATGCCGACACTGGACCCGCCGAAGGGCGGCTTCACCATGACGGTCTGCCCGCCCCAGTTCGCCGGACCGCCGGACCAGACGCGCCAGCCGGGCGTCGGGACGCCGAGGGTCAGCATCACCCGCTTGCAGAGGATCTTGTCTGCGGCCACCGCGGATGCCTGGACCCCGCTGCCGCAGTAGGGCACGCGCAGGTAGTCGAGCAGGCCCTGCAACCGGCCGTCCTCACCGTAGGGGCCGTGGAGGTTGGAGAGGGCCACGTCGTGCCCAGACAGCTCCTGAATGAAGTCGGGCTCGGTGGGGTCCAGCACCTTCCACTTCGCGCCGATCTCTTCCAGCGCCTCGCCCAGGGCAGTGACAGACCGCTGCTCGACGGGGCACTTCGAGTGGTAGAGCCGGTCCTCGGCGGACACAGGCCCGTAGATGAGGGCGACGCCGAGGCCCTTGCGGCTCCGGCCCCACGCGCGGAGCGCCTCGGCGGCCACGTGTACGGCCTGGTCCGAGCTGGAATCGAGAAAGAGGGTCATGCGAGTACCCCTTCGAAGGTGTAGGTGACCGGCCCGCCAACCCATGCGGTCCGGTTCGGATGGCGCTCGTGCGGGCGGACGGTGAGAGGCTCACCGGCCTGGTTGTGCACCGTGACCTCGCGCTTGCCGACGAGGCCGCGCATGGTGGCGATGACGACTGCGGCGACAGCTCCGCTGCCGCAGGAGAGGGTCTCTGCCTCGACTCCGCGCTCGTACGTGCGGATCTTCAGCGCTTGGCCGCCGAGGTGCTGGACGAAGTTGACGTTGGTCCCGATGGGCGCGACGCGTTCGTGGTGCCGGACGATCCGGCCTACGAGTTCCGTGTTGATGGCGTCCACGTCGTTCACGACGGCGACGACGTGTTCGGTCCCGGTGTGCACGCTGTCGAACCATGTCGGCTGGCCGTTGATGACGGTTTGTAAGCGACGGGGCTCGATCGCCCGAACCTCGGCCGTGACCCATACGGAGTCCGTTTCGATGACGGCCTCGTGCACGACGCCCGCCATGCGGAGCTTCCGAGCGTTCGCCGTCCCGAGGCCGCCGTCGTGGTGGGCTGCCCAGGCCGCGCACCGCAGCGCGTTGCCACACATCGTGGCGACCGACCCGTCTGCGTTGAAGCACTGGACTTCGAGCATGGTGGGGTCATCGTCGGCGGGACGGCTGACGACCAGGCCATCCGCACCCACACCGGTACGCCTGGCGCACAGTTGCTCCGCCGCTTTGGCCCAGGCCGTGTCGTCCTTCGGGCCGGGGTCCGTGAAGAGTACGAAGTCGTTGCCCGCTCCGTGAATCTTGCGAAAGCGCATGCCAAAGCTCCTCGCGTCGAGAGGGTGAGAGAGGTCGTGCGGGCCCGAGGGGGCTGAGATCAGCGGTAGTCGATGGGCCGGTAGGTGGTCCGCGCCTCGCGCATGGTCCAGGGGGCGCGTCCGGCGAAGTGCAGGACGCGGGCCGATGCGGTGCCGGCGGACCTCATGTCCTGTATTCGCTGGTACTGGCCGTCGAGGAGGATGAAGTCGCCCACGCGGACATCAGACGGCGGCCTGTGCGTTGGGACCGTTCCGACCGGCGGAGGGGGCGGCTCGTCGTGCGTCGCCTTGGCACCCCTGTGCACGTACTGCATTCAACCCCTCCAGATTCCGAGCAGGATGGCGCCGCCAAGCGCCAAAAGGCTTGCGACATAGGCGAGTTGTTGGTTGCGGGGGCTCACTGGATTCCGATCAGGTGGCACTCCACACGCCTGCGGACGGCCTCGATACCGATTTCGGCGAGGGGCATCCAGGCCGCTGCGCCCATGTCGATCATCGAAGGGAAGACTGCACCGGAGTGGGCGCGGAACAGGTACCGGATACCGACACGGAGGCGAGGCCCGTAGCTGTGCTTGCCCGGCCTCGTCACGTCGACCAGGAAGGCGCCCTCAGAGCCGGGATGCGTCCACACGTCGCGTATGCCGATCTGTTCGGCCAGCAGGCGCAGGGCCGCACCGCTGAGGGTGTCGTCCTCCTCTTCCGGCTGGGCCTCGGCGAGCGCGTAGCCGTTCCCGTTCCGCAGGCAGAGGACGCTGCCCTCCTCGTTCACGACGACGGCCCCCGTCACTACAACCGGGCAGCGCTGGTCGTGGGTGCAGGCACCGCGCCGCGAGTGGTCCACGGCGGCGTCGTAGACCGGCATCAACGCCATCTGTTCTTCAGGGTATTTGGCGATGTAGTGGGACAGCTCCCGGACGATCTGGTCTTCTCTGACCGTCACGGCGCCCCCAGTCCGTTCCGCGCGGTGTAGATCCACAGCAGCCGGCGCAACAGGGTGGCGACATCGCGGAGGTAGATGAACGTTCCGAACGTCGGCGTCTCGCTGGTCGGCCGGTTCGGGAGTTCAATCAGCTTCCTCGCCTCACGGACGATTCGCTGTACGTCGCCGTCCTCCTGGGCGCCCAAGTCCGTGTCGAGGAGACCGCTCAATTCGCTGGCAAGTCGCGGCAAGTAGCGGTCCAACTGCTCGCGCGTCGTCGTGCCCAGGCGGAACGCGAGAACGGTCTCGCTCAGCGAGGATGCTTCCGCCACGCTAATGGGGTCGCCGTCGTCCTCGAATTCGTCCGCAAGTACCTCCGACTTGCCCGGACTTGCCAATGCCATCACGTCCCTCCCAGGCACGTTTTGGAACCGTGCGCATAACGGTAGGAGGGGCAGCGAGCAGAACTCCAGGAGTGTGCCCATACTTGCCAGACTCAGTCGAGTGAATTGATGGCCCTGGTGATGATGTCGCGTGCGTCGTGCCCAGTGACGGAGAGATCAGCCAATGCCGTGAAGGTCTCGGCGTACATGGCGACCTCATGCCTTTGCACGACAGTCAGATGGGCGGAAACCAGTTCGACGTTCACAGTGTGATCGTCGAAGAGGAAGAACCCCTCGACGGGCATGAAAGGCCGCTCGATATCTCGCGGGATGATTCCGATACTCACTGTGGGCAGAGCCATGACGGTGAGCAGGTACCCGAGCTGTCCGGCCAGGACTGCCGGCCCGCCGACGCGATGGTAGAGGGCGTCCTCTTCCAGCAGGATGGAGAACTGGTGATTCCGGTAGACGATCTTCTGCTTCTCAACGCGGACTTCAACCGCGGAGTCGATGTCGTCGGCGAGGCCCCGGTGGTCGCGAATGGAAGTCAGCAGCGCCTTGATGTACGAGGCGGTCTGTACGGGGCCGGGAATCAGCCACGGCGAGTAAAAGCGGAAGCGCTGAGTGCGCTCCCAGAGCGGTAGGGCAGACCGCTGAGCATAGGTGAGGCCGTCGCGCTCCATCTCGCGCCACTCGACGTACATGCCTTCGATGCCCTGGGCTGTCGAAACCAGGTCTTCGGCCTGATCGTCCGCCCCGCATGCGTGGCACCACGCACGAAGATCGCGCTCCGAGGGCGCACGTGTGCCGCTCTCGAAGCGCGATGCCTTCGACTCGTGCCATCCGAGTTCTTGGGCCAGGGCTCTCTTTGTGAGCCCGGCCGACTTTCGGATTTCACCAAGGCGTCGTCCGAGCGACTTGCGGGCTTCCTGGACGCTCGAAGATGCCGGTTCCATTTTGCGGTGGCGATCCTATGCGAAGTTTCAGTGTGGTTCGAACTCTGCGTGGGGCGTGGCTACGCTCCAGACGGCCTCGAAAGCGGCTCCGCAGAGCTTTACGATCTCCGGGTCCTCTGTGAGTTCCGGCTCTGTGGGTTCGCCCTCTCCATCGAAATGGTTCACGTACACAAGGCTGGAGTCGAAAACCCAGAAGTCATTTCCCGGCAGGGACAGGCCCGTCGCATTTCGCCGCGAGAGCCAACGTACATCTTCACCCGCCGCGATATTCAACCCCGCTGTCACGTCGTACTCGAAGCGAATGTACTCGCTTACGGGAACGGAGACGATTCGCGCTCGCCGTACCTCGACTCCTCGTGACACAGCCTCCGAGACGATGGAGAGCCAGGGGCCCCAGCGTTCGGCCGGGTCGATCGTCTGACCGGCCTGCCAGTCGATGAAGACGGGGTCCGACTTCATGTAGGCGTCGCGCGACTCCAGATGGACGGCAGTCCTATGGCAGTCGCGGAACAGCTCCTCAAACGTTGGGGCCGGCACCCTTCTTCTCCTCCGGGTCGGGGACAGCGGTGGTCGGGTTCCTGTCGCTGGGCAGGAAGTACCCCACCATGTACCGAGGGATCTCCACCACCGTTTCGTGCTCGGGGATGTCCATCTGGGCGAGTCGCTCCTCGTCCAGAACCTTGAACCCTTGCACGAGGTACCTGTCCGTCTCCTCGTCCACGTACACGGTGGGCGAGTTGCCGTTGGGGCTGTTCGGGTCCTTGCCGAGCATACGCAGTGCCATGATGCCCTCCTCACGAGGCCGGTGTCGCCCTCTGTGCCTGATCCTGCACGAAGCGGGGCTAGGGCGTCGAGAAACTTGCCGGAACTTGCCAGGGCCGCCGGACTTGGCCTTACGCGGCCGGGGTCAGGGCGACGAGAAGAGGACCCGCGGCCTCGCTCCAGTCCCGACCGGCCTCGACTGCGGCCTTCCCGGCAACGGCGATGCCGTCCCGGACGGGGGCGAGGAACGTCTCGCGGAAGTGGGCCTGCGCCTCAGGGGCCATGCCGCTCGTAGAGACGGCCGCCTCGATCTTCTCGTCGAGGACCGTAGCCGCCTCGCGGAAGTCGCTGCCGGTCCACTCGTTTGCGTGCTCGGCGACCAGCGCCCACGTCATCTTGAACGTCATGTAGGCATTCTACCTGCGGAAACGCCAGAAGGGCCCCTCGAAAGGGGCCCAACTCAGCTTCTACGCACGGCAGTTACCTGATCGGGCAAGCGCCGGTCGAGCACTCCTCGTCGGTCGAATCCTCGATCCGGTAGGACTCGTACTCGTCGAACTGGTCGCGGCTGATCCGCTCGTACGGAGCCTGCGGCCTGGTCCCGTCGACCATGACCGTGGTCCCCTTCAGGTGGGGCAGCCACTTCTCGATCACGTCCGCCGTCTCGTCGAGGTCGAGGCCCTCGGGCACGTTCGCCGTGAAGCTCACCGCGTTGTCCGCGTACTCGGCCTGGTACATCGCCTGGAAGGCGAGCATCTCGTCGAGGGACAGCTCGTCCGCCGACTCCACCAGGTCCGCCGGATAGCCGCGCTCCTCGACCTCGGCGACGAGCTTGTCCAGCGTGGGGAACTCGACGACCATCGTGTTCCCGCTGGGGTCGTAGACGCAGGGCTCGACCTTGTACCCCTCGAACTCGAAGGCGGCGACCCTGGCGGCCTGGTCCGGGTCAGCCATCGAGAACCGCACGCGTCGCAGGAAGGTGCGGGCGTAGACGGGATGGATGCCCTCGGTCACGCCGGGGAGCTTGGCTATGGTGCCGGTCGGCGCGACGGTCGTCGTCTTCACGGGCTCCGCGATGCGCAGCTCGAAGGCGTAGTCGCGGGCGGCCTGGCGGACGGCCCTCTTCAGGCGGCCCAGCAACAGTCGGAAGCGGGTGTGTGCCGGCGCTTCGCTGTAGCGGATGCCCTGCTTGGCGAGGAACCCTTGCACGCCCAGGTGGCCGACGCCGATGCGGCGCTGTGCGGCCAGGCGCTCGGCCTGCTCGGCGTCGTTCACGTCGCCGTACGTCGCGCGTATCAGGAAGCGGGTCATCAGCTCGTGAGCCCGCTTGAGCCCCGTCTCGTCGTAAGCGGCGTGGCCGTCGACCACGAACGCGTCGAGGTTGACGTGCCCCAAGTTGCAGTTTTCCCAGCTCAGGAGCGCAATTTCGCCACACGGATTTGTAGCAACCACTGTACCAACCTCGCCTACATTGGAGTAGGTCGAGTTCCAGTAGCCGGGCTCGCCGTTCTTCAGCATCCCGGCGACGACCTTGCGGTGGACCATGTAAGCCAGCTCGTTCCCGCCGGGGCCGAAGTCGTCGTGCTTCTCGCCGGACAGGTAGTCGATGAAGTCCTGGTCGATCTCCACGCTGATGTTCGTGGTCCAGTGCTTCGAGGGGTCCTCCTTGCAGGCGAGGAACTCCTCGATGTGCGCGTCGTCCCACGAGCAGATCGCCATGCGGGCCGAGCGCCGGTTGCCTCCCGAGACGACGCACTCCGCGATGGCGTGGTCGATCTCCATGGCCTCGGTCGGGGTGATGTACGGCTCGACCGCCCACTCGCCCACCTCGTCGGCGGCGCCGGACAGGATGCGGCCGATCTCCTGCATCATGCGGGCGAACGGGGCCGGGCCCGAGGCGACGCCCCCGAACGTCTTCAGCCGGGCGCCCTTCCCGCGCACGCGCGACACGTCGTATACGCGGTCGCCGTGCTTCACCTCGTCGTCGGTCATGAAGGTGTCGATCAGGTCGACCAGGGCGTTCGCCCAACCCTCGCGAGAGTCCTCGACCTCGAAGGCCCCAGCCCAGTCGGAGTCGTAGGCCGTGGACAGGACGCCGGCAGACCGCATGTCCTCGTAGTCGGGGTGACTGGGGTCGCACACGATGTGCACGGTCAGGGCCCGGCGCGGGGCGCCGTACGGGCGGAGGTACTTCGAGCTGTAGTTGGCGCCGACGCCACCGCCTTCCATGAGCCGCATGAAACTGAACTCGTAATGGCGGCTGAGCTTCTCGCCCCACCCGCTGACGTGGCAGTTGAAGAGGTACTGCCTGCCCTTCACGCCGGACGCCCACAGGTGTCGCCCTGCGGGCAGCACGGCGAAGCGGTCCATCAGGGCGACCAGCTCGTCATGCTCGGCCCGTACGTCCTCGCTCCAGCCCTCGGCGGGGCCGTAGACGAGGCCGAGGTTTCCGGCCACGACGCGGCGGACCGTCTCGGGCCACGTCTCGCGGGAACCGTCCGCCTTCGTGCGGCTGTAGGTGCGCTCGTAGACGGTCTGACCAGTGGGGCCGAACGGGACAGCAGGGGTGGTGATGGGGTTCTCCTTCGGGTCGGTGGTGTTGGCGGTGATCAGCAGCTCGGCCAAGGTCAGACCGGCTTGTTCAACATGACGGACAGCACCTTGATCAGCCGCTTCAGAGTTCCGGCGCTGTATGCCGCGAGGTCGGACAGCACTCTGATCTGTGCCGCCGTCTCCTCGCCGGTCGGTGCGGGCAGCGCCAGGAAGGCGAGGCTCAGGTCGATCCGCTGGTCGAGGTACTCGATCGCGCCCGTGGCCTCCGCATGCAGGTCGTCGAGCGCCAACTCGTCCTGATGCTGGTTGACTTCAGTCTCGGAGTAGGGCCGGGCGATGACCGCTCCGTCCGCACGGCGCTCGTAGTAGGTCAGGGTCGAGTCGTCCCAGAACTCGTAGTCCTCCGCGCCCATGCCGGCGGGCGGCTCGACGCCCGGCTCGGGCTCCTCGGCGACGGGCTCCTCGGGCAGAGGCTCGCTCACGCTGCGGTCTCCAATTCGTCGTAACTGTCGATGTAGTCAGTGCCGTTGAGGTGGGCGGCGAGCTTTCCGACCCCGCGCTCAAGGCGGTAGCGGATGGCCCGGTCGGTGACCGCCTCGCGGGCTGCGATCCGTCGGTCGTCCCAGTCGAGGGCGAAGCGCATGAACAGCGCCCGCCGCTCGCCCAGGGACAGAGGCGCCGTTTTCCAGCCGCGCCGGATGTCGGCGAGATGGGCGAACAGCGTCCCCGCGGCCTTCTTGTCGACGGTCCCCTTCGGCATGTCCGCGTCCGGGGCCGTGGGGTTGCGGATGCCGTACGCGGCTTCCACGTCCCACACGGTCGGAAGCAGGTGCTCGACGAGCCGCCGGTCGTACCCGCTCACACACGCCCCTTCTCGGCCGCGTCGCAGGCCGCCTCGTAGGAGGTGTGCCGGATGCGGCGCCGGGCTTCCGTCTTCACGCGGTCGACGAGATCGAGCACCAGGCGGTGATAGAGCACACCGAGACCGAGGTTCGGATCGGACAGGCACTCGCTGACCATGGCCGTCTTCGTCGCGAGGATGATCAGGGCCTCTTGCCGGGCGTCCTCGTACTCCATCGTCAGCGTGTCCTCGTAGCCGTCCGCGATGCGGCGGGCAGCTCTGCCGGCGAGGGCGACGACCTCGGGCAGGGAGAGGAATCTCCAGTCCGGTGCGTCGGTCACCGGACCACTTCCTTCACCGGCACAGCGCCGTCCTTCGTGACCATGACCATCAGGCCGGGCGCCCCGCGTGTGCCCTTCAGGTGCCGCCACCACGTCGACTCGGACTCCATGGCCGGGATCTGGATGAACGTCCTCGGCCCGTCCGTGTCCACGAACTCGTGATGGAGGTGGGCGGCGAGGAGCAGATCCGCGGTGTGCATCGCGCTCGTCTTGTCGAACGCCTGCGCCCGCCACCATTCGAAGTGCTTGCCTGGCCTCCACTGGTGGCCGTGAGCGTGGGCAACGACCGTGCCCGAGCACTCGACTACGACCGTCAGTTCGTCTGTGTCGGGGACGTACACCTCGACGTGCGCGAACTCCTCACCCGCCAGGGTCAGGGCCTCGCTGACGGATATCAGGGCGTCCGTGTCGTGGCTGTCGTCGTACCGGGTCACGCCCTTGCCGCCCGGCCGGACCGCCTCGCCGTGGTTGCCGGGGACAGCGACGACTGTCAGCCGGTTGGCCAGGGAGGCGAAGCGGATGATCGCGTACGCCATCAGCCGGCGGGTAAGGCGGATCTGTTCGGTGAGGGTGAGCTGAGTTCTCCAGACGTTCGCCCCGCCCTGACTGACGAACCCCTCGACGTGATCGCCGAGCCACGCAAGGTGGACGTGCTCAATGTCGAACCGCTTGCGGTACTCGCCGAGGAGATCGGCCGCCTGGTCGATGCAGGACATTGCCCGCTTGAGCGTGCCCTCGTACCCGTCACCGTCGATCTTGCCGAACTGCATGTCGCCCAGGGCGACGATGAACGTGAACTCGCCCTGCTCGTCTTCCTGGACGAAGCCGGGGGCCTCGTCGAAGACGCGGAGAAGCTCGTCGATGTCCGGGCGCTCGGCAACCGTGCACGGCTTGCGGCGGCCGAAGGAGAAGCGGGCGGAGACGCCCGTCTCACCGTTCGCCATGGTCCACTCGCTCGACCGGAAGCCGGTGACCTCCCACTCGGCGGGGTCGAGCTGGTGCGCGCGAAGCACGTCGGCTGCCGACGACTCGGGGTCGATGCCCTCGGGGCCGCGCACGGTCACCTCGGCAGAGTCGCCGTTGACCTCGATCTGACGGGTGAAGTCCCGCTCCGGGTCGGCCTGACGGCCGGGGACGGCCGGGGCGGTCGGTGTGGCGAGAAGGTCGTTCAGCAACTCGGAACGGTCCAAAGTTTACACCCCATCACGGAGAGAGCGGCGGTACGTGCGGATCGTGGAAGCGGACACGGTGTGCCCGTGCTTGCGGAGGACGAGGGCCAGGCGCTCGGCCGAGGAGCCGTGGTCGAGAAGTCGCAGGACGACGGTCTCCCGTACGTCCGGCTCCAGCTCCTCGTACAGGCGCTTGAGGGTCGGGCCGGGTTCGCCCGGCAGTGCCTCGCTCACTTCCCCTCCTGGTCGATCTGAGCGACAGCCGCCATGGCGAGCGAGGCCAGACGGACGAGGCCGCTGCGGATCTCGTCGAGGGTCCGTCCGCCGAAGGCAGCGAAGGCGGTCTGCACGGCCAGGCCGTCAACGCCGAGAGTCCCGGCGTCCTCACGGGCCTCATTGATGGAGGCCCAGTCCTCCGCACGGTTGCGGTAGTTGTCGGCACCCCGCGAGGGGAGGTGACCGCCGACGAGGTTGGAAGGCAGGTTGCCGACCACTCGGGCGGCCTCGCCGACCTCCGCCAGGACGGGTGCGAGCGGATCGGCCTTTCGTGCCGGCGCCTTGCGCGGGGCGGTCTTCTTGGCCGGGGCCGTGGTCACTGCTCGTTCTCCTTGATCAGGTCGAGAAGGGGCTGAGCGCCCCCCTGCATGTAGGTGTCGGTCACATCCCCGTCCCGCAGGCGCATGCCCTTGGCGGAACGGAGGGCCCGGCAGATACGGGCGGTGAACTCGGCTCCTGCGTCGTCCGGATCACCCCAGACGCGGACGCGGTTGAAGCCTGCGAGCATCCGCCTGTGGCGTCCCTGCCAGAGGGCGGCGCCGGGAATGGCGACCGCGTGAAGGCCGATCTTCTTCAGGATGATCCGGTCGAGTTCGCCCTCGGTCACGTCGATGGTGTCCCCGGCCTGGTGCACGTCGGCGATGCCGTACATGCGCGGCGGGTCATCCTTGATCGTGTTGTACTTCCCGTGGAAGTGCGCCCTGTGGTCGTGGTCTTCGAGGCAGCGGAACCGGACGGTCAGCGGCTTTCCGTTGCGGTCGAGGTACGGGATCGCGAGCATTCCGCGGAAGCGCTCATGGCCGGGGAAGGGGTGGTCACCGACGACGCCAAGCCGGTGTGTAACCGCCTCCTCGCGGCCGATTCCCCGGTCGTGGAGATACTGAGCGACGCCCGGCGTAAGAGCTGCCTGATACGCGCCCGTCGCCTCCTCCAGCATCTCGCGTTGCGAAGGCGAGAGAGGCTGCAAGGGCTCGTGCTCCGACAAAGTCAGTGCCTTCCTTTTCCATGATCAGAGTGAATGAGTCACCGCCCTTCCCGCAGGAGTGGCACTTCCACAGGCCCTTGTCCGTGTTGAAGGACATGGACGGGGTGTTGTCCTCGTGCAGCGGGCACGCCGTCATGCCCGTGACGCGGTGCGAGTTGAAGTCGATGTCGTAGTGCTCGAAGACGGCTTCGAGCGTGGGCTTCTCGTGCTCCTGGTCCTCGTGGTCGCTGTCGATCCGGCGGAACCTCACGGCAACCGCCTACCGACGAACCAGCCCTTCCGGTCGTCGTAGCCGAGGGACTCCAGCCCTGCGGCCCCGGCCGTCTCCACGTCGAAGCGGTTCAGCTCGTCGACCAGGCGCTCGTACTCGTTGGCCTCTTCGAAGGTGATGGCGTTCACTCGGCGTCGCCCAGACCGAAGTACGCCTCGACCGTGGTCAGGACGAACGCCTTCCGCCAGTTCTTTCCACGGCGCTTCACGACGACGATCGACTCCACGCGATCAGGGTCGATGCCTCGGTGCTTGGCGAAGTTCAGGCGCTCGCGCTCGGCCTCGTCGAGGAACGGGCCCGGCTCGAACTTGGCGTTCTTCGCTTCGATGATGGTGAATAGGCCGTCGTCCTCGCGGATAGCGAGATCGCCCTCGTCCTCTGCGCCGGTAAGTCGCAGGCGCTCGGCGTCTTCGCCGACCGACCGGAGGCCCGTCATCAACTCGATCTCCCAGTCGGCACCCTTGCGCTTGTTGGCCCGGTTGCGCGTCGTGATCGTGGTCAAACTTTACACCGCCTTCTACTTGATCAGGGCATCTGTGGGAGACCAGGGCTTCGCGGGCGTCGCCGCCGGCACCGCGCGTTCGAGCTTCGAGAAGCGCGTCACCTCGGGGTGGCACCGCATCGACGCGTACCGCCTGGCCGTGGGGTCACACGGCCCCATGCGCTGTTTGATCACGGCGACCCGATACTCGTGCGAGGTCGGGTCCAGCGCCACGGAGAGGCTCAGTTCGGGCTTCTCCGAGAGGCCACCTTTCACCTGATCGCGCGAGGGCGGGGCCCACGGGTCCGACTTCGCTTCCCAGCTCTTGTCACTTGCGTGATGCAGGACGATCACGGTTGCGCCGGTCGCTCGGGCAAGCTCGGTGAGGCCGCTCATCACGGACATCTGCTCCGTGTAGTCGGACTCGGCGCCCTCGAAGTCCATCAGGTTGTCGAAGACGAAGACGGCCGGGTACGAGTCCCACAGTTCGACCCAGGCTTCGAGTTCCTCGTCGATGGCCTTCCAGGTGATCGGCGAGCCGAAGCTGAACGTGAACGGCAGGCCGGAAAGGGAGTTGAGGTACTCCATGCGGTGACGGCCCCCGGCCGCCATGCCCGCCTCGACCATCTCCGTCGTGTCGCCGGTCATCATCGACGCGAGCCGCGAGGACGCGGTGAAGGCGCTCATGTCGGCGGAGAAGTACAGGGTCGGCAAGGCCATCTGCGCCGTCCAGTACAGGGCGAAGCCGGACTTCTGCGTGCCGCTTCGGCCCGCGATCATGACGACCTCGCCGTGACGCGGACGGCACCCCATGCCGTACAGGGCCTCGAACGCCTCGACCCTCGGCAGTTCCTTGCCGGACTCGGCATGAAGCGCGAGAGACCTAGCGGGGGTCAGCACTGACGGGCTCCTCTCTGTGGACGACGCGGCGGATTCCCGCCGAGCGGATCAGGGTCAGGCAGGCCGGGCACGGCTTGCGGGTGACGTACAAGGTCGAGCCCCGAAGCTGAGCGGGGTCGGCGTGATGGATGGCGTTCGCCTCGGCATGGACGGCCGCGCAGTTCGAGTAGTCCGAGTCGCGGGCGCACTCCTCGACCGAGAGCCGCCCTCGCGGGCAGTTCGCGGCCGTCGCGCAGCCGGGCAGTCCCGCCGGCAGGCCGTTGTAGCCGACGCTCAGGACGCGGTTCGTACGGGACAGGAGCACGGCACCGACCTGCGCCCGCGTGCAGTCGGCACGGGTCGCGACGGTCTCGGCGATGCTCATGGCCCAGCAGTCCCAGTCGGGACGGGGCACGGGTCCTCCAGACCCGCGAGGCGGGGGCCAGCCAGCGACCGGCCCCCAGCTCCTCGCGTGTGTCAGTCGAAGTCGGGAGCCTCGGCGACGGCCGCGTTCACGGCGGCCTCGCGTGCCTGGGCGTACTCGATGACCTTCTGACGGACCCCGGCGTCGTTCACCGGACGCCAGACCCAGGCGGGGTGGGCGCCCGGCCGCTTCGGGGGAACCTGGTCCAGCTTGACGATCGTCGCGTTGCCGACGACCTTCTCCAGGTCACGGGCGAGGAGGGTCTGTTCGACCCGCGTGCCCTTGTTGATCTCGGGGGAGAGCTTCTCCAGGCTCTCGCGGTCCTTGAAGATGGTGATGTCGCAGAGGGCGGAGTCCTTCGGCCCGTTCGGCGTGGGCCGCTGGGACTCGTACGAGTTGACCTCGATCAGGAACGCCACCGCGTCCTTCACATCGGCAGGCTTGAACCAGCCGCCGCCAGCGGTGGGGATCTCGACGAAGTTCAGGGTCACTCGGTTTCTCCTTCGGTGGTGCTGTCGTTGCGGTAGTAGGGGGTCGGCTCGGAAAGGCGCGGGGTGATGACGGAGCCCAGCGCGGAGACGACCAGGACGAATGCGAGGATCACGGCGGGCACGGGCGCTACCCGTTCTTGATGGCCCGGCCGCGGGCCTTGTAGGCGGACATGACGGTGGGGTCGTCGAACATGGCCTGGTTGGCGGCCCAGAGCTTCTTCAGCTCGTCGGGGCTGGGCGCCTTCTCGATCTCGCCCAGAATCCAGGCCGACTTGTTGTCGGTGGTCTGCTCGGGCTTCGAGGCCGAGACAGCCGCCCACGGGTCGTTCTCCGGGGCCGGGGCGGGAGTCTCGGAGATGATCCGAGCGTCGAGGATCGAGGCGACGTTGCCCTTCCCGTGTGCGAGGTTCGTCGCGTTGACAACGAGGTCGCTCAGCGAGAGGCCGGTCTCATCTTTACACTCGAACCCGAAGTAGTCACAGATCAGCTGACGGACCTGGGGCACGGTCCCACGGAAGACAGCCCAGGTGTCCTCGTAGCCCTTGCCGTACTTGATGGTGACGCCGATCGTTCCGTCCGCGTAGGACGTGACGAGTTCTGCCTGATCTGCTTTCACTTCAACTCCCTCTCTCTAGGTCCAAACTTAACACGCGGGCCGATGTTTTGCAGCCTTCGTATCTGTGACGCCACTCACCCACGGGCGCATCGCGCCCTTCACGCTGCGGGTCGCGCGGATGTCGAGGGCCAGGCGCGCGGCGGCCCAGCCGATCTCCAGGTCGACCCAGTGGAGCGTGCACTCCCCGGAGCCCGCAGGCAGGTTGATGATGACGCCCCACTTCTGCGACACCCCGGCCAGCGGCGTGTACGCCTGCGCGGCTTCTTCCGCCGGCACCTCACGCTTCTTCCAGGCCGCGAACGCCTTCTTGTCCGCGCGATCCACGGGGAAGCGGGTGTAGTCGTAGAACTCGCCGCGCGAGTACACGGCAAGCTGCATCGCCATCTTCAGCTCGCTGTACTTCACGGAGCCCGTCTTCAGGTCGCCGATGAACAGACCCTCGATGTGGTTGCCGTCCGGGTCGGGCCCGGCGTATTCGAGGGTGCGGTCGAAGGTTCCGCCCGTGCGCAGCTCGGGGACGACGACGAACTTCTCCACGGCCCTGACCTCGAAGTCGATCGTCTCCATCAGGTACGCGGTCATGTCGCGTTGGTCCACTGCGGATGTGCCGGCGGGCAGGGGCTCGCCACGGTCGACGTACTCAGACAGCGTGTGCAGGTGGGTGCCCTTCTCCCGCTTCACGTTGGCCCCGGCGATGTCCTGCGCCTGTTCGGCGAGCTGATTCAGCCTGCGCTTGTCGGTCGGGTCCTCTGGGTCGAGCTGCCTCACCACGTCGAGGAGGTCAGGGCGCTTGGCGGCCCCGATCAGGGTGTTACGCGACTTCCAGTCGGACAGTGCGCTCTTGTCTTCGAGGCAGTCGATGAACGTCGTGGTGCGGGTCAGGGCCACCGGCTTACCTCCCTGCTTCGGGACGACGAGGGGGCGGTCCCATCCGTCGCGGGGGACGGTAGGCGCGGGCGTCAGGTCTATGAACTTCAAGCGATGGACTCCATGTCGTCGGCTTCGAACGGGTCTTCGGGGGCGATCGGGACCAGCCACATCCGGACTGATCCGTCGTCGAGGAGTTCGGGCTCGCACTCGTCGTCGTCCAGTGGCTCAAGACCGAGGAGCTGCACCAGGGCGAGGCCCTTACGCATGTCCGAGGGAGAGGTTTCCGGCTGGACGATCAGGGCACGGTCCCAGGCGGAGGAGTCTCCGACCAGTTCCATACCAGTCGGTAGGTTAAACTTGCTACGCGCAAGAATCCATCGGCCGATGCTGTCCTCGCCGAGCGCGTAGAGATCAGGCAGGCTCGCTTCGTGCGGCACGTCCTCCTTGTCCCGTACGAAGAGGCACTTCGTGGCGAAGCCCTGTGACCACTGCTCACCGCCGGTGTTCAGCATTCCCGTCAACGGCATCGTGGCCCCCCTGCGTGTAAACATTGGACTTGCTAGGCCCTTTCTACGTGGGCCCTACACAAGCTGTCAACCGGCAGTGTCCGGCGCTTCACCCACGGACACGCCAAGCGGAACCTTACGGTTCGCTTACCGGACTCACACTATCCAGCCGCAGGTCAGAGACCTATCAGACTCAAGGATGAGAAAACCCCCCGCTGGTCTCAGACGGGGGGTTGATTCGAACGAGATTCGAACAAGGGCAGACTAGTCACGTGCCTGGTTGCCGGTCTTCAGCTTCGGCTGACGGATGAGGTCGGTGTCGGTCTCCTCGCGCGGGATGTAGAAGAAGCCCTCCTCGGTCTCCTCGTCGTAGTGCACAACGAGACCGTCCTCGGCGAGGGTCTGCTTCCAGCTCGCCAGGCGCTTCGTGTCGCGCTCGTTCAGCTCGCGTCCGGCGCGTAGTCGGGCCTCCGCGCGCAGCATGATCGCCGGGTATAGATGCCGATGCTCGGCCTTGATCTTCCATGGGAGGAGGTCGTCGGCGCGTAGATTGCGCCGGTCAAGCCCCTTCCGCCGTCGGAAGGCGGCCCACATGGGGATCGTCGTCTCGATCCCGTACTTCTCCATGTAGGTCTGCTGCATCCACTCGTATGTTCGGTTCTCCTCGAACCAGCGGATGACTTCCTGCTCGTCTTGGATCTTCCTCGGCGGCATGGCTCCCCCTGTCTGTGGCGGTCGTCTCAATCGGTCTCAGGCGTACAACCCTGACGCAACAAGGTAAAGGTTGACCTACGCCCGATGATCATGTCAAGCTGTGACCGGACACAGAGTTGGTCCAAAACTAAACAGGTGACCCCGGCAGCGCGCCAACGCTCCGGGGTCTGGCACTGAGAGTGGTAGCTCCCAATGCGAATCCATCGTACTCGGCACGACCGTGACTTCACGGTGGTGCCAAACCGCACTGCCCGCAATCGCAAGCTGTCCTTCACAGCGCGCGGCCTGTGGCTGCACCTGATCTCCCTGCCCGATGGGGCCAAGGAAGACGTGCGCACCCTGGCCGACAACAATCCCGGCGTAGGCCGCAAGGGCGTCGCCAACGCTCTCGATGAGCTGGTGGCCCACGGCTACTACTTCCGGTTCACCATCCGTGACCCGGAGACCGGCCGCGTGTGGACCGAGACGGCCATCCACGACCTTCCCCAGACTGAGGGCTCCCCGGCTCCCGCATCACCGGCAACCGGAGACCCGGCCCTTGGGAACGCGGGAACCTCCCCTTCGGGGGAAAGGAACGTCTCTAAGGACCAGGGAAAGATCCCTCCCTTCCCTCCGCAGGACAGCGACGCCCCGACCGGGGCTGAGCAGAGGGAGGGCACCGGCGAGAAGCAGGACAAGCAGACGGCCGAGGCCGCGCGCATCCTGCGCCGCTTTGCTGCGATCGACAGCCGCCTGAAGCTGTCCGAGCGGCAGGTCGCCAAACTCGTCCCCTCCGTCGCTGACTGGCTCGACCGTGGGGCCACCATCGGCGAGATCACCGACGCCGTGACCCAGGGCCTTCCCCCGAAGGTCTACTCCGCCGCGCGCCTGATCGCCGACCGCCTCGACCGAAAGCGCCCCGAGCGCAAGCGGCAGTGGAAGCAGTACACCGACTGCGCCGAGAGCTGCGGCAACCTGTTGCCCGCAGGCCAGGAGACCGGCATCTGCACCGAGTGCGCCCTCGGCGCCGCCTCGTACTTCGAGATCGACTGCACCACGGGCGAGATCGCCGACAGCCCCGAGGCCCCGGCGCTCGGTGAGCCCGGCCCCCTCGCGCCCGCAGGTCTCGCCGCCTTCCGCGCCGCTCGCGCGGCCATGGCGAAGTAGCCCCTCCCTTCACCCGCACCACCTTGAAAGGCACAGCCATGTCTCAGCCTGCCCGCATGCCCCGGTACGCCTACGTCGTCGGCGGCCTGGTGCTCGCCGTCGCCCTCGCGATGTCCGCCCCCGGCGAGTACCAGCTCGCCCGCACAGCCGGATGGAACGAGTGGGTCGCCGCCGGTATGCCGGTCTGCATGTCCGTGTACGCCGTGGTCGCGGTCTGGTTCACCGAGAGCCGGGCCAAGGGAGAGAAGGGCCGAGGGAGCGCGATAGCGGGAGCCGTGGGCGCTCTCGGTATGACCCTCGCCGGTCAGGTCGTCGCGCACTGGATCTCTGCCGAGTACATGACCTCCTCGAAGGCGCTGGTCGCCGCCGTCTCCGCCGTCCCTGCGGTCGTCGCTGGACACGTCGCCCACATGGTCATCCGCTCCGCCCGGCCTGTGCCGGCGGAAGCCGCGGTGGTCATCGAGGACCAGGAGCAGGACGAGCACCAGGACCAGGACGCCGAGCCCGTTCAGCCGACCCTCGACGGTGACGAGCTGCCGGTCGACGAGGTGGCCAAGGCCCGCGCCCGGCGCCGTCCCGGCCGTCCCGCCCCCACCCTGGAGGAGATCAAGGAGGCCGCGAAGACCCTCGTCGCCCAGGGCGAAGAGGTCAACGGACCGAACCTCGCCAAGATCATGGGTCGCGACCGCCGGACCGGTAGCCGCTACCTCTCCCGCCTGAACGCCGCCTGACCCAAACAGCGAGCCGCGAGCCCGGCGAGTGGGGGACAATGTTGACAAGGCGTGTCCCCCACCCCTGGGAAGCGGAGGAATGGACGTAACGATCACCGTGCGTGTCTGTGACGAGTGCAAGCGGCAGGACAGGGCCGCGACCAGATACACCCTGACCGCCGAAGAGGGCGAGCCGATCACCCGCGACCTGTGCGACGAGGACGCCGCCCCCGTGCTCGGCGCCTTCGGCAAGCCCGCGAAGGCTCCCGAGAGCAAGCCCCCGGCACAGAGGAAGGCGCCGGCAAAGAAGGCCGCGGAGAAGGCACCCGCCAAGAAGGCGACGGCGGCACCCCGCAGGCGCGGCAGGACGCCGGTCAAGACTCTCGACCAGATCGAGGCGGAGAAGCAGGCCAGGGCCGCTAAGTCCTGAGACGCACGAAAGCGCCCCCCTGCCGACCCGCGAGGGCCAACAGGGGGGCGCAGTGCTACTCGGCGTCGGGCCCGTCGACCAGGCCCAGGGAGGTCGCCACCTGGACGATCAGGGCGACCTCGGGCTTGTCGGCGTACACGACGGCGGCGACGCTCACCAGGACACCCAGGGCCGCAAAGACGGCCCCGAAGCGCGAGCGGTAGCGGACAGGGAGGGCGGACAGGAAAGCCGATACGGGCTTGCGGTGCTTGCTCATCGGCGTCCCGCCTGCTTCTGGAGCGCGACGAAGCCCTTCGGCCCGATCTTCGGGTCGTGCAGCCCGCTGCGGTACGCCGGATTACGGTCGTGGAAGCGGGCCACGGCCTTCTGAGTCTCCGGACCGTAGAAGGTCGTGTACGCGCCCTTGATCGGGCCGTATCCCGCCTTGATGAGGAGCTGCTGAAGCTCCTTCACCTGGGCGTGAGTGGCGCCCGGCTTCACCGCCGCGTTCAGGGCGACGATGTTCGAAGCGGGCTTCGGGGCAGGCTTGGGTGCCGGCGGCTTCGGCTTCTCGGCCGCAGGCTTGGGCGCCTTGTCCTTCCATGCCGGGTCGGCCGACTTGATCCCCTCGGCGAAGGCCGGGTAGCCGTAACCGAACACGTAGTCGTCCTTGCGGCGGTGCTTCATCAGGTACACGCCGTCGCCCTCGGGGCTTCCGGTGCCGCCGTTGGTGTTGCCCTCGACCGTGTAAATGAAGCCGTCCGGGTCGTCGTCGTAGTCGTAGACGAGGCCGGTGTGCGTCCCGCCGTTCTTGCCGAAGAACACCATCGCGCCCACTGCGGGATACGCGCTGAACTGCTTGCGCTGCTTGAACCAGGCGACGCCGGTCAGGCAGGACGCGGTGACCGGGTACAGGCTGGCGATGCCCGCCTTGTAGGCGCACCACGCGACGAACGTCGCGCACCAGGCCATCTTGTCCGACCAGGCCAGGCCGGGCGTCTCGTCCGAATACTTCTGGTCGTTGTTCCAGTGACCGCCGCTTCGGCCTTCGTGGTAACCCTCCTCGGCCTTGGCGATACCGAGGATCTTCTGAGCCTGAGTGCTCAAGGGATGCCCTCCTTTGGGACATGCGAAAGGCCCCGTCCGCAGGGACAGGGCCTCGGGGGATGAGAGGTCTTAGGGGGTGGGGGCGGAAGCCGCGATGTGGGTGTCGAGACGTTCGGACACGGCCAGGCGCTCGACGCGCTCATGGGACAGCTCGGCGCGCAGCTCGCGAATGTCCCGGCTGTGCTCGGCCTGTCCCGCGAGGACTTGATCGAGTCCCGAGATCACGCGGTCGAGGTCGTCCCTCAAGTTCGTGGAGTGCGTGTTGGAGACCTGCTCGCGGGCCTCCTGCGCGTGCTCGCGCACTTCGTTCAGCGCTGTCCCCTGGCGGCGCACCAGTTCGACGAGGACGCCCACCAGGGCCGCGGTGACCATGCCGCCGGCGGAGACAGCCGCGACCTGAACGCTTGGGTCAAGGCTCATCGAGACATGTCCCTTACGAGCTGCTCCAGACGCTCGATCCGCTCGGCCTGGTCCTGCACGACGGACAGAAGGGCCACGCCGAGAAGGTCGTAGCGCAGGGCGTCGATGCGTCCCTCTTCGTCGTAGGTGACGATCTCGGGAAGCGTCTCGGCGACCTCTTCGGCGATCAGGCCGAACTCGTCCCGCAGGTAGTCGCCGCCCTCCTCCTTCGGCCGTCGGTCGTAGATGCGGGGACGCAGGGACAGAACTGCATCGGGGTCGATGTCGATGTCCCGGATGTTCTGCTTGAAGCGGCGGGACGAGGTGTTCCGCGCGAAGGTGCCGTCGCCCTGCACCCACACTGCGTAGTACGTCCCGGAGCCGGACACGGAGTCGGCGTGCACGCGCTTCGTACCGTTGGCCCATGCGATCGTGTCCCCGGACTCCAGGTAGGACGAGTGGGAGTGGGACGACGGCGTGAACGTCGTCGGCTTCGAGGTGATGCTCGACCAGGAGTGGGAGTGCGTCGAGGGAGCGAAAGTCGCTGGGACACCGGTCAGTTCCGACCAGGCGTGGCCGTGGGCGCTCGGGGCGAAACTCGTCGGCTTGTTGGTTACCTGCGACCAGTCGTGCGTGTGCGCGGCCGGAGGCAATGACGTGGGGGCGTCGGTGATGTCCGCCCACAAGTGCGAGTGCGCGGATGGAGGGAACGTCGCAGGCTTGCCGGACAGGTTGGCCCAGGAGACATTCGAGATCAGAGGCGTCCACGCTGTGTCGTTCCAGAACTCGAAAGCAGAGGTGTCGGCGTTGTAGCCGATCTGTCCCAGGCGCGGGGTCGCGGGACGGGTCAGGGAGTTCCACACCAGGATGCGACTCCCGACGAAGGGACGCGTCCTCTGGATGTCCCCGGACGCAATCGAGGTGACGCTCGCGTTCACCGTGACCTGCGCCAGGGCCATTTCGTAAATGCCGGTGTCCGTCTGGGTCAGGGCCGGGGGAGTCGTCGAGCCCGCGGTGCCCTGCTTCACGGCAAGGACGATGCTGTTCAGGGACGGATCGAGACGCAGAACCACCCGGTCGACGCGGGCGGACGTGCTCGCGGCCGGGATCGTCACGACCTCGGTCGCGGTGCTCTGCACCATGTGGCCCCGCAGGAAAGCCAGACCCGAGGAGACGTTCAGATTCATGCCTGACCCGGCCGTGACCGTGAAGCCAGACCCGCCGAACGAGGCCACGACGCCCGAGTCCTGGAACTCGCGGAACATCTGGGAGAACTGCGTCTCGGTGACGACCTGGGCATCGAAGGGGTAGGAGGTTATAGCCAAAGGGGGAACTCCTTAGATGGCCGCGCCCGCGTCCTCAATGACCAACTGCGACAGGGAGCCCGGCAGGTAGCGGACCATGCCGTACGTCGCGGCGGCTCGGCGAGTGTTGAGCGTGACGCCGACCGTGATCAGTCCGGCCGGGGGGTTGTTGATGTAGCAGTTGATGTCGAGGCCGGTCGCCGTGTTCGAGTCGTCGTCGAAGGTCGTGCTGAACGCGTCGCCGACGAGCGTGCTCGTAGTGGAAACCGTCGATCCGGCAGCCCAGCGGACGCAGGTGTATGCGCCCTGCTTGGCGTAGCGGAGGCTGGCGTTATCGCCCGTGCCGTCCGTGTCGACGGCCGCGATCCTGAGCACGACCTTGTAGCAGCGGCCCGCCTCGGCCGTGAACTGCTGCGTGTAGATCACGGACGCCGTGTCACCGATGTACGACGAGGTGGCGAGGCTCTGTATGGCGAGGACGCCCTTCGCGGCCTTCTCGTTGAACGCCGTGGTCCGCCAAGCCGTCCAGCCCGCCGCGTCGTTGCCCGTGCGCGTCCACTCCTCGACGGTGGTCGGGCTGAGCCGAAGCCACGTCTGGTGAGCGTAGGTACTGCCGACAGGGTGGACGGTTTTCACCGTGCCGTACTTGCCTCCGTTGCCGAAGGCCCATCCGCCGGCAGCGGCTTGTGTCTCGTTCATCGTCATCGTGGACACGCCGTAGGGGTACGCGCCCGGCAGTGAGCTTTGGGTGTAGCTCGCGGGGTTCAGCTGTGCGTCGAAACCGGCCTGCCGCCAAGAGCCCCAGCCCGAGCTATTGCCTGCGCGCGTCCACGTCTCGGGAGTTGTGTCGCTTCCGCCGACCCGCTGCCAGGTCTGCGAGGCGTTTACGCCTACCCGTCGCGTGGTGAGGATTCCCCACTTCCCGCCGAAGTCCCAGCCGCCCGAGGTTGCCTCGGTGTCGGCGAGGTAGAGGGTCGAATGCCCCTCCGGGAAGGACGCCACGGGTGTGGACTGGGTGACGGCGGAGGCCGTGAGCTGGTGATCGAAGCCGACCTGTCGCCAGGGCGACCAGCCGCTCGTGTTGCCACCGCGCACCCACATCTCATGGTTGGTGGTGTTCGCGTGCACGCGGCGCCACGTCTGAGTAGCGTCGCCGCCAGTCCATACGCGGGTGGTGACGTACCCCCACTTCCCGCTGAAGTCCCAGCCGCCCTGGGTCGCGGCGGTGTTGCTCAGGTAGAACTCGGTCGTTTGGCCCTGGGGGTACGCCGTGGGCGGCGTTGCCTGCGTGATGCCGCCAGGGTTGATGACGCGAGGGCCGGGAGGCGTCGCTTCCGCCGTGCGCTCCAGCGAGGAGACACGGGACTCCAAGTCCTTCTGCGCAGAGGCCGCAGCCGCTTCGGGGGACAGCGGGGTCGGATCGCCCAGGGTGGCGCCCAGCCGGTAGCCGTCCGAGTCGACCTTCAGGACCACGCCCGTGACGACGGCCGCCATCTCCGTTCCGCCGACGATGACGGACACCTTGTCGCCGAGGAACCAGTCGCGTCCGAAGTCGAGCGCGGAGTCTTCCATCGGTACGGCCTGCGCCGCCCGTACGGTCGTGCCCCCATCGGCGAGGGCCTCGGTGCCCTTCTGCGTCAGCTCCGCCGTGTCGGTCGAGGACCGCTCGTCGATGAACGTCTCGATCCGTCGACCCCAGTCCGTCTCGGCCGCGATCGAGTCGGCGTTGTCGACGGGCACGAACAGGCGGTTCGAGCCGTCTCCGTCGCCGCCCACGATTACTCGAGTTTTTGCCGGCGTCGACACTGAGACTCGCTGGCCCGCGAGCGTGTTGTTCACGACGCCGAGGCGGGCCTCCTTCGTGCGGTCCTTCACGGCGTACGTCTCGAAGACGAGGTTCGCGCCCCGCTGGACGACTCGGAAGCCGAGGCCCGCAGGCTCCGCCAGTTCCTTGCACAGCTCGCCGAGCTGCTGGAAGCGGGCGGCCTTGCTCACGATCGTGCCTCGCGCGCCGTTGGTGCCCATGATGAGCCCGGCCCGGCGCCGGTTGGCCGGGGCGCTTGGCCCGCAGTTCGCGTTGACGTAGTAGTGCATGAGCGACTCGGGCGTGTCGGTCCGGTCGTCGTAGGCCCGGCTCTGCGTCGAGGCGTCCCCGTTGGTCGGCTCGGGCCAGGCGAGCATGTCGCCCAGGATGATCGTGTCGTCCACGCCCTCGACGGTCAGCGTGCCGAGAGGGTCGGTCGCGGTGACGGCGTTCTCCGTCTTCGTCACCGGCCCCGAGAACAGCACGTCCGAAGGGCCGGTCACGATGATGCCTGCGCCGGGCGTGGACAGAACGGCGGCGAGCGGATGCTCGGCGTTGATCTGGAGCTTCCACGTCCCGACGTTGTTGTGTACGTCCTCCGCTTCCATCGTCAGGAGATCCGCGGGGATGGCCCCGACGCGCGTCAGCGTCTTGTCGCGCACCTCGACGAGGAGATCCTCTTGCTTCACTAGATCACCACCCACTTACGAGGCCGCCAGGAGCACACGATCTTCGAAGCGGACGTGGTGTTGAGGAGTGAGGCCGTCGCCGTCGTGGTGCCGGGCGGGATGGACCAGAAGGCCGGGGCCGTAGCCAGGGAGGCGTACCGGTTCGCGCCGGTCCCGTCCTTGACCGTGCCCGCGCCCATGTCGACGATCAGCTTCTCCCCGGCCGCGAGCGTCCCCGTCCAGTGCAGCGTCTTGCCGGCGGGACTGATCGCCTTGAAGTTGTCGCCCGGCCCGGTCACCTCCCACACGGGGTAGGCGTTCACGTCCCCGTCGTTGGAGAGCTGAACCGAGCCGATCGCCTGCGAGGAAGCGAGCGGCATGTTCGACATGGACGACAGGAACGCGCCCGCTGACGCCCCGCCGATCGGTACCGTCTGCGGGGAGTCGGCGAGGAAGTACGGGGACGGGGCCCGCAGGGTGATGGTCGTCTGCACGTCCCGAGAGCCGGTGCCGGCGTCCATCTCCCCGCCGCCGATCCATGCGACGGGTGTCGACCAGCGACCGCCCGTGCTGTCGATGTGCGTCAGGGTCAGCCCGCTCTCGTCCGCCAGGACCCGCGCGAGGCGGGTCACCAGCTCGGACAGGTGGACCTTGTTCCGCCCCACGATGTCGAGGGGGATGTCGATGTCGCGGGGCAGGACGCGCCGCCCACGGTAGGCGGCGCCGTCCCCTGCACCTTCGAGCCACTGAACGGAGAGCTTGGGCAGGCCCAGGCCGGTTGCCCCGGCGAGGGCCTGGAACCCCACCCCATCCGTCTCGAACCCGTCCAAGCTGAGCCTGTCCGAGGCCGAACTCAGTTCCAGCTTCACCAGCCGACCATCCTTGCCCGCGAGGCAGCCGCGAACAGCTCCTCCTCGGACGAGAGGGAGCTGCTGCCCGCGTAGTAGTTGAGAACCTTCGTGACGGTCTGGCCGGGGCCAGCCGTCGACAGACCGCCAGAGACAGCCGCCGAGACCTCACGAGACGCCCCGGAGTAGGCGCTCGACGCGAGCGCGTTCGTGGCACGCTCGACCCGCCCGCGCTCGTCCGAGACGCCGAGGCTGAACCCCTGGCCGACGAACGAGCCGAGCTTGCGGAACAGGCGGCTGGGCGAGTGGATGTGCAGCGCCTTCTTGATCGCGTCCACCATGGCGTCGGCGATCTTGAGCATCTGCTTCTCGATGGCGTCCTGCTGCGCTTCCAGACCCTTGACGAGTCCTTCCGCCGCCTGAATCCCCGCGTCGTACATGTAGTGCGCTGCGGTGGACCCGGCCTTGCCGGCGTACTTCTCCAGCTCCTTCTGAAGGTCGTTGACCTCCGAGACGCCAGAAGCGCCAGCGTTGGCGATGGCTTCGGCTGCCGCGAGTCCGGCCTCCGGTCCGGCCATGGCGATCTGATCGAACGTGGTCTGGTTCAGCCCGAGTTGCTTGAGCTTCGCCAGCACGGACGCGAACCGCTTGGCCTGCTCGACCGCGTTCTTCAGGGAGTTGGAGATGGTCTCGAAGGTGGCGTCCTTGACCTTGGTCACGTCGCCCGTGTCGATGACCTTCTCGCGAACCTGCTTCGCGTAGTTCGACATGTCGTCGCGGAGCTTGTCGAGCTTGTCCTTCGCCGCTTCGAGCCTCTTGGCCCCGGCCTCCCACGAGGCGGCCAACTGAAGGAGCTTGGTCCGGTCTCGGTTGATCCGGTCCTTCAGGCCCTTCGAGGCGTTCTTCGGGATCTTGGCCGTCAGGTCTTGCAGCGACTGCTTGACCTTGTCGTACTGGGACTCAAGGCCCTTGATCAGACCCGAGATGATCAGGCGACCGGCGTCGTAGAGGAGCTTGGCGTCCTTGGGTGCCGGGCCCTTCCAGTCGGTCAGCTTGTCGGTCAGGCTGCCCAGCGTGCTCTTGACCGAGCTGAACATGGACTTCAGACCGTCGATCAGACCGGTGATGATCTTCTTGCCCGCATCGACAAGCAGAGACTTAGCGTCGCTGAATATCTGCTTGACGTTCTTCGGCAGATCCTTGACGAAGTTCACGCAGTCCTTGATCTTCTGAGAGAAGACCGTCTTGACTGCCTCCCAGGCGGTACCCGCCTCGGACTTGATCTTTGACCACGTTTCGCTGAAGAACTTGATGATGGCTTGCAGGGCCGCGCCAGGGGCATTCCTCAGTGCCGTCATGAACTCTGCGAAGTTGGCCTTCGTCGCGTTCCAGACGTTGATGGCAGCCGTCTTGATGGCGCCCCAGGAGTTGTCCCACAGGCCCTTGATGGAGGCCAGGAGCTTCTTTCCTGTGCCGAGAATGCCGACGTTGAGGAACACTAGGAACAGGCCCTTGATGGTGTCCCACAGGCCAGAGAGGAACGTCTTTAGGCCGCTCCACATCTGCTTCAGGCCGTCGAGAGCCATGCCCCAGTCGCCTGTGATCAGGCCGACGAAGACGCCGATGATCGTCTTGAAGAACCCGACCAGGAAATTCCAGACGCCGACGAAAACGTCCTTCACGCCGGTGAGGACATCGGCCACACCTTGAAGCGCCATGACGAGCGAGTCAAGGAAAAGCGACGCGATGAACTCGATGGCAGGCGCCAGGATCGGCATCAGGAAATCGACGATCGCGAGGAGGGCCTGAAGGAGAGGCTGAGCCGCCTCCATTACGGCGGTGAATGCCTCACCGATCTTCGGCAGGAACTCGGCGGCGAGCGACTGGATAACCGGGATCAGCGGCAGAATCGCGGCCGTGAGAATCTGCATGAGAATCTCGATGATCGGCTGGAGTGCAGCCGACATGGTGGACAGCGTTTCTACGATGATCGGAATGATCGGCGCGAGTCCAGCGACCAGGGCCTCGATCAGCGGGGTCAGCGCCGTGACAACCGTCGTGATCAACGGAGCCAGAGCGGCGACCGCGCCACCGAGGGCCTCGCCGAGGAGCCCGATCAGGGGCTCGATCGCCGGGGCGAGCGCCGAGAATGCCTCGGAGAGTGGCGTCAGGACGGCCGCGATCAGCGGGCCGAGCATCGACAGGAACGAGCCGACCAGGCTGAGCATGGTGCCGAGCGCAGCGCCAAGCGGGGCCATCGCGGGGGCGAGGGCGTTTACCGCATCCTGCATGCCGTCGAAGACAGCGTGGATTCCGTCGGTCACCGCCGGCTGATTCAGCGCGCTGGCGATAGCGCCCACTGCCGTACCGATGATGTTGCCGACCTGCGGGAGAACGCTCGTCAGGAGACTGACGAATCCCGAAAGGAAGCTCTTGATCTCGGGACCGGCGACGATCCCGATTTCCTTCATCGCCTCGTGCGCCGAGTAGAACAGCATCCGCATGGCGTCCTGGACGCCAGAGCTGTCGATCAGCGTGTGAATGCGGTCGAGGGTGCCCGCGAGGATCTGGAGGGTTGAACCTCCGGCCTCTTCGGCTGCGCGGGAGATCCCCGCGAAGATGCCTCCAACATCGACGATGATCGAGCCGAGAGCCTTGAGAGCATCAATGCCCTCATCGACCATCTTCTTGATTCCGTCGTCGCCCTTTTTCTTGAGCCAGCCGTCGAACTTCTCGGAGATGTCGACGAACCAGTTCGCCAACTGCGGGAGGTACGAGGTGCCGACCCGGCCCAGGGTGGCGATGATCGAGGCGAAAGTGTCGGTGCCCGCCGTCGCATTCGTGATCGACTGCGACAGGTCCGTGAACATCTGGTCGAGCGCGGGGGAAAGCGCGCCCTTGAGGTTCGTTGCGAAGGAACCGAAGAACCCGCCCAGTTCGGTGGCCGTCTTCTCGACGCCGGCACGGAACTGCGGAAGCAGCTCGGTCACCATTCCGCGAATCGGCTCTGCGGCCTTGGCCCAGAAGTTCTCGGAGATGGTGTCCTGCAAGCCCGAGAGGGCCTGCTTCGCCTCGGGGATCTGCTTGTTGAAGTCCTTGAAGGCGGCGACCGTTACGCCCAGGCCGACCGCGACTCCGCCCAGAAGACCGGGGAGGAGAAGGGCCGTTGGCGCGATCGACGCCAGCGAGGCGGACAGCGTGAAGAGGTTCGAGGCCGCGGTGATGCCCCACCCGGCGAGGCCCGCGATGGCGGTCGCCAGGGTGCCGATGATCGGCGCCGACTTGTCGAGGTTGCGGATGGTGTTGCCGAGGTGCTCGAACACCTCGCCCAGGACGCGGCCTCCGGAGAGCGCCTTCAGCATCGCGGCAGCCGTCGCCGCAGCCGAAGCGTTGACCTTCGGGATGATGTCGACGACGCGGTTCCTCGTCAGCAGGGCGAGGTGCGCCACGGTGGCGAGGACGCCGGTACGGGAGACCTCGGGCTCGATCTCCGACTTCAGCTTGTCGATCTTGTCCTGAAGCTGGTCGATGTCGCGCTCGACCTTGCGCTTCGCCATCGCGTCCAGCTCGGGCGTGATCTTCGCCTTGAGGTCATGCATCTGCTCGAAGGCCGCTTCGAGCTGCCGCTTCGTCTCGATGACCATCTGCTTGTCGAGCTTCGGCCGGACCTTGATGGCGTCCATCTGGGCCTGGATCTCGTCGCGCGCCTTCTGGGCGGCCTCGCGATCCGCGGTGACCTTGGCCTGGATCTGGGCGTCGAGGATGGACTTCATCTCGGCCTGCGCGGTCAGGAGAGACCGCTTGTCCATCTTGACCTTGATCTCTTCCCGGCCCATTTCTTCGAGCTGGTCTTCGATCTGCTTCAGTGCAGCCTCGACGGACGACATCGACTTCTTGTCGACCTTGAGGTCAAGGGTCAGATGCTTTTCGAGACGCTCACGCGCTTTCAGGAGAGACGCCTCGTCCATCTTGACGGAGAGGTCGATCTCCTTGAACTTCTCCAGCTCTGCGTCGATCTTCGCAATCGCGGCCTTGACGGAGTTCGTCGAGCGCGGGTTGAAGCCGATCTCCAGGCGGAGGAGCTTTTCGAGTCGCGCCTTCTCGGCCTGAAGCGACGCCTCGTCGAGCTTGACCTTGATGTCGACGGCGCGCAGATCGGAAAGCTCGCGGTCGATCTGGCCAATGGCCGACTTGATCGAGGACTGCGATTCCTTGTCGACGCGCAGATTGATATGCGCGATCTCGCCGAGGCGCTCCTCGAACAGGTCGACAGCCGCATTCAGGGAGTCCGAGTTAACGTCGATGTCGATGTCGGTCTGGGCGAGTTCGTCGAGCGCGGCCCGAACCTTGGAGATGGCCTTGGCCACCGACGCCTGAGAGTCGAGGTTCACGCCGAGGCTGAGGTCCGACAGCTCCTCGTCGGCGCCCTGGCGGACACGGCGGGCCTCGTTGATCATCTGCTGACCCGAGGCCCGGAAGGTGATGCGCTGCTGGTTGGCCCGCTGCTGGTACGCCTGAGCGGCCTTCTTGACCTCGCCGGACATGCCCGCGAGGTCGAGCTTCGTGTAGAACCGGATCTTCCGGGAGTCCGTGTTCTTGTTGTCCCGGTTGATGTCCTTGACGATTTCGAGGACATCCTTGCGGGCGCCGGCAGCGTCGGCCTTCGTGCGGATCGTGATCGCAAGATCGTGCTCGATCTTTTCGAGCTGCTTCTTCAGGTCTTCCTTAAAGCCGGACGTATCCGGCATGACCTTTACAGCAATCCGACCGACGATATTCGATTCCGACGCCACGGGCTTACCTCCGCTGGAAGTGCTTGTAAATCTCCGCGACGGTCCGCGGCTTCTTGGCCTTGTCCTTCTTCTTCGCGGCCTTCGCCGTCGGCCTCGGATAGGCGGGGATCTTCGGAGCTTTGCCCTTGCCCCACTGGCCGGTTGCGCGCGTGTTCTGATTGAGGGCGTCGAATAGGTCGGCCGTCATGTGACGGTCCTGACCCCAGCCGAAATGCTCACGGCCGCCCGACGCCAAAGCGACAGTGAGGGAGGTGTCTGGAAGCCTCTGCACAAGCAGAAGGACGAGCGCAGGAGAGGGCCCCCGGCCCTCGATCACGTCGGCGAGATCGACGCCGAAATGAAAGAGGAGATCCGGGTACAGCCCTTCCGCGTAGTCGTCGATCAGCCCTGCGAGGCCGAGGCTTCCCCCACCTGAGTGCTCTCGCCGTAGTGGCCGAAGATTTCGGCGAGGATCGCGAGGTCCCCGTCCACGGCTTCGAGGAGCTTGTCGGCGGCCTTCTCCGACTCCGCGATGGTGCGGATGGCCTGGGCCAGAAGCTCGGCCTGGTCGGCGTTGTCGTTGCCCATCTCTTCCTGGAGGGCCAGGAGCGCGTCACGCCGGGCCTTCGGCAGGCGGAGCGGGTTGAGCAGACGAACGGTGTCGTCGCCGAGGCTGATGTCGGTCGAGCCGTACTTGCGCTCAGCGGCGGCGCGGATGTCGTCGAGGGAGTAAGAAGCCATGGGGGTGCGGACCTCCAGAGAGAGAAGACAGGAAAGGGCTGCGGACCTGAGAGAGAAGGGGGGAAGCCCGGCGCGGGCGGGTCCGCATCACACCCGCGCCGGGAGCTATCAGGCGGCCTGGCCAGCCACCCAGGCCGTGCCGTTCCAGTACGCCTTCGTGGCGTCGCCGAGAACGACGTGCTGACCGGTGGTCCACGCGCTCGTCGGGGTGGCGATGACACCAGCCAGACCGGCGAGGTTCGCCGGGGCGATAGCGCCGTCCGGGGTGAAGGAACCGGGGCTGCCGGCGGAAGCGCCGGTCGCGAGGGTGCCGCCCAGGGGCGTGATCGCGTACGTCCAGACGTTCGAGCCGTAGGCCATCGGCTTGACGCCGAGCGGCAGACCGGCGAGGGACTCCGTGTCGGAGATCGCCATGTCGTCCGCGCGGTAAATCTCGGCGCGCGGAGCGTAGAAGGCGAAGTGGTTGTCGCCGTCCACGAAGACCGCGAGGAAGGCCGCCTGCGTCGGCTCGGGCTCCGTGGGAACGCCGACCGAACCATCCGGCAGAAGCGGGGCGTTGGCGCCGAAGTACAGCTTCAGCGCGGCCGTGTCGAACTGCTGGAGAGTGAACGTCATGGTCTCGGTCCGCGCGCTGTACTTCGTGCGGAGGGACTTGTTCTGAAGCGACCCGATGGTGGTCGCCTCACCACCCTCGGACGTGATGCCGAAGATGTCTTCGAGGGAGGTGTGACCGACGTTCTGCCACGGACTGACCGGGGTCAGGAGATCCGCCGGCATGGCCGTTCCGACCGGGGCCGTCAGGTAGTTTCCGGACCCGACGACAAGGGTTGCGTTGTCGTTGATCGCCAAGAGGGCTGCATCCTTACTCGCGCACGCAAAAGGCCCGCACCCCCGAAGGGGCCGGGCCTGCGTGAAGGGGAACTGTTAGGGGGTGTAGGGGCGAGTCCGCGGCTTGCGGATCTGCACGTCGTAGATCGACTCGTAACGCCAGATCCCCGTGGGGAGGTCGGCGTACTGGACCGGGCCCGTCGCGGTCGCCCAGTCCGTAGCCCGTCTCGGCGCGGAGTTGAGGTCCACGCGGATGATGTGGCCGAGGCGCGGATACACCTTCTGGTTCAGCCAGGCGTCGCGCATGACGACGCGGACGGCCTCGCCGAGAATCGCCGCGTCCTCGTCCCCGTTGGGGTCGGGTGCGAACGTGTTGATCACGATGCGGGCCGCGTCCGTGAAGCGGGTGTCGCCCTGCCACTGGCCCCAGGTCGGGTCGCGGCGGACCAGGACGAGGGGGAACTTCTCATGCAGGTCGACGAGGGACTTCACCCGAACATCGGGCAGGCCCTCGCGCAGTACCGCGAGAAGGAGATCCTCGACGGGGGACAGCTCCGCCATGGCCTTGATGTGGTCGGGGAGTCCTGCCATCAGTCGAGGTGCACCTTCCCCTTCCGCTTCTTGGGGAGGTTCGCGGCGCGAGCCAGGATGAACAGGCCCTCGGAGGCCGGGATCACGTCGAGGTAGGTAGTGCCGTCCTTACGCTTCTTGACGACGATGGACTCAGCCCGGCCGTACTCGATCGACAAGGCGGCGTCCTTGCCGCGCTCATCGTCGAGGATCACGTACTTGTCGATCCGGCCGTCCTCAACGTCGATCGAGGCGTGGCCTTCCTGGCGGTGCTGGAGTAGCAGGGCCTCGGCTCGCGCGGCGACTTCGAAGCGGGCCTCGTCGAGCGACCGCTGTACGCCGGGCATGCGGGCGATGTACTCCTCCAGCTTCTTGCCGCCCACCGTGTTTTCGATCTCTGCCATCAGGGCCGCTCCCGAATGTCGATCGACCAGTGCCGTGTACGGCGGTCGCCGTGGTGGTAGGAGGGCGGCGTCACGATGTCCCACATGCGGCCCTGGTACTCGACGCGGGACCACAGGGTGACGCCCTCGACATGGGCGTCCACGATCATGCGCGTCACGTTGATCTGCTGCTGACCGGGAACCTCGGCCTTGCCGGACCGCTGCGGGATGAAGGCGGCCTTGACCGTGATCGGGTTGTCCTCGTCCACGGCGATGACGGTGTTGCCCCGGTTGTCGACGAACTCCTTCGTCGCCCACACGATCGCGGTCTGCCCGCGCCTGCGCTGAACGCTCACCAGGGGCTCACCCCGTCACTGAAGAACGGGAAGGGGTCGCCGTTGTAGTCGACGGGGACGTGCCCGGCCGCGTCCCGCTCGGGGAGCTTCGTGCCCCACGTCGAGACGGGCACGCTGTAGATGCCGCGCTTGCGCCCGGCGAGGTCTTCGAGGAGACGGATCTCCTCGCGGGTGAAGTACACGCTGCCGGCGTCTCGGCCGTGAGCGTCCGACCAGGCCAGCGTCTCGTCACCGGCCCGGCTCTGGGTGTAGCCGTTGGGGTTGCGCACGTAACGCGCGGCGGCCTTCAGGACGAGGGTCTTCACCAGGCGGGGCGCCGTGGCCTCCGGCCACTCGCGGCCATAGGAGGCCGCAAGCTCCGAAGCGTCCATCAGAGCCCCCGAGGCGATGCGCTCCTCGTCCGCGTCCAACTCCCAATCGAGACGGCCCTTCAGCTCGTCGAGGGTTGCGTACAAGCCCCGACCTCCTTTCCGAAAGGCCGGGGGGCCGCGCTCCCGGTCTGCCCCAGGTCACGCGGCCCCCCGTTCACGATCAGGCGTTGGCCGGGTCGGTCTCCGCCTTCATGCCGGTCGGGGTCCACACCTTCGCGTCCGAGACGCCGGTGATGGTGGCCAGCTCGGACGAGGCCGCCGGGTAGTTCGACGCGCCGTCGAGGGTGAGCTTGATGCCCCGGACGAAGTGCTCGCCGGTCGAGACGATCTCCTTCTCGTTCACCGCATCCCAGCCGACCAGGACATCGGTCACCGAGCGGAAGCCCGCGTAGGTGTTCACGACGGAACGGTCCTGCATGTAGAGCGGGTCGTAGTCGCGGACCCACCGCAGGGCGATGGACTCGAACGAGGTGGTCGCGCCGTACGGAACCGACTGCGGAACCGAGGGTGCGCCGGACAGGAAGATGAACGCCGAGGACGCGAAGGCGTACGCGGCATCCGCGGGGATGGTCTGGTCGACCACGATGCGGAAGCCGAAGCGCTCGCCGATGGTGGCGGTACGGAGCGCGGTCTCGGCCTCGCTGTCGCCGACGTTCTGCGCGAGGTTCAGCTTCTCGTCGTTCAGGAGCGCCGACTCGAACTCCGTGCCGACCAGGAGGTAACGGCCCTCCTTCGGAGCGTGGAAGGCGTTCAGGACCCGGCGGGCCTCGATCAGCGCGCCGCGAAGGTTCTGACCGGCGTTGCCGATGACGGCGTTGTAGGTCTGGCCGGTCAGGAGGTTGACGGCCCGGCGCTGGAGACCGCGAGCAACCGCCTTGGACTGCGGGCGCAGGAGCTTCGACCAGTTGTCGATGTCGAAGTCGTTCTGCTCGTCGGTGAGCTTGACCGCCGAGTAGACGTTGCCGCCGAAGGTGACAGCGATGGTCCGCTCGCTGTACTCGTCGAAGACGATCGGCGAGGTTCGGTCGTTCCTCCACCCGTAGTCGTGGAACGGGAGGATTCCCTCGACCTTCATGGAGATCGTGTCGTTCTCGGCGCCCTTGAACTGGTCGACGCCCTGCTTCTGGAACAGGTTCGGGATGACGAGTTCCTGCTCCAGCATGCCGACTGCGGCATTGACGAGCTTCTGCGGCTTGACGACCTGATGCTGTGCGGTGGGCAAGAGTGCTACCTCCGGGGGCATGAAGAAACCCCCGGCCAAGTCAGCACGGGGGTTGCGTAAGGGGGGTCATGGGAGGGGCGCTAGAAGCGCCGGGATCGCCGCGCGAGCTTGCGCGGGTCCATCTCCCCGTCGTCCTCGTCGTCGGACGGGGTGAGGCCGCCACCCAGAGCGGGCGGGGCGGCCGGGGTGATGAGTGCCTGAAGGGCCTTGGCGTCCGCCTCCAGCTCCTCGGGAGTCGAGCCGCGCAGTCGCCCGGCCAGCTCCTGGGGGAGGTCATACTTCCGGGCCACGGACGCGACGACGAGCGAGTGCTCCAGCTCGGCGTTCTTCGCCTTCACCTCGGCGACGGCGGCCTCGACTTCCTCGGGCGTCTTCGCCTGAGACAGCTTGGTCTCGGCGTCCCGCAGTCGAGTGCGGTAACCGGCGGCCTCGCCGCGAACCTTGGCCAGCTCCTTGCGAGCCCAGTCGGGCAGCTCGTCTTCCGACGTGCCGCCGGCACCGGCCTTGTCGTCCGGCTTCTGCTCGTCGTCCGGCTTCTGGCCGGGCGGAGTCTCGCCGGGCTTCTCCTCGGTCGGCTTCTCGTCAGGCTTCTCTTCGGGCACTTCACGCCTCCGGGGCTGTGTCAGTGGACTGCCGCGCCTCCTGGGCTGCGGCTCGTTGCTTCTGGCGGATGAATCGGCGCCAGACCGATACGGCGTCCTTGCCGGTGTGGCCCTTCGTGACCTCCGGCCACAGGGCCTCGTACTGCCGCGAAAGCGCGGTCAGCTCGCTCGACTGGTACTGATCCCGGTTCCAGACCGGCATCGCGTAGCAGTGGCAGTTGTCGTGGTACTTGTCGCCGTCGTTGAACGTCGCGGACTCGCGGCTCTTGTAGACCGGGCCTCGGCTGATCAACATGGCGCACCAGCCGCACGGAGTGCCCGTGCGCGAGAGACGTACATAGCCGAGGGCCCGCCCGTCGCGGCGCATGTGGTTCCAGTTCGTTGACCGGGCGCCGTTCATGGCGATGCGGGACGCGGCTGCGGCCTGGCGTGCGCCTGCCTGGCGGTGCGCTTCCTCGGGATCTGAATCCTCGAGTTTCAGCCGGCGGTCGAGGTTGGCGGTGCCGAGGGCTTCCAGCGCGATCCGAAGTTCCTCTTCGGCCTGGCGCTCGATGCGCTCCTCGTCCTCGCGAATCCCCTTGAGGTCCTCGACGAGGATGCGTTCCCAGTCGGGCTCGTCCTCGTCGTCCTCGTCGTGTCGGGCGGGCGAGGCTTCCCCGTCATCGACGGTCGCGGCCTCGCCCCCCTGCTCTGTGGGCGGTTCGTAGTTGCCCGCCAGTTCGGCGAACTCCCGGCGCAGATCCGCCAGGGTCACGTGCGACGGTTCGGGGTGGTAGGGGTCGGCGACGGTCGTGCCGGTCTGGAGTGCTCGGGCGAGCCGGTAGTAGGCCCGCGCGAGGTCTCGGCTCTGCCGGCGTCTGCTCATCACGAGCGTGATCGCCTTGCGCAGCCAGGCCCCAGCCGTAGCGGCTCGCCGCTCGATCGGAACGTCCTGCCACAGGGCCAGGGCCTCAGCTGTGGTCCTGGCCCCGATCTCCGTCAGCGCGACGTGGAAGGCTGCCGCAACCTCGTCGGTCTCGGCCATCCTCGACAGCGCCACTACGCAGCCACCGCCACCGAATCCGTGGTGACCGGCTCAGGCTCGGCGGTTGCCCGCGTGAGCGCGGAAGCGAGCTGACCCACCGAGTCTTCTTCGTCGGCGAGGTCGTCCCACTCGTCCAGCTCGGTTTGCGTGACGTTCGGGACGCGCTTCCACAGGCCCTTCGCCGGGATGCCGAGCTGCTCGCGCAGCTTGCCCAGGGCGTCAGCGGCCTGCGCGAGGGAGCGCTGCTCCATGTCGCGCCAGATGACCTCGCCCTTGAAGTCGTCCACGCCAGCCGCGCCTTCCAGCTCGGCGGCCAACCTGAACACCCGCTCCCACGCTTCACCGAACACGGTCCGGAACTCCTGGATCTTGCGAGAGAGGGCCGTCTCGGCGGCCTGCAAGGCTTCGGCCGAGAGGTTGGCGATCTGCCCGAGTAGGTGGTGCGGGGGCACCTGCGCCACGGCACTGAGGTGCCGGATGCTCATGTCGATCGAGTCGATGAACCCGCCGAGCGGAGTCTCGTCCAGGCTCCCGAACTTCACGTCCGGGTCCTCGGCGAACAAGAACCGCTTGCTGTTGTGGTTGATCGGCAGGGGTATCGGGTTGCCCTGCTCGTCGTAGACGACCTCGCCCGTCTCCGGGTCGCGCTGGACCGGCGGGGCCATGCCCGTCACGGTCCGGACCTTCGTCGAGCCGTACGACTGGGCGAGCAAGAGGTCGAAGATCGTCTGGTTGATCCGGTTCTGCAATGGGATCATCGGCTCGATCACGCCGACCGTGCGGCCCTCAAGGTCGACCGACGCAGCGAAGCGGGTGACTGGGCATTCCGAGGCGCCGTGACGCTTGCCCTTGGCGACCTTCACGCCGTCCGCGTCGTCGAGAGACTTGAAGCGGACCGCGTACTCGAAGCGGCCGTCCCACATGCGGGCGGTGCCGGCGGATTCGCCGGACGGCCAGGCCGTGACGGTCAAGGCCGCGTACGGGGTGTCGTCGTTCGCCGGGTCTTCGTACAGGGCGGCCGTCCGCAGCGCGGACAGGCCCTTCGTCAGGACCACGCCCTTCACGCGCTCGGTCAGCGTGAACGAATGCCCGTACGTCAGCGCGCCCTTGTAGACGGCGGACTGCCGGGCGTCGAGGCGGGAACGCTGCCAGTGCTCCCACTGCGGGGAGGACAGGTCCGTCGCCGAGCCCTGGCCCTCGTCGTCACCCGCGCGGTACCCGTCCACGTAGAGGGCCTGCGCAGGGGTGTTGACGAGGAGAGGCGTCCAGTTCGAAACGGCGCGCTTCGCGAGGAGCCGGTACTCGTCATCCGCCATGGCGGGCATGTACGGGTCGTCATGCCTGCCGTGGAGGTAGTTGTCGATCCGGGTCAGCCGGTCTTTGTCCCGGCCAAGGATGGCGAGGAGCTGCACCGCCAGAGAAGCGGGCGAGGGGTCGGCCATGGTTCACCACCCTTGGTTACATGTTTACACCGCTACAGGAAGAACCCTCGGCCGGTCCGCTTACGGACCTTCTTGCCGCGGGCACGAAGGTCGACCAGGGCCTCGTGCGCCAACATCAAGGCGGCGTAGGCATCGACCTTCTTGGGCGACTCGCGCGACTCCTTGCCGAACGAGACGCCGTAGTTGTTGGTCCGTCGCCGCGCATTCAGCACGTGCCGGCGGAGCTTCCGGTCTCCGTCGTGGGAGACCTTGCGATCGAAGATCGAGCGCATGAGGCGCTCGTTCGCGAGGGTCGACGCCTTCAGGCTGGTCCGCATGTCCCAGCCGATCGCGTCCTTGCCAGGCGCCTTCACTGCCAGGCCCTCGCCGTACGTCGCCGACCACTCGGAGATGTAGGACTCCCAGAGCGCCACGTCGGCGTACATGCCCTGCACGGAGAACACACGGAAGGCGTCATGCACGGCCGAGTCGACCTGATCGCGGGGGACTTCCCAGTCCTTCCCTTGCGGTCCGTCCGGCTTCTCCCATAGGCCGAGCACGAAAGCGCACATGTCCTTGACACGCAGAGCCACCAGGGCCGTGCTGTCGTCGCGGAGGCCGCCATCGAACCCGAGAGTGATCTCGTCGCCGGGCTGGAGCTGCTTCGCGTCGTCCCGCAGGACATCCCACTCGGCCGGGCCGAAGAGGGCATCCTCGCTCGCAACGATCTGGTTGAGCCACATACGCCGCGAGCGGCTGGGCGCGATCGTCGTGTCGAGGATCGACTGAAGGATCGTCTCGACTCGGAGCCACACGGCGTCACCGCGGATCTTCGGCAGGACGATCCGAATTGCCTCGGGCGTCAGGGGAGTTGCGGGGTGCGCCTCGATCGAGTCGTACATGAAGCCGATGTCGGCCGCCCGGCCTTCGAGGATCTTCTCGAAAGCCTCGCGCATCCGCTCGGCCACGCTGTCTTCGCCGGGGAGGAAGGCGTTCGTGATCGCGAGGTAACGGCTGTCCTTCTTGGTGGCGTTACCGTCGATCGTCTCGTACATGCGGTCGCCGTTGTTGCCCGTCACCCAGTGGTGGGTTTCGTTCAGCACGGTGAAGGTGACTCGGCCACCTTCCAGCGCACGGAAGGAGCTGGTGACCGCTTCGAGTCTCTGCCGGCCACCGTTCGCACGGATCAGCTCGGCGCCCGCCTTGATGCCGTACGTCTCGATGAACTTGTCGCTCATGAGGCTCGGCATCAGGGTCATGGTGTTGCGGGTCTGGTCCCGCGAGACGGCCGCGATCTGCACCCACGCCTGGGGGTGTGGCACGCCGACCGGCTGCCCGTCCGTGCCCCAGTGCGAGAAGCGGCTCGGGCCGACAAACTCGACGAGCGAGATCACGGCCAAGAGCGGGTCCTTGCCCCAGCCCTTGAGCCTCTGCAAGACGCCCTTGCGGTAGATGAACCGGCCGGTGTCGTCGACCGCGTACCACCACAGGACGAAGCGGAGCTGCTCGCGCGTGAAGCGCCAGGGCCCGCTGTCCTCGGCCTTGAGGAACTCGGCGCACCAACCGGCGATCTGCCACCCGAGCGTCTGCGTCGGGAGCTTCCACGAACCGTCTGCCTCGCGTGCCCATGTGGGGCCCAGGAAGGTCGGTTCGAGGGCGTCGATCTCCTCGTCGGTGAGCTTCGGGGGGGCCTTCATCATGCGGGCTCACCCCCCGGAGCTACTCGGCGAGTCCGAGATCCTTCTTGTAGTCGGCGATGGCGAGCACGGCCGCGGATTGTTCCTCGGGCTCGGGCTCATGCAGCTCGATACGCACACGACGACGGTCGCCCTCGGCGACGAGGAGCCGCTCGAAGGCGCTGTAGATGGTCTGGAGCATCTGGCCCGACCGCTTCCCCGACTTCTTGTAGAAGGAGAGGTCTTCGCAGAGGGAATAGGCGAGGGCCCAGTCGGACTGCTGGTAGAAGTCGGCCTGGCCGCTCTGCTTCAGCGAGTCCCACAAGCGCTTCGCGATCGGATGCCAGTCGCGGTCGGCGTTCGGCACCTTCGTGGGCCGGGCAACGCCGCGCGTCACGGACTGAACGTCGCCGCCTTTGCGCTCGCGGGGGCGAGCCAGGTCGGCTTCACGGTTGGGTACGGGGCCGGGCACTGGCTCACCTCCTTCGAGTTAGGTCAGAACGTCCCGCCGGTTAGAAAGTGGGCAGACAGCCAGGCCATGAACGCGACCAGGACGAAGCGGCGCAGCCGGGTTGTCCGGTCGGGCACGGCGCCCTTCGCGGTGTGGAACCACCGCCAGATGTGTTCAGACAGGGTGTCGCCGGGTGCCTTCAGGTACAGGGCGGCACCCTCGATCACGACGAACAGAGCGAGCCAGGCAACCCAGGCCACAGTGAACACGGGCACCTCCTCACAGAAGGCCCGGATGGGCCTCGGTCCGCTTGAAGCGCTTGCCGTTCCGGCGCCGCTTGGCGGCTAGAGCGAGAGCGCCTTCGCGGGAAGATTTGGCCTGGTGATGCCACCCGCAGAGCGATCTCAGGTTGGCTTCTCGGTGGTCGTCACCAGGCACGATGTGGTCTACGTCCGTCGCGACTTCCTCGCAGCGCTGCCCATACTGATTTCGGGCGGTGCAGCGGTGTCCGTCGCGCCGCAGGACGCGGAGTCGGATCTTCGGCCAGTCCGCCGGCAGACGCTCTCGCCTGTCCGAGCCAGACCAGTTCGGCATCACACCTCCAGTTCGAGGAGCACTCCGAACGCGAGCGATGCCTGCTGGGGGACGACACCGTTGCCGAGGATCTGAAGCTGTTGTCCGCGCGTCAGGCCGGGAACGTCGGTGACGTATCCGTGAGGCAGGCCCATGAGCCACTCGACCCATCGCGCGCTGACGCGCGGGCTGCCCTGAAGGCCGATCTCGGTAGGCGGGGGAGCGGCCCGGCCGGTCACGTCCTCCCACCGACGAATGCCGGGGAGGTACTCGCCCCACCAGGAAGCGGGGGAATGGGGCCCGTCGATCTCGGGCTCAGGCTCGCGACCTTCGCGGATCGCGCAGGAGTAGGGGAGAACGAAGCTCGCCTCGTCGTCGAGCGTGGGGCCGTGACCACCAGCTCGGCGTTCGTCAGGGTGGCGGGGCCCGCCGTTAGACCCGAGGTTCGCCGTCGGTGTCTTCAGGGGTCGCGATGCAGAACCAACGGTCTCGCAGGTGGGGAGCACCAGCTTCGGAAGCTCGTACGCACACCCACCGCGCGCTATACCCGATCGCGGCCAGGTCGGAGATGACGACTTCGAGACCGCGCGTCCGGAGGTTCGAGACGTTCTCCAGGAAGAGGATTCGGGGTCGAATGACGCGAACTGCTTCAGCGACGTGGACCCAAACTCCAGAGCGAGCGCCTCGAATTCCAACCCGGTTCCCCGCAATGCTGATGTCCTGGCAGGGGAACCCTGCGGTGATCACGTCGACCAGGCCGACGAGCTGCGTCCAGTCGATGTCGCGGATGTCGCCGAGGTTGGGAGCGTCCGGGTACCTCTCGGCCAGGACGGCGCTCGGGCCGGGTGCGCTCTCCGCCACGTACACAACGCGGCCGTTCACGAGCGGTGCCACAGCCATACCAAGGCCGCCGTATCCGGCGCAGAGTTCGAGGAGTCTCAAGCAGACCCCCTCGCGCGAAAGACGTACGTACGTACTCGCGTCCTTCGTCTTCGACCAGGGGCCCCTTCGGGGCCAAGCCTCAACTTGCGCTGTACGTACGGCGTCTTCATGCAGGCGAGCCCCGCCAGGGGCTCAAGCCTCGCGAGCCTTGCGACTTACGTACTTACACTTACAAGTCGCTAAATGATCTTGCTTTCGGAAACAGGTCGGCCTGTGACCTCGCTCACACTCCGGCGGCGCCCGAAGGGCGACGGCGGAAGGAGGCAGCGGCGAAGGAGCAGTGCCGCCCGGAGGGCGGACAACATGAAGACCGCGAGCGGCTGTGGCGGCCGGTAGGCCGCCCCTTCGTGAAGACGCGAAGACGTACTTCGGTCAGGTGAGCGCGGCGGCCCTGGCCCTGTGCGGCGCCATGCATTCCTGTGCAGTGCCGGCGGATGCGCTGCAGGGCCCTTGCGTCGCCGCTGACCTGCGCATTTGCGCGGGCTTGACACGGGGCTGCGGGCCCCGGCCGACCCTGGAACCGTGGCAGAATCCGAGCTGCTAAGACGAGGCGGCCGGGAAAGCATCGCCGAAAGGGTCATACCCCCCACCCCTGTCGATCGGGTGTCAATACGGACACACGCGCGCCATGCCGGCCGCTTGGGTGTGAATCGGACATCAAGGCATCAGGCCAGCCGCTTGGGTGCAGAAACGGACATGCATAGGCATGTGTGTGTATCGAGCGCATCGCATTGCATAGGCGCACGTCAGTCACACATGGGCGCATGCGAGACAGAGCGCTATGCAAGGGCGTAAGGCAGGGCTAAGCCAGGCGCACAGCACAGACAGGCCAGAGCGGACAGCGCGCACGCGCGCATAGAGGCTAAGGACTCCAGCCCTGTCGGGACCGGGCGAGAAACCGGGGGTTGCCGAACGGGTCGGCAGTCGTGTTAAGGTGTGACCACACCACGACGAACGGCCCGGCAACGGGGCGGACGGAATGGCACGCAGGACCGGGAAACCGCAGCTCACGCAAGGGAGTTGCGGAACCGACCGGGAATCGTGTTAAGATGTGACCACGCCGAACGGATCGCAAGGTTCGGGAGGGGTAGCGCAACCGGCCACACGGTCCGGGCGGTAGGACAATGGGAGTGCCTACCGCTGACCAGGCCAAACGCGAAACTCCGAACGGCAAGCGTGATAAGGTGAGACCACGCCGAACCAGCCCGGTTCGGCGAAAAAAACCCGCTGGTGTAAACTTGAGACCAGCAAACCTCGAAGGGTAAGGTCACATGACCGAGTACGTGTTCAGCGACGCCGACCGCGAGTACGGCAAGCGCGTCGGAGTCAAGAAGTCGGACGGCGACTTCAGGTGTTACCAGTGCGTCGACTTCAGCTTCTACGAGCGGGAGGTCGCCGAGGGTGACGCGGAGGAGCGGTGCTCCTACTGCGGTGGGTTCGTCTTCATCACCCCGCAGGTGATCGCCCAGCTTGAGGCCCCGGAGCAGGTCCGGCCGGTCAACCTCTCGAAGCCCGACGTGCAGCGGTTCGACCTGCTGTCCATCGCGTTCCATCTGCGCAGCCGACTGGACGACGTGTCGTACGCCTACGACAAGGCCCGTCAGCGGATCGCGGAGCTGGAGGCCCGTCTCGCCGAATACGAGGACGCCGGTTTCGTCGAGACCGTCGACGCCTAAGCACCCTCTGTAAACATTGGACCAGGCTGCCCCTTCCCGCACAGGGAGAGGGCGGGGGCAGCCCCTCTCTCGAATGCGAGGACACATGTCGACCATCGTTGCCCCCTCCGAGGCCCGTTGGTACCTGATGCTGATCGTCGAGGACGCCCAGGGCGAGACGACGTACATCGACCACTACCTCGACGACGAGCCCGACGACGTGTGGGAGTTCATCCCAAAGGGCTGGGACCTCCTCGAAGACGAGTCCGAGGAGATCATCCGAGGCGCGCATGACTGCGAGTGCTGCGGCATGCACATCATGAACGCCCACGAGTGCGAGTCCTGCCGCAACGAAGACTGCGACCCGGCCAACTCGTGGCACTGCTTCACCGGGTACTGCGACGGCTCGGGGTGCACGTTCGAGGGCGAGTGCGAGCCGAACCATGAGGTCCGGGTCTGGCGCGAGAACGGCGACCTGGTGGGCCTGTGGGAGGTCGAGGCACAAGCGAACGGCCGAGTCCTGGTGACGCAGCGCGAGGGATACGAGCGCGACGCCGAATCCCGCTTCACCTCCCTGTGGTCGGCCTGGCAGTACGCCCAGGGCTGCGCCGAGATGCACGCACAGATCCTCCGCGACGAGTGCGAGTGCGGCGAGGACGACTGCGGCGTGATTCACGAGCACGGGATCTCCGTGCAGGAGGTCACCTCGAACAGCGATCTCGCACGGGCCTGACCCACCCCCTGAACTGCCGTCCCTCCCTGACCTCCCCCTCTCGGGGAGGGGCGGCCCAACTCCCCCGGATGCAAAGGCGAAACACCCCGCATGGGGTGTCAGCGGGAGGCGGTTCCTCCCCTCTGACGATGCCAGCCCGCATCGAACCATCCCCGAACGTGAGGATCACATGAGCACGTCCCTGCCCGACGCGATCAAGGCTGCCGCCGGCATGGTGGACCAGCACCGCGGAGTGGTCTGTCTCGCCCTGGCCACCGACCGCGAGGAACTGCGACTCGCGGCCCAGCGGTTCCGCAGCAAGGCGATTCACCAGCTCGCCAACGAGCGCGACGACGAGTCGGGCCTCGCGGGTCACGTCGGTACCGCGCTGACCAACCGCGTGAACACCCCGGCCTTCTGGGTCGAGCACCACTGGCAGACCATCTTGGCCGCCGTGGTCCGCCGTGAGGCTGCCGACCTCGCCCACCGCCGGTCGCTCCTGAAGTGGCTGGGCGGATACGAGGGGCCGACCGATGCGCCGGTCTTCAAGGTCCAGTCCTGGCAGTTCAAGTCGGCCGGTCAGCGCGCCGAAGCGCTCGCCGAGGTCAAGGCCGCACTTACCGCCGTGCGCGACGCCTCCCGCTCCGCCGCTGCCTGATCACCCACCCCTCACGAAAGCGAGCCCGATCATGATCAAGCCCGACGACCAGATCGCCTTCCTGGCCCCCGAGTGCTACGCGCTCTCCGTCCTCCTCCGCTTCGGTGACGTGGTGATCGCAGGGTTCTACGAGCCCTTCGAGATCGACCCCCGCGAGCAGGTCGTCATGAGCTTCGACCTCCCGACCTTCGAGGAGCGCGAGGCCGCAGCGAAGGCCCGCATCGACGAGGCCGCCATCGGCCACATCCTCGACGGCTGGGACCTGATCTCCGTCTGACCCCCCGACCCATCGGCCGCCCCCTGTCCACACAGGGAGAGGGCAGGGGCGGCCCCCCTTACCGCGAAAGCGAGGACACATGATCACGGCCCGCAAGATCGACCCGCAAGTCTGGATCGGTTGCCTGGCCTGCTACAACGCCGGTCGACTGGTGGGTGATTGGTACGCCGCCGACACGGCCGATCTGGTCACCCCGGCCGACCTGCACAAGCGGGAGACCTCCCACGAAGAACTGTGGGTGATGGACCACGAAGGGTTCTGCGGAGCGCTGGAGGGCGAGTGCTCGCCGGTCGAAGCGGCCGAGATCGCCGAGGCCCTGGCCAGCCTGACCGAGGACGAGGCGCAAGCGTTCGCCTGCTGGGTCGAGGTGTTCGGTGAGCAGTCCGATCGCGCCCACTGGGTCGACAAGTTCCGCGACGCCTACCGGGGCTTCTACGACGACGAGGCGGCCTACGCCCAGGAGTGGGCCGAGATGACCTCCTCGGACGAGGACAAGGAGCGCATGACGCGCTGGCCCTTCAACGAGATCGACTGGACGAGGGCGGCCGAGGAGCTGTTCAGCGGCGGCCTGCACGCCGAAGAGGTGCTCGGCGGAATCCACGTCTTCTGGTCCGACTGACCCGACCCCCTTCTCACACCACCCGCTGTAAACATGAGACCACAGGAAGAGACGCACATGATGCCGACCATTCGAAACGCCGAGTCCATCGCGCTCGACAGGATCAAAAGCCTCGTCGCCGACGTGCTCAAGATCGCGCGGGAGGTCACCGCCTGGCGCAACGACTACGACCCCGGCACGCAGGAGTGGTACACGCTCTGCAACCTCGCCCAGACCTCCGAGAGCCTGGCCCTCTCCCTGCCGGTCGAGATGCTCCCCGACGAGGAGTGGCGCTGGGTCAGCCCCGCCGAGTACGCGGCCTGCGACGAGATCCTCGCGCTGCTCGAAGGGAGCGAGGGCAAGTGAAGCTCCTTCGCGCCATCGTCGCCGGATTCGCCGCCGCCGTCTTCCTGATCCTCGCGGACTACGCAGGCGCCTACCACCTGCCCGAGCCCGCCAAGCCGAAGCCCGCCCACCCCGCCGCAACCTTCGACGAGCGCATGAAGGCCGAGCGCCGCGAGTTCTGGGGCGAGGTCGACGGACACCGCGACTGCTGGGCCCGCATCGGCGACACCTCGTACGTGCTCTGCCGCGACGGCTACCGCACCACTTCCTGACGCAAGCGGCCCCTCCTCACAGGGAGCGAGGAGGGGCCACCTCGAAAGGCTACCCGATGGACACGATCCGCTGCGGCGACTGCGGCGCCCCCTTCGGCCTCCGGCCGGACGGCCTCTTCCAGTGCGACGGCAAGCAGGCCCACGAACTCGACCCCCGCGACATCGACCTCGACGGCTCCGACGTGTGGGCCGTGAACGCCGCCGGCACTCTCGTGATCGTCGCCGACCCCGCCGTCACCGCCGAGTGGGCCCGCGAGGCCCTCGACACCTACCTCGAAGACGAGCTCGGCACCTGGGGCGAGGGCGACTCGATGCGCTCCTTCCTCGAAGCGGTCGACGACCTCCTCGACGCGGCCTGTGCGGGCCTCCCCCTCCCCAACACCCCCTGAAAGAGCCCGACATGAAGAACCTGCGCGACCACATCGACCTGACCGCCGAGAAGGCCCAGATCGACGCCGACATGCAGTACGCCGTGACCTTGGACTTCGGCCCGTACCTCGGCTACCTCGCCCACTACGGCCAGACCCTCGCCCGCATGGCAGGCGAGTACCGACAGCACGAGATCGCCCGCCGAATCCTCACCGCCTACGCCGACGAGGCCCTCGACCGCGCCAACGGCAACTGACCCCAACTCCCCTGAAAGGAAGCCAACATGACCGCCCCGTTCCTCTCCTCGTTCCTCCGCCCCAACCCGCGCAACCTGGAGAGCCTCAAAGCGGCCTGGGCCCGCATGCTCGAACTCGGCTACACCACCCGAACCGAGCCGGTCGACGAGCCCGAGGGATGCACCCGAACCCGCTGCGCTGGAGTCCACGAGGGCTACCCCGGCAGTGAGCACCGATGGGCCCTGTACTGCCTGCTGTGCGCCGCCGACATCGAGGTCTTCTACAGCCACATGCGGGAGCGCAAGGGCAAGAACCCGGCGCCGCCTCGCCGCCACAAGGGCTGCAAGTTCAGCGGCCCCAGCCGCGCCCAGGCCCGCGCCGCCCGCTACGCCGAACTCGGCCTCGACCTGCCCGCCTGGGACACCGACGCCCACGCCGCCCGCATCGCCGCCTGACTCCTCGAAGGAGACCAACATGTCCGACGTACTCGCCACCACCGAAGACGGCCGCTTCCGCGTGCGCCTGGTGCTCGACGAGCACCCCGAGAACCCCCGCAACGACGCCGAGACGCTCGCCCACGTCGTCACGATCGACACCCACCTCGGGCAGTACCACCCTGTCGACAAGGACGGCGGCCCTCTCGCCTGGGCGTGGGAGCGCCTGAAGTGGAACCGCTGGACCGGCATCGACATCTTCACGCGCTACGTCTCGATCTACCACGGCGGGATCGTGCTGGAGTCCAGCCCGCAGCGGGGCCCGCGCTCCCTCTGGTACGTCACCGGCGAAGAGGCCCGCGCCATCGACGGCGGCCTCCTCACCGAGGGATACGTCGAGGCCGAGATGCAGGAATACGAGGCATGGGCCGAGGGCGACGTGTGGGGCTTCGTGGTCGAGGAGCGCGTCGACTGGACCCGTGACGATGATCCCGACGAGTCCATGGAGACCTGGGAGCACGTCGACTCCTGCTTCGGCTTCTACGGCAAGCCGTACGCCCGAAGCCAGGCCCGCGAGGCCCTCCGCTTCTACGCCGCCCGAACCGCCGGCACCGAAGCAGCCTGACCCTCACCCCACCACGGCCGCCCCGTCCATACAGGGAGAGGGCAGGGCGGCCCCCTCACAGAGAGCAGAGAGACCATGAGCGAGACCGAGTTCGAGTACGCCGGACACGTCGGCCTGTCCTTCGGAACCGTCTACTTCGAGCGCCTGGCCGTCGAGCCCAACGACAAGCCGTGGGCCACCACCGACCGGCCGTGGGTGACCACCTACCGCGTGAGCGGCCCCCGAATCCGCGGGACGGTCCGGATCACGCCGAAGTACGACGAGCCGCTCGTCACCTGGCACACGAACGGCCCCAACGAGAACGCCTGGGAGTTCCTCCCGTCCGGCTTCTACGTCGGGTACGGCCGGACCCACTACGCGGACTGTGAGGGCGACCTCGAAGTGTGGGGTTCGCAACTGGCCGAGGGCGCGCACGTCTACACGAAGCGCGAGATGGACTGGAACATCTCGGTGCGCCGCAGGGAAGGCGGAATCGACGACTACCCGGCGCCCAGGGGGACGCGCGACAAGACGCGCGAGCTGATCCGGGCCCTGGTCGAGCTGCACCAGGATGACGCCGCGCTCGTCCACGAGAAGGCCGTCGCGCTGGCCCGAGAGAAGCGCGCCAAGCGCACGGCCACCCTGCGCGAGGAGTACCGCGAGGTCGACCGGATGCTCCGCGAACTCCAGGGCCGCCACGCCGAGCTGCAAATGCGTGTCGGCCTCATGGAAGGCGCCTGGTCCTTCGAGACCGCCATCGACGAGGCGGCCCCGGCCGTCACCACCCGCACCGCCTGAAGGAGACAGAACGATGAACGCCCCTCTGATCGGTCTTGCCGGCGCTGCGCGCTCGGGCAAGGACACCGCAGCTCAGTCGCTCCTCGACCTGGGCTGGACGCGCCGAGCCTTCGCCGACAAGGTCCGTGACGTGCTGTACGCGATGAACCCCCTCCTCGACGAGTCGTCGTACGCCGATGGGTTCACCTCTCTGCGGTACGAAGTCGACCACTACGGCTGGGAGAGCGTGAAGGAGATGTACCCGGAGGTGCGCCGCTACCTTCAGCGCCTCGGCACTGAGGGCGGCCGGGAGATCCTCGGCGAGTCCGTGTGGGTCGACGCCCTGTTCCGCGACTCCGAGTCGTGGGGGCCGACCGTCATCACCGACGTGCGGTTCCCCAACGAGGCGAACGCGATCCGCGAGCACGGCGGCCTGGTCGTGCGAATCGAGCGGCCCGGCATGAAGCCGATCCGGGAGGCCGGGCACTCCAGCGAGAACGCGCTCGCCGGGTACCTGTACGACGACGTGATCCTCAACGACGGCACCGTGGAACAGCTCCGCGACCGAGTGATGCAGCTCATCCCGCTCCATCTGTAAACATGAGACCGTCGTGTTAAGGTTGGCCCATGCGACTGACCCCCCGAAAGGAAGAGGTCGAGGCGATAAAGGCGCTCCTGGAGGACCCCACCTTCGAGAGCGCCGACCAGATGGCCAAGGCCGTCTTCAAGGAAGCCGCCGACCTCATCCAGATGCGCAACACGATCGCCCTCGTCCACACCTGGGCGGACGGTCACCGCGGCCTGAACTTCGGCCCCTTCGGCAGCGAAGCGGAGGTGAAGACCTTCGCCTCGAAGATGGCGTTCGGAGGCACAGGCCGCATGGTCCAACTCCACAGCCCCGGCGTGATGTTGGCCAACGTGGACGGCAAGAAGGGCTGGAAGGGCTACTGCTTCCACCCCGAATGCGGCCACGCACCCTTCACCCACTCAGCAGCAGGCGCCGGCAGAGGCGCCTGCCAACTCCCCACCTGCCCGTGCGACAAGTTCCGGGCGAAATGACCCCAGATCGGAAGCCGCCATGACCGAACTCCGCGCCCCCAAGATGACCCCGGCCGAGATCGCCGAACTGCGCGCCCTTCGCGAAGGCCCGCGCGTAACCCGAGATTTCCTCGTCCGCCTGGCAGAGCACTACCTGAAGGCCGAGGTCGACGGAGTGATCAACCCGGCCCGCCACCTCGCTGATCACCTCGGCGTTCAGCGTCAGACCGTCCTCACCTACATGCGGATGGCCCGGAACAGCGGCCTCGCCCCGAAGAACCGCCCCTAAGCCGAAGGAAAGCCACCATGAAGACCGTCGACTTCCACACCTGCGAGTGCTCGGACAAGCGGGCCTTCCCCGACAAGCGCTCCGCCGAGAAGGCTCTCGGCCGCGCGCAGGCCAAGCGCGACCGTCAGGCCCAGTCGATCCGTGGGCGCGGCCCCATCAACCGCGAAAACCGCGTCTACGAGTGCGACTTCGGCATGTGGCACCTGACGAAGCAGTCCCGCCGCTCCTACGAGGACTACGCCGCCAACTACGCGGCCTGACTGTAAACATTGGACCGAAGGAACAAGCCGTGACCGACCTGACCTTCCGCGACGACATGACCGTCCGCCTTATCAAGCACGCAGCCTCGGACGCCGATGCAGTCTTCGCGGCCCGCGTATCCACCCAGGGCGCCGATTCGCTCCCCGCCGAGATCCTCGGCGCCAGCGAGAACGGCCTGATCAACTACCTCATGCGCGAGCGGCACGGCAGCCCCTTCGAGCACAACTCCATGACCTTCTACGTAGAGGCGCCGATCTTCGTCCTCCGCGAGTGGATGCGTCACCGGATCGGGGTCAGCTACAACGAGGAGAGCGGGCGCTACCGGGAACTCGGCCCCGTCTTCTACGTGCCGGCGGAAGACCGCAATCTCGTCCAGGTCGGCAAGCCCGGCCACTACACCTTCGAGCCCGGCTCCATCCTTCAGGGTGCGGTCGTCCGAGAGGCCACTCGCGCCGCCTACGAACACGCCTGGTACTCGTACCGCACGATGCTCGCCGCAGGCGTTGCCCGCGAGGTAGCCCGCGTCGTCCTGCCCGTCGGCACGTACTCGTCGATGTACGTCACCTTCAACGCCCGCTCCCTGATGAACTTCCTCGCCCTGCGCACGCACAACGAGTCTGCGGCCTTCGTCTCCCATCCTCAGCGCGAGATCGAGATGTGCGCCGAGAAGGTCGAGGCCATCTTCGCCGACCTGATGCCGGTCACCCATGCCGCCTTCGAGGCGAACGGGCGGGTCGCCCCTTGACGGCAGGGGGGAGTAACCGGCTGCTGACGCCGACAGAGGTCGCGGACTGGCTGAAGGTCAGCGAGATCACCGTCAAGAACAAGTACCGGACGTGGGGGTTGAAGGCCCAGAAGGTCGGCCGCCTCCTGCGATTCCGCGAGCGCGACATCGTCGCCTATCTCGAAGATCACTACGGGTAACAGGCACAGCGTTGCCTTGCCCAAGTACGGAAGGGGGCCACATGGCAACCGTTTTTCAGAAGTGCAAAGAGGACGAGCAGAACCGCTACTACCCGTGCGAGAAGAACCGCTGCGGTCACAGTTGGACCGTCCGGTACCGCGAGCCCGGCGGCCGGACCGCGAGACAGCGAGAGAAGACCTTCGCGAAGAAGACCGGTCCGGACGGAGCTGACGCCTTCGCCTCCAAGGTCGAGCACGACAAGGGAATGGGGATCTACCTCGACCCCCAGCGCGGCGCTATCACCCTTCGGGCCTGGTCGCGAGAGTGGTTGGACCGGCAGATCCTCGCCGAGGGCACCCTGCGCAACTACGAGGGGTTCACAAAGAACCACCTCGTCCCCCACCTCGGCCGCAAGACTCTCGCTGGGCTCGCGAAGGCCGACTTCGAGCGCTTCGTGGCGACCCTGCACCACAAGGGCGAGGGCATGGCCGCTTCGACGATCAACGACCGCATGAAGTTCGTGGCCGCGATGCTTGAGGCAGCCGTCGTCGAGAAGCGCATATCCGAGAACCCGGCGAAGGGTGTCAAGATCCCCCGGACGAGTTCGCTCGCCGTGGACGAGGACGAGATTCCCAGCCTCGAAGAGGTCGAGCTGTTGGCGAAGCACATCTCGCCTCAGTACCGGCTGTCGATCTACTTGCAGTCGGGGGCTGGCCTCCGGATCAGCGAAACTCTGGCCTTCGCGAGCGAGTGCCGGCGGACCGACTTCATCCGCGTCCGCTGGCAGGTCAGCTCGCAGGCCAACCGCGGCGATCGCCGTACGACCTTCGTCCCGCTGAAGCACCGGGCCGAGGGGGAGTACCGGGACATCCCGATCGCTCCCTTCATCGACGACGAGATCGACACCCACCTGGAGCAGTGGGACTCCATCCCGGTGACCTTCAAGGACAAGGCGGGCAAGGATCGACAGCTCGAAGTCTTCTTCGCTCCGCGTGATCGAGGCAAGGGCACCATGCCCACGGCGACGACGTACGGCTACCACTTCAAGAAGGCGTGTCGGGCCGCCGGTCTGGTGGACGTGAACGGCAAGCCGAAGTACACCCCGCACTCGCTGAGGCACTTCTTCGCCTCGACTGCTCTTGCAAACGGCATCCCGATCCACGAGGTCTCGCGCTGGCTGGGCCACAAGTCGATCAAGACCACCGTGGACATCTATGGGCACCTCGTGCCGGGTGCCTGGCACCGCTGCCGCGAGGTCATGCAGAATGCCATGCGGCCCGTGCCGGTGGAGATCCCGAGCGAGGCTCCGCGAACCTCGGAGGGGTACGACGAAGTGGCCTAGGTGCTGACCTTGTTTTTCCGTGCTGATTCTGTGCTGACTTGGATCTCTCAGAAGCCCGTTTCCGCAGGTGAGAGCGTTGTGGTAGACGTTCCGCTTCAATGTGTAGCGGGTTGCCGGGCATGTGATCACTGATCTGGCAAACATGCAGGTCAGGTGGGGTCGGTTCCATTGGGGACCGGCCCCGTTCTCGTGGCCGGCCCTGTCTCAAAGCCGTCGGCAATGGATCAGTGGGTTCTAGGCTCGGATCCACCTTGTGATCCCGAAGGAGCCAGAACACCAGTGACGGACAGGCGAGTTGTCATTGTGACCGGCGGCGGTACGGGCATTGGAGAGGCCGCCGTACGCCTGCTGCGCGAGGGAGGCCACCACGTGGTCGTCTCCGGTCGGCGGAGCGAGCCGTTGCGGCGTCTCGAACGGGAGACCGGGGCACTTGCGTATCCGTCCGATGTGGGGGACCCCGAGGCCGCCGACGGTCTCGTCCGAGCAGCCCTGGACGCGCATGGACGACTCGACGGGCTTGTGCTCAATGCGGGTATCGGGCGCGGTGGAACCGTAGGCGACTTGTCGCTGGAGGACTGGGACGAGGTCATGCGCACCAACGTCACCGGCCCGCTGCTGCTCCTGCGCGCGGCGATCCCGCACCTGCTGGAGGCGAGCGGGGCGGTGGTCGCTGTCGCTTCGGTGTCCGCTCTGCGCAACGGCACGAGCAACGCCCCGTACGCCACGTCCAAGGCGGCCTTGCTGCAGCTTTGCCGTTCCGTCGCCGTCGATTACGGGCGTCAGGGGGTGCGGGCCAACATCGTGTGCCCGAGCTGGGTACGGAGCGAGATGGCCGACCGGCGCATGGCGCGCTTCGCCGCGGAAGCGGACCTGCCGGGAGACGGCGTGGCGAACGCCTACGAGGAGGTGACCAGACTCCTGCCCATGGGCCGGCCGGGCGAGCCACGTGAGATCGCGGAGGCGATCGGCTGGCTGCTGTCCCCGGCAGCGTCGTATGTCAATGGCGCCGTGCTCACCGTCGACGGCGGGGCGACGGCCGTTGATCCCGGGACGCTGGCGTTCGACTTCCATGTCACGCCACGCCGTGACGAGGTCTCCTGACACCGGGGGCCGGGAGGGGCTCGCCCTCGCAGGTCGGGCCCCGGGCGCGGGCCTCGTGCCGCGGCCTTGTTTCTTCTCCGTCCGGAGGCGAAACCCATCCCGCCGGGCCCGCTTCATGCGGTGAAAGTTACTGACGTTGACGTTACTGACATTCGTGTCAGCACGCTCGAGCGCGAAGCTGCTCCGGGGCTCGATGCCGTCTACCGCCCCGGCGATTTGCTGGCCGCCTGGCCACTGTGAGTGGCGGGGCACAGCAGTTGGTGCGAGAGCCCGCACCAGCCATCCGGGAACCGACCCATGAGGCCGGCTGCCCCCGGTCGTGGGTCACATGTCGTCCATCGACGACATCGAGTCCTGCAGACCCGGCAGCAGCCAGTTCTGGGACAGGGCGAGTACGGCCAGGACGAGGAAGACGAGGCCCACGAGGCGGGAGAGCAACGGCCCGCGGGACCACAGTTTCTCGACGAAGATCAGGACGGCCAGCCCCGCCATGGCGGCCACGTTCATCACCCCGAGCGGGATCAGGACGATCATGAGCCCGGCGCAGCAGCCGACGCAGTAGGCGCCGTGGTGGAGCCCCACCCTCAGGTCGCGGGCGGGACGCCGGTAGCCGGCGTAGCGCATCAGGTGGCTCATGGGGGCGCGGCAGTGCCGCAGGCACACGTTCTTGAGGGGACCGAGCTGATACAGACCGGCGAGCAGGAACGCGCTGAAGCCGATCCAGCGCCCGGCGGTCGGATGATCGGCCACCAGATCGCCGGTGAGGACGAGGGCCGCATAGGCCAGCGCCCCGAAGGCCGTCCACACCATCAGGTATCCGCCGACGAACTCGGCCGTGCGCGCCGCCCGGGTCCAGCCGGAGGACCGGCGGCCGATTCCCCGCACCCATGTGATGGCCACCGGCGCCATGGACGGCAGCATCATCGCCGCCATCATCGTCACCCACAGCAGCAGGAACAGGGGCAGCGCCATCCCCATCGTGCCCGGCTCGACCCCCATGTCCCGGGCCTGCCCGATGGTGAGCGCCCACGCGGGCACCGCGATCAGGACGACGAGGAGCCAGGCGGCCGCGAGGTCCCGCCTCGGCAGCAACCCACCGCCGGCTCCGGTCGGCGCAGGCGACCGGGTGGGGGCGGGCTCGAAGGGCCGGGTGATACGCATCGGCATGGCCTCCTGCGGACACTTCCAGGAGAGCACGCCTCCACCTGCGGCGCGACAGCGCCCCTGGCGCCTCCTCACCGACGAGAACCCTGCGGCACGATGCTGCACGAGGCACCCGGGCTCGCCGATCCACTTGCCCAGCGGACCGCTTGCCCAGTTGACCCGCTTCCCCAGCTGAGCTGCCCGCCCCGCTTCCCCAGCGGCGCGATTACCCTTCCGCCCGGTCAGGCGCAAACTGGAATGGAGTCCTCGCGATCCCGAGAGCCTCCCGGGACGTGGTCTCGACACTCCGAACGAGCCTCCGGGCCCGGAAGGAGGGAAGCAAGATGACAGAGCAGGTGACCACCGATACGCGCTGGCATGTGGCCGGCGACTGGTTCGACGTCTGCAAGTGCGCCATACCGTGCCCGTGCACCTTCGCCCAGCCTCCCACCTACGGTGACTGCGAAGGCGTGATGGTCTGGCACATCCGGGAGGGCAACTTCGGCGACGTGAGACTCGACGATTTCAACGTCCTCATACTCGCCTCCTTCACCGGCAATGTCTGGGCCCGCGAGCACACGGATCCGTACGCCGCGGTCTTCCTCGACGAGCGGGCGGACCAGCGGCAACGCGACGCACTCGGGGCGATCTTCGGCGGCGCGGCCGGTGGCTGGCCCGCGCAGTTCGTTGAGGTCTTCGGCCCTGAGATGCGGGGCATGGACACCGCCCCCATCCAGGTGGAGATCGACGAGGACCTCGGGACCTGGCGTGCCGAGATCCCCGGACGCGTGGCCGCAAGCGCCGACGCGCTCACCGGGCCGACCACTCCGGAGGGCGTACGGGTACAGGTGCACGGCGCACCCGGTGCGGAGGTGGGACCGGGGCAGGTCGCGACCTGGGGACGGGCCACGACCGACCGTGTCGACGCGTTCGGCTTCTCCTGGGAACGCTCGGGAAAGTCGAGCAAGCACTTCCCCTTCGACTGGAGCGGCCCGGACTGAGCGCCCGGCAGAACCCGGTCAGCCGCCGCTGACCTTTCGGCATGCCTCCGCATACGCCCGCACCAGAGGCCGCCCCTCGTCCTCCCTGCGCCACGCCAGCGCGTACCGGCTCGGCGAGAGCCCTCGCACCGGGCGGGTCACCACCCCGCCCAGGGTGATCAGCGGGGCGTTGCCCGTCGCCACCAGGCAGATCCCCAGGCCGGCGACCAGTGCCTCGTACGTCTCCTCCGTGCTCGCGATCTCCGCCCCGACGCGCGGCGGCCGGCCTCCCCGCTCCTCCAGCGCCAGCCAGTAGTCGCGCAACGGCCCCGCACTCGCCGGCAGGGCGAGGAACGGCTCGTCGAGCAGGGCCGTGAAGTCGATCTCCGGACGGGACGCGAGGGGGTGGGTCTCCGGGAGGGCGACCAGGCGGGGCTCCTCGGCGATCACCGTCCAGGCGTAGCGGTCGGCGTCGGGCAGGGGCAGCCAGACGAAGGCCACGTCCGCGTCGCCGTCCGCCAGGCCCGCCGTCGGGTCCTCCCAGCTCACCTGGCGCAGACGCAGGACCGTGTCCGGGTGCGCGGCGGTGAAGCGGGAGCGGATCGCCGGGAGCAGGCCGCCGCGTCCCGGGCTGGTGCTCATGCCGACCACCAGCGTGCCGCGTGCCGCGACCCGGGCCGCCTCCACCGCCGCCGCCCCCTCCGACCAGGCGTCCAGCACCCGCCGGGCGTGCGGCAGCAGTGCCGCGCCGGCCTCGGTGAGCGTGACGCCCCGCGGATCTCGGCGGAACAGCTCCACACCCAACTGCCGCTCCAACGCCCGTACTTGCTTGCTGAGCGCGGGCTGTGAGACGTACAGCCGTTCGGCCGCGCGGGTGAAGTGCAGTTCCTCGGCCACCGTCAGGAAGTAGCGCAGGTCGCGCACATGAACGTCCATGGGCATAACCATCGGTTATCAGCGTGGGTCTTGGACGCGCAACTGGCAGAGGCAGCAGGCTGGTTCCTGCGCGACCACACGATTGCGATCAACGCATACGAGGAGCTGTCATGAACAAGGTTTGGCTGATCACCGGCGCGAGCAGCGGCTTCGGGCGGGCCATCGCGGAGGCGGCGCTCGCCGAGGGTGACGTGGTGGTGGGGGCGGTACGGCGGCCCGAGGGCCTGGACGATCTCGTGGCCGCCCACCCCGACCAGGTGGAGGCGCTGCGGCTGGACGTCGGCGACACGGGGGCCGCCGAGGCCGCCGTACGGGATGTGATCGCCCGGCACGGCCGGATCGACGTGCTGGTGAACAACGCGGGCCGCACCCATGTGGGCGCCTTCGAGGAGACAACCGAGGACGAGCTGCGCAAGCTGTTCAATGTGCATGTCTTCGGGCCCGCCGCCCTCACGCGTGCTGTGCTGCCGCACATGCGTGAGCGGCGGGCCGGAGCCATCGTGCAGATGAGCAGCATGGGCGGGCAGATGTCCTTCGCGGGCTTCTCGGCGTACAGCGCCACCAAGTTCGCGCTGGAGGGCATGTCCGAAGGGCTCGCGGACGAGGTCGCCGAGTTCGGCATCAAGGTACTGATCGTCGAGCCGGGTTCCTTCCGTACGTCGCTGTTCGAGACCGGGCGGGCCGGGGCCAGCACGGACAGCGGCCTGTACCCCAAGGTGAGCCAGACCCGCGGCTTCGTCTCCGGCGGCGACGGCACCCAGCCCGGCGACCCGGCCAAGGCGGCGGCCCTCATCCTGGCCGCCCTGGAGGCCGACCGCACCCCCCTGCGCCTCCCGCTCGGCGACGACGGCGTCACCGCGGTCCTCGGCCACCTCGACCAGGTCCGCGAGGACATCGCTCCGTGGGAGAAGAGCGCGCGGGCGACGGCCTTCGACGACTGAGGCCATGGCTGAAAAAGAGGTTGGGGGCGCGGAAGCCGCGCCCTAGCCTTTTTCTCCCCTGGCAGCAGGAAGGTGAGCGATGCCGGAAGAGCCGAGCGTCTGGGAAGTGCGGCTGGGCATCTATGCCACGCAGCGGCAGGCCGAGCAGATCGAGGAGCAGATCACCAAGCTCCTCTGCCCCGACCCCGATCACGCCCCGCCCTGTCCGGTCCCGTGGTCGGTCATGACGATGCACGAGTCGGCCCTCGACGACGACGCGTACGACGAGTTGCGGGAGCAGGCAAGGATCGAACAGGGCCGCTGAACCGGCCGATCTCCTCAACCTGCGGGCCGCATCCGTCGTGATCCTCTGCGAGCCGCAGCTCAAGTCAGCCGTCGAACACCAGGCGGCATCCCGCGCCCACCGCATGGGCCAGGTTCGCGCGGTCCGCGTGCACCGCCTGCTCTGCACGGGTTCGAGGCAGGCCCGCCCTCATCACAGCCGTGGGCTGAGTTCGCCGTGCAGGGGCCCTTGTGCAATTCCTGTGGAGGCCTCAATCTTTCGGCTGACACACAGGAACGGCACAGGGAATTGACATGCCCCTGCCTATTCCAGTGTCACCCCCACAAGCGCACCACCACTCGAGGAGGACCCCTCAGATGGCAGTGATGCGTAACTCCCGCAGAGACACCCGGCGAAGACTTGCCGCCCTCAGCGCCGTGGCCACCGCGGCCCTCGCCGCGAGCCTCGTCTCCGCTCTCCCCGCCGCGGCCGCTCCCGAGGGCCGCATCCAGTACGCGGGCGCGGCCGATGCCGTGGCCGACAGCTACATCGTGACCCTCAGGGCGGACCACGCCCGTTCGGGCTCGGCGACGGGGCGTGCCCTCGTCGAGAAGTACGGCGCCGACATCGAGCGGACGTACAAGAAGGCCCTCAACGGCTACGCGATCGAGGCCTCCGAGGCCGAGGCGAAGCGGCTCGCCGCCGACCCGGCGGTCGCCTCCGTGGTCCAGAACCGCACGTTCAGCATCGACGCGACCCAGACCAACCCGCCCTCCTGGGGCCTGGACCGCATCGACCAGAAGAACCTCCCCCTGAACAGCTCGTACACGTACCCGGACTCGGCCGGGCAGGGTGTGACGGCGTACGTCATCGACACCGGCGTCCGCATCACCCACAGCGACTTCGGCGGCCGGGCCTCCTACGGCTACGACGCCATCGACAACGACAACACCGCCCAGGACGGCCACGGCCACGGCACGCACGTGGCGGGCACGGTCGCCGGAAACGCATACGGCGTCGCCAAGAAGGCGAAGATCGTCGGCGTCCGTGTGCTGAACAACTCCGGTCAGGGCACCACCGACCAGGTCGTCGCCGGCATCGACTGGGTCGCCCGCAACGCGGTCAAGCCCGCCGTCGCCAACATGTCCCTCGGCGGCGGCGCCGACACCGCCCTCGACACGGCCGTACGCAACGCCATAGCCTCCGGCGTCACCTTCGCGGTGGCGGCGGGCAACGAGTCGACGAACGCCTCCACAAGGTCCCCCGCACGCGTGACGGAGGCCATCACGGTCGGCGCAACGACGTCGTCCGACGCCAAGGCGAGCTACTCCAACTACGGCTCGGTCCTCGACCTGTTCGCGCCGGGCTCGTCCATCACGTCGGCCTGGAACTCGAGCGACTCGGCGACCAACACCATCTCCGGTACGTCGATGGCGACGCCGCACGTCGCGGGCGCGGCCGCGCTGTACCTCGCCGACAACCCCTCGGCCACCCCGTCCCAGGTCGCCTCGGCCCTGACGGCCGCCGCCACGACCGGCGTCGTCACCAGCCCCGGCACCGGCTCGCCCAACCGGCTCCTGTACGTCGGCGGCGGTACGACGACCCCTCCGGGCCCGCGCTTCGAGAACACCGGTGACTACACCATCAGCGACAACTCCACGGTCGAGTCCCCGGTGACGGTCTCCGGCGTCTCCGGCAACGCGCCCTCGGCCCTCGCCGTCGAGGTCCACATCGTCCACACGTACATCGGCGACCTCCAGGTCCAGCTGATCGCCCCGGACGGCACGGCGTACACGCTGAAGTCGTACGGCACGGGCGGCAGTTCGGACAACATCAACACCACGTACTCGGTGAACGCCTCCTCGGAGGTCGCCAACGGCACGTGGAAGCTGCGGGTGAGCGACAACGCGAACTACGACACCGGGCGGATCGACGCCTGGGCACTGCAGTTCTGACCCCCACTCAATAACCCGGCGGCCCTGAGCCGCCCCCTCACCCTCGTCCTCGCGGAGCGGCTCTGGGCCCCGTGCCCCGGCCACCCGCGAGGACGAGCCGTATTCGGCGCCAAGGCACGAGGAAGCCGTTCCCCAGCATCTGCTCCGGCGTGGGGGCTGGGCGAGGGTGGGTGCGCAGCCCGGCGCGACGGGGTGCCGCCTCTGGTGGTCGGGAGCCGCCCCAGCGGCACGACTGCCCGCAGCTACGTCGGCATGACGGCCGTTGCTGCGCAGGCTACGGCGGGGTAGGCGTGACGGCCGTAGCTGCGCAGGTTGTGGCCGCCCGCGGCGGGGTAGGCGTGGCGGTCCGCCGCTACGCAGGCTAGCGCCCGACCTGCGGCTGGGTCGGCGCGACGGTCCGCAGCTGCGCGGGCTGTGGCTGCCCACGGCTAGGTAGACGCGAGGGCCCGCAGTTACGCAGCCTGCGGCGGCCCGCAGCTACGCACGCTGCGGCGGCCCACGGCTGCCCAGGCTGTGGCGGCCTACGGCTGCCCAGGCTGTTGCGGCCCGCGGCTGGGTCGGGCTGACGACTCCGCGGCTACGCAGGCGGCTGCAGCCGCACGTGGATGACGCGCACCCCCACGGGCCTGCAGTCGCGTACGGCGGGAAGGGGACGTGTCGGGGGTGTCCGCCCGCAGTGGCCGGCGTCAACACGCAGTACCTCCTGGCATAAGGGCAACCGCCGGTCCGAGGACGGACACCCCCCGGCGCGGCCCCGACCCACCCACCGACCCGCAGGCGCTACGCGCACCCCCACCCAACCCGCACAGGCGCCGCAGGCATCGGCCACGCGCACCCCCACCAAACCCGCACCCGCGCGGCTTACCATTCGCCAAGTCGTACCCCAGTTCCACCCCCCGGCCCCGCCGCCCGACCCAGGAGCACGGTACTCGTGTCCATACCTCCGCCCCCCGGACCCCAGCACCCCCAAGGGTCCCCGGAGCAGCCCCAAGGGCCGTACGCGCAGGGCCAGTACCCGCCGCCGTCGCCGTACCCGTACGGCGTCCCCGGCGCCCAGGGACCGTACGCGTACCACCCCTACGGCCCGTACACCCCCTTCGGCCGCCAGGCGCCCGTCAACGGCATCGCCATCGCCGCCCTGGTCGTCGGCATCCTGTGCTTCCTGCCCGCCGTGGGACTCGTGCTCGGCCTGATCGCGCTGGCGCAGATCAGGAAGAAGGGCGAGCGCGGCAAGGGCATGGCGATCGCCGGGTCCGTGCTGTCCGGCGTCGGCCTCGCCCTGTGGGTGCTCGCGCTCACGACAGGCGCCGCCTCCGACTTCTGGGACGGCTTCAAGGGCGCCGCGAGCGGCGACGGCACCGCCTACGCGCTCGCCAAGGGCGACTGCTTCGACTCGGCGACCGGCAACCTGGAGGGCGAGGCGTACGACGTCGACGAGGTGCCCTGCTCCGGCAGCCACGACGGCGAGGTCTTCGCGGTCGTCACGCTGCCGGGCGGCGCCTTCCCCGGCGACGACGAGGTCACCCGGATCGCCGACGACAAGTGCTACGCGCTCTCCGACGATTACGCCATGGACACCTGGGCCCTGCCGGACGACGCGGAGGTCTACTACTTCATCCCGTCCCGTCAGAGCTGGCGCTTCGGCGACCGCGAGATCACCTGCCTGTTCGGCAGCACGGAAGAGAACGGCAAGCTGACCGGCTCACTGCGCAGCGACGCGACGACGCTCGACGCGGACCAGATCGCCTTCCTCTCCGCGACCAACGCCGTCGACATGGCCCTGTACGAGGAGCCCGAGGACCTGCCCGAGGACGACCTGGCGGCGAACCAGGCCTGGGCGAAGGACGTGCACGAGGCGCTCGGCGAGCAGATCGCGGCGCTGCGCGGGCACACCTGGTCGAAGTCGGCCGCGCAGCCGGTCACCGAGCTGGTCGCGGAGATGGAGGCCGCCCGTAAGGAGTGGGCGCAGGCGGCGAAGACCGACGACCCGGACGTGTTCTACGCGCACTACGACGAGGCGTACGCGTACGTCGACGGCCCCACGACCGTCACCGCACGCAAGGCTCTGGGCCTGGACACCACCCTGCCGACGACGTACGAGGACGACTCCGACAGTGACGGCGGAAGCGTGTCGGCTCTGTCAGAACTGTGTGAGCGGATGTGTGAGCGCGGCTATAGCGGGGAGAAAGCGCCTGCGTAAAGCCCTCCCCGGGCACAAGTCATCACATCGAGTGATTCTCTGGCCTTTGCTTGCACGGGACAACCCACGGTTGCCACGCTGTTGCTGTCTGTACAGCCTGATGGGAGCGGCCAGTGACTTTCGGTGAGCAGCCGGCGTACCTGCGCGTCGCGGGTGATCTCCGCAAGAAGATCGTCGACGGTTCGCTGCCACCGCACACCCGCCTCCCGTCCCAGGCCAGGATCCGCGAGGAGTACGGCGTCTCGGACACCGTCGCGCTGGAGGCGCGCAAGGTACTGATGGCCGAGGGCCTGGTCGAGGGCCGCTCCGGCTCCGGGACCTACGTCCGCGAGCGTCCCGTGCCCCGCCGGATCGCCCGCTCCGGCTTCCGCCCGCCGAGCGGTGCCACGCCCTTCCGTCAGGAGCAGGCCAATGGCGAGGCCCGCGGCACCTGGGAGTCCAGCAGTGAGCAGACCGAGGCGAGCGTCGCCGTCGCCGAGCGGCTCGCCATCCGGCCCGGCGACCGCGTCATGTGTACGCGGTACGTCTTCCGGGACGCAGGCGAGGCGATGATGCTCTCCACGTCCTGGGAACCCCTCGCCGTCACCGGCCGTACGCCGGTGATGCTGCCCGAGGAGGGTCCGCTCGGCGGCATGGGCGTCGTCGAGCGCATGGCGGCCATCGACGTCGTCGTGGACAACGTGACGGAGGAGGTGGGCGCGCGCCCCGGCCTGGCGGAGGAACTCCTGGCGCTGGGCGGCGTTCCCGGCCATGTGGTGCTCGTCATCCAGCGCACCTACTACGCGTCCGGTCGCCCCGTGGAGACGGCGGACGTGGTGATCCCGGCGGACCGCTACCGGGTCGCGTACCACCTGCCCGTGAAGTAGCGCACACCTTTGGTGGTAGCGCACACCTTCACGGCAGTTACCCCCGCCAGAGCCCCAACTCCCGCCCCTCCCACCGCCGTTGGAATCTGGCCGTTTTCGCAGGTCGTAGCGCGCATCCCCGGCATGCCTGTGACCGGATGCATCGACGTCTGCGCACGGCGCATTCGATGACGTGCGCCCCCTGCGACTTGGCTGGTTGCGTACCTCTTTGTGAAAAGCCGTATTCGCTGCGTAAAGGTTAGGCGTAGGCTCGGGCATATGCGGATTGCGGTTTCCTTAGCGGGCGGGGCACGGCACAGGCCGCGAGCGAAGCGAGATGGGGGTCCCTCCGGCCGAAGGCTGGGGTGGGCGGGAAGGAGCAGGGGGGCGCCATGAACGACAGCACGATCACTCTTCCTTGGCTCGTCATCCGGCAGGACGACAACGGCAATCGCTACCGCGTGGGCCGGTACGCGACCCGGGCGGAGGCCCAGAAGATCGCGGACAGCCTCGACAACCGCGGACACAAGCAGCTGTACTGGGTCGAGCGGATCGCTCAGAACGGAAACAGCGCCGACAGCTGACGAATCCGCGCCCGCGCCGCCGCTCCCGTAGGCTCCGGCGCATGACGGAACGGATCGTGGTCGGTGCCGCGCTGCTGGAAGCGGGCCGCCTGCTCACGGCGCGCCGCAGCGCCCCCGAGGAACTGGCCGGGCGCTGGGAGTTGCCCGGGGGAAAGGTCGAGCCCGGGGAAGCGCCCGAGGCGGCGCTGGTGCGCGAGCTGCGGGAGGAACTCGGCGTCGATGCCGAGGTGATCGAGCGGGTGCCGGGTCAGTGGCCGCTGAGGCCTCCTTACGTCCTCCAGGTGTGGACCGTCCGACTTCTCCCCGGGGCGGGGGAGCCCAAGCCGCTCCAGGACCATGACGCGTTGCGCTGGCTGAGCCCGGGAGAGCTGTGGGACGTCGACTGGCTGGACCAGGATGTGCCGGCGGTACGGGAGGTGGCGCGGCGGCTGTGAGGCAGGACCGCCGGAGGCGCTGAGGTCGGTGCATACCCCCCAAGGCCGGTGCACCCCCGAACAAGGCGGGTACCCGCCTTGAACGAGCCCGGTACCGGCCCCCGAATATCGGGTATGTGCCTATTAACCCCACGAAACCGGACATGGGCGAACCCGCTGGCCTGGGAAGTGATCGGCGTGATCGACACCCATGGCGACTGCGCCGAGTGGAGCTTTCCCGCAGAGCCGGGCGCAGTGCGCGCCGCGCGTGCGGCCGTCCGCGGCCGCCTGCGCGACTGGGGCCTGGACAGCCTCGCCGACATCGCGGCGCTGTTGGTCAGTGAGCTGGTCACCAACTCCCTCCGGCACGCCACGGGCCCCATCGGCGTACGCCTGGTCCGTCCCGTCTCGCTCGGCGGCGTCCTCCTGGTCGAGGTCTCCGACCCCCTCCCCGACCCACCCCGCGAACGCACCGCCCACCTCGAGGACGAGAGCGGCCGCGGACTCCAACTCGTGGCGCACTCCTCGCGCCGCTGGGGAACCCGGCCGGGCCGCAGTACGGGCAAGACGGTGTGGTTCGAGCTCGCGGTACCGGAGTGACCTCCCGCGACTCCAGGTTCCGCGCAACGCGGACTTCAGGCCCTGTACAACCCGTCAGCAGGCGTCCATGCCGCTGTACGTCCGCCCGTGCCCTGTCGAGCGACTGGTTCAGGCCAGTGGCAGGTGGCCCGCCGCGTGATTCGACTGCGTGTCCGCTGGTTAGAAGTCTGGAAGTGTTTCCGCGGCCCGGACCGAAAACCATCGGGAACGTGCTGTGATCGTGAACACCGTGTTGTGCGGGGCCGTAGTGCTGGATACTGCGGGCAGCCGCCGCCGGTGACCGGTGCCGGACGCGGTGAGCTGGAGGGGACGGTTCGCGTGAGCGAGATACCAGCGAAGGCCACGGAGTCCGAGGACCCGTCGGACGGCGCGAGGGCGAAGGCCGCGGGAGAGCGGGCGGCCTACGACACACAGGCCTCCGAAGCCACACAGGCCTCCAGCGCCACAGATGCCTCTCAAGCCTCACCAGACACACAGGCCTCCGACGACGTCCGTCCCGGCGACGCCGTCTGGCAGAGCAGCCCGCCCGGCTCGATCTACGACTACATCAAGGTCGCGTCCTTCTCCATCGGCCCCGACGGCCTGGTCGACCAGTGGAGCCTGCGCGCCGAGCAGCTCTTCGGCATCCCGGCCCAGCGCGCCGTCGGTATGGACCCCATAGAGGCCTTCATCGACCCCGACCTGCGCGAGCACGGCCAGCGCAAGATGGCCGAGATCCTGGACGGGCGGGAGTGGACCGGTGTCGTCCCCTTCCGGACGCCGGGCGACGTCGGCGACGGGCGCGGCAAGGACGGTCTCGCCGAGGTGTACGTCATGCCGACGCGCACGGAGGACGGTGAGAAGGCCGCCGTGTGCATCGTTGTCGACGTCCGCACCCTCCGTCGTATGGAGACCGACCTGGCCGCCTCGCAGGCGATTTTCGGTCAATCTCCGTTCGGCTTCTTGCTGATCGACCCGGAACTGAAGGTCCGCCGCGTCAACCACCGGTTCGCCTCCGTCTTCGGCGGCACACCGGACGACCACCGGGGCCGCGATGTCCACGACTATCTGCCCCGCCCCGAGGCCGACCGGGTCACGGCCACCCTGCGCCGGGTCCTGGAGGGCGGCAGCTCCATCACGGACATGCACGTCACGGGCTTCCTGCCCGGCTCCGAGGAGCGTCGCCACTGGTCCGTCAACCTCTACCGGGTGCACAGCGGCAGCGGCCGTCCCATCGGCATCGCATGGCTCGGAACCGACATCACGTCCCGCCGCGCCGCCGCCCGCGAGGCGGCCGCCGCCCGGCGCAATCTCGCCCTGCTGAACGAGGCCGGTGCCCGGATCGGCAACTCCCTGGACCTGGAGACCACGGCCCGCGAACTCCTCGACGTCGTCGTGCCCGGCTTCTGCGACCTGGCCACGGTCGATCTCTACCAGGGCCTGCTGGCCGGCGACGAGACCCCGCCCGGCCTCGCCGACGGCAGCGCGGAGCTGCGCCGAGTCGCCTTCGCCAGCGCGGTCTCCGACGCGCCCTTCACCGGCTCCGGCGCCCCCGTCGCGGTCGGCGCGGTCCACCACTACCCGTTCAACTCGCCCTGCGCGGACGCCCTGCGCACCGCACGGCCGCAGTACGTGCCCGGCGAGGAGGGCGGCCTCGTGCAGTCCACGCTCGCCGTGCCGATGGTCGCCCACGACACGGTCGTAGGACTGGCGCAGTTCGCGCGTACGAAGGGCAGCGAGCCGTTCGGAGACCGGGACCGCGATCTCGCGGTGGAGCTGGCGGCGCGGGCGGCGGTGTGCATCGACAACGCCCGTCTGTACCGGCGCGAGCACGAGCGGGCGCTGATACTGCAGCGGTCCCTGCTCCCGCCGGGGGACCCGGTGGCCTCCGGGCTGGACATCGCGTGCCGTTATCTGCCGGGCAACGCCTCGTCCGACCGGCCCAGCGAGGTGGGCGGCGACTGGTTCGACGTCATCGAACTTCCCGGCCACCGCACGGCGTTGGTCGTCGGGGACGTCATGGGGCGGGGGCTGCGCGCGGCCGTCGCGATGGGCGAACTGCGTTCGGCTGTACGAACGCTGGCGTTGCTGGACCTCGAACCGGCCGAGGTCCTCTCGGCGCTGGACGAGATCGCGCGCGGCCTGGGCGCCCCCGGCGGCGTCCAGCAGGCCACGCGAGCCGCCCGCCGGCCCCGGGAGGCAGACCTGTCCGAGGTCTACCTGGCGACGTGCGTGTACGCGGTCTACGACTCCGTCACGCGCCGGTGCACCTTCGCCAACGCCGGGCATCTGCCGCCGGTCCTGGTCGAGCCCGGTGAGGCGGCGCTGATGCTGGACGTGCCGCCGGGGATGCCGCTGGGGGTGGGTGGAGAGCCGTTCGAGGAGGTGGAGGTCGAGCTGCCGGAGGGTGCGCTGCTGGCGCTCTACACGGATGGACTGGTCGAGTCCCGCGACCATCCCCTGGACGAGGGGCTGCAGGCTTTCGTCGGCGCGCTGACTGATCCCACGCGCCCCCTGGAGGACGTCTGCGATCACGTCCTCAACACCCTAGACAGCCATCACGGCGAGGACGACATCGCGTTGCTGATGGCCCGTGTGCAGGGGCTGCCCGCCGAGTCGGTGGGCGACTGGACGCTGCCGCGCGAGCCGCGCAGTGTGGGGCGGGCCCGTGAGTACGCCCGTGGTCAGCTGCTGTCGTGGGACCTGGAGCCTCTCGTCGACACGACCGAACTGCTGGTCAGTGAGCTGGTCACCAACGCCCTTCGGTACGGGGAGGGTGAGATCAGGCTCAGGCTGTTGCTGGACCGCACGCTGGTGTGCGAGGTGTGGGACTCCGGGCTGGTGCAGCCGCGGCGGCGGCGGGCGCGGGACACGGACGAGGGGGGCCGGGGGCTGCAGCTCGTCGGGCTGCTCAGTGCGGCGTGGGGGTCGCGGCGGACGCCTCGCGGCAAGACGGTGTGGTTCGAACTGCCGCTGCCGGGCGGGGAGAACGGGCTTGCCGATCCGGCGGAGGCGTTGCTGAGCCTGTTCTGAGGCCTCGGCTTCGCCTTCGGCGTGGTGTTTCCCGCCCGCACCACTCGTGCGGCTGTCGTGGTCGGGTGCGGGTGGCCCCTGTGGGGCTGTCTCGCCGTCGGCGGCTGCGGGCCCGTCGTTGGGATGGGGTTCCCACCCGCACCACTCGTGCGGCTTTCGTGGTCGGGTGCGGGTGGCCCTTGTGGGGCTGACCCGCCGTCTGCGGCTGCAGGCTCGTTCGGTGTGCGGCGGGGCGCGTCTGCGAGCATCCTCACGCGGGCGTCGTTCCTCCGCGGCGGCCCCGGGTGAGTGGGCCGCCGAAGCTTGCGGGTGGGGCGGCGTTCGGGTCACCGCCCAGCAGGACGCCGCCGAGGACCGCTCCGGCGAGGCCGTCGGTGTCCTCGGCGGGGCCGTCGAGGGGGTGGCCGTGCATCCGTGCGTCCTGTTCGGCCATTTCGCGGGCCTGCTGGGCCAGGGTGTCGGCGGTGAGGAGGTCGGCGAGCTGTCGGCGCGGGTCCCCGCCGGGCGGCGCGGACGGCGTGGACGTGAGCAGGCGGCGGGCCTCCGCCAGGCGGGTGCGGGCCTCGGCGGCCACCGCGGCCCGGTGCGTCGCGATCACGTCGTCCGCGGCGGCGACGGCACTGCGCGCGCACACCAGCGCGGCCGCCGGAAGCACGCCGGCCCGCCCCGCGACGACGGGCCCGACGCCCCGCACGATCCGCCGCAGCAGGTCCAGGGGGTCGTACGGCCCCGCGGTCAGCTTTTCCCGTACGACGGCCAGGACGACGTCGGCATGGGCGACACGGGCCCGCAGCTCACCGGGAGGGACCTCCGCATACGCGGCTCCGGTCCCCGCCGACGATTCCCGCGCGCCGGCGATCTCCACCTCCCCGCCGGTCAGCGCGGCCGGAACCATCGCCGCGGCCGTGGTGAGCTCCCCGGCGAGCCGTTCGATGCCGTCGACGAAGACGGCGGCCTGGGCGATGGCGCCCTCGGCGGACCGCAACTGGCCCGCGGCCCGCTCGATCTCGTCCAAGTCGGCACTCTGGCGGGCGTGGTTGAGGCGGGCCGTGGCGAACACCAGCCGGTCCTTGGCCTGCTCGACGTGCCCCACGACGGCGGCGACGGCCGAGGGGGCGTACCGCTCACCGAGCTCGCGTACGGCCGCGTCGGCACCCCCGGTCCGCCCGGCCAGCTCCCGGAACCGGCCCTCCGCGACGGCCAGCGCCTCGCCCAGCCCTCCACCCAGGCCCTCCTCCAGCCCGCGCAACTGGTCGAACGCGGCGGCCTGCGCGTCCAGCAACCGCCCCGCCTCCTCGGCCCGCCCGACGATCCCGGCCAGCACATGCCGCCGAGCCGCGCCCTCCTCCGGAACCCCGCCCTCGTACTGCCACCGCATCCGGAACGCGACCGCCAGCTCGGCCTCGGCGTCCCGCAGCACCCGCGCGAACGGCTCCACCTCCGCCGCCCCGACCGAGGCGTCCGGTCGGCCACCCACGACCCCGACCCGCCCCTCGACGAACCCCAGCTCCTCCCGACTGACCCGCACCCAGTCATCGGCCTCGACCAGCAAGGCCCGCGCCCGCTCGTCGAGTTCCCCCACCTGCGGCTCGGCGACCTGAACCGGCGCGCCACCGGGTGTCGTACGCCCCCGCGCCCGCCGCCTCCGCCGCAGGAACCCGAACCCCGCGAGCACCACCACCACGATCACGGCCAGCATCGGCATCACCAGATCCGCGGCGGACGTCTCGCCGACCTCCCCCTGACCCACCGCCCCGGCAACGGGCCGCTCCACCCCTCCCGCAACCGGCCCTCCACCGCCGATCGCCATCCCGGGCAACACCAACCACACCACCCCGATCAGCCCACCCACCAGGGCATGCACGACCCGCACCGATATGTGCGAGGCAGCACGCCGCGGCCGGCCCCGGATCAAGGATGACGTCACATTTCGGAGCGTATGAGCAGGAATGCGGCCGCGCGAGCGGGGTGCGTCCGGGGTGGGGCGGGGCAAGAGCCGGTACGGAGCCGGACCCCAGCTCCGGCCTGGACCAGCAGCGGCTGCGGCTGTACCGGCTGGCCCTGCACCTCAACCTCGTCGCGGGCCCGCTCCGGCTGCTCGACGGGGACTTCTTCTTTACGGAATCCATGCGCGGCATCGCGGAACACAACCTGGTGCAGGCTCTGCGCCTGGTGGGACGATGATCGCCATGCACATCTACTTGGTGGTGGGGGCGGCGCTGTCCCTGGGCCTGCTCGCGGTGCTCGGCGTCGTGACCGTCACGACCGGCTGGGTGGTGCCGTTCGGCCGCGCCAGGGTGCTGCGGCCGAAGCTCTGGGGGTACGGCTCGCTGGTGAGTGCCGTCGGTGGGGCGGTGTTCGTCTTCCTGGGCCCGCTCGCCCAGGCGTACGGCCCCCTGCCCTGGGCCGGCTGGCTCGCCTTCATGGCGGGCCTGGGCCTGCAGATGCTGGCCCAGCGCCCCGGCCGCGGCGCTACAAGCGCCACGAACGCTACGAAGACCGCCTCCTGATCTTCGACCCCAGCCACACCAACGGGTCGTACTTGCGGTCGACCGCCCGTTCCTTCAAGGGGATCAGCGCATTGTCCGTGATCTTGATGCCCTCGGGGCAGACCTCCGTGCAGCACTTGGTGATGTTGCAGTAGCCGAGTCCGTGTTCGTCCTGGGCGGTCTTCTTGCGGTCGAGGCCGCTCTCGCCCGCCGCGTCAAGCGGGTGCATGTCGAGCTCCGCGACCCGCATCAGGAAGCGCGGGCCCGCGAACGCCGTCTTGTTCTCCTCGTGGTCGCGGACCACATGGCAGGTGTCCTGGCACAGGAAGCACTCGATGCACTTGCGGAACTCCTGCGAGCGGTCCACGTCCTCCTGCATCATCCGGTACTCGCCGGGGCCGAGATCCGCGGGCGGTACGAAGGCCGGGACCTCCCGCGCCTTCGTGTAGTTGAAGCTAACGTCCGTGACGAGATCCCGGACCACCGGAAACGCCCGCAGTGGTGTGACGGTGATCGTCTCCTCGCGGTCGAACACCGACATCCGCGTCATGCACATCAGCCGCGGACGCCCGTTGATCTCCGCCGAACACGAACCGCACTTGCCCGCCTTGCAGTTCCAGCGGACGGCCAGGTCGGGGGCCTGGGTGGCCTGGAGGCGGTGGATGATGTCGAGGACCACCTCGCCGTCGTTCACCTCGACCTGGAAGTCCTCCAGGCCGCCGCCCTGCACATCGCCCCGCCACACCTTGAAGCGGGCCTCGTAGCTGCTCACTGGTACAGCTCCTCTTCGGCGAGGTACTTGACCAGCTCCTCCTTGTCGAACAGGGCGAGCAGGTCGGGGCGGACGGGGTCGGTGTTCTCGCGGACGAGGGTGATCTGGCCGCGTTCCGGGTCCATGGCCGCCAGGCCGCCCGTCGGATCGGCCAGGTGGCACAGCAGGTTGATGTTGCGCCACTTGCGGTCCATCGTCGGATGGTCCTCGCGGGTGTGGCCGCCCCGCGACTCCGTGCGCTCCAGCGCCGCCCGGGCCACGCACTCGCTGACCAGCAGCATGTTGCGCAGGTCGAGCGCGAGGTGCCAGCCGGGATTGAACTGGCGGTGCCCCTCGACGCCCGCCCTTCGGGCCCGTACCCGCAGATCGGCGAGCTTCTCCAGGGCCTGCTCCATCTCGCCCTCGCGGCGGATGATGCCGACGAGGTCGTTCATCGTCTGCTGGAGCTCCTGGTGGAGGGTGTAGGGGTTCTCCGGCGGGCGCCCGTCGTCCTCGCTCCCGACCGGCCCTTCCGCCGAGAAGGGCCGCAGCGCCTCCGCGGCGGCCGTGTCGACCTCCAGGTCGCTGACGTCGGGGCGTTCGAAGGCCCGCGCGGCCGCGTACTCGGCGGCGTGCCAGCCCGCGCGGCGCCCGAACACCAGCAGGTCGGAGAGGGAGTTGCCGCCGAGCCGGTTCGAGCCGTGCATGCCGCCGGCCACTTCACCGGCCGCGTACAGGCCCGGTACGTTCCGTGCCGCCGCCGTGTCCGACTCGACCGCGATGCCGCCCATGACGTAGTGACAGGTCGGCCCGACCTCCATCGCCTCCGCCGTGATGTCCACGTCCGCCAGCTCCTTGAACTGGTGGTACATGGAGGGCAGCCGGCGCTTGATGACCTCGGCCGGCATACGGGTCGAGACGTCCAGGAAGACGCCGCCGTGCGGGGAGCCGCGGCCCGCCTTCACCTCGGCGTTGATCGCCCGGGCGACCTCGTCACGGGGGAGGAGCTCAGGGGGACGCCGGTTGTTGTCCGGGTCCTCGTACCAGCGGTCGCCCTCCTCCTCCGACTCGGCGTACTTCTCCTTGAAGACGTCGGGGATGTAGTCGAACATGAACCGCTTGCCCTCGGAGTTGCGCAGCACCCCTCCGTCGCCCCGCACCGACTCCGTGACCAGGATCCCCTTCACCGACGGCGGCCAGACCATGCCCGTCGGATGGAACTGGACGAACTCCATGTTGAGAAGGGGCGCCCCGGCGAGCAGCGCCAGCGCGTGGCCGTCGCCCGTGTACTCCCACGAGTTCGACGTCACCTTGAAGGACTTGCCGATCCCGCCCGTCGCGATCACGACAGCGGGGGCTTCGAGGACGAAGAAACGGCCGCTCTCGCGCTCGTACGCGAACACCCCGGAGACCCGGCTGCCGTCTTTCAAGATCCTCGTGACCGTGCACTCCTGGTAGACCTTCAGGCGGGACTCGTAGTCCCCGGTCTCCTTCTTGTCCTCCTGCTGGAGCGAGACGATCTTCTGCTGGAGCGTGCGGATCAGCTCCAGGCCGGTGCGGTCGCCGACGTGCGCCAGGCGCGGGTACTCGTGGCCGCCGAAGTTGCGCTGCGAGATACGGCCGTCCTTGGTGCGGTCGAACAGCGCGCCCCAGGTCTCCAGCTCCCACACCCGGTCCGGGGCCTCGCGTGCGTGCAGCTCGGCCATCCGCCACTGGTTGAGGAACTTGCCGCCGCGCATGGTGTCGCGGAAGTGGACCTGCCAGTTGTCGTGCTCGTTGGCGTTGGCCATGGCCGCCGCGATGCCGCCCTCGGCCATCACCGTGTGCGCCTTGCCGAACAGCGACTTGCAGATCACGGCCGTACGGGCGCCTCGCTCCCGTGCCTCGATCGCCGCCCGGAGGCCCGCCCCGCCGGCGCCGACCACGACGACGTCCCACTCCTGCCGTTCGACCACGGACATCTGTTCAGTCCCCACCAAATCTAGAAGAAGCGCGGATCGTCGAAGACCCCGGACGCGACGAGATAGACGTAGAAGTCGGCGAGCGCCACGCTCACCAGCGACGTCCAGGCGAGCAGCATGTGGCGGGCGTTGAGCTTCCCGATCCACTGCCACATGCGGTAGCGCACGGGGTGCTTGGAGAAGTGCTTGAGCTTGCCGCCGACGATGTGCCGGCAGGAGTGACAGGAGAGGGTGTACGCCCAGATCAGCACGATGTTGACGAGGAAGACGAGGGTGCCGAGGCCCATGTGGCCCCACTCGTAGTTCTCGTCGCGGAAGGCGAGCACCGTGTCGTACGTCAGGATCCCGGCGACGGGGATCGCGGCGTAGAAGAAGTACCGGTGGATGTTCTGCAGGATCAGCGGGAACCGGGTCTCACCGCTGTACTTCTTGTGCGGCTCCGCCACCGCGCAGGCCGGGGGCGACATCCAGAAGCCGCGGTAGTAGGCCTTGCGGTAGTAGTAGCAGGTCAGGCGGAAGCCGAGCGGGAAGATCAGGATGATGATCGCGGGGGAGATGCCCCACCAGCTTCCGAACAGCTCCCAGTTCGGCCCGGCGCGCATGGGCTCGCAGTTCTCCGCGAGACAGGGCGAGTAGAACGGGGAGACGTACGGCGCCGCGTAGTAGTCCGCATTGGCGAAGGCCCGCCAGGTCGAGTACACGACGAAGGCCAGCAGACCGGCCGCGGTGGCGGCCGGGGCCAGCCACCAGCGGTCGGTCCGCAGATGCGGGGCGGCGATCGCGGCGCGCGTACCGGTTCGTACGCCGCCGCTGTTCAGATGGGGTTCCGTACCAGTGGCCAATGCATGACTCCGGTCGGGTGTGGGTTCTAGGGGGCGTGGCGGTCCCGGGCGCCGAGACCCTCGTCATCCGTGTCGATCCACAGAGAGTCGTCGTACGGCGTGTCGGGGATGGTGACGAGCTCCGGTTTGCGCTGGGTGGCCGGGCTCGCAGCCGACTCCCGCAGCAGCGCGACGCTCTCGCGCAGATGGTTGGCGTCGGTACGGACGCGGCGCATCTCCAGCCCGGCGGTGCCGAGCTGCTTCTCCAGGCGGCCCACGGACCGGGCCAGGTCGTCGAGACAGCGCTGGACAGTTGTCAGGTCGTCTTGCACGGACATGACGTGACCTCACTTCCGCGGGCCCTTCGGCCCTGGGTGGCAACGTTCATGCGCCTGCGAGTGTTGCGCGTCACACCTGTCGATGTGAAGGCATGTGCAGCGATTGGCGGATTGCATGCCTCCGACGCGCGCCCGCACGCGCTCTGTGTGCGCCGGGGAGGCGAGGGGGCGGCGGGGGTGCGCGCGGCCGGCACGCGTGGGAGCGCGTTGCTCCACACGGGTGGCCTTGTGCACCCCCGTCGCCGTGTCGTCTCCGCCTGGCGAACCCTTTCCTCTTCAGTGGGGGCCCGTAGATCTGATCAGCTCCAAAATACCGCCAAACGTGATCAAAACGTACACAACTCACCGGCGGGAGCCGCTCCCCGGAGGTACCAGAGATGTCCCACGGCGTCGGAACACGCTCTGTCATGCGGTCGGTCGCCGTCCTCGGCGCGAGCGCGCTCGCTGTGTCCCTGCTCGCCGGATGCAGTGACCCCGATCCGGCCGGAAAGCCGCTGGCCGGGCAGGACATCGCGCCGGCCGCCAGGGCCCTGGTCGCCGACGGCGGCACGCTGCGGTGGGCCGTGGACGCCGTACCGGAGACGCTGAACACCTTCCAGTCGGACGCCGACGCGACCACGACCCGGATCGCGCAGGCCACCCTGCCCTCGATGTTCCGGCTCGACGAGAGCGGGCGGCCGGAGCGCAACCCGGACTTCCTGGAGTCCGCCAAGATCGTCGAGACCGAGCCCAAGCAGGTCGTCCTCTACAAGCTCAACCAGGCGGCCGTCTGGAGCGACGGCCGGGAGATCGGCGCCGCCGACTTCGCCGCCCAGTGGCGGGCCCTGTCCGGCAAGGACAGCGCCTACTGGACCGCCCGCAACGCCGGCTACGACCGGATCGAGAAGATCGAGCGCGGCAAGGGCGACCTGGAGGTCCGGGTCACCTTCGGGCGGCCCTACGCCGACTGGCGGTCGCTGTTCTCGCCGCTGTACCCGAAGGACATCATGGGCACGCCGGACTCGTTCAACGACGGGGCGCGGCGGAAGCTGAAGCTCAGCGCCGGGCCGTTCGCCCTGAAGAAGATCGACCGCAAGGCCGACGAGGTCCGGCTCACCCGCAACCCCCGCTGGTGGGGAGAGCGGGCCAAGCTGCAGGAGATCGTGCTGCGGGCCGTGCCGCGCGACGAGCGGGCCGCCGAGCTCGCCGCCGGACGGCTCGACCTGGCCGAGATCGACCCCGGCGCGGCCCGGCGCATCGCGCTCGCCTCGCCGCCGCGGAGCGCCACCGCCAGTGCCGCCGGTTCGCCGGTCAGCTCGGGCTCGCCCCTGATGGGCCCCGACCGGCGCAAGATGACCCCCAAGCAGCGCCGGGAGGCGGCCGCCTTCCGGGGCTTCGAGGTGCGCAAGTCCCTGGAACCGGCCTACACCCAGCTCGCCCTCAACGGTGCCGACGGTCCGCTCGCCGACGAGCGGGTCCGGCGGGCCGTGGCCCGCGCGCTCGACCGCGAGGAACTCGCGAAGCTGGTCCTCGCCCCGCTCGGCCTCCCCGCCCAGCCGGTCGGCAGCCACCTAGCCCTGTCCGGCCAGGCCGCGTACGCCGACAACAGCGGCGCGATCGGCGACCACGACACCGAGGAGGCACAGGCGCTGCTCGCGGACGCCGGGTGGGTGCCGGGCGGGCCGATCAAGGAGGGGAAGAAGGGAGAGAAGGCGGCTGGGCCGGAGGGGAAGAAGGCCGGGAAGGGCGACGCCGGGGAGAAGGCCGAGAAGGGCGAGAAGTCCGACAGGGCCCACAAGGCCGACAAGGCCGACAAGGACTCCGAGTCCGCCGGCGGGGACGACGGGACGTACATCGTCGGGGAGGACAACGGGGGCGACAACAAGGCGGACGGCGGCGAGGGCCGCGAGGGGGCGCAGCTCGCCCAGGACGGCAAGCAGTACGGCAGCAAGCAGCTGGAGCAGGGCGGGGCGCCCGGCGCGTACGCCCCCCGGGGCACCGCCGCACCGGCGGGCGCGGCGGCCCGGCCGCTGGCGAAGGACGGCAAGCCACTGCTGCTGCGCTTCGTGGTGCCGTCGGGGGAGGGCTCGCAGGCGCTGCGCACGGTGGCGGACCGGATCGGCCTGATGCTGGAGCGGGTCGGTATCCGCACCGCGATCAGCAAGGTCCCGGACGAGAGCTACTTCAAGGACCACATCGCGTCCGGCCAGTACGACCTCGCCCTGTACTCCTGGCCCGCCTCCGCCTACCCCGCCACCGACGCCCGCCCCATCTACGCCAAGCCGGTCCCGGCCGCCGACGGCTCCCTGAACGTCGAGCAGAACTACACCCGGGTCGGCACCGACCAGGTCGACCAGCTCTTCGACCAGGCGATCGCCACGCTCGACGAGTCAGAGTCCCGCTCCCTGATCCGCAAGGCCGACTCCCGCATCTGGGCGGCGGCCGGCTCGATCCCCCTCTACCAGCGCCCCCAGCTGACAGCGGCGCGGAAGAACGTCGCCAACGCGGGCGCCTTCGGATTCCGGACGCCGGTGTTCGAGGACATGGGGTTCCTGGAAAAGGGGGCGAAGGCGTCGGCGAGCGCGTCGTCGGGCGGCTGACGTCCGCCGTACGTCAGAGATCGCCGGCTCAGCGACCGCTACCTCAGGGATCGCTCAAAGCCCTTGCCGCCCCCACCCGGCGCCCGCACCATGAGTCCAACAGTGATCATGGTGCGGGCGTCGACCGCGTCCGCCCAACGGGGGAGAGGCACCGATCATGCGAGGTACGGCCCGACGGACCTGGGCGGCGGGACTGGCCGCGGTGGCGATGACGGTGGGGCTCGCCGGGTGCACCGGGGACGAGAAGGAAGAGCCCAAGAGCAGCGGCAAGAGCGACGAGGCCGTGGTGAAGGCGTGCGCCGACGGCACGTTCACATGGACCGGCGTCCGGCGGACCGACCGGCTGACCGGGGTCTCCGAGGCCCAGCGAGTCGGGGCCGACGGCACGACGAACCTGCGGATGGAGCGCGTGTACACCCCGAAGCCGACCGTACGGGCCGAGGGTCCGGCCGTGTCCCCGGCGGAGGTCCTCTTCTCGCTGGGCAAGAGGATCGGCGAGATCGACTCCGACGCCCCCACGCTGGCGGAGGTGAGCGGCGATACCTGGTCCTTCACCGACGTGGACCTCGCGGCGCCGGAGCTTGACAGCGGCTTCTCCAAGCTCACCGGCCCCGGAGAACTCGTGGAGTACGCCGGAGTGCGGGAATGGGAAGGTGACTTCCGCTACACCTGCTCCGGCGGAAGGACCACCGCGGGCCACGCGAGGAACTGGACCGTCGACATCAGCGGAGTCCTCTCCTGCCAGGAGTCCGTCGACGGTGACGGCCTCGCTCTCCAGGCCGCTCGCCGTTCCTGCGAAGAGGGCTCTGCGGCCGTCGGGGAAGCCTGATCCCCTCCGCCCGGCGAGCCCACGCCACCGCGGCCCCGTACCATGGGGTGAGGCCGTGGCGTGTCCAGCCCGGCAGGGCCCGCGTAACACAGACGTACGCGAGAGCCGTCCTCACCACTCCGGGAGTACGCCGCAATATGGCCACGCGCCACGACATCCGCAACGTCGCCATCGTCGCCCACGTCGACCACGGCAAGACCACCATCGTCGACGGCATGCTGAAGCAGGCCGGTGCCTTCGCCGCCCACCAGCTCGACTCCGTCGACGACCGCATGATGGACTCGAACGACCTGGAGCGTGAGAAGGGCATCACGATCCTCGCCAAGAACACGGCGGTGAAGTACCACCCCAAGGACGGCGGGGACCCGATCACCATCAACATCATCGACACCCCCGGCCACGCCGACTTCGGCGGCGAGGTCGAGCGTGGTCTGTCGATGGTCGACGGTGTCGTGCTGCTCGTCGACGCCTCCGAGGGCCCGCTCCCGCAGACCCGCTTCGTGCTGCGCAAGGCGCTCCAGCAGCGGCTGCCGATCATCCTGTGCATCAACAAGACGGACCGGCCGGACTCCCGGATCGACGAGGTCGTCAACGAGACGTACGACCTCTTCCTCGACCTGGACGCCGACGAGGAGCAGATCGAGTTCCCGATCGTCTACGCCTGCGGCCGCGACGGCGTCGCCTCGCTGACCAAGCCCGAGGACGGGACCGTACCGACCGACTCGACCAGCCTCGAGCCGTTCTTCTCGACCATCCTCGAGCACATCCCGGCCCCGACCTACGACGAGACCGCCCCGCTCCAGGCGCACGTCACCAACCTCGACGCCGACAACTTCCTCGGCCGTATCGCCCTGCTCCGCGTCCACCAGGGCGAGCTGAAGAAGGGCCAGACGGTCGCGTGGATGAAGCGCGACGGGTCCGTCAGCAATGTCCGGATCTCCGAGCTGATGATGACCGAGGCGCTGACCCGCAAGCCGGCCGAGAAGGCCGGGCCCGGTGACATCTGTGCCGTCGCCGGTATCCCCGACATCATGATCGGCGAGACCCTCGCCGACACCGAGAACCCGGTCCCGCTGCCGCTGATCACGGTCGACGAGCCCGCGATCTCCATGACCATCGGCACCAACACCTCCCCGCTGGTCGGCCGCGGCGGCACCGGCAAGGGCGCCGACGCGAAGGCGGCCGTGAAGGACCGCAAGGTCACCGCCCGCCAGGTCAAGGACCGCCTCGACCGCGAGCTGATCGGTAACGTCAGCCTCCGCGTCCTGGAGACCGACCGTCCCGACGCCTGGGAGGTCCAGGGCCGTGGTGAGCTCGCGCTCGCCATCCTCGTCGAGACCATGCGACGGGAAGGGTACGAGCTGACGGTGGGCAAGCCGCAGGTCGTCACCAAGGACGTCGACGGCAAGGTCTACGAGCCGGTCGAGCGCATGACGATCGACGTGCCCGAGGAACACATGGGCGCCGTCACGCAGTTGATGGGCGTGCGCAAGGGCCGTATGGACAACATGTCCAACCACGGCTCGGGTTGGGTGCGCATGGAGTTCGTGGTGCCCTCCCGCGGTCTCATCGGGTTCCGGACCGAGTTCCTGACCCAGACGCGTGGTACGGGTATCGCCCACTCCATCCACGAGGGCCACGAGCCCTGGTTCGGCGCCCTCCAGACGCGCAACAACGGCTCGCTGGTCGCCGACCGCGCCGGTGCTGTCACCGCCTTCGCGATGACGAACCTCCAGGAGCGCGGCGTGCTGTTCGTCGAGCCCGGCACCGAGGTCTACGAGGGCATGATCGTCGGTGAGAACTCCCGCTCCGACGACATGGACGTCAACATCACCAAGGAGAAGAAGCTCACCAACATGCGGTCGTCCACGGCCGATGTGGCCGAGTCGATCGTCCCGCCGCGCAAGCTGTCGCTGGAGCAGTCCCTGGAGTTCTGCCGCGACGACGAGTGCGTCGAGGTGACCCCGGAGGCCGTCCGCATCCGCAAGGTGAACCTGGACGCCCGCGAGCGCGCCCGCGCCGCGAGCCGCGCCAAGCACGGCTGACGCCGGCCCCTGCGGCCTGACACGACGACACCGGGCACCCGCCGAGCGGCGGGTGCCCGGTGTCGTCGTAGGGGGCCCTACGGAGTCGTAGGGAAAACCCTCTATTTGCAAGAGATGGGCGTGGTCTTCACCGGATGGCCACTACGCTTCTGTGGACCTGCTGTGTCGCCGTCGGCGTACACGCACGGTGACCGCAGGGCCTTGCCGCGAGGGTGTGACGAAACCGCCATGCATGACGGCCGCGGTCGTCGCAATCGATTTTTCACGTCGATCCGTCCGGAATGCGGACGCTCACTCCCGATAGATGTGTAACAAGTCCGTTTCGCAGGGATCTTTCGTCAAACCCTTTGTCCGGATTTTGGAAGAAGTAGGCGCCAGGTGTGATCGAACCGAGACCTTACGGGTGTGGTTCGGCCATGTGGCAATGACAGATAGTTAGGCGCGTAGAGCTCGGAAGAACGAGTCACGCGCTGACGGGGCGCCGACTCGCGAGCGTGGGGGCACCAGACTTTCTTCGCTGCCGGTGACGGTGGCGGCAGCGTGTCTTGTGCGCCCCTTTGCGGTGAACCAATGGACTCATGAGGAGGAACCCATGCGCGGTGCCAAGAGCGCCAAGTGGGTCGCGATAGCCGCGGTTGTGGCCCTGGGCGCGACCGCCTGTGGTGGTGGAAGTGGTGACGGCGGGAGCGACAACAAGGCCGCGATCGACCCGAACGGCAAGTTCTCGATCGAGGTCGGCGAGCCGCAGAACCCGCTGCAGCCGGCGAACACCATGGAGTCCAACGGCAGCATCGTCACGCGTGCTCTGTTCTCCACGCTCGTCGACTACGACAAGAGCGGCAAGATCGTCATGGTGAACGCCGAGTCGGTGGACACCAAGGACAACAAGACCTTCACGGTCAAGCTGAAGCAGGGCTGGAAGTTCCACGACGGCACCCCGGTGACCGCCGAGTCCTACGTCAAGGCGTGGAACTGGGCCGCCAACCCGGAGAACAAGCAGACCAACAGCTTCTGGTTCGCCGACATCAAGGGCTACTCCGACGTGGCCCCCGAGTCCGGCAAGCCGAAGGCGAAGGAGATGTCCGGCCTCAAGGTCGTCGACGACAGCACCTTCACCATCGAGCTCACGAGCCCGATCCCGTACTTCGTGTACAAGCTGGGCTACGAGGTCTTCTCGCCGCTGCCCGAGTCCTTCTACAAGGACCCGAAGGCCGCCGGTGAGAAGCCGGTCGGCAACGGCCCCTACAAGTTCGTCAGCTGGGACCACAAGAAGCAGATCGAGGTCGCCCGCTACGACGACTACCAGGGTCCGAACAAGGCCAAGAACGGTGGTGTGATCTTCAAGAACTACACCAACCTGGAGACGGCCTACGAGGACCTGAAGTCCGGCAACGTCGACGTCCTGCGCCAGATCGCGCCCAAGGACCTGCCCGTCTACAAGACGGACCTCGGCGACCGTGCCGTGGACCAGGCCTACTCCGCGGTCCAGACGATCGCCCCCGCCTTCTACACCAAGCAGTGGAAGGACATCGACCCGAAGGTCCTGCAGGGCCTGTCGATGGCGATCGACCGCCCGACCATCACCAAGACGGTGCTGCAGGGCACCCGTGAGCCCGCCACCGGCTGGGTCGCGAAGGGCGTTCTGGGCTACCAGCCGAGCCTGGGCACCGACATCTTCACGTACGACGCTGCCAAGGCGAAGCAGCTCATCAAGGAGGGCGGCGGCGTTCCCGGCAACGCCATCTCCATCCAGTTCAACGCCGACGGCGGCCACAAGGAGTGGGTGGAGGCGGTCTGCAACTCCATCACCAAGGCCACCGGCGTGAAGTGCACCGGCGACTCCAAGGCCGACTTCCAGGCCGACCTCAACGCGCGTGACGCGAAGGAGGTCAAGTCCATGTACCGCTCGGGCTGGGTGCTGGACTACCCCTTCAACGCCAACTTCCTGCGTGACCTGTTCGGCACCAAGTCGTCCGGCAACCAGAGCGGCTTCTCCAACAAGGAGATCGACACCCTGATCTCGCAGGCCGACGGGGCCAAGTCGATCGAGGAGTCGCAGAAGCTGTACCAGGAGCTGGAGAAGAAGCTCCCCGAGTACATGCCGAGCATTCCGCTCTGGTACTACAAGGTCAACGCGGGCTACTCGGAGAACGTCACCGGCGTCGCGTACGCCCAGGACGGCGACCCGATCCTGACCGGCGTTCAGGTCAAGAAGAAGTAACCGCTGACAGCCCGCGATCCCGGGGCGGCGCCGAACGGCGCCGCCCCGGGGGGACGGCAGCGGCTGGGGGGCCCTTTCCACACGCATCCTGCGCGGGTGCGCGTGGAAAGGGCCCGTCGGCTGCCGCTGCTGGAATTGACATGGAGGCACGATGGGGCGCTACGTCGCACGACGACTGCTCCAGATGATCCCGGTGTTCTTCGGAACCACCCTGCTGATCTTTCTCATGGTCTACGCCCTGCCCGGTGACCCCGTGCGAGGGCTCTTCGGCGACAAGGCCGGCAGCCCGCAGGTGATTGCGGCCCTGAGACATGAGTACGGCCTGGACCAGCCGATCCTGGTGCAGTACTTCGACTACATGAAGAACATGATTCTGCACGCCGACTTCGGCACGCAGATCGCCAGCGGACGCCCCGTCACCGACGTGCTGGGCGACGCCTTCCCCGTGACCCTGCGCCTCGCCTCCCTGGCCTTCGCCATCGAGGTCGTCCTGGGCATCGCGCTGGGCGTGGTGGCGGGCATGCGCGCCGGCCGCCTGACGGACAACGTGATCCTCGTGGTCGCCCTGCTGTTCATCTCGGTGCCGGTCTTCGTGCTCGGCTACATCCTCAAGGTGGTCTTCGCCTTCGAGCTGGGCTGGCTGCCGCCGAACGTCAACGACTCCACGAACTACAACGAGTTGCTGATGCCGGCCATTGTGCTGGCAGCCGCGTCACTGGCCTATGTGACCCGGCTGACCCGGACCTCGATCGCCGAGAACCTGCGCGCCGACTACATCCGCACCGCGATCGCCAAGGGCCTGCCCAAGCGCCGTGTGGTGGGCGTCCACCTGATGCGCAACTCGCTGATCCCCGTGGTCACCTACCTGGGCATCGACATCGGCGCGCTGATGGGCGGCGCCGTCGTCACCGAGGGCCTGTTCAACATCCAGGGCGTCGGAGGCACCATCTACGAGTCCATCGTGCGCCGCGAGGGAACCACCGTGGTCGGACTGGTGACCATCCTGGTCCTCGTCTACCTCCTCGCCAGCCTGCTCGTCGACCTGCTCTACGCGGTCCTGGACCCGAGGATTCGCTATGCCTGACGTCACCAAGACCGCCGTGGCGGCGCAGGACGCGGCCGTCGCCGCCGAACTCGCCCCGCAGCCGGCCAAGCCGGAGAAGGCCCGCAGCCTCTGGGGTGACGCCTGGGCCGATCTGCGCCGCAGCTGGATCTTCCTGATCTCCAGCGCGCTGATCTTCGTCCTGCTGCTGATCACCTTCTTCCCGGGGATGTTCACCAGCACGGACCCGATCCTCGGCGACCTCGCCAAGCACTATCTGCAAAAGCCCAAGTTGGGCAACATCGGTGACCCCGACTGGCTCGGCTACGACCAGCAGGGCCGCAGCGTCTACGCCCGTGTCATCTACGGCACCCGGGCCTCCATCGCCGTCGGCTTCGGCACCACCCTCCTCGTCACGCTGCTCGGCGGACTCGTCGGCATGATCGCCGGGTACTTCGGCGGCGTCGTGGACGCGGTCCTGTCGCGCATCACGGACGTGTTCTTCGGTATCCCGTTCCTGCTCGGCACCATGGTCGTGCTCAACTCCTTCCAGGACCGCACGACCTGGGTCGTCATCGGTGCGCTCGGCTTCTTCGGCTGGACGCAGATCTGCCGCGTGATGCGCGGTGCGGTCATCACCACCAAGCAGTCCGACTACGTGCAGGCCGCCAAGGCCCTGGGCGCGAGCACCCCGCGGATCATGTTCCGGCACATCCTGCCGAACACCCTCGCCCCGGTGATCGTCGTCGCCACCATCTCGCTCGGCGTCTACATCGCCGCCGAGGCCACGCTGTCCTTCCTGGGCCTCGGCCTGAGCGGCGTCTCGTGGGGCAACGACATCTCCGACGGCGGCAACCAGATCCGCGTCGCCCAGTGGATCATGCTCTACCCGTCGATCATGCTCAGCATCACGGTGCTGGCGTTCATCATGCTCGGTGAGGCCGTCCGCAACGCCCTCGACCCGAAGATGCGCTGAGGGAGGCGTACGTGACCATCATCGAAGAAGTCGCTCCCGTGCCGTCGCCCCGCGACGGCGGCGGCGACGGTACCCCGCTGCTCGAAGTGCGTGACCTGCACGTCGAGTTCCACACCCGCGAGGGCCTCGCCAAGGCCGTCAACGGCGTCAACTACAGCGTGAACGCGGGCGAGACGCTCGCCGTGCTCGGCGAGTCCGGCTCCGGCAAGTCCGTCACCGCGCAGGCCATCATGGGCATCCTCGACATGCCGCCGGCGAAGATCCCGCAGGGCGAGATCCTCTTCCGCGGCCAGGACATGCTGAAGATGTCCGGCGAGGAGCGCCGCAAGATCCGCGGCCAGCGCATCGCCATGATCTTCCAGGACGCGCTGTCCTCGCTGAACCCGGTCCTGACCGTCGGCTACCAGCTCGGCGAGATGTTCCGCGTCCACCAGGGCATGTCCAAGAAGGACGCCAAGGTCAAGGCGATCGAGCTGATGGACCGGGTGAAGATCCCGGCCGCCGCGGCCCGCGTCAACGACTACCCGCACCAGTTCTCGGGCGGTATGCGCCAGCGCATCATGATCGCGATGGCGCTCGCCCTGGAGCCGGACCTGATCATCGCCGACGAGCCCACCACGGCCCTCGACGTGACGGTCCAGGCCCAGGTCATGGACCTGCTGGCGGAGCTGCAGCGCGAGTACAACATGGGTCTCATCCTGATCACCCACGACCTCGGCGTGGTCGCCGACGTCGCGGACAAGATCGCGGTGATGTACGCGGGGCGCATCGTGGAGCGCGCCCCGGTCCACGAGCTGTACAAGCGCCCCGCGCACCCGTACACCAAGGGTCTGCTGGACTCGATCCCGCGCCTGGACCAGAAGGGCCAGGAGCTGTACGCGATCAAGGGTCTGCCGCCCAACCTGCTGCGCATCCCGACCGGTTGCGCCTTCAACCCGCGCTGCCCCCAGGCCCAGGACGTCTGCCGTACCGACATCCCGGCCCTGCTCCCGGTCGCCGAGCGGGACGGCACCGAGCTGGCCGGCCGCGGCTCGGCCTGCCACTTCTGGAAGGAGACGATCCATGGCTGAGCTCAGCAAGAACGACGAGCCGCAGGACGCCACGCCGAACGTCTCCGAGGTCGAGGTCGTCGACGCGCACTCCGAGTCGGAGTCGGTCGCCGCGATCGAGGCACCTGTGGAGCGGGGTGAGCCGATCCTGCAGGTGCGCAACCTGGTGAAGCACTTCCCGCTCACCCAGGGCATCCTGTTCAAGAAGCAGGTCGGCGCGGTCAAGGCCGTCGACGGTGTCTCCTTCGACCTGTACCAGGGCGAGACGCTGGGCATCGTGGGCGAGTCGGGTTGCGGCAAGTCCACCGTTGCCAAGCTCCTGATGAACCTGGAGCGGGCGACGGCCGGCGAGATCTTCTACAAGGGCCAGGACATCACCAAGCTGTCCGGGCGTGCGCTGAAGGCGGTCCGCCGGAACATCCAGATGGTGTTCCAGGACCCGTACACCTCGCTCAACCCCCGTATGACGGTGGGCGACATCATCGGGGAGCCCTTCGACATCCACCCCGAGGTGGCCCCGAAGGGCGACCGGCGCCGCAAGGTCCAGGAGCTGCTGGACGTCGTGGGTCTGAACCCGGAGTACATCAACCGCTACCCGCACCAGTTCTCCGGCGGTCAGCGCCAGCGCATCGGCATCGCCCGCGGCCTGGCCCTGAACCCCGAGATCATCATCTGCGACGAGCCGGTCTCCGCGCTGGACGTGTCCGTCCAGGCGCAGGTCATCAACCTGATGGAGCGACTGCAGGACGAGTTCAACCTGTCCTACATCTTCATCGCCCACGACCTGTCGATCGTCCGGCACATCTCGGACCGGGTCGGTGTGATGTATCTCGGCAAGATGGCCGAGATCGGCACCGACGAGCAGATCTACGACCACCCGACGCACCCCTACACCCAGGCGCTGCTGTCGGCGGTCCCGGTCCCCGACCCGGACGCCCGCGACCACCGCGAGCGGATCATCCTCACCGGCGACGTCCCGTCCCCGGCCAACCCGCCGTCGGGCTGCCGCTTCCGCACCCGCTGCTGGAAGGCACAGGACAAGTGCGCCGAGGAGGTCCCGCTGCTGGCGGTCCCGGAGCGCTTCAAGGGCGAGGACACCCCGGCGGCCCACGAGTCGGCGTGCCACTTCGCCGAGGAGAAGGACGTCGTCCACGCGTAGCGTCTGCGACGGCTTGGCCGTTGTTCCCGGTGCCCCTCGCTGCAGGGGTGCCGGGAACTGGCGTTCTGGGCGGCGGTTTGTGGGTTCTGCGCGGCCCCGTCGGGGCTGGTCGCGCCCACGCGGCGGAGCCGCACATCGACACAGCCCCGCGCCCCTTTCGGGGCGGGTTCCGGGAGGGAAATGCTGCATCACGTCGAGCTCTGGGTCCCTGATCTGCCGCGTGCGGCGGGGGAGTGGGGCTGGCTGCTCACCCGACTCGGCTACACCCCGTACCAGGACTGGGAGCACGGCCGCAGCTGGCGTCTCGGCCCGACCTACCTCGTCGTGGAGCAGTCACCGGCGCTGACCGCCACCGAGCACGACCGCACCCGCCCGGGCCTCAACCACCTCGCCTTCCACGCCGGAACCCGCGAGGAGGTGGACGCGCTGGCCGCCGAGGCCCCCGCCCACGGCTGGACCCCCCTCTTCGCCGACCGGTACCCGCACGCCGGCGGCCCCCAGCACTACGCCGCCTACCTCGCGAACACCGACGGCTTCGAGGTGGAGCTGGTGGCCGGCGTCAGGCCGTGATGCCCGCCCGCGCCCAGTGGCACGCCACCTGCGCCTGCGCGCCTCCGCCGAGGACCTCCGGATCCTTCGTCCGGCAGGCGTCGGCCACTCCCGCCCTCTCCGCCTCCCCGCTCGCCAGCACCTGGCAGCGGGCGTGGAAGCGGCAGCCGGAGGGGATGCGGGACGGGTCCGGCGGTTCGCCGGTCAGAACCACCGGATCGCCGGGTGCTTCGGGCAGGACCGACAACAACGCCTGGGTGTACGGGTGTCGGGGCGCCGTCAGCACCTGCTCCACGTCCCCCGTCTCCACGATCCGGCCCAGGTACATCACGGCCACCCGGTCCGCGATGTTCCACGCCAGGCCCAGGTCGTGGGTCACCACCAGTGCCGACAGGCCGAGCTCGGTGCGCAGCCGTAGCAGCAGGGCGAGGATCTCGCCGCGTACGGAGGCGTCCAGGGAGGCCACCGGCTCGTCGGCGACGAGGAGTTCGGGTTCGAGGACCAACGCGCCGGCGATGACGACCCGTTGGCGCTGGCCGCCGGACAGTTCGTGCGGGTAGCGCAGGAAGAAGCGCTCGGGGGGTCGGAGGCCGGCCCTGGAGAGGGCCTCTGCCACGGCCGTACGCTCGTCGCCGCCGTGGCCGTGGATCCGCAGGCCCTCCGCCACCGCGTCGTACACCGTGTGCCGTGGGTTCAGCGACCCGGTCGGATCCTGGAGGACCAGCTGGGCCCGCCGCCGGTACGCCTTCAGAGCCCGCGAGGAGTACCGCAGCTGCTCGCCGTCGAACACGACCCGCCCCTGCGTCGGCGGCACCAGTCCGAGCAGCGCACGGGCCAGCGTCGTCTTGCCGCAGCCGGACTCGCCGACGAGCGCCACGATCTCGCCGGCACCGATGTCGAGGTCGACGCCGTCCACCGCGCGGGCGGGCAGGGCGCCGTGCCGGCCGGGGTAGGTGATGTGCAGGCCTTGTGCGCTCAGGAGGGTCATGGTCGGCTCCTTGCGTCCTGGGGTGCCTGCGCGTGTGGACGGGCCGTTCGCCGCCTCTGGACCGGCGGCATCGGGTCGGGCAGTGTGCGGGCCGGCGCCGTCCTGCCGCAGCCCGGCTGGGCCGGACGTCGGGCGCTGAGAAGGTTCATGGTCGGCCTCCTCGCGCCCTGGGGTGCCTGCGTGTGTGTACCGGCTGCTCGCCGCCCCTGCGTCGGCGGCACGAGAGAGAGCGGCGGGCGGGCCGGCGCCGTCCTGCCGCAGCCCGGCTCGCTCGGACCTCGTGCGCTCAAGAAGGTCACGGCCGGCTCCCCGCGTCCTGGGGCGCCCGTACGTGCACACACGCCGCCCTGCGGTCCTCGTCGGTCTCCCGGAGCTCCTGGTCGTCCACCGCGCAGGACTCCAGTGCGACCGGACAGCGTGGGTGGAAGGCGCATCCGGAGGGCACGGCGGACGGGTCCGGTGGGTCGCCCGGGAGGCCGCGCGGGGCGAAGCGGGAGGCCGGGTCGCCGATTCTCGGGAACGCCTCCGACAGGGCCTTGCCGTAGGGGTGCCGGGCGTCCTCGTAGACCGTGCGCGCCGGGCCCTCCTCGACCACTCGGCCCGCGTACATCACCGCCAGCCGGTCGCAGGTGTCGGCGAGGACCGCCAGGTCGTGACTGATCGCGATCAGGCCCAACTGCTGTTCCGTGACGAGCTGTTCGATGAGGCGGAGGATCTGTGCCTGGATCATCACGTCCAGCGCGGTGGTCGGCTCGTCGGCGATGATCAGGCGGGGGTCGCAGGCCAGGGCCATGGCGATCATCACGCGCTGGCGCTGGCCGCCGGACAGCTCGTGCGGATACGCCGATGCCCGCGCCGCCGGGAGGCCCACGTGTTCCAGGAGCTCGCCGGCCCTCTTCTTCGCGCCCGCCAAGGTCGCCTTCCGGTGCAGCAGGATCGGCTCGGCGATCTGGTCCCCGACGCGGTGGACGGCGTTCAGCGAGTGCATCGCGCCCTGGAAGACGATGGAGGCCCCGGCCCAGCGCACCGCCCGCACCCGGCCCCACTTCATGGTGAGGACGTCCTCGCCGTCCAGCAGGATCTCCCCGCCGATCCGGGTCCCGGCCGGCAGCAGCCGCAGCAGGGCGAGGGCGAGCGTCGACTTGCCGCAGCCCGACTCGCCCGCGATACCGAGCTTCTGCCCGGCCGCCAGCGTCAGGTCGACGCCCCGCACGGCGGCCGCCCCGCCGGCGTAGGTCACCGTCAGGTTTCTGACGTCGAGGAGGGTCAAGGCGTCGCCTCCGCTGTGGGGTCGAGGGAGTTGAGGACGGTTTGCCGAGCAGACCGGCGGGACGCGTGGGCAGGCGCTGCGGCCGAGCCGCCCCGCGCGCCGACGCAGTCACCCCGCGTGTCGGCCCGGCAGCCACCCCACCCGTCGAGCGATCTCAACGCCCCACCCCCAGCCTGGGGTTCAGTACCGACTCCACCGCACGCCCGCACAGCGTGAACGCCAGCGCCACCACCGCGATCGCGATGCCCGGCGGCACCAGATAGCTCCAGTTCCCGGAGCTGACCGCCCCCGCCTCCCGCGCGTCCTGGAGCAGCCCGCCCCAGGACACGACGGTCGGATCGCCCAGCCCCAGGAAGGCGAGCGTCGCCTCGGCGAGGATGGAGGACGAGATCATCAGGGTCGTCTGGGCGAGCACCAGCGGCATCACGTTGGGCAGCACATGCCGCGACATGATGTGCCAGTGACCGCCACCCAGCGCCGTCGCCCGTTCGATGTACGGCCGTGACTCCACCGCCAGTGTCTGCGCCCGCACCAGCCGGGCCGTGGTCGGCCAGGAGGTCACGCCGATCGCCAGCACGACCGTGCCCAGCGAGCGGGACATCACGGTGGCCAGCGCGATGGCGAGGACCAGGGTCGGCATCACCAGGAACCAGTCGGTGATCCGCATCAGCACGGTGCCGTACGCCCCTTTGAAGTGCCCCGCGGTGATCCCGACCAGCGTGCCGATCGCCACCGACAGCGCCGCGGCGAGCAGCCCGACCAGCAGCGACACCCGCGAGCCCCACACCACCAGGCCCAGCAGGTCCCGCCCGAACCGATCGGTGCCCAGGGGGAATTGCGCGCTCGGGCTCTCCATCGGCTGCCCGGGCGCCCCGGTCACACCGGCCACGTCCGAGCCGACCGTGAGCGGGGCGGTCAGCGCCAGCAGCGCGAACAGGGCGAGGGCCATGAGGCCCACCAGCCCCGCGCGATGGGTGCGGTACTGCTTCCAGAAGCGTGCGGCGGACCGGCGCCGCCGCTGCCACGCGAGGGCCCGCGGACCGGCCGCCCGCGCCTCGGTCCCGGTCGTCCCGGTCATGTCGGTCCCGGTCGCCTTGATCCCGGTCGCCTTGGTCTCGGTCGCCGTCGGTTCGGGCGCCGTGGGTTCGGTCGTCATCGGCCCACCCGGGGGTCGAGCAGCGGATAGACCAGGTCGGCCAGGGTGTTCATGACGATCACCGCCGCTGCGAAGAAGAGGAACAGGCCCTGCACCAGCGGCAGATCGGGCACGCTCAGCGCCTGGTAGAACAGCCCGCCCAGCCCCGGCCAGGAGAACACCGTCTCGACCAGGATCACGCCGGCGACCGTCCGGCCCAGATTGACGAAGACCAGCGTCACCGTCGGCAGCAGCGCGTTCGGCACGGCATGCCGGCGCCGGACCAGGTCGTCCCTGAGGCCCTTGGCGCGGGCGGTCGTCAGGTAGTCGCTGCCCATCTCGTCGAGGAGGGCCGAGCGGGCCACCAGCAGGGTCTGGCCGTACTCGACCGCGACCAGCGTGACGACGGGCAGGATCAGATGGTGGGCGACATCGAGGACGTACGCGAAGCCCTCCTCACTGCCGGACTCCATGCCACCGGTCGGGAACAGCCCGGGAATCGGGCCGATCCCCACCGAGAACACGATGATGAGCAGCAGGCCCAGCCAGAACGACGGGACCGAGTAGAGCGTCAGCGCCAGACCGGTGTTCAGTCGGTCGCCGAGCCCGCCGTGCCGCCAGGCCGAGCGGGTGCCCAGCACGATGCCGAGCAGGGTGTACAGGACGAACGCGGTGCCGGTCAGCAGCAGGGTGTTGGGCAGCGCCTCGGAGATCTTGTCGACGACAGGCGCCCGGAACTGGTACGACGTCCCCAGATCCCCGGTGAGCGCCTTGCCGCAGTAGTCGGTGAACTGCTGCCACAGCGGCAGGTCGAGCCCGAACTCCCTGCGGTAGGCGGCAAGTTGTTCCGCGGAGATGGGGCGGCCGCCCGTCATCGTCTTGACCGGGTCGCCGGGGATCAGCCGGAACAGGAAGAACCCGGTGACGAGGACGGCGAGCAGGGAGACGGCGGCGCCGCCCACCTTCCCGGCGCCGTACCGCAGATAGCGCGTGGTGGTGCGCGCCCGCGGTCCCCGGGCCGCGGGCGCGGCGGCCTTGACGGCCGCGGTGGAGGGTGCGTCGGCGGTCATCGGCGCTACTCGCGCTCCTCGGCGGTGGCCCGGCGGCGCAGCGCGAAGAGCACACCCGCACCGACGAGGACGGCGGCACCGACGGCGACCCCGATGACGACGCCCGTCGAGCCGGAGCCGCCGGAGGAGCCGTCGGAGTCCGCCGGGGTCGCCGACCACCAACTCCAGTAGCCGTCCTGCCCGTAGATGTTGCCCGCCTTCGCGGGCATCGTCGTGATCGACTCGATCTGGTCCGTGCGGTACGCCTCGACCGCGTTCGGATACGCCATGACGTTCATGTACCCGAGGTCGTACAGCCGTGACTCCATCTGCTTGACGATGTCCGCCCGTTTGGCGGGGTCGTACTCGGCGAGCTGCCGCGCGTACAGGTCGTCGTACTTCCTGTCGCAGATGAAGTTGTCGGTGGCGCCCGTGTCCTTCGGGGTCGCGGGCAGCGCGCCGCAGGTGTGGATCGACAGTACGAAGTCCGGGTCCGGGTTGACGGACCAGCCGTCGAAGGCGAGGTCGTAGTTCCCCGCGAGCCAGGGATCGCTGACGTTGTCCACGCAGTCGAGGTTCATGCCGATGCCGAGCTCGGCCCACCACTCCTTCAGGTACTGGCCGACCGCCTTGTCGTTGGGGTCGGTGGCGTGGCACAGGACGCGGTAGGTGATCGGTTTGCCGTCCTTGCCGACGCGCTTGCCGTCGCCGTTCTTCTTGTAGCCCGCCTGGTCGAGGAGGCGGGCGGCCTCGGCGGGGTCGTAGGCGAGTTCCTGGCCGTCGGCCGGTTTCCAGAAGTACGGGGCAAAGCGCGGCGGGATATAGCCCTGGCCCTGCACCGCGTACCCCTGGAACACCTTGTCGATGATGGTCTTGCGGTCGACCGCCATGAACAGGGCGTGCCGCACCCGCTCGTCCAGCAGCGACGGGTGGCCGTCACCGAACTTCTGGCCGTTCTTCGCCCGTGCGCCGGGGTTGACGGCGAGGGCGTAGAAGCGGCGGCCCGGGGCGTCGTTGACGTGGATGTTCTTCTCGCCCTTGAGAGACGCTGCCTGAGCGGGTGTCAGCGCGGGCGCTCCGGCGACGAAGGAGACCTCGCCCTTGCGCAGGGCGGCGACCGCGGCGTCCTGGTCCTTGTAGTACCGGAAGACCAGCTCGTCGAACTTCGGGGCCCCGCGCCAGAAGTCCTTGTTGGCCTTCAGGCGCACATAGCTGTCGGGCTTGTAGCCGGTGAGGATGAACGGCCCGTTCCCGACGACGGGGAACTTCTTGTCGTTGTTGAACTCCGAGAAGTCGCCGACCTTCTCCCAGACGTGCTTCGGCACGATCGGCACGTCCAGCGCCGTCATCGTGGCCTGCGGCTTCTTCAGCTCGATGACCAGCTCGGTCGGGCTCGGGGCCGTCACCTTCTTGAAGTTGGCGACGAAGCTGCCGTTGGCGGTGGCCGCGCCCTCGTCGGTCATCATCGTGTTGAACGTCCACGCCGCGTCCTCGGCGGTGGTCTGCCGGCCGTCCGACCACTTGGAGTCGGAGCGGATCGTGTACGTCCAGGTCAGCTTGTCCGGCGAGGACTCCCACTTGGTCGCCAGGGCCGGGACGGCGTGCGCGTCCTTGGGGTCGTAGTTGGTGAGGTACTCGTACATCAGCCGGTGGATGCTGGTGCTGAGGAGCCGCGACGCCAGGAAGGGGCTCAGCGAGTCGACGCTCTGTGCGACCGCGACGGTGAGGACCTTGTCGCCGTCCGCCGCCACCGCCTGGTGCGGCACGAGTCCGGCCGCCAGGGTCAGGGTGGCTGCTCCGGCGGCGGCGAGGAGCCGCCGCGCTCTGCTGTGCTGCTCGTGAGTGCTCATGGTCGTGACCTCGCGTCATCGCTTGCACAGGGACGGCTGGTTGGAACGGCTTGTTGGACTGTCAGCGCTTTTACTGCGCCCGTGAGCAGTGCATGAAACCCCATCTGGCCTGCGGAAAAAGCGAAGTGATGAGATTGAGACAGCCATTGGTCCACACCGGTGAAGAGCTCCTGGTGGGGCCCTGACGGTGCTTTCGCGCAGCGCCTGACGCCGAACGGGCTAACGGCGCCCCGGATGGGTGCCGTGCACATGCACAGTCCCTCCCGGCTGCCGATATTTGCTGCCAGGGCGCGGCGAAACAGGGGCGGCGCCGTCAGGAGGAGGCAGCATGCGCACAGCCACGCACGCCGGACGGGCCGCCTGCGCGGTGGCGGTCGCCCTCGCGGCGACGGCCTGCGGGGGCGGGGACGGCAGCGGCGCGGGCGGCGACGCGGTGCTCAGCTCGTCCTGGACCGATCCGCAGAACCCGCTGGAGCCGGCCAACACCAACGAGGTGCAGGGCGGCAAGGTGCTCGACATGATCTTCCGCGGACTGAAGCGGTACGACCCCAGGACCGGCGAGGCCGAGGACATGCTCGCCGAGAGGATCGAGACCACCGACTCGCGGAACTACACCGTCACCGTCAAGGACGGCTGGACCTTCAGCAACGGCGAGAAGGTCACCGCCCGGTCGTTCGTGGACGCCTGGAACTACGGGGCGAGCCTGAAGAACAGCCAGAAGAACGCGTACTTCTTCGGCTACATCGAGGGCTACGACCAGGTCCACCCGGAGAAGGGTGCGCAGCGCGCCGAGACGATGTCCGGGCTGAAGGTGCTCGACGACCGCACCTTCACCGTCAGACTCAGCCAGAAGTTCTCCAGCTTCCCCGACACCCTCGGCTACAACGCCTTCGTGCCGCTGCCGCGGGCGTTCTTCGACGACCACGCCGGCTGGCTGGCCAAGCCCGTCGGCAACGGGCCGTACACCGTGGAGGCGTACACCAAGGGCTCCGAGATGCGCCTGACGAAGTGGGACGCCTACCCGGGCGAGGACGCGGCCCGCAACGGCGGCGTCACCCTCAAGGTCTACACGGACAACAACACCGCCTACACCGACCTGCTGGCCGGCAACCTCGACCTGGTCGACGACGTACCGGCCCAGCAGCTGAAGAACGTCGAGAAGGACCTCGGCGACCGCTACCTCAACACCCCGGCCGGCATCATCCAGACCCTGGCCTTCCCCCACTACGACAAGAACTGGAACAAGGCGGGCTCGGTCAAGGTCCGCAAGGGACTGTCCCGGGCGATCGACCGCGAGCAGATCACCAAGACCATCTTCCAGGGGACCCGCACCCCCGCCACCGACTGGACCTCACCCGTCCTCGGCAAGGACGGCGGTTACAAGGCGGGGCTGTGCGGCCAGTGGTGCGAGTACGACGCCGCCGCGGCGAAGCAGCTGATCAAGGAGGGCGGCGGGCTGCCCGGCGGCCAGGTGAAGATCACGTACAACGCGGACACCGGCTCCCACAAGCTGTGGGTGGACGCCGTCTGCAACTCCATCAACAACGCCCTGGACAACGACCGGGCCTGCGTCGGCAACCCCATCGGCACCTTCGCCGACTTCCGCAGCAAGTCCACCACCCAGAAGCTCTCCGGCCCGTTCCGGGCGGGCTGGCAGATGGACTACCCGCTGACCCAGAACTTCCTCCAGCCGCTCTACTACACGGGCGCCTCCTCCAACGACGGCAAGTGGTCGAGCGAGGAGTTCGACAGGCTCGTCGACCGGGCGAACGCCGAGACCGACCCCGCGAAGGCCGTGGAGATGTTCCAGAAGGCCGAGGAGGTCGTCCGGGACAACATGGCGGCGATCCCGCTGTGGTACCAGAACGGCAGTGCCGGCTGGTCCGAGCGGCTGTCGAACGTGGCCCTGAACCCGTTCAGCGTCCCCGTCTACAACGAGATCAAGGTCGGCTGAGCCCGCCATGGGACGGTACGTCGTCCGGCGTCTGGTGCAGATGGTCCCGGTGTTCATCGGGTCCACGCTGCTGATCTTCCTCATGGTGAACGTGATGGGCGACCCCGTCGCGGGCCTGTGCGGCGACCGGCAGTGCGACCCGGCGACGGCCGGCCGGCTCAGGAAGGATTTCGGCCTCGACCAGCCCGTGTGGCAGCAGTACCTGACCTACATGGGGAACGTCTTCACCGGAGACTTCGGTACGGCGTTCAACGGCCAGGAAGTCACCGAGCTGATGTCGACGGCCTTCCCGGTCACCATCCGCCTCACGATCGTGGCGATCCTCTTCGAGATCCTCATCGGCATCACGCTGGGCGTCCTCACGGGCCTGCGCCGCGGCCGCCCCGTCGACACGGGCGTCCTGCTCCTCACCCTCGTCGTCATCTCCGTCCCCACCTTCGTCACCGGCCTGCTGCTCCAGCTGCTGCTCGGCGTGGAGTGGGGCTGGATCCGGCCGTCGGTCTCCCCGGCCGCCCCCTTCGGCGAGCTGATCGTCCCCGGCCTCGTCCTCGCCTCGGTCTCCCTGGCGTACGTCACCCGCCTGACCCGGACGTCCATCGCGGAGAACCGGCGCTCCGACTACGTCCGTACGGCGATCGCCAAAGGGCTGCCGCGCCACCGGGTCGTGACCCGGCACCTGCTGCGCAACTCCCTCATCCCGGTCGTCACCTTCATCGGCGCCGACATCGGCTTCCTCATGGGCGGCGCGATCGTCACCGAGCGGATCTTCAACATCCACGGCGTCGGCTACCAGCTCTACCAGGGCATCCTCCGCCAGAACACGCAGACCGTCGTCGGCTTCGTGACGGTCCTCGTCCTCGTCTTCCTCCTCTGCAACCTGGTCGTCGACCTCCTGTACGCCGTACTCGACCCGAGGATCCGCTATGCCTGACCAGCCGTTCCAGTCAGAGGGGGCGATCTCCGGCAGCGGATCGGGCGGCGCGACGCATATGGCCGCCGGCGAGGCGGAGATCCTCGAAGGCCCTCGCCCCGGCGGACGGGCGCCCGCGGAACCGGAGGTCGGCGCGGAGCCGACGGGCCCGGACCCCTGCGCCGCCTCCACCGACCGCCCCCGCAGCCTCTGGTCCGACGCCTGGCGGGACCTGCGCCGCAACCCGGTCTTCCTGGTCTCGGCCCTGATCATCCTCTTCCTGCTCTTCATCTCCTTCTGGCCCTCGGCGATCGCCTCCGGCAGCCCCCTCAAGTGCGACCTCGCCAAGGCCCAGCAGGGCTCAGCGCCCGGGCATCCCTTCGGCTACGACGGCCAGGGCTGCGACGTCTACACGCGCACCGTCCACGGCGCCCGTACGTCCGTCGCGGTCGGCGTGTGCGCCACGCTCGGGGTGGCGGTGCTCGGCTCGGTACTGGGCGCGCTGGCCGGCTTCTTCGGGGGCCTGTGGGACTCGGTCCTCTCCCGCGTCACCGACATCTTCTTCGCCATCCCGGTGGTCCTCGGCGGCCTGGTCCTGCTGTCGGTCGTGACGAGCAACTCCGTCTGGCCGGTCATCGGCTTCATCGTGCTGCTCGGCTGGCCGCAGATCTCCCGCATCGCCCGCGGCGCCGTCATCACCGCCCGGCAGAACGACTACGTGCAGGCCGCCCGTGCCCTGGGCGCCTCCAACTCCCGCATCCTGCTCCGCCACATCGCGCCCAACGCCGTCGCCCCGGTGATCGTGGTGGCGACGATCGCCCTGGGCACGTACATCGCCCTCGAGGCCACCCTGTCCTACCTGGGGGTGGGCCTGAAACCCCCGAGCGTCTCCTGGGGCATCGACATCTCGGCCGCCTCCCCCTACGTCCGCAACGCCCCCCACGCCCTCCTGTGGCCCTCGGGCGCCCTGGCGGTCACGGTCCTGGCGTTCATCATGCTCGGCGACGCGGTGCGCGACGCCCTCGATCCGAAGTTGAGGTGACGGTGTGGCGGTGTGTGGATCGCCCCAAACGGGCGCGAGGCTGTGTCCATGTGCGGCTACCGCCGCGTGGGCGCGACCAGCCACGACGGAGCCGCAGGCGATCGACGGCCTGTCGCGGCACCAGCGGAGCGCACCGTGCGCGACGCCCTCGATCCGAAGTTGAGGTGAGTCGGCGCCATGTTGCTCGAAGTACGGGATCTGTGGGTGGAGTTCGGGACCCGCGACGGAGTCGCCAAGGCAGTCAACGGGGTCGACTTCGGGGTGGAGGCGGGAGAGACGCTCGCCGTTCTCGGGGAGTCCGGGTCCGGGAAGTCGGTGACCGCGCAGGCGGTGATGGGGATTCTCGACATGCCGCCGGGGCGCATCACCGGGGGCGAGATCCGCTTCCAGGGGCGGGACCTGCTCACGCTGAAGGAAGAGGAGCGGCGCAAGGTCCGTGGGGCCGAGATGGCGATGATCTTCCAGGACGCCCTGTCGTCGCTGAATCCTGTGCTGACCGTGGGGGACCAGCTCGGCGAGATGTTCGTCGTACACCGGGGCATGTCGAGGAAGGACGCCCGCGCCAAGGCCGTGGAGCTGATGGACCGCGTGCGGATCCCGGCCGCCGAGGAGCGCGTACGGCAGTACCCGCACCAGTTCTCCGGCGGCATGCGCCAGCGCATCATGATCGCGATGGCCCTCGCCCTCGAACCGGCCCTGATCATCGCCGACGAGCCCACCACGGCCCTCGACGTCACCGTCCAGGCCCAGGTCATGGACCTGCTGGCGGAGTTGCAGCGCGAGTACACCATGGGCCTGGTCCTCATCACCCACGACCTCGGCGTGGTCGCGGACGTGGCGGACCGCATCGCCGTGATGTACGCGGGCCGGATCGTCGAGTCGGCGCCGGTCCACGACATCTACAAGGCGCCCGCCCACCCGTACACCCGGGGCCTGCTGGACTCCATCCCGCGCCTGGACCTCAAGGGCCGGGAGCTGTACGCCATCAAGGGCCTGCCGCCCAACCTCGTCAACGCCCCGCAGGGCTGCGCCTTCCACCCCCGCTGCCCGATGGCCCGCGACGTGTGCCGCACCGACGTACCCCCGCTGTACGAGGTCACCGAGTCGGACACACCCCGCGGCAGCGCCTGCCACTTCTGGAGGGAGTGCCTCAATGGCTGAGCCGATTCTCCAGGTCACCGGGCTCGTCAAGCACTACCCGCTCACCCAGGGCGTCCTCTTCAGGAAACAGGTCGGCTCGGTGAAGGCGGTCGACGGCGTCGACTTCACGCTCCACCGCGGCGAAACCCTCGGCATCGTCGGCGAGTCCGGCTGCGGCAAGTCGACGGTCGCGAAGATGCTGGTCAACCTGGAGAGACCGACGGCGGGGGAGATCCGCTACAAGGGCGAGGACATCACCAAACTGTCCGGCCGGGCCCTGAAGGCCGTACGGCGCAACATCCAGATGGTGTTCCAGGACCCGTACACCTCCCTCAACCCCCGTATGACGGTGGGCGACATCGTCGCAGAGCCGTACGACATCCATCCCGAGGCGGCCCCCAAGGGCGACCGGCGCCGCAGGGTCCAGGACCTACTCGACGTGGTCGGCCTCAACCCGGAGCACATCAACCGCTATCCGCACCAGTTCTCCGGCGGCCAGCGCCAACGCATCGGCATCGCACGCGGGTTGGCCCTGCGCCCCGACGTCATCGTCGCCGACGAACCCGTCTCCGCGCTGGACGTCTCCGTCCAGGCCCAGGTCATCAACCTGATGGACCGCCTGCAGAACGAGTTCGACCTCTCCTACGTCTTCATCGCCCACGACCTGTCCATCGTCCGGCACATCTCCGACCGCGTCGGGGTCATGTACCTCGGACGGATCGTGGAGACCGGCACGGACACCGAGATCTACGACCACCCCACGCACCCCTACACCCAGGCCCTGCTCTCCGCGGTCCCCGTCCCCGACCCGGAGGCCCGTGCACACCGCGAGCGCATCATCCTCACCGGCGACGTCCCGTCCCCGACGAACGTTCCCTCCGGCTGCCGCTTCCGCACCCGCTGCTGGAAGGCGCGGGAACGCTGCGCGCAGGAGGTACCGGAGCTCGCCGTGCCGTCGCGTTTCCGGGCGTTGAGCGGGCCCGAGGCGCACGACTCCGCCTGTCATTTCGCCGAGGAGAAGCAGTTGGTCCCACCGAAGGAGGCGGCATAGGCATACAAACGCACACCAACCGCGTTAACACGCAGGCAACTCAGTCGACCCGATCCCGATATACGGACGCGTCACTCTGAACAACGTACGGCCGTGCGGGTGCCGTAAACGGACCGGGGTGCGCCATGTCACCCCGGTCCGTTGCTGTCTAGGCGAGCCCGAGCGACCGCTTCAGGAAGTCCACCTGAAGCAGCAGCAGATTCTCCGCGACCTGCTCCTGCGGGGTCATATGGGTCACTCCGGACAGCGGCAGCACCTCGTGCGGGCGGCCGGCCGCCAGGAGGGCGGAGGACAGGCGCAGGGCGTGGGCCACCACCACGTTGTCGTCGGCCAGGCCGTGCACGATCATCAGCGGGCGGTGCGGCTCGGCGGGGGAAGAGAGCCCGTCGTCGGTGACGAGCGAGCTCTTCGCGTACGACTCCGGCTGCTTCGCGGGGTCACCCAGATACCGCTCCGTGTAGTGCGTGTCGTACAGGCGCCAGTCCGTGACCGGGGCGCCCGCGATGCCCGCGTGGAAGACGTCCGGGCGGCGCAGCACCGCCAGCCCCGCCAGCCAGCCACCGTACGACCAGCCGCGGATCGCCACCCGGGACAGGTCGAGCGGGTGGGACTTCGCGAGGTCCTGGAGCGCGTCGATCTGGTCGTCGAGCGAGACCGTGAAATCCCCATGGACCGCCTTCTCCCAGGCGGGCGAGCGCCCCGGCGTACCGCGCCCGTCCGCGACGACCACCGCGAACCCCTGGTCGGCGAACCACTGCGAGGTCAGGTGGGCATTGTGCGCGGCGACCACCCGAGGGCCGTGCGGTCCCCCGTACGGATCCAGCAAAACCGGGAGCGGAGTGTCACCGGCGTAGTCCCGAGGCATAAGCACGGCGCACGGGATGCGTCGTGCGCCCCCCTCAGTGAGGGTCACGCGCGGGGTCATACCGGGATCTTCGGCATACGACCGGACCGTCGCGGTGAGCTTTCCCTCGCGCAGTACCTGGACCTTGGCGCCGGGCCGGTCGAGGGCGTGGGACACCAGGACCGTCACGCCCCCGGCGCGCACCGCCGAGTGCACGCCGGGCTCCTGGGACACGCGCTCCACGCCGAGCTCGTTCACCCGGTACACATGCACTTCGCCGATCTCGGGATCGGCCGCGGCCTCACCCGCCGACGCCGAGATCAGTACGTCGTCGTCGGAGACGTCCAGCACCGCCCGGACGTGCAACTGCGGTCCTGTCAGCGGACGTTCGCCCACCGTCAGCACCCGGGCGCCACCCTCGTCGGCGATGCGCACGAGATGCCCGGAAGGGCTCCAGCAGGGCACACCGGCGAAAAGTTCCAGCCATTGTGGATCTTCGTCGGCGTGCACCATCCGCGTCGCCCCGGTCGCCGGGTCCACGGCCAGGAACAGCTGGCTGCGCTGGTCGCGCGCTTGTACGAGCAGAAGCGGCGCACCCGCCGCTGACCAGTGCACTCGCGCCAGATAGGGGTACCGCGCCCGGTCCCAGGAGACCTCCGTGCGCACCCCGTCCAGACCGATCACGAACAGCCGTACGTCCGCGTTCCCGGTCCCCGCCGCCGGATACGGAACCTGCTGCGGCTCGCGCTCCGGACGCGCCGGATCGGAGATCCACCACCGGCGCACCGGCGTGTCGTCCGCGCGCGCCACGAGCAACCGGTCCGACTCCGGACCCCACCAGAAGCCCCGGTAGCGCCCCATCTCCTCGGCCGCGATGAACTCGGCCAGCCCATAGGTGACCCCCTCCGACTCCGGCTCGGCGAGCGCACGGTCGCCCTCGCCCTCGGCGCCCACCACCCGCAGGGCGCCCTGCGCGACGTACGCGATGTGCCGCCCGTCGGGGGAGGGGCGGGGGTCGATCACCGGCCCCGGAACGGGGAGTTCGCGCGCCGTACCGGCCCGCAGCTCCGCCGCGAAAAGCCGCCCTGACAAGGCAAAAGACGCCAACTCCACGGCCGTGTCGGTCGCGTGGGCGACGATGCCGGCGCCCGCCTCACGGCTGCGTTCGCGCCGCGCCCGCTCCTCGGGCGAGAGGTCCTCCGAGGCGCCGCCCAGGAGGGCGCGCGGGTCGGCCGCCACGCGCTCCGTGCCGTCCACCGTGTCGAGCACCCACAGCGAACTCGCCGGGTCCGTACCGGAGGTGGAGCGCAGGAACGCGACACGGCTGCCGTCGGGCGCCACCGTGAACGCGCGCGGCGCGCCGAGCGTGAACCTCTGGGTGCGGGCGTGCCGTCGGGGGAAGGAGACTGGCTCGGTCGTCATGCCCCGACCATATTGGCCAGTGCGCCCCCTTGTGCGGCTGTGCGCCGATCGATGCGCACGTACGGATAGTTATGATCACTGTCGCATAGTGGGTATGAACCTGCTGGCTGCTGCATGGATTTATCTGCCCCCATAGTCCGACCCCCGCGCTTGGGATTCTTGGAGGTGAGCCGCCGTGGCACTCTCGATTTCGGCGGTGGTGCTGCTGGCGATCATCGTCTTCCTGTTGATCAAGAAATCAGGGCTGAAGGCCGGGCATGCGGTCGTCTGCATGCTGCTCGGCTTCTACCTGGCGTCCTCGACCGTCGCTCCCACCATCAGCGAGCTGACGACGAACATCGCGGGCATGATCGGCAGCATCAAGTTCTGAGCCTCCTGGTCTCCTCGTAGGGTGGGCTCCATGACGGAACTGCCCGACCGGCGTCTCCTCCTGGTGCACGCGCACCCGGACGACGAGTCGATCAACAACGGTGCGACCATGGCCAAGTACGCGGCCGAGGGTGCCCACGTGACCCTGGTCACCTGCACCCTCGGCGAGCACGGCGAGGTCATTCCTCCCGAGCTGCACCACCTCACCGGCACCGAGCTGGGCGAACACCGCCTGGGCGAGCTCACCGCCGCGATGCGCGAGCTCGGCGTCGAGGACTTCCGTCTCCTCGGCGGAAAGGGCCGCTACGAGGACTCCGGGATGATGGGCATCGCCGACAACGAGGACCCGGCCTCGCTGTGGCAGGCGGACGTCGACGACGCGGCCCGGGCTCTCGTCGAGGTGATCCTGGAGGTCCGCCCCCAGGTCCTCGTCACCTACGACCCCGACGGCGGCTACGGCCACCCCGACCACATCCAGGCCCACCGCATCGCCATGCGCGCGGCCGAGCTGGCCGCCGACGCCGGATGGCAGATCCCCAAGATCTACTGGAACCGCGTCCCGCGCACCGTCGCGGAGGAGGCCTTCGCCCGGCTTCAGGCGGATCTGCCCGGACTGCCCTTCAGCAAGGCCGCCACTGTCGACGACGTACCCGGAGTCGTCGACGACGAGCGGATCACCACCGTGATCGACGGCACCGGGTACGCCGCCGCCAAGGCCGCCGCGATGCGGGCGCACGCCACCCAGATCGACGTGGCCGAGCTGTACTTCGCTCTCTCCAACGAGCTCGCGCAACCCCTCTTCACCACCGAGTACTACGAGTTGGTACGCGGTGAGCGGGGCGCGCAGACGGAGTCCGACCTGTTCGCCGGTGTCGCCGTCGCCGGTGCCGAGGAGGCGTCATGAGCTCGATGCTCGCCCAGCCCCTGAAGCGGCCCTCCGGTCTGCGGGTCCTCGCCTACCTCGGGCTCTTCGTGCTCGGCGCCGTCGTCGGTGTGGCCGGGGCGCTGGTGCAGCCGGCGTGGTTCCCGGGCGGGCTGCTGCTCGCGCTCGCGGGCGAGGCCGGGCTCTGTCTGGGCGCCGCCCGGGCGACGGGCAGCCGGGCCGGGGCCGTCGCGCCCGCCGGCGGCTGGATGATCACCGTCATTCTGCTCACCGCCAGCCGCCCGGAGGGCGACTTCGTCTTCGGCACGGGAGCCGCCTCCTACCTCTTCCTGCTCGGCGGCATGGCGGTGGCTGTGATCTGCGCCACCCTCGCCCCCGTGCGGCAACCGGACGCCGACGGCGTCCGACATGGCAAGTGACGTACCACTTCTCCACAACTCACTCGTGCGAGTCCCGTGTGGGTTTCCCAGGCGGTCGTGGGATACGGCCCGGAAGTGGCCAGTATGGTGGTGCGCGCCGCCGATCCGCCCGAAGTAATGAGGTCGAACAGGCGGTGGAGCCAACCGGGAGAACCTGCCTTGAGTCGTGAAACTGACACTCCGTCCTCCGGGCCCAACGGGCGCGGCGGAGCCGCATACCCCTCGGGCACGCCGCCGTACGGGACCCCCATGGCTTCCGACAGCGGTACGGACGCGGGCCGTTCGGCCACGCAGCCGGAGGAACGCAAGACCGAGACCACGCTGACGACCCGGATCCGGATCAACATCCCGGGGTCGCGGCCCATTCCGCCGGTCGTCGTACGCAAGCCCGTCGCCGAGGCCGAGAGCTCCGGCGCCGGCGCGGACACCGAGCCGCCGGCGCCGTCCGCCCCCACCTCCACGTCCACGGGCACCGTCGAGTCCCCGGCCGAGCCCGCGGCGCAGGCGGAGGAGAAGACGAGCGACTGGTTCGCACCGCGCAAGTCCTCGGCGGGCAAGGGCGGTCAGAGCGGAACGGCAGGCAACGGGTCCGGTCTGCCCGGCGGTTCGGGCCCCGGTGCGGGCGGTCCCGGCGGCGCGGGCGCGGGCGCGGGTGCAGGTGCCGGTGCGCCCGGCGGTGCGCGGCCCGGTGCCGGTCGGCCCGGCGGTGTCGTCGGTTCGATGAGCGCGCCCGGCGGCGCGAACGGCACCCGGCCGGACGCGGGCTCCCGCCCCGGCGGCGCGAAGGGCGGCACGGGGCTCCCCGGCGCGACCGGCGGGCCCGTGGCTCCCGGGCACGGCGGCGGCACCGGTTCCTTCGACGTGACCGAGGCCCTGGCGGCAGGCGGGCTGGGCAACGGCAACGGTTCGCGCCCCGGTGGCGAGGCGCGCCGTGACGACCTGCCGTACTTCTCGGACAACGGCGGCGGCCAGAACGGCTACGGCACGCAGGGCGGCCCCGAGGGCCCGGCCGGTTACGGCGCCCAGGGTGGCCCGGGCGGTTTCGACCCCGCAGCCGACTTCAACGCCCCGAACGGCTTCGACGGCTCCGGCGACTTCAACGGGCCGAGCGACTTCGGCGGCCCGAACGGCCGCGGCGGCCAGGGCGGCCCGCAGGGCCCCTCCGGCCCGACGACCGGTCCGGTCACCGGCGACGGTCCGGCGGTGCCACCTGCCCCCGGCGGTGGACAGGGCGGACTCGGCGGACGCGGTGGTCCGAGCGGTCCCGGGGGTCCCGGCGGCTCCGGTGCGCCCGGCCGTCCGGGCGGTCCGGTCGGCTCCGGTATCTCCGCAGGCCCGGGTGGTCCGAGCGGTTCCGGTATCTCCGCGGGTCCGAGCAGGCCCGGTGGCCCCGGCCCCGCCGGTCCGAGCGGTCCTCCCGGACCCGCCGGCCCGGGTGGTCCCGGTATCTCCGCCGGTCCCGCCGGCCCCGGCGCCTCCCCCCACGGCGCGGGCCTCGGCCCCGGCGGCGGCATGAGCGACGACACCGCCATCCTCACCCCGCAGAAACCGGCCCCCGAGCCCGGCACCCCGCACTACGGCGGCGTCGCCGACAACGTCTCCGGCCACACCGTCACCAGCGGCATCCCCGTCGTGCCCTCCGGCGCGCAGAGCGGGCCCTTCGGGCCGGGCGCCACCGACGCACCCGGGCCGCACACGCCCCCGAAGCTGCCCGAGCCGGACACGTCGAGCACCCCGGCCTCCCGCACGCCCAAGAAGAAGGGCCGCAACAAGCTGGCCCTGATCGGCGGCGGCGTGATCGTCCTCGCCGGTGGCGTCTACGGCGCCGGCCTGCTGATGGCCCACTCCGACGTACCCAAGGGCACCACCGTGCTCGGCGTCGACATCGGCGGCGGCACCCGCGACGAGGCGGTGAAGAAGCTCAACGACGCCTTCGACGACCAGGTCAACAAGCCGTTGCAGCTGTCGGTGGGCGGCAGGACCGTCACGCTGGAGCCGGACAAGGCCGGGCTGCAGTTCGACATGCAGCAGACGGTCAGTGCGGCCGCGACCAGCGACTACAACCCGGTCTCGGTCATCGGCGCGCTGTTCGGCCAGGAGCGGGTCGTCGACCCGGTCATGCCCACCGACGAGGAGAAGCTGCACGCCGCCCTGGAGCAGGTCTCCGGCGGCTCCGGCTCGGTGACCGAGGGCACGGTCTCCTTCAAGACCGGCAAGGCGGTCGCCGTGTACGGCAAGCCCGGCAAGGGCATCGACGTGGCCAAGTCGACCACGGCGGTCGAGGAGGCGTACCGCACCCAGGTGGAGACGGGCAAGTCTTCCCCGGTGCAGGTCCCGACGACCACCCAGCAGCCGACGGTCACGAACGCCGAGGTCGACCGGTTCATGAAGGAGTTCGCCGAGCCGGCGATGGCCGGCAAGGTGACGATCCAGACGGACGCCGCGCACAGCATCCCGTTCGGCTCCCTGTCCCTGCCGAAGATCCTCGGCGTCAAGGCCGTCGACGGCAAGCTCGTGGACACGTACGACCTCAAGGCGCTCAAGGCGGCGTACGGCGCCACCTTCGACGGCGTGCAGATCAACGGCGCGAGCGGCAAGCGTGACGTCCTGCCGCAGGACGTCGCCTCGGCCCTGCGCAAGGCTCTGCGCGGCAAGACGGCGGCGGAGCGCACCGTCACCATCGACACCAACCCGACCTAGCGGTACCCGCTCGGACCACCGGGGCACCCGGCACTCGCCGGGTGCCCCTGGTCGTCGTATGACATCTGTCATCCGGCAGTCAGGACCGCCGACACTGCCGGGCGAGGGGCCCCGAAGGCCACTCTGGATCGCATGACGACGACAGTGGTCGCATTCGACCAGGTGAGCAAGGCATACGGCGAGGTCAGGGCCGTGGACGGGCTGAGCCTGGCCCTGCATCCGGGGGAGACCGTGGCGCTGCTGGGCCCGAACGGGGCCGGCAAGTCGACCACGCTCGATCTGCTGCTCGGCCTCAGGCAGCCCGACAGCGGCACGGTGCGGATCTTCGGCACCGAGCCGCGCGAGGCCATCGTCGCCGGGCGGGTGGGCGCCATGCTGCAGAGCGGCGGGCTGATGGACGAGGTCACTGTCGCCGAACTGGTGCGGCTCGCCTGTGACCTGCACCCGAGGCCGTACAAGGTCTCCGACGTACTGGCCCGCGCGGGCATCGCGCAGATCGCCGACCGCAAGGTCGACAAGCTCTCCGGCGGCCAGGCCCAGCGCGTCCGCTTCGCCCTCGCGACCGCCGGCGACAGCGACCTGATCGTCCTGGACGAGCCGACCACCGGCATGGATGTCACCACCCGCCAGGCCTTCTGGGCCACCATGCGCGAACAGGCCGAGCAGGGCCGCACGGTCCTCTTCGCCACCCACTACCTGGAAGAGGCCGACGCCGTCGCCGACCGCGTGCTGGTGCTGCACCGCGGCCGCCTGCTGGCCGACGGCACCGCGGCCGAGATCAAGGCCAAGGCGGGGGCCCGCAGGATCTCCTTCGACCTGCCCGACGGCCCGGTCGACGAGGCCGCGCTGCGGTCGCTGCCCTTCCTCAGGACGCTCGACATATCCGGCCGGACCGTCCGCATCCAGTCCTCCGACGCCGACGCCACGGTCCACTCCCTCTACGGCCTCGGCCTCTACCCCCGCAACCTCGAAGTCGCCGGGCTCGGACTGGAGCAGGCGTTCGTCGCCATCACCACCGCCGAGGAGGCGCGTACGTCATGAAGAGCCTGATCCGGCTGGAACTCAACCGCGCTCTGCGTAACCGCAAGTTCCTCTTCTTCTCGGTGCTCTACCCGTCCATCCTGTTCCTGCTGATCGCGGGCACCGCCGACACGACGACGAAGATCGACGGCACGGGCCTGACCCTGCCGACCTACATGATGGTCTCGATGGCCTCCTTCGGCGCCCTGACGGCCGTCCTGATGGGCAACAGCGAGCGCATCGCCAAGGAGCGCGAGAGCGGCTGGGTACGCCAACTGCGGCTGACGACCCTGCCGGGCCGCGGATACGTCCTGGCCAAGACCGCGAGTGCCGCCGTGGTCAGCCTGCCGTCCATCGTGATCGTCTTCGCGGTCGCCGCGATCGTGAAGGACGTCCGCCTGGACGCCTGGCAGTGGCTGGCGCTCACCGGGTCGATCTGGGCCGGCAGCCTCGTCTTCGCCGCGCTCGGCGTCGCCCTCGGCTACCTCGCGAGCGGGGATGCGGTCCGCCCGATCACGATGATCACCTACTTCGGGCTGTCCATCCTCGGCGGCCTGTGGATGCCGACCACGTCCTTCCCGTCCTGGCTGCAGGACATCGCCACCTGGGTGCCCACGCACGCGTACGCTGCCCTCGGGCAGGCGATCGAACAGAGCCAGGCCCCCCATGCGAAGGACATCGCCATCCTCGCCGTCTTCTTCGCCCTGTTCACCGGCGGCGCGGCCTGGCTGTACCGGAAGGACACGCTGAAGGCGTGAGCAGCGTCGGCATCGGGCAGCGCCCGCAGAACCGCAGACAGCAGGTCGTGAAGTTCCTCTGGATCGGGATCTGGCTCGCGTACCTGAGCGCACCCGTGGGTGACCTGCTGCACGGCGGACACAGCGACGGCGTCGTCGTCCTCGGCTGGATCGGCCTGGTCGCCTTCGTCGCCTGGTACTTCGCCCTCGTCTTCCGTACCGGGCGGGGCGAGACCAGCGGCGTGGTGCTCGGCTCGGTGGCGGTCCTGGCCACCCAGTCGACCGTCCTGGCGCTGACCCTGGGCCGGGAGTGGCTCGTCCTGTTCGTGTACGTGGCGATCTCCTCCGGTGCCGCCCTCCCGTTCCACCTCGCCCGCTGGACCATCCCGACCGTGTCCGCCCTGCTCACCGGGGTCGCCCTCGCGGTCCCCGGCGGCACCTCGTTCCTGTGGGGCCTGCTCTTCCCGGCCCTCCTCGGTGGTTTCTCCATGTCCGGCGTACGCCAACTGATCCGCACGACCATCGAGTTGCGCGAGGCCCGCGCCACGGTCGCCCACCTGGCCGCCAACGAGGAGCGGCTGCGCCTGGCCAGGGACCTGCACGACCTGCTGGGCCACTCGCTCTCGCTGATCACGCTCAAGAGCGAGCTGGCGGGCCGTATGCTCCCCGACCACCCCGACAAGGCGGCCCAGCAGGTCGCCGACATCGAACAGGTCAGCCGCCAGGCCCTGGTGGACGTACGCGAGGCGGTGACCGGCTACCGGCGCCCCCGCCTGGCCGGCGAACTCGCCGGCGCCAAGGCCGCCTTGACGGCGGCCGGGGTCACCGCGGGCCTGCCCGCCGCCGACCTGGACCTCACCGGTGTCCCCGAGGAGAGCGAGTCGGCCCTCGCCTGGGCGCTGCGCGAGGCCGTCACCAACGTCGTACGGCACAGCGGAGCCGCCCGTTGCACGGTCGACCTGGTCCGCCGCCAGACCCTCGACGGACCGGTGCTCGAACTCTCCGTCGAGGACAACGGCTCCGGCAGCTCGGGCGACGGTCCCGGCAACGGTCTCACCGGCCTCACCGAACGCCTGGAGAAGGCGGGCGGCACGCTGGAGGCGGGCGGGTCCAGGCAGGGGTTCCGCCTGGTCGCCCGCGTGCCGGCGGGCCCGGCCGCCGACATAGGATCCGCCCCATGACGAGCCGCACGATCAAGGTCCTGCTCGCCGAGGACCAGTCGATGGTCCGCGAGGCCCTGGCCGCCCTGCTCGGCCTGGAGGACGACATCGAGGTCGTCGCCCAGGCGGCCCGCGGCGACGAGGTCCTGGCGGCGGCCCGCGCGCACGACGTGGACGTGGCCCTTCTCGACATAGAGATGCCCGGCGCCACCGGCATCGAGGCGGCGGCCCTCCTGCACAAGGAGCTGCCGGCCGTGAAGCTGGTCATCCTCACCACCTTCGGCCGCCCCGGCTACCTCCGCAGCGCGATGGAGTCGGGCGCCGACGCCTTCCTGGTCAAGGACGCCCCCGCGGCCCAGCTGGCCGAGGCGGTACGCAAGGTGCTCGCAGGCGAACGCGTCATCGACCCCACCCTGGCGGCAGCGGCCCTTGCCGAGGGCGCCAACCCGCTGACGGACCGCGAGCGAGAGGTCCTGAGAGCAGCGGAGGACGGCTCCACGAACGCCGAACTGGCAGCGGCCCTGCACTTGTCCCAGGGCACGGTCCGGAACTACCTCTCGACGGCGATCCAGAAACTGGCGGTACGCAACCGGGCGGAGGCGGTGAGGATCGCGAGGGAGAAGGGTTGGTTGTAAGCGGGAGAAGGGTTGGTGCTGAATCGTCGGCCGGGGACAACGCCCCAAGGGGCGCGGGGCTGTGTCGATATGCGGCTCCGCCGCGTGGGCGCGACCAGCCACAACAAACCCGCAGTCGCACGACAACAGGCTCCCCCACGGCGAATAGGCGAACCGTCAGTTCAACATCGCCCGAGCCGCCCGAGCCTGCCCCCGCACCCGCTCCGCCGCGGCAGCATCCACCGCACTGATCAACTCCGCGTACCCCTCCAACTCCACGGCCCCCTCGACGAAGTCACCCCGCTGCACCAGCAACTGCGCCCGCTCGAACCGCAACCGAGCCGGATGCGACGGCAACAACAGCGACAACTCCACCGCCCACAACGCCACATCCGTCCGCTCAGGCCGCGTCGCCGCCCAGGCCCGGACGTTGTTCAGAATCCGCAGCACCACATCCAGGGGATCGGTCGGCGTCAACATCGACGGATCCAGCGGAGCCCCCGTGGCCCCCGCCACCAGCATCTCCGCATCGCCCCCCGTCAGTACCCGCCCCCCGTCGAACGGGTCGGCGAGCACCTGCTCATCGGCCGGACCGAACCCCACGACGAAGTGCCCGGGCAGAGCCACGCCGTACACCGGTGCCCCCGCCCGCCGGGCGACCTCCATCCACACCACCGACAGCAGGATCGGCAGCCCCCTGCGCCGCACCAGCACCTGATGCAGCAACGACGACTCCAGCCGCTGATAGTCCGCGGCGGAGCCGCGAAACCCGTACCGCTCCCCGAGCAGCTCCCGCAGGGCGACCGCCCACGCCCGCGGCCCCCCGGGCCGGAACGGCAGCCGCCCTGCCAGCCCGTCCAGCTCCACCTGCACCGCGTCCATCCCCGCCTCGTCCAGCGCCCCGTCCGCCTCGGCCCCCACCAGCAGACAGAGCAGGGACAGATCGGGCCGCTCGGACCGCGCCTCTTCGGCGAACCGCCGCCGCAGCTCGGCGGAGCGCTCGGGTGACGGGGGATAGGGGGGACGCATAGCTGGCTCGTGCCCTTTCACGGCGATCCGTACCGCAGCTGACGGCGATTGCTCACAGTGATCGATAGTGGTGGTACGCATGATGCGCGGCGAACCCCACCCCCGCGTACAGCTCCCGCGCCCCCGCGTTCTCCGTCTCGACCTGCAGCCACGCCGCCGACGCCCCCTCGTCGAGCGCCTGCCGGGCCAGCGCGGCCATCACCCGGGTGGCCAGACCCTGTCGCCGCAGCGCGGGATCCACCTCCACGGCGGCGAACCCGGCCCACCGCCCGTCCACGACACACCGCCCGATCGCGTCAGCACCCGCCGCACCCGGAACCGTCGCGAACCACACCGACGGCCCGCTGCCCAGCACCTTCAGGGCCACCTCGCTCACCCCCTTGCGCTGATACCGCGCAAGCCAAGCCTCGTCCGCCTCCCGGGACAGCACCACTCCGGCGCCCTCGTCCCGGTCGGCGACCGGCGCCAGCGCCCCGATCCACATCTCGGCGGACACCTCACGCACCCACCCCAGCCGCTCCAGCTCCGCACACAGCAGTTCCTGCGTGCCCTCGGCTCCCGTCGCGGTCTGGACGTACGCGGGGAGCCCACGGTCGCCGTACCAGCGCCGTACGACGTCGAGCGCGGCCTCCAGAGGCATCCCGGGGTCGCCGAGGGGCAGCACCGAGTTGGCGCGGCGGGTGAACCCGGACGCGGCCCGCAGCTCCCACTCGCCGAGCCGTTCGCTCTCCACGGGCCGCCACGCGCGCGTGGCGACGTGCGCGAGTTCCTCGTACGACGCGGAGGGACGCCGGCGACGGGCCGGGGCGCTCGGCACGACCTTCCCCGCGACCAGCGAGGATTCCGCGATGCGGACGGTCTCGCCACTCTTCCGTGTGATCAGCAGCACACCGTCGTCCCAGGATGCGAGAACACCCACCGTGTCGGTGAACTTCTCACCCGGAGCCGCAGGATCGTTCAGGCGGCGTACAGAGACCCGTTTGCCCACGTCAGCAGCGGTGATACGGACCTCAAGGCGCCCTGTCGCAGAGATTTCCACAGGTCAGTTCACCCCTCCTGTTCGGATCATGCCCAAGAACGGAGATACTAGGGGCGGGCATCGACGACGCCGCGCTCCCGCGCGCCAGGCGGCGGAGCCTGAGGAGGCCCGCCAGCGCCCTATCGAGGAGGAACGACAGCGTGACCTACGTCATCGCGCAGCCTTGTGTCGACGTCAAGGACAAGGCGTGCATCGAGGAGTGCCCGGTCGACTGCATCTACGAGGGCCAGCGGTCCTTGTACATCCACCCGGACGAATGCGTCGACTGTGGTGCCTGTGAGCCGGTATGCCCGGTCGAGGCGATCTTCTACGAGGACGACACTCCGGAGGAGTGGAAGGACTACTACAAGGCGAACGTCGAGTTCTTCGACGAGCTCGGCTCGCCCGGTGGTGCCAGCAAGCTGGGTCTGATCGAGCGCGACCACCCCTTCATCGCCGCGCTGCCGCCGCAGGCCGAGTAATCCTCACCGGCGACCCGCACAGCGTGCCGCCTCGGTCCCGTACGGCCTGATCGCCTTGATCGCCGTACGGGACCGAGGCGTTGCCGTATCCGGCAGTACCGGCAGCAGTACCAGAAAGTGAGCCAGATCCCGTGTCCGCAGTCTCCGACCGCCTTCCGACCTTCCCCTGGGACAAGCTGGAGCCGTACAAGAAGACGGCCGCCGCGCACCCGGACGGCATCGTCGACCTCTCCGTCGGCACGCCCGTCGACCCGGTCCCCGAGCTGATCCAGAAGGCTCTGATCGACGCGGCGGACTCCCCGGGCTACCCCACGGTCTGGGGCACCCCGGCGCTGCGTGACGCGATCACCGGCTGGGTGGAGCGCCGCCTGGGCGCCCGCGAGGTCACCCACCGCCACGTGCTCCCCATCGTCGGCTCCAAGGAACTGGTCGCCTGGCTCCCCACCCAGCTCGGCCTCGGCCCCGGCGACAAGGTGGCCTACCCACGGCTGGCCTACCCGACGTACGAGGTGGGCGCCCGTCTGGCCCGTGCCGACTACGAGGTGTACGACGACCCCACGGAGCTGGACCCCGAGGGCCTGAAGCTGCTCTGGCTGAACTCGCCGTCGAACCCCACGGGCAAGGTCCTCTCCAAGTCGGAGCTCACCCGGATCGTGGCCTGGGCCCGCTCGCACGGCATCCTGATCTTCTCCGACGAGTGCTACCTCGAGCTGGGCTGGGAGGCCGACCCGGTCTCGGTCCTGCACCCGGATGTGAACGGCGGCTCGTACGAGGGCATCGTCGCGGTCCACTCGCTGTCCAAGCGCTCGAACCTCGCGGGCTACCGCGCCGCGTTCCTGGCCGGCGACCCGGCGGTCCTGTCACCCCTCCTGGAGATCCGCAAGCACGGCGGCATGATGACGCCGGCGCCCACCCAGGCGGCGGTCGTCGCGGCCCTGGGCGACGACGAACACGTCCGCATCCAACGCGACCGCTACGCGGCCCGCCGCACCGCCCTCCGGGACGCCCTGGAGCGCCACGGCTTCCGCATCGAACACAGCGAGGCCAGCCTCTACCTCTGGGCCACGAAGAACGAGTCCTGCTGGACCACGGTCGCCCACCTGGCCGACCTCGGCATCCTGGTCGCCCCGGGCGACTTCTACGGCGAGGCAGGCGCCCAACACGTACGCGTGGCATTCACGGCAACGGACGAGCGGGTGCGGGCGGCGGTACAGCGCCTGGCGTAACGGCGCCGACAGCCGCCGCTGCGCAGCTACCGCTGTGCCGCTGCTACCGCTGTGGGCAGTCGTTCCGCAGGGCGGAACGGGTGGCCACAGCCTGCAGCGCCGGGCGCGGCTCAGAAAACGCCCCGGCCCCTGCCGACGTAGGCACGCCAGGCATGCAAATGCGGACGGGGCCCAGGGAAGCTCCCTGGGCCCCGTCGGCGGCTCAAGCCACGCGCAGCGAACGTCAGCCGAGCGGAAGCGCCTGCACCGGCAGCGACCCGGTCTTAGGCGTCGTCTGCGTGGCCGCACCGGCCGCGTCACCGAGGACGGTCCCGACCGACCCGGCCACACCCCCCGCGGTCTCCTGCGCCGCAGGCGTCGCCTTCTTCGCAACCTTGCTGCCGGCCTTGGCCGCGGTCGGCACCGCCTTCTTCGCGGTCTTGCCGCCGGTCTTGGTCACCTTGTCGCCGGCCTTCGTCGCGGTCGGCAGCGCCTTGTCGACCGTCGTGTCGACGGCGCCACCCGCGATCCCGGTGGCGTTCTGAGCCGCGCCGTCGACGACGCTCGCGCCGTCCAGGGCGGTCAGCCCGCCGACCTTCGAGGCGTCGGGCAGTTCGGGGGCCGCGCTGGCGGAGCCGGCCGCACCGACCCCGGCAGCCGCTCCCGCAGCGACGAGCAGCGCGGCACGGGCGATCCGGCGGGTCAGGGGGAGGGACATGATGCTCCTTCGACGGATATGTCGGATGAGAACGATGAAGTGTCCGACCACGCCCGGCAGTTGACCGACTGGCTGTTGATCTCCGGGCTCGGACGCAGTGACTACCGCTCGAAGCCCTCGAAGGTTGCGGCGCCGCAACGTAAAGAGTTGGCAATGCGTCGCATTATCGGCTGCGGATAAAAACGGTCAAAAGGCGCCCCGCCGGAAAGCCTGCCGAATCCTTACAGCCCTTTGTTCTCAAGGCATTTGACGGATGCGAGGGTGACTGCGCGAAAACCTGCGCACACCGTTGCCGACCGGCGCCCCGGGTAACCCGCGGGAGTGAGTCCCCGAACGGCTGCGCGCGCCGCTTCCCGCACTAGTGAGTCGTGATGATGCGGACCGAGTCCAGCCCGCTCTCGGCCCCCGAGCCCCCCGGCGCCGCGCTCGCACGCCACTGGCTGTCGGTGTTCCCGGCGGTCCACTCCTGCCCGGCGTACGACACCCGCTGGATGTGCAGGTCGGAAGCGTTGGCCACGGCCCAGTGGGCCAGCTGCCACCCACGCTCGGGGACACCGCGTCCGCCGCCGGAACCCTTGTCGGCGGTCACGGGCAGCAGGACGGTGTTCCCGTCGCCCTCGATCACGGAGGGGGTGGGGGTGGCCTGTGCGGAGCCCAGCTCGGCGGCGGTCGACTCCAGCCGCCCGAAGTCCCTGGCGAGCGCCGCCCGTACGGCGTCCGGACCCGCGACCCGCGTGCCCCCGGGACGCCCCTCGCAGGTCAGTGTCGCGGCCGAACGCCCGGTGAGGGCTGCGGCGAGCAGTGTCGCGTCCGGTTCGTGCTTGGCGTACGCCTCCGGAAAGCCGCTGCGCTGGACGCGCTGCGCGGCGACGGTGAGCGGCAGCTCCGTATAGCCGCGGACCTTGACCAGGTGCTCGTAGAAGATGCCGGACGAATAGATCGGGTCCAGGATCTCCTTCTCCGTGCCCCAGCCCTGCGAGGGCCGCTGCTGGAACAGGCCCAGCGAGTCACGGTCACCGTGCCTGATGTTGCGCAGCCCCGACTCCTGCAGGGCGGTGGCGAGCGCGATCGTCACGGCTCGCTCGGGCAGCCCGCGACCGGTGCCGACGGCGGCGATCGTCGCGGCGTTCACCGCCTGCTCCGGCGTGAACTCGTACCGCGCGCCGTCGCTCTTGCCCGAGACGACCGCGCAGCCCGGCGCCCCCGTGCCTCCGGTGACGTACTGCACCGCGAGGTACCCCGCGACGGCGAGCAGGACCATGAAGGCCGCCCCGCGACGCAGGAGGCGGCCACGACGTTTGCAGGAGGGAGACAGCTCTGGCACGTCCTACAAGGTAGCCGAGGTTACTGAGTGGTATGGGGTCCGTGGGAAAAGTGGGCCGACGGCCCCGCGCGTTAGGGTCGGCACCATGGCCGACACCTCTCTTGACCTCACGCTGGACGCCGCGAAGCTCACCGCGCAGCTCGTCGACTTCCCCTCCGTCAGCGGTACGGAACAGCCCCTCGCGGACGCCATCGAGGCCGCGCTGCGCGCCCTGCCGCACCTCACGGTCGACCGGTACGGCAACAACGTCGTGGCGCGGACCGACCTGGGGCGGCCGGAGCGCGTGATCCTCGCCGGCCACATCGACACGGTGCCGATCGCGGACAACGTCCCGTCGCGGCTGGACGAGGACGGCGTCCTGTGGGGCTGCGGCACCTGCGACATGAAGTCGGGCGTCGCGGTCCAGCTGCGCATCGCGGCCACGGTGCCGGCCCCCAACCGCGACCTGACCTTCGTCTTCTACGACAACGAAGAGGTGACCGCGGACCTCAACGGCCTCAAGCACGTCGCCGAGAACCGTCCGGAGTGGCTGGAGGGCGACTTCGCGGTGCTGCTGGAGCCGTCCGACGGCGAGGTGGAGGGCGGCTGCCAGGGCACGCTGCGGATGTTGCTGAAGACGACGGGCGAGCGCGCCCACTCCGCACGCAGCTGGATGGGCTCGAACGCGATCCACGCGGCGGCCCCGATCCTGGCGAAGCTGGCCTCGTACGAACCCCGCTACCCGGTGATCGACGGCCTGGAGTACCGGGAGGGCCTCAATGCGGTCGGCATCTCCGGCGGCGTCGCCGGTAACGTCATCCCCGACGAATGCGTCGTGACCGTCAACTTCCGCTACGCGCCGGACCGTACCGAGGAGGAGGCCGTCGCGCACGTCCGCGAGGTGTTCGCCGACTGCGGCGTCGAGGAGTTCGTGGTGGACGACCACAGCGGCGGCGCGCTGCCGGGCCTGTCCCACCCGGCGGCCGCGGCGTTCATGGCGGCGGTCGGCGGCACCGCGCGCCCCAAGTACGGCTGGACGGACGTCTCCCGCTTCTCGTCCCTGGGCATCCCGGCGGTCAACTACGGCCCCGGCAATCCGCACTTGGCGCACAAGCGGGACGAACGGGTGGAAACCGCGAAGATCCTGGCGGGGGAGGAGCGGCTGAGGGCCTGGCTCACGGCGTAGTGCCGGGGGCACGGCGCCGGGGGCATGGTGCCTGAGGACGGGCGCCGGGACGTCACTCCCCTCCATGGCGGTTCATGGCGGTCATGCTCACGTCCCCCGTCCGTAACCCGGGTGGATCTACGCTGAGGTGGAACGACCTGCAAGTCGCGCAGGCCCCGCAGCGGAGGGAGCGTACATGGCTACCGGCAACCCCGAGGGGAAGAAGCAGCCACCGTCGGAGCAGCGCCTGGGACCGGTCATCCGGAGGCGGAGCCAGGTGACGGCGAGTACGACCGACCAACGGCTGCTGGACGTGGGCGGGCCGTCCGACTGGGTCCACACGGACCCGTGGCGCGTCCTGCGCATCCAGTCGGAGTTCATCGAGGGCTTCGGGACCCTCGCCGAACTCCCGTCCGCGATCAGCGTGTTCGGCTCGGCGCGCACACCGGTCGACTCACCCGAGTACGACGCGGGGGTGCGCCTCGGCCGCGGCCTGGTCGAGGCGGGCTTCGCGGTGATCACGGGCGGTGGCCCCGGTGCCATGGAGGCGGCGAACAAGGGCGCGTGCGAGGCGGGCGGCATCTCGGTCGGCCTCGGCATCGAGCTCCCCTTCGAGCAGGGCCTGAACCCCTACGTCGACATCGGCCTGAACTTCCGGTACTTCTTCGTCCGCAAGATGATGTTCGTCAAGTACGCCCAGGGTTTCGTGGTCCTCCCCGGCGGCCTCGGCACCCTCGACGAACTCTTCGAGGCCCTCACCCTCGTCCAGACCCAGAAGGTCACCCGCTTCCCGATCGTCCTGTTCGGCAGCGAGTACTGGGGCGGGTTGGTCGACTGGCTGAAGAACACGCTGGTGGCCCAGGGCAAGGCATCGGAGAAGGACCTGCTGCTGTTCCACGTCACGGACGACGTGGACGAGGCGGTGGCGCTGGTGTCGAAGGAGGCGGGCCGCTAGCGCGGGCCGCTCGCGCGGGGCGTATGCCGGGGGACGGTGCCTACGGGGCCCGGCACCAGGGGGCTCCGCCCCCTGGACCCCGGGGGCGTCAGCCCACCCGACTCGGTCTCTCAAGAGGCTGAGCTCGAAAGCCCCCTGGGCTCCGCCCCAGACCCCGCCGACACTCCGCCCGCGCCGCGGTGGCTTGCCGCCGACTGCGCGGCCAACGGCCGCAGTGGGCTGGTCGCGCAGTTCCCCGCGCCCCTTCAGGGGCGATGCCGAACCGAGCCCTCTCGACGCCGGTCCGCGTCTGCCAGCCCGTCCGGCGTTTGAGGACGAGGCCCTTTCGGGGCCGACGGGGGTCCAGGGGGCGGAGCCCCCTGGCGGGGTGGAAGGGGCGGAGCCCCTTCAAGGATGGGACGGGTAGGGGCGGCGGGGGCGAGGAAAGTTGCCTGCGCCAGGTGGGCCCGACGGCCTAGGCCAGCCCCCGACGCGCCACCGCCGGAGCCCGATGCCCCGCGATCGACGCCACCATGTCCAGGACCTGCCGCGTCTCCGCCACCTCATGAACCCGGTACACCTGCGCCCCCAACCACGCCGACACCGCAGTCGTCGCCAAGGTCCCCACCACCCGCTCCTTCACCGGCTTGTCCAACGTCTCCCCGACAAAGTCCTTGTTCGACAGCGACACCAACACAGGCCACCCCGTCTCGACCATCTCCCCCAACCGCCGAGTCGCCTCAAGACTGTGCCGCGTGTTCTTACCGAAGTCGTGCCCGGGATCGATCAGAATCGACTCCCGCGGCACCCCCAGCGCCAACGCCCGCTCCGCCAACCCCACGGTCACCCGCAGAATGTCGGCCATGACGTCGTCGTACGTCACCCGATGCGGCCGAGTCCGCGGCTCCGCACCCCCCGCATGCGTACACACCAGCCCCACCCCGTACCGCGCGGCGACCTCCGCCAGCCCCGGATCCACCCCACCCCACGCGTCGTTCAGCAGATCCGCCCCGGCCTCGCACACCGCCGCCCCCACGTCGGCCCGCCAGGTGTCCACGCTGATCACGACATCCGGAAACCGCCGCCGCACCTCGGCCACGAACCCGACCGTCCGCCGTGCCTCCTCCTCGGCGGTCACCTCTTCCCCCGGCCCGGCCTTGACCCCACCGATGTCGATGATCGCCGCCCCCTCGGCCACGGCCTGCTCCACGCGCGCGAGGGCGGGCTCGTCGCGGAACGTCGCCCCTTGGTCGTAGAAGGAGTCCGGGGTCCGGTTCACGATCGCCATGATCACCGGCTCGTGCGCGTCGAACTCACGCCTGCCCAGCCTGAGCATCCCCTGTGACCTCTCCTAGTACGTCCTGGCAAGTCGCCGACCATCGACCGCCTGCGACCCTAACTGTCAGAGTCGCATGGCACGATCGGACACTGACACACTCGACCGCTCGCATTCACCGACCGTGGGGGCCACAGCGATGGTTATGTTCTTGTTCCTGGTCGTCGCGCTCGCCGTCGTGGTCGCCGCGGTGACACTCGCCGTGGTGGGCGGCGGCGAGGGCGACGGCCCGCTGCCCGAGGCCGCGCCCGAGCGCCTGCAGGACCTGCTGCCGCTGGACCGCCCGGTCGACCGCGCCGACATCGAGAGCCTCCGTTTCCCGCTCGCCGCCCGCGGCTACCGCATGGCCGACGTCGACGACGCCCTCAGCCGCCTCGGCGCCGAGCTCGCCGAGCGCGACGCCCGTATCTCCGACCTGGAGTCCGCGCTGGCCGGAGCCCAGGCGTCGGCCGGAGGCCATGTGTCGATGGAGAAGCCCGCCCAGGAGGACCAGCAGTGAGTGACGGTACGGCCCTCGCCGGCCCGGACGGCGCCCTGCGCTGCCCCTGGGCCCTGTCCACCCCGGACTACGTGACTTACCACGACGAGGAGTGGGGCCGCCCGGTCCACGGCGACGACGCGCTCTACGAACGCCTCAGCCTGGAGGCCTTCCAGTCGGGCCTGTCCTGGATCACGATCCTGCGCCGCCGCCCGGGCTTCCGCACCGCCTTCGCCGACTTCAAGATCGCCAAGGTCGCCGCCTTCACCGACACGGACCGCGACCGCCTCCTCGCCGACCCGGGCATCATCCGCAACAGAGCCAAGATCGACGCGACGCTGGCCAACGCGCGCGTACTGGCCGACTGGGCCCCGGGCGAACTGGACGAACTGATCTGGTCCCACGCCCCGGACCCCGGCACCCGTACGGTTCCGAAGACGCTCGCCGACGTCCCCGCGGTCACACCCGAGTCGACGGCCCTGTCCAAGGCCCTGAAGAAGCGGGGCCTGCGCTTCGTGGGCCCGACGACGGCATACGCCCTGATGCAGGCGTGCGGCTTGGTCGACGACCACTTGGAGACGTGCGTGGCGAGAAGCGCCCCGTAAGGGGCGCGGGGCGGTATCGATATGCGGCTCCGCCGCCGGGGCGCGATCAACCACATCGAACCCGCAGCCCCCGACGGCGCTACCGCCCCGAGCTCACCGACCCAAGTACTTCGGCTTTTCCTTGTTCACGAAGGCCTGCACCGCAATCGCATGGTCCTCGGACGACCCCGCCCGCGTCTGCAGCTCATCCTCCTTCTCCAACGTCTCCTCCAAGGAGTGCGACAGCCCGAACGCCACCGCCTCCTTGATCGCCCCATACGCCACCGTCGGCCCCTCGGCCAGCGCCCGAGCCACCTTCTCGGCCTCGCCGCGCAGCGCATCCGCCGGCACCAGCCGGTTCGCGATCCCGAGCTCGTAGGCCTCCTGCGCCTTGATGTTCCTGGGGAAAAGCAGCAGGTCGGCGGCGCGCCCGGCGCCGATGACCCGCGGCAGGGTCCAGGAGATCCCCGAGTCGGCCGTCAGAGCCACGCCCGCGAACGACGTATTGAAGGCAGCCGTATCCGCCACCACCCGATAGTCCGCAGCCAGCGCGAACCCGAAGCCCGCCCCCGCCGCGACCCCGTTCACCCCGGCCACCACCGGCTTCGGCATGGACGTGAGCGCCTGCACGATCGGGTTGTAATGCTCCCGCACCGTGCTCATCGTCTGCCTCGACCCGGTCTCCCGGTCCGTGATCAGCAGCCCGATGTGCTCCTTCAGGTCCTGCCCCACACAGAACGCCCGCTCCCCGGCCGCCGTCAGCAGCACGGCCCGTACGGCGTCGTCGCCCGCCGCGGCCCGGACCGCTTCCCGCAGGGCGACCTTGGCCTCGATGTTCAGCGCGTTCATCGCCTCGGGACGGTTCAGCGTGATCGTCGCGAGCCCGTCGCTCACCTCGTAGAGCACGGTGTCGGCCATGGCGTATCCCCTCCGGTGTCGCGGCTCGGGCGTACTCGTCGGTACGCACCTGTCTGAAGGACAGCATGGCGGAGATCACCGGCAACCGGTCATGTGACCTGCGTCAAAGAAGGCGTGTCCGATTCTGTTCGGCCGGATCGTGTGCGGTCGCGCAGTATCGCAGTCACATCGCCGAATTGAGTGGTTTTGCTCGCGCGCGTTGCCCAAGCGATGCCGACTGATGTTGGTCATCGGGTCCTGAGATGCGGGATAATGGCTTGGAAGCAATGTGTTCGATGCCGGTGTCGCGTGTCTCATGCCAGATACGCGTGCCCTCCATGGGGCCGTCGGCTTTGACTATGAGCTGGTTTCAGGAAGGGGAACGAGCATGGCGGCCATGAAGCCGCGGACGGGCGATGGCCCGCTCGAGGTGACCAAGGAGGGGCGGGGCATCGTCATGCGCGTTCCGCTCGAAGGCGGCGGTCGGCTCGTCGTCGAGCTGACCCCTGACGAGGCCGACGCACTGGGCGACGCCCTCAAGAAGGTCGTCGGCTGACGCGGACAGCGACCCTACCCTTTCGGCGACCCCGGCATCGCACGGTGCCGGGGTCGCTGCTTTCCCGGTACGTCCGCGGTCAGAGGGTTCAGAGGGTCAGGCGGTCAGCGCTTCACGGCGCACAGCAGCCCGTCCCCCACCGGCAGCAGTGACGGCACCAGCTCCTGGCTCTCGCGCACCGCGCGCAGCAGCTCCCGGATGCGTATGACCTCCGTGGGCTGCGGGCCCGAGTCCACCGTCCGGCCGTTGGCGAAGACGCCCTCGAAGACGACCAGGCCACCCGGACGCAGCAGGCGCAACGATTCAGCGAGATAGTCGAGAAACTCCAGCCGGTCGCCGTCACAGAAGACGAGGTCGTAGCCGGCGTCCGCGAGGCGGGGCAGGACGTCCAGGGCGCGGCCCGGGATGAAGCGGGCGCGGTTGCTGGCGAAGCCGGAGGCGCGGAAGGCCTGGCGGGCGAACTGCTGGTGCTCCGGTTCGGGGTCCACGGTCGTCAGGACGCCGTCGGGGCGCATGCCGTGCAGGAGGTGGATACCGGAGACGCCGGTGCCGGTGCCGATCTCGGCCACCGCCTTCGCGTCCACCGAGGCGGCCAGCAGTCGCAGCGCGGCGCCCGTGCCGGGCGACACCGAGCGCAGCCCCGCCTCACGGGCCCGGTCCCGGGCCCAGCGCAGGACGTCGTCCTCGGCGACGTAGGCGTCGGCGAACGCCCAGCTCGTCTGCCGGTTGCCGGTAATGGCCCTCTCCTTGCCCCGTGGTTGCCTGGGCGTGACTGTATCCGTTGCGGCCGGGAACCCGCAGATGGGACCGCGCGTTTAGAGGGGTGGGAAGACGAGCGGGGGGACACAGTTGGATCACGATGACGAGCGACACCGCGAGCAAGTGCTGACGCAGGCCCACCAGCCGTATCAGCCCAGATCAAATTCTCGTAAAACCGCTTATCCGGAGCTAACGGGCGAGGTGGCTATGGTAGGGGCTCCACTGGACACCACCAGAGCCGACAGGGGAGGTGCGGCTGCGCCTGTGGATCGGGGAGGAGTGCTGCGGCGCTTTCTCGGATCGGCGGGCAGGCCGAAATCCGTGAACGACACCGCTGACCACAGCCACGCCGGCGACTACGCCCAGACCGCGACCTTCTCCACCGACGCGGACGGGCAGGCGTGGACTCCGCCCACCTGGGAGGAGATCGTCAGCACGCACAGCGGCCGCGTCTACCGGCTGGCGTACCGCCTCACCGGTAACCAGCACGACGCCGAGGACCTCACGCAGGAGGTCTTCGTCCGAGTGTTCCGCTCCCTGTCGACCTACACGCCGGGCACCTTCGAGGGCTGGCTGCACCGCATCACCACGAACCTCTTCCTGGACATGGTCCGCCGCAAGCAGCGCATCCGCTTCGACGCGCTGGGCGAGGACGCGGCCGAGCGGCTGCCCAGCAAGGAACCCACCCCGCAGCAGGTCTTCAACGACGCGCACTTCGACGCGGACGTCCAGCAGGCTCTGGACACCCTCGCGCCCGAGTTCCGCGCCGCGGTCGTCCTGTGCGACATCGAAGGACTGTCGTACGAGGAGATCGCCGCGACCCTGGGCGTCAAGCTCGGCACGGTCCGGTCCCGTATCCACCGTGGCCGCTCGCAGCTGCGCAAGGCCCTCGCCCACCGCTCGCCGGAGGCGCGCGCCGAGCGCCGCTCCTTCGTGCCGCGTGTGGCCGCTCTGGGGGGAGGGGGCGCGACCGCGTGAGTGGCTCCCGACCCGACCCCGCCGAACGGCTCCTGGCAGAGCAGCATCTGGGAGACCGACTCTCCGCCCTTGTCGACGGAGAGCTCGGTCATGAGACGCGCGAGCGTGTCCTGGCCCACCTGGCGACGTGCGCCAAGTGCAAGGCCGAGGTCGACGCCCAGCGCCGGCTGAAGAACGTCTTCGCGGAGGCGGCCCCGCCGCCTCCCTCCGAGAGTTTCCTGGCCCGCCTTCAGGGCCTCCCCGGGGGAGGTGACCTGGACAGCGGTGGCTCGCCGCTGGGCGGGGGAGGATTCGGGGGACTGTCCGGGCGGCCGGGCGCCACCGGGGCGTTCGGAATGAAGCGGGGCGACCGCTTCGAGTTCGGATACGTCCCGTCGCGTGCGCATGCTCCTGCGCTCCCCGCCTCGGACCGCGGTTTCCGCACCCACCCCGTGGGCCGTCAGGACGCCGACCGCTCCGGGTCCTCCCGTATGCGTTTCGTGTTGGTCGCAGCGGGGGCGGTGTCACTCGCGGCCATCTCACTGGGCGGCGTCACGACGAGTGCGCCGACCGACGCCGAGGCGCGCGGCGGCTCGGGCGGCAGCAATGTGACACCGGCGCGCTCGCAGGGCACCGGCTCCACGACGGCACCCGAGAACCAGCGCCGCCGCGCGGTCGGCCCGCTGCTCGCCCAGGGGCAGGGGCAGCGGACGCCGGCCACCCCGGCGGCCCCGACCGAGGTGTCGGCCCCCCTCCTGCCCGGGGTGCCGACGCAGCCCGCCGACCAGGAGATGCACACCCTGACGGCGCCCATGGTGGCCGGCGCGGCCGCCATGTCGCCGCTGATACGCCCGCTCAGCGCGACCCCGCCGCTCACCCTCACCTCGTGGTCCACGGCCCCCGAGATCACGGCGACCCCCGACCTGCTCGCCGCACCCGTCCCCGACGCGACGTCATCTCCTTCCGTCTCGCCCGCCACCGGCCACTGACCCGGCCTCTGCGCAGCGGCCCACGAACCTGATTGAATCCGGGGTGGGCCGCGCCCCGCCGACAGCCGGGCGCGGAGTCGATCAACTGCGGCCGCCGTGGACGCCGCGTGCCGGGTGGGGGAGGTAGCACGAGGGCGCCGGTTTCCTGAGGGAACGTGAGCGCGACAGCGCAGAGTTGAGTAGGCGTTCGGGCGCCGGGGCGTTCCCGGTGACGGCCTGCCGGGGAACCAGGGTTGGGAAGCCGGTAGACCGGGCCCTCTCCGCGGGCTGCGGGATCGGCCGCACGACGGTCCATCGGCCGCGGCTGCCCGGCCGCGCTCCGGCCGTGTCCCTTCGGATGCGGCGGGGAGAGCGAAGCGTCCTACTCGAGCAACGGTCAGCAGCGAGTAGGAAGCAGAGCATGAACGAGGGGAAGCCCGCGAAGGCGAAGTGGTGGAACCGACCTCGGCCGCAGGAGCCCTCGGCCCGGGCGGAGGGCACCGAACCGACACCGGACGAGACGAGCGAGCCGACGGCGCCGGGCGCAGCGGCCGCGGCCGGGCCCACGGCACCGGGAGCCACCGGTGGGCCGGGCCTCGGTGGCGACACGGACGGCGACTTCGAGTTGGCGCGTCCGGCTGTGCGCGTGGGCGACGGCATGGCTTCGGCTGAGGGTGACACCGAGGGGGACTTCGAGCTGCGGCGGCCTGGTGTGGGCGGCGGCGGTGGTGCCGGGGCTTCGGACGAGAGCGACTTCGAGCTGCGGCGGCCTGGCGCCGACGGCGGTAGTGATGTCGGCGCTTCGGCTGAGGGCGACTTCGAGCTGCGGCGGCCTGGTGTGGGCGGCAGCGGTGGAGACCAGGCTTCGGCTGAGGGCGGCTACGAGCTGCGGCGGCCTGCTGTGAGCGGCGGCGTTGGAGACGAGGCGTCCGCCGAGGGCGACTTCGAGCTGGCACGTCCGGGCGCGGCGCCTGCGGCCGTCCCGTCGGCGGGTGATGTCGACGCGGCCGTGAGTGCTGGCGACGACGGAGGTGCCGTCGTCGTGGAGCGGGCTGAGGCCGGCGGTGCGGTGGGCGGGGACTCCGCCGACGGTGCTGCCGGTGCTGGGGCGGGGGCTGCCGATCAGGGGGCCGCGGTTTCGGCGGAGGCTGCCGATCGTGCGGGCACGGTCCCCGCAGAGGCTGCCGACGGTGCCGCCCCCGCCCCCGCAGCGCCCCCCGTCGAACGCCCCAAGCCCCTGCACGACCCCGACCCCTACAGCACCCCGCCCTACGGTGAGCCCGGACCCTGGGCGCCCGCTCCGCCGGTCCAGCACCCGGCGACCACGCCCGCGCACGGAACGGCCGTACCGATGCCACCACCCGCGCACGGCATGCCCGCACCCACGCCCGGCCTCCGCGCCCCGACGCCCGGCGCGCCGGCCGCAGCACCCGGCACGCCCGTGCCGTCGGCAGCCTCGGCCCCGACAGCCGGCGTACCCGCTCCAGTGCCGGCTCCGGCGACCGGCGCTCCTGTCCCGGCGCCTCCCGGCACCCCCGCCCAGTCGCCGCCCCCCGGCATCCCCGCCCAGGCGCCACCCTCGACAGCCAACACCCTTGCCCAGCCCACCCCCACCCACGGCACCCCGAGCCACAGCGCCCCGACCCACGGCACCCCGACCCACGGCACCCCGACCCACAGCACCTCCGCCCAAGCCGTACCCCTCCAAGTCACACCCGCCCCAGCCACCCCCGCCTACGCAGACACCCCACCCCTCACCAACCCCTGGCAGAACTACGACCCCTGGGCCTCCACAACCCACTCCACCCCCCACCCCACCGCCCCCCTCCAGCAGAACGGCGCCGCGGTTCGCACCGAGCAGCAGCGGCGCAAGCGGGCCAAGAAGGTGCTGATCGTCGGTGTTCTGCTGATCGCGCTCGTCTCCGGTGGCGTCGGTGGCGTCGTGGGGGCGTATCTGGAGCGCAACGGCGGTGTGGGGGACGTGGAGCTGCCGCAGGCCGGCGCCGAGCCCGCCGGGCGGGCGCCGGACAGCGTCGCCGGGATCGCCGCCCGTGCCCTGCCCAGCGTCGTGACGCTGCATGTGAGCGGGAGCGCGGAGCAGGGCACCGGGACGGGGTTCGTGCTCGACGACCGCGGCCACATCCTCACCAACAACCACGTCGTCGAACCCGCGGGCGACGACGGCGAGATATCGGTGACCTTCCACAGCGGTGACACCGCCAAGGCCACCGTCGTCGGACGCGACAGTGGCTACGACCTCGCCGTGGTCAAGGTCACCGGCGTCAGCGGCCTGAAGCCCCTGCCGCTCGGCAACTCCGACAACGTCCAGGTCGGCGACCCCGTCATAGCGATCGGCGCCCCGTTCGACCTGGAGGGCACCGTCACCTCCGGCATCATCAGCGCCAAGGAGCGGCCCATCACGGCCGGCGGCGAGAGCGGCGACGGGAGTGATGTGTCGTATGTGGATGCCCTGCAGACCGACGCGCCCATCAACCCGGGCAACTCCGGCGGCCCCCTCCTCGACGCCCGCGCCCGGGTCATCGGCATCAACTCGGCGATACGGTCGGCCGACAGCGGCTCGGACCTCGACAGCGGCCAGGCCGGCTCCATCGGCCTCGGCTTCGCCATCCCGGTCAACCAGGCCAAGCGGGTCGCCGAGGAGCTGATCAACACGGGAAAGGCGACCCACCCGGTCATCGGCGTCACACTCGACATGGACTACAGCGGCGACGGCGCCCGCGTCGGCACCAAGGGCAGCGACGGCGGCCCCGCGGTCACGCGGAACGGCCCCGGCGACAAGGCCGGCATCAAGCCGGGCGACGTCATCACCGAGGTCGACGGCCAGCGCGTCCACTCCGGCGAGGAACTCATCGTCAAGACCCGCGCCCACCGGCCCGGCGACCGTCTGGAGCTGACCCTGGAGCGCGGCGGCAAGGAGCTCACCATCTCGCTGACGCTCGGTTCGTCCAGCGGCGGCTGAGACTCACACGTACCTCACAGCCCAGCCCGCGTCACCGCCCCACAAGGGCTCTGACAAGGCAAACAACCCACAAAACCGCACGCATACGCGCACTCGGAGGCTCGGGACAGTACCGGTCGTACGGGATCGGAAGGTACCTTGGATCCGGCCCGGACCACGGCAAGACCCGCACAGACCATCGAGGGCCGAGGACCGAGGACATCGCAAGGAGCTTCAGGTGTTCAATGACATAGGACCGCTCGAGCTGGTGACGCTCGTCGTCCTTGCCGTGCTCATCTTCGGTCCGGACAAGCTCCCGAAGATGATCCAGGACGTCACACGGACGATCCGCAAGATCCGCGAGTTCTCGGAGAGCGCCAAGCAGGACATCCGGCAGGAACTCGGCCCGGAGTTCAAGGACTTCGAGTTCGAGGACCTCAACCCCAAGACGTTCATCCGCAAGCAGCTGGACAACGACGACCTGGGGCTCAAGGAGATCCGCAACGGCTTCGACCTGAAGAAGGAGATGGCCGAGGTCACCGACGCCGTCCACGGCCGTGACTCGGAGTCGTCGGCCTCCTCCTCGTCCTCCGCCGCGGGTTCCTCCGGCGGCAGCGTCGACATGACGAAGAAGCCCGAGAAAGCCCGCGACGAGCGTCCACCCTACGACGCCGACGCCACCTGAGCCGTACGAACACGGGAGCGAACACCGTTCATACGTGACGCTTCTCATACTCCGCCCGGGTCGCACGCGGCCTGAACCCGCCCCCTGCGCGCCCCACGCGCCGGGCGCTTTCCCTGCAGCTTTGTGCGGTGTGGTTATGCTGCCGAGTTGTTGTGCGGACCGGACGAGTACGCCCGAAGGGGGGCGGGCCGGGCTGGTCCGGCGAGAGCGAGGAGGCGTCCGGGCACATGGAGACGACGAGTCAGACGACGAGTCGGGCAGTCGCGCAGGCACCGGCCGCGGAGAGCGGACAGCACGTCCCCTCCGCCCGGCGCACGGTCGACGGCTACCTGCTGGCGCCCTTCCCGTGGTACGGCCTCGACGAGGCCTTCACGGGGCCGCGCTGGCTGATGCAGGTCGGCACGGCGGCCGACGGGGCCGTGGAACACGGGTCGATCGGGCACGGTGACGAGCCCTCCGTACGGAACGAGGCGTCGGAGGACCGGGAGAAGTTCGCGGTCGTGGTGACCGTCGCGGCGAATCCGTCCCGGAGGAGTGCCGACGGTACGGGGCTGCTGGAGGCCACGTCGGTGTCCTCGGCGGCGTGGCTGGCGGGGGTGGGGCTGCTGTCGTTCACGTGGCCCGGGCAGATGGACCACTCGCTGCGCGACGACTGGCTGGAGCAGCAGACGGAGACGGCGTGGGCTTTGGCCGACGATCTGGACGGGCCTGACTGGTCGACGCTGTCCCTTCCGGTGGACGGCGTGCCGACGCCCTTCCATTACCGGGAGTCCGAGTTCGGGTGGGTGCTGGCCGGCTCGACTCAGGAAGGGGTGCATGTGGGGGCGTACGGCAGAGGCATGAGCGCGTACGGGCTCGGCTTCGCCATGATCAAGGACATCTCGGCATACGCCTAGGCATCGCCCAGCACCAGGACAGGGCTACGACGATGGGGGCGCCGTCACACCGGACGGCGCCCCCATCGTCGTACAGGGATCAGAACTTGTTGCGCGGCGTGATACCCAGCGACATGCCCGACAGGCCCCGCTGGCGCCCGCCCAGCTTCCCCGCGATCGCTCGGAGCGCGGACCCCGCCGGGGAGTCCGGGTCCGTCAGGACCACCGGCTTGCCCTCGTCGCCGCCCTCGCGGAGGCGGACGTCGATGGGGATGTTGCCGAGGACCGGGACGTTCGTGCCGGTCGTGCGGGTGAGGCCGTCGGCGACCACCTGGCCGCCGCCCGTGCCGAAGACGTCGACCATCTCGCCGCAGTGCGGGCAGGGCAGGCCGGACATGTTCTCGACCACGCCGACGATCTTCTGGTGGGTCTGGACGGCGATGGAGCCCGCGCGCTCGGCGACCTCGGCCGCCGCCTGCTGCGGGGTCGTGACGACCAGGATCTCGGCGTTCGGGACCAGCTGGGCCACCGAGATGGCGATGTCACCCGTGCCCGGGGGCAGGTCCAGGAGCAGGACGTCCAGGTCGCCCCAGTAGACGTCCGCCAGGAACTGCTGGAGCGCCCGGTGGAGCATCGGGCCACGCCACACCACCGGCGCGTTGCCCGGCGTGAACATGCCGATGGAGATGACCTTCACGCCGTTCGCGGAGGGCGGCATGATCATGTTCTCGACCTGGGTCGGCCGGCCGTCCGCGCCCAGCATGCGCGGCACACTGTGGCCGTAGATGTCGGCGTCGACGACGCCCACCTTGAGGCCGTCGGCCGCCATCGCCGCCGCCAGGTTGACCGTGACGGAGGACTTGCCGACGCCGCCCTTGCCGGACGCGACCGCGTACACGCGGGTGAGCGAGCCGGGCTTGGCGAAGGGGACCTCGCGCTCGGCCTGGCCGCCGCGCAGGGCGTTGGCCAGCTCCTTGCGCTGCTCGTCGCTCATGACGTCGAGCGTGACGTCGACGCGGGTGACGCCGTCGACCCGGGAGACCGCGTCCGTCACTCGCTGCGTGATCGTCTCGCGCATCGGGCAGCCGGAGACCGTCAGGTACACGGTGACCGCGACCGCTCCGTCCGCCCCGATGTCGACCGACTTGACCATCCCGAGTTCGGTGATGGGGCGGTTGATCTCGGGGTCGTTCACCGTCGCCAGTGCTTCGCGCACCGCGTCTTCCGTAGCCATAAGGACGATGGTACGGCCCAGTAGCCTCGCCCCGGAAAGGCTGTCAGCGGTCGTCTGCGTCACGTCCCCGCGACCGTTCTGCCGGGAATACCCCGTGCTCGGGGTGGCCGTTCCCGCGGTGGCCGTCCTGCCGCTCCTCCAGCTCCTTCATCAGGTCCTGCAGCTCCGAGCGCATCCAGTCGCGGGTGGCGACCTCCCCGAGCCCGATGCGCAGGGCGGCGATCTCGCGGGTCAGGTACTCGGTGTCGGCGATGGACCGCTCGTTCTGCTTGCGGTCCTGTTCGAGGTTGACCCGGTCCCGGTCGTCCTGCCGGTTCTGCGCGAGCAGGATCAGCGGGGCGGCGTACGAGGCCTGCAGGGACAGGACCAGGGTCAGGAAGATGAACGGGTACTCGTCCCAGCGCAGGTCGGTCGGGGCCGCGATGTTCCACAGCACCCACACGACGATCACGACCGTCATCCAGACGAGGAACCGCCCGGTCCCGATGAAGCGGGCGATGCGCTCCGACAGCCGTCCGAAGGCCTCCGGGTCCCACTCCGGCAGGATCCGCCGCCGCGGCGGCCGGGGTTGGTCGAGGCGCGCGCGGGGCGCCCGGGTGGCCGCGGTGGCTCCCGACACCACGCGCTCACGCGTGCCCTCGCGCTCAGGAGCCATGGGTGGCCACCCCCTCGGCACCCTTGTCCTCGTCCAGGTGGAACTCCGTCTCCCGCCAGTCGTCGGGCAGCATGTGGTCCAGTACGTCGTCCACGGTCACCACGCCCAGCAGCGACCCGGACTCGTCGACGACGGGCGCCGCGACCATGTCGTACGTCGCGAAGAACCCGGCGACGACCGGCAGCGCGGCGTCCGGCTCCAGGGCCTCCAGTGCCTCGTCGACGAGCGAGCTGACCAGGGTGTACGGCGGGTCGCGCAGCAGGCGCTGGAAGTGGACCGTGCCGAGGTACTTGCCGGTGGGCGTCTCGTCGGGCGGCCGGCAGACGTAGACCTGGGCGGCGAGGGCGGGGGAGAGGTCCGGGTTGCGGACCCGGGCCAGCGCGTCGGCGACGGTCGCGTCCGGCCGCAGCACGATCGGCTCGGTCGTCATCAGACCGCCCGCCGTGTGCTCCTCGTACGCCATCAGGCGCCGCATGTCGGCCGCGTCGCCGGGCTGCATCAGGCTCAGCAGCCGCTCCTGCTCCTCCGTGGGCAGCTCGCCGAGCAGGTCGGCCGCGTCGTCCGGGTCCATGGCCTCCAGGACGTCTGCGGCGCGCTCCTCCTTCAGCTTGCCGAGGATCTCGATCTGGTCGTCCTCGGGGAGCTCTTCGAGTACGTCGGCGAGGCGGTCGTCGTCGAGGGCCGCGGCGACCTCGGCGCGGCGCTTGGGGGAGAGGTGGTGCAGGACGTTGGCGAGGTCGGCGGGGCGCAGCTGCTCGAAGGTCGCGAGGAGGTTCTCGGCGCCCTGTCCCTGCTCCTCCGCGGAGAAGCCGGTGACGGCGGACCACTCGACGGTCAGCGACTCGCCCTTGGCACGCCGGAAGGCCCCGCCCTTGCCGCCCTTGCGTACGAACACCTTGTCGATCTCCCAGTCCCGGCGGGCCGGGAGCTGCTGCACCGACAGGTCGAGGACCGTGACGTCCTCGCCGGTCTCGACGAGCCTGACGCGCCGGTCGAGGAGCTCGCCGAAGACGAGGCGCTCGGTGGGGCGCTGCTCGAAGCGGCGGACGTTGAGCACGCCGGTGGTGATGACCTGGCCGGACTCGATGCTGGTCACCCGGGTCATGGGCAGGAAGATGCGGCGCCGGGTGGAGAGTTCGACGACGAGGCCGAGCAGCCGCGGGGGGCGTCGGCCGACGCGCAGCATGACGACCAGATCTCTGACGCGGCCCACCTGGTCGCCGTTCGGGTCGAAGGCGGCGACACCGGCGAGGTGCGAGACGAAGATCCGGGGAGCGCCGGCTGCCATGGCTGAGGCTCCTTTGCGTGCGGGATGTGCCGTGTTTCTGGTGCGGTTCCGCGGACGGTGCCGCATTTGTCGAATTGCCCGCTCGGGTGGGCTTCAGGCTAGCCCGTCCTGATCCGATACGCCCTGGTGGGCGGTCCGGACGGACTGGCTCCGCCTGGGGCCTGAGGCCCCGGTACGCTGCGGTACGCCGCTCAGGTCCCACGACAGAAAGGCAGCCCCACCTGTGACTGCGATTTCCCAGGGGCGTAAGCGCCGGGCCGCGCTGGTGAGCGCCGTGTGCGCCCTGGTCGTGTCGGGAACGGGGCTGACGGGATGCAGTGAGGACCCCGACGAGGGCACCAACGGGGTCGGCAAGCTGCCGGCCGCCGAGATCCAGCGCAAGACCCGTACGGCCGCCGACTCCGCCGAGGCGGTGCGCCTGTCCGGGAACGTGGTGACCAGCGGGCGCACCTACAAACTCGACATGCAGCTGAAGACCGACGGGGCGACGGGGTCGGTCACCGTGCAGGGGGCGACCTTCCAGCTGCTGCGGATCGGGGAGCAGCTGTATCTGAAGGCCGGCGCCGACTTCTGGAGCGATGCGGACGGGCAGGGCGGCGGCAAGGCGGACGCGGCGGCCGCGGACAAGCTGGGCGGCAAGTACGTGAAGGTGCCGCAGGCCGATCCGTCGTACAAGAAGTTCAGCGGCTTCACGGAGAAGGCCGTCCTCCTCGACGGCCTGCTGACCCTGCACGGCACGCTGGCCACCGACGGCCACCACGAGCAGGCGGGCATCCGCACCATCCGCATCACCGGCGACAAGGGGTCCGGCGGCACCCTGGACGTCTCCCTCGAGGGCGCCCCGTACCCCCTGCGCCTGACCCGGGCGGGCGGCGCGGGCACCTTGACCTTCTCCTCCTGGGGCAAGGACTTCCCCCTGGAGAAGCCGGCGAAGGACGAGACGGTGGACTACGGCAAGCAGCTGCCGACGTCGTGACGGCCTGAGCGCTGCGCCGACCTGCCTAGCGGCGCCGCTTCTTTTTCTTCAGCAGCAGCCGCGGCAGCCCCGCTGGGATCGGCTGACGTGTCGTCGCCGGGGAAGGCAGCGGCGCCTCGGCCAGGGAGCCGTCCGGCAGCGGGGCGGTCGTTCCGGTCGGCTCCAGGCGCAGCACCCGGCATTCGCGGGCCCAGCGCTCCGGCATCGCCTCGCCGTCGGGGGCGTTCAGGCGCTTGCCCTTGAGTTCGGCGACCGCGGCGTCCCAGTGCTCGGACCCCGGCGCGAGCTCCACGACCTTCGCCGACCAGGAGACCAGCCGGCCCCCCTTGTCCTTGCTGCGGACCGTCACCTCGGCCGCGGCCCCGTCGGTCAGCCCCGGCAGCGGCTGCTCGCCCGGACCGTCGCCCACGACACACGCGGCACCCTCGTGCCAGACGTGCCACAGCGCCCGGGCCGGGTGACCAGGCCCCTTGACCCAGATGAGGCCGGACTTCTTGGTGGCCTCCTCGACGAGGGCCTGGTCGAGCAGCTCGCTAGTCATGGCGCAAGACTATCCAGCCGCGTCAGGCGTGTCCGGGCCGGTCAGAGCCATCCGTTCCGCTTCAGCGTGCGGTGGATGCCGATGCAGATCACCGCCGTGATCCCGAGCACCATCGGGTACCCGAACTTCCAGCGCAGCTCCGGCATGTAGTCGAAGTTCATCCCGTACACACCGCAGACCATCGTCGGTACGGCGATGATCGCGGCCCAGGAGGTGATCTTCCGCATGTCCTCGTTCTGCGCGACGGACGCCTGCGCCAGGTTGGCCTGGAGGATCGAGTTCAGCAGCTCGTCGAAGCCCATGACCTGCTCCTGCACGCGGGCCAGGTGGTCGGCGACGTCCCGGAAGTACTTCTGGATGTCCGGGTCGATCAGCCGCATCGGCCGCTCGCTCAGCAGCTGCATGGGACGCAGCAGGGGCGACACCGCGCGCTTGAACTCCAGGACCTCGCGCTTGAGTTGGTAGATCCGCCCCGCGTCCGTACCGCGCGGCGAGCCCTTCCGGCCCGGCGAGAAGACCTCGGTCTCCACCTCGTCGATGTCGTCCTGCACCGCGTCGGCGACCGCGATGTACCCGTCCACGACATGGTCGGCGATGGCGTGCAGCACGGCCGACGGGCCCTTGGCGAGCAGCTCGGGGTCGTCCTGCAGCCGGTGCCGCAGCGCCCGCAGCGAGCCCTGCCCGCCGTGCCGGACGGTGATGAAGAAGTCCCGCCCGGTGAAGCACATGACCTCGCCGGTCTCGACGATCTCGCTGTTGGCGGTGAGCTCGTCGTGCTCGACGTAGTGGATGGTCTTGAAGACGGTGAAGAGCGAGTCGTCGTAGCGCTCCAGCTTCGGGCGCTGGTGGGCCTGCACCGCGTCCTCGACGGCCAGCGGGTGCAGCCCGAACTCGCCGGCGATACCGGAGAATTCGGCCTCCGTCGGCTCGTGCAGCCCGATCCACACGAAGCCACCGTCACGCCGCACCTGGCGCATCGCCTCGTGCGGGGAGAGGGGCTTTTCGCTCTCGACACGGGCGCCGCCCCGGTAGACGGCGCAGTCGACGACGGCGGAGGGCGTCGCGGGGTCGCGGGTGGTGTCGTAGGTGCCGTTGTCCTTGCGCAGCGAGACGCGGGACGGGCGGACCACGGCACGCAGGTCGCGGATCATCGACATGAGCAGGCTCCTTCGCGGGCGGGCAACGAAGCGTGCAGGGCCGCGGCACGGGTGGAACTGCCCGGAATGGGGACGTCCTGACCTCAGGATGTTTGGCACGTCCACAAAGCGGGGAGCACCGCACCGTCGCGGTGATGGGCTTCGTTGCTGGAACAGATCAGACCGATCAGGCAAAGCGAAACGAAGTGCTCTTCCGCGGGAGGACGCAAGCGTGAAAGGCGGCGGTCAGCCAGAGCCGGAACAGCCGAATCAGCTACATCAGTGGCGGGAAGAGCGAGTGGTACTGCACGGTCGACTTCGATCCATAACAGCCCCACCTCCTCCGGCCGGTCCCTCGTGAGGGACGTTCCATACCCCGTCAGGGGTTCCCCGTAGGGGAGTCTCCATCCTGGCGTCGGGACTCGATCGCGACGCTTCTGCATGCTGTCCCGAACACCGGGCAAGAGTATCAGCCGACTGAAGTGTCAAGGCGCTGCTTTGCCCGGTGCTGACGAGTTCTATGCTCGCCGCATGGCTGATGTTCTCCCTCTGGTCGAAGCCCGGTTGCGCAGCGCTCTGGGCGAACCGGACGCGCGCGCGGCGGTCACCTTCCTCGGTACGGACCGCATCGAGGTGCTCCGTTTCCAGGAGGGCGACATCGTCCGCTACGCCACGCTCGGTATGTCCGCGCAGCCCATGAGCGACCCCACCGCGGTGGTGGCCGACCCGGTCAAGGGCCCCCGCGCCGAACTGGTCCTCTCGGTCCGCTCGGGCCTGGCCGACACCGACAAGGTGCTCCGCCCGCTCGCTGTACTCGCCGCGTCCCCGCAGGTGGAGGGTGTGATCGTGGCCCCGGGCGCCTCCCTGGACGTGGGTGAACCGCTGTGGCCCGGCGCCCCGTTCACCTCGGTCCTGGTCGCCGAGCCGGGCGGGCTGGTCGAGGACCTGGAGCTCGACGAGCCCGCCGACCCCGTGCACTTCCTGCCCCTTCTGCCCATGACCCCGAACGAGGCCGCCTGGAAGCGCGTGCACGGCGCCCAGGCCCTCCAGGAGCGCTGGCTGACGAACGGGACGGACCTTCGCGACCCCGCCCGCACCTCCGTCCCGCTCGACTGACAGTGGCGTGAGCAACCTCACCAACCGGTGGCTGAAAAGCGTCAGTTGGCGAACACGGTGACACTGTCCTCGGTGGCGTGCCTGGTCTCCAGTGCCTCGGCCTCGTCCGTGAGGGCCTTCCGCCGTACGACGACCACGAGCGCGCCCGCCACGGCCGTGACCGCGGCCACCACGAACGGGACGTGGACGCTGCCGGTCCACTCCTCGATCCTCGGCGCGAAGTAGGGCGCGGCCGCCGCCGCGAACCAGCGCACGAAGTTGTAGCCCGCGCTCGCCACCGGACGCGGCGCGTCCGAGACGCCGAGGGCCAGCTCCGTGTAGACGGTGTTGTTCACGCCGATGAACGCGCCGGACAGGACCGTGCAGACGACGGCGGTGGTGTGGTCGCCGTAACCGAGCACGAGTACGTCCACGGCCAGCAGCACCAGCGAGCCGCCGAGCACCTTCAGCGAACCGAACCGCCCCTGCAGCCGCGGCGCCACGATCACCGAGAACACGGCGAGCAGCACACCCCAGGCGAAGAACACCGCGCCCGACCGGTACGGGCTCATGTCCAGCACGAACGGCGTGAAGGCCAGCACGGTGAAGAACGTGTAGTTGTAGAAGAACGCCGAGACCGCCGCGGACGCGAGGCCACCGTGGCCGAGGGCCCTGATCGGGTCCAGCAGCGACGTCCTGCGGGCCGGCTTCGGCTGCTCCTTCAGGAACACCGCGATGCACAGGAAGCCGACGGCCATCAAGAAGGCCGTGCCGAAGAACGGGTAGCGCCAGCTGGCGTCCCCGAGGAGCGCGCCCAGCAGCGGCCCGCAGGCCATGCCGAGACCGAGGGCGGACTCGTACAGCAGGATCGCCGCCGCGCTGCCGCCGGCTGCCGCGCCGACGATGACCGCGAGGGCCGTGGAGACGAAGAGCGCGTTGCCGAGGCCCCAGCCCGCCCGGAAGCCGACCAGCTCGCCGACGGAACCGGACGTGCCCGCGAGCCCGGCGAAGACGACCACGAACGCCAGACCCAGCAGCAGGGTCCGGCGGCCGCCGATGCGGCTGGAGACGAAGCCGGTGACCAGCATGGCCACGGCGGTGATGAGGAAGTACGAGGTGAAGAGCAGGGAGACCTGGCCGGGCGTGGCGTTCAGGCCGCCCGCGATGGACGGCAGGATCGGGTCGACGAGGCCGATGCCCATGAAGGCGACGACGGACGCCCCGGCGGTCGCCCATACGGCCGTCGGCTGACGCAGAGAGATAGATGGCATATACATATATTAAGTTAGGCATGCTAACGACGCAAAGCGCATGCGGCTTCCTTCGTGAAACGGGTTCCGCCCGGTCGGGTGATCGTCCTTGACGTGACGCGGAAGGGGTAGGACCGTGGGGCCCTATGAGGGGCGAACCCAGTTGCCCGAAGTGTGGTGGCCGGGTCAGGGCTCCCGGACTCTTCGTCGACACCTGGCAGTGCGATGTGCACGGCACCGTGCATCCGGTGCAGCCTGTGATCCCGCCCAGCGTCGAGGCCCTCAGTGTTGTCGTGCACCGCACGCAGGTGCCGGTGTGGATCCCGTGGCCGCTGCCGATCGGCTGGCTGTTCACGGGCGTCGCCAGCGCGGGCGACGACCGCAGCGGGGGCCGTGCGACGGCCGTGGCCTGCTCCGGGCCCGGACCGCTCGGCGGCGTGGGCGAGTTGATCCTGGTCGCCGAGGAGCTCGGCGTCGGGCTCGGCGCGCGGTATGCGGGCATCGACGGGCCGGATCCCGGGCCGTACATGAACGTCGAGAAGCCGCCGCAGGCCAAGGTCCTCGCCGCGGGGCGGCCGACGCCGCTGTGGCATGTGTCGGGTACGCCCGACGACCGTGCCGTGTTCGCGGGGGAGGCGCTCGGGATGTGGCTCTGGGCGGTCGTGTGGCCGGAGCAGTCGGGGTTGCTGATGTACGACGAGCTGGTGCTGACGGATCTGCGGGATGCGGGGGCCGAGGTGGATCTGGTGCCCTGCGGGGCGCTTTCGCCGCGCTTGCTTGAGCCGTAGCGCCCACTGGGGTGGGGTGTGCTGAGGGGCGTGCGCGGCTGGTCCTGGGTTGCTCGCGCCCACGCGGCGGAGCCGCATATCGATACAGCCCCGCGCCCCTGGGTGCCTCGATGTAAGGGGCGCTTGGCTGTGCGGGTGTGACAGGGGGCTTGAAAATCCGGTTATCCTTGAGCGTCCCCGTTAGCGTCGTCACCGTCTGGAGTTCGCGTCGTGCGTATTGATCTGCACACCCACTCCTCCGCTTCCGACGGTACGGACACGCCGGCCCAGCTGGTGCTCAATGCCGCCGCGGCCGGGCTGGACGTGGTGGCGCTCACCGATCACGACACCACACGGGGGTACGCCGAGGCCATCGCCGCGCTGCCGGAGGGGCTCACGCTCGTCACCGGGGCCGAGCTGTCCTGCCGTATCGACGGTGTGAGCATGCACATGCTGGCCTATCTGTTCGACCCCGAGGAGCCGGCGCTGCTCGCCGAGCGGGAGCTGGTGCGGGACGACCGGGTGCCCCGGGCCCAGGGAATGGTCGCCAAGCTCAACGAGCTGGGTGTGCCGGTGACATGGGAGCAGGTGCTGCGGATCGCCGGGGACGGTTCGGTCGGCCGGCCGCACGTCGCCTCCGCGCTGGTCGAGCTGGGGGTCGTACCGACCGTGGGCGACGCCTTCACCGAGGACTGGCTGGCCGACGGCGGGCGGGCCTTCGTGGAGAAGCACGAGACCGACCCGTTCGAGGCGATCCGGCTGATCAAGGCCGCGGGCGGCGTCGCCGTCTTCGCGCACCCGGCCGCGAGCAAGCGGGGCCGTACCGTGCCGGAGTCCGCGATCGCCGAGATGGCCGCGGCCGGGCTCGACGGCATCGAGGTCGACCACATGGACCACGACCCCGACACGCGCGCGCGCCTGCGCGGGCTCGCGAAGGAGCTCGGGCTGCTGACCACCGGGTCCAGCGACTATCACGGCAGCCGCAAGACATGCGTGCTCGGGGAGTTCACGACGGATCCCGAGGTGTACGGGGAGATCACGCGGCGGGCGACCGGGGCGTTTCCCGTGCCGGGGGCCGGCGGGGTCTGAGCTTCCTCACCCACAGGTCCGTTCCTTCTCACCCGGCGCTGCACGCTGCCCTTTTTTCGCAAGGCTCACCCATGTTCGACCTCGCCGTCTTCGGCTCCCTCTTCCTGACCCTCTTCGTCATCATGGATCCCCCCGGGATCACCCCGATCTTCCTCGCGCTCACCGCCGGCCGGCCCGGCAAGGTGCAGAAGCGCATGGCCTTCCAGGCTGTGTGCGTGGCGGGTGGGGTGATCGCGGTGTTCGGGCTCCTCGGTCACCAGATCCTCAACTACCTGCATGTCTCCGTCCCCGCGCTGATGATCGCGGGCGGGCTGCTGCTCCTGCTGATCGCGCTCGACCTGCTCACCGGCAAGACGGACGAGCCCAAGCAGACCAAGGACGTCAACGTCGCCCTCGTACCGCTGGGCATGCCGTTGCTGGCGGGGCCGGGCGCGATCGTCTCCGTCATCCTCGCCGTGCAGAAGGCCGACACCGTGGCCACGCAGGCGTCGGTGTGGGCGGCGATCCTCGCCATCCACGTCGTGCTGTGGCTCGTGATGCGGTACTCGCTGCTGATCATCCGCGTCATCAAGGACGGCGGTGTGGTCCTGGTGACGCGGCTCGCGGGCATGATGCTGTCGGCGATCGCCGTGCAGCAGATCATCAACGGCGTCACGCAGGTGATCCAGGGCGCCTGAGCCGCCGCCGTATGCGCGAAGCCCCCGTCCGGCCTGGGTGCCGTACGGGGGCTTCGAAGCTTCTGCGGGGATCCGCGTCTGTTATGAGCGTCCGTTGCGAGCGTCTGTTGGGAGCATCTGTTACGAGGCCGAGGTCTCAGCCGGGCGGATCCACAGCCGCTGACCGATCGAGGCGGCCTGCTGAACGATCCGGTTGACGGAGGCGGCGTCCACGACGGTGCTGTCCACGGGTGTGCCGTCGACCTCGTCGAGTCGCATGATCTCGAAGCGCATGGCTTCTCCCTTCGTCTGGTCATCCTCCTGAGGAGAACTGCTGGGTTCACACTTGGTTACACACGTATGCAACGGTCTGCGTGTTACAAACATTCCCTACGCTAAAGAAATTTTTCGAACGGCTAACTACTGACCGGTAAGCGGCTGGTGAGAGATCACCGCGGGACTGACCGGGACCGGTTGTGTTCGCAGCGTGACCGCCGGGACAATGGAGGCGATGAACGACGACCTCGCGGCGCTCGGCGCCCGCATCGACCACACCAACGAGCTGCTGCAACGCATGCTCGCCGAGGTGGCGAAGACGCCTTCGACCCATGCGATCTTCGTAGACGCGGGTTATCTGTACGCCGCCGCGGGACGCCTGGTCGCCGGGACGGAGGACCGCCGGGCCTTCGATCTGGACGCGGAGGGCCTGATCGAGGCGCTCATCGACAGGGCACGCACGATCTTCGCGGACAGCAGGCTGCTGCGGGTCTACTGGTACGACGGTGCGCGGCGCCGTATCCACACGGCGGAGCAGCAGTCGATCGCCGAGCTGCCCGATGTGAAGGTGCGGCTGGGCAACCTCAACGCCAACAACCAGCAAAAGGGCGTCGATTCACTGATCCGGACCGACCTGGAGTCCCTGGCCAGACACCGTGCCATCAGCGACGCGGCACTGCTCGGCGGGGACGAGGACCTGGTGTCGGCGGTCGAGGCGGCGCAGGGGTACGGAGCGCGGGTGCACCTGTGGGGCATCGAGGCGCCGGAGGGCCGTAACCAGGCCGAGCCCCTGCTCTGGGAGGTCGACAGCCAGCGCACCTTCGACCTCGACTTCTTCAAGCCGTACGTCTCCCGGCGCACCGCCGCCGCGTACGAGGCGGCGGGGGCCCGGCCCACCCGGGAGGACGTCCGGTTCGTCGGCGCGCAGATCGCGGCGAAGTGGCTCGCGGCGCGGGGGCGGGAGTCGCTGGTCGAGCTCCTGCCCGGGCACCCTTACCTCCCCGGCTCGGTGGACCAGGACCTGCTGGTGGAGGCGGAGGGGCTGCTGCAGTACTCGCTGCGCGGGCAGGCCGATCTGCGGCGGGCGCTGCGGGACGGGTTCTGGGAGCACCTGCAGGCGCAGTACTAGCGGCGGGGCCGCTCCCGGCGGCGCTGGGCTCGGGCTCGGGGGCCTGGCTGTCCTCGTGCCGCCCTAGGCGTCCGTGGGGCGACGGCCGTCGGTGCCGTCCACGCTGTCCCAGAAGTCGGCGACGGCCTGGGCGGTGAGCAGGGGCTGGTCGGCGTTGGGGGAGTGCTCGGCGCCGGGGATGACCGTGCGGCGGGCGTGCAGCCGTACGGCCATGTCGTCCAGGACCGGGACCGGCCAGGTGTCGTCGCTGGCGCCGGACAGGACGTGGAACGGGAGCGGGACGGCGGCGAGTTCGTCGACGCGGTCCGGTTCCGTGCACAACTGGCGGCCGGTGGCGAGGAGTTGCGCGGGCTTCGTGCCGAGCCAGCGGCGGCGCAGCAGGTCCTGGCCGCCGATGCCGCGGGCCGGCCCGCCGACCTCCTCGGGCGGGCCCATGGCGAGGATCGCCTCCCAGGTCTCGGCCATGTTCATCACCGCGAGCGCGTCCCGCAGCAGTTTCACGCGCTGCTGCTGGGAGTCGGAGATCTGGGCGGGGCCCGATGCCATGAGGGTGAGTGACCGGAACGGGGAGTGGTCGAGGAGTACCGCGGCACGGGCGATCTGGCCGCCGAGGGAGTGGCCGAGGAGGTGCAGGGGGGTGTCGGGGCCGACCGGGCCCTCGGTGCCCTCGGGGTCGTCGAGGGTGCGGAGGGCTGCTGCCTGGGCGAGCACGTCCCGGGCCAACTCTGCCTGTGCGTACGGGGCTTCGTCGTGCTCGGGGCCGTCCGACTCGTGCTGGCCGCGTCCGTCCACGGCGATCGTGCGGTAGCCGCGTGCCGCGAGCGGCTCGTGCATGAGCGTGAAGTCCTCCTTGCTGCCGGTGAATCCGGGGAGCAGGAGGGCTACGCCGCGCAGCTTCACGTCGGGGGCGGCCGGGGAGTCGACCACGGCGAACGTGCCGCGGGGGGTGTGGAGGGGGTAGGCGCGGGCGTTGGGGGGCGGCGTGGCGGCGGGTTGGGTGGTCACGTTGGGGAGGGTAGCGGGTGGGGGCGGGATGTGGGTCGGCGAGTGGTGGGCCGGTGCTGCGGTGGCCCTCGGGGGGCTCGCCCCCTCCGCCCCTACCCGTCCCGTCCCTGGGGGCTGCCGCCCCCAGACCCCCGCTTCGGCCCTGAAGGGGCCTTGTCCTCAAACTCCGGACGGGCTGAAGGCGACAGGAGTGTGGGAGTCGCCGCAACGCCGACGGCCCGGCCCCACATGATGCGGGACCGGGCCGTCGTGCGGGAGATCAGCTCTCCGCGGGCTCCGCGGCGGCCGTCGCCTTGCGCGTACGGCGCACCTTGGGCTTCACCTCGGCCGTGCCGTCGGCAGCCTCCACGGTCGCCGTGGCCTTGCGGGTGCGGCGGCGGGGTGCGGGCGCTTCGGCGTCCGTCGGCTCGTGGGTGGCCTGGGCCGGGATGTCCGCGGCCAGGGTGGAGGACGCCGCGGTCTTGCGGGTGCGGCGTGCCTTCGGCTTGGCCTCGGCGGCCTCGGCCGTGTCCACGGCGGCCTCAGCGGTGGCCGCTGCCTTGCGGGTGCGCCGGGGCTTGACCTCGGCGGCCTCCGGCTCGGCAACGGTCGCGGTGGCCTTGCGCGTACGGCGCGGCTTCGCCTCCGTCGTCCCCTCGGCCGTGTCGACGGCGGCTTCGGCGGTGGCGGCCTTGCGCGTACGCCGCGCCTTGGGCTTCGCCTCCGCAGCCTCGGCCGTGTCCACGGCAGCCTCTGCCGCGGCGGTCGCCTTGCGCGTCCGCGGCGTCTTCGGCTTGGTCTCCGCGGCCTCGGCCGTGTCGACGGCCGTCTCGGCGGCAGCGGTGGCCTTGCGCGTACGGCGTGCCTTGGGCTTGGCCTCGGTGGGCTCCGGCTCCTGGGCCGTCTGGGCCGGGATGTCGGCCGTCTCGACGGACGCCGCGGTCTTGCGGGTGCGGCGCGTCTTCGGCTTGGTCTCCGCGGCCTCGGCCGTGTCGACGGCCGTCTCCGCGGCGGCCGTCTCCGCGGCGGTCGTCGCCTTGCGGGTGCGGCGGCGCGGCTTGGACTCCGTTGCCTCCGCGGCCTCCGGAGCCTGCTGTACGGCCTCGGTGGTGCTCTCCGCCGTGTCGACGGCCGTCTCCGCAGCGGTGGTCGCCTTGCGGGTGCGGCGGCGCGGCTTGGTGGCCGTGGCCTCCTCGGCTTCCGTCGCCTGCGGGGCGGCCGTGACAGGCTCGGACGCCTGCAGGGCTTCGGACGCCTGCACGGGTTCGGATGCCTGCACGGACTCCGAAGTGGTCGCAGCCTCGGCCGAAGTCGCCTTGAGCTCCGCCGACTTGCGCGTGCGACGGCGGCGCGGGTTCGCCGGGGCTTCCTCGGAGACGTCCAGGGACGGGCCCTCCGCCGTCGTGACCGCTGCCTGCGCGGCGTCCGCGGACGTGGCCGTCACGGCCGGAGCCGGCTCCGTCGACGCCCCGCCGCGGGTGCGGCGACGGCGGCGCGGGGTGCGGGGCGCGGTGACGGAGTCCGCCGAAGTGGCCTCGGCGGTCTCCTCGGGCGTCGCGGGACCGTTGGCGGGCGTCGGCGTCCCGTCCAGCGGCGACCCGCTGCGCGTACGGCGGCGGCGACGCGGCGTACGAGACGGGCGCTCGCGGTCGGACGAGGACGAGCGGGACTCGTCCCGGCCGCCTCGGGCACCGCGACCGCGCCCACCGCGGCCGCCGGTCTCACCGAGGTCCTCCACCTCCTCCGCCGCCAGCCCGGCGCGCGTGCGCTCCGAGCGGGGCAGGACACCCTTGGTGCCCGCGGGGATGTTCAGTTCCTCGAAGAGGTGCGGGGACGTGGAGTACGTCTCCGGCGGGTCGTTGAAGTTCAGCTCCAGCGCCTTGTTGATCAGCTGCCAGCGCGGGATGTCGTCCCAGTCGACCAGTGTGATCGCGATGCCCTTGTTGCCCGCGCGGCCGGTGCGGCCGATGCGGTGCAGGTACGTCTTCTCGTCTTCCGGCGACTGGTAGTTGATGACGTGCGTCACACCCTCGACGTCGATGCCGCGGGCGGCGACGTCGGTGCAGACGAGAACGTCCACCTTGCCGTTGCGGAAGGCGCGCAGCGCCTGCTCACGGGCGCCCTGCCCGAGGTCGCCGTGGACCGCGCCGGAGGCGAAACCGCGCTGCTGGAGCTGGTCGGCGAGGTCTGCCGCGGTGCGCTTCGTACGGCAGAAGACCATGGCCAGTCCCCGGCCGTCGGCCTGCAGTATGCGCGCGACCATCTCCGGCTTGTCCATGTTGTGCGCGCGGTAGACGTGCTGCGCGATGTTCGCGACCGTCACACCCTCGTCGTCCGGCGCGGTGGCGCGGATGTGGGTGGGCTGCGACATGTAGCGGCGCGCGAGGCCGATGACCGCGCCCGGCATGGTCGCCGAGAACAGCATCGTCTGGCGCTTGGCCGGCAGCATGTCGATGATCTTCTCGACGTCGGGCAGGAAGCCCAGGTCGAGCATCTCGTCGGCCTCGTCGAGGACGAGCGCCTTGATGTGCTTGAGGTTGAGCTTCTTCTGCCCCGCGAGGTCGAGCAGTCGGCCCGGGGTGCCGACGATGACGTCGACGCCCTTCTTGAGGGCCTCGACCTGGGGCTCGTAGGCCCGGCCGCCGTAGATGGCGAGGACGCGTACGTTGCGCACCTTGCCCGCGGTCAGCAGGTCGTTGGTGACCTGCGTGCACAGCTCGCGCGTGGGGACGACGACGAGCGCCTGCGGGGCGTCGGTGAGGGCCTCGGGCTTGGCGCGGCCGGCCTCCACGTCGGCGGGGACGGTGACGCGCTCGAGGAGCGGGAGGCCGAAGCCCAGCGTCTTGCCGGTGCCGGTCTTGGCCTGGCCGATGACGTCCGTGCCGGAGAGGGCGACGGGGAGGGTCATCTCCTGGATGGGGAAGGGAGTGGTGATGCCGACGGCTTCCAGGGCCTCGGCGGTCTCGGGAAGGATTCCGAGCTCTCGAAAAGTCGTAGTCAGGGTGCTGCCTCTTCTGTGTGCGCGGTGCGAGGCGAGCGCGGGGGGTCTTTGACGGACCGTGCCGGGGGACGTCGGCTGCCATACGGTCGGGCCGTAAGGCACGGGACCACTGCCGACGCTCTAGCGCTCGTACCGCTGAGGGTGTCCCCCTCCGGGCTTCGTACGCGGAGTGCCGTACGGCCGTGGAGGGCTGTCGGGTCGGAGCCGATCGGGCCACCGACCGGGCATCCTCATAACGTGCGGCCCGTCGAGATACGTCTGAGTACTCAGCGGGCGCATTACCACCATACCCCGGAAACACGCACATGCGATGGCCGAATTGGTCACGTAGTCGGCGTCACAGTGATTGACCAGGGACTTCCGTGACGCGGTGAGCGGGCTATTGTGCGCTTCATGACGACGTCTGACAACACTCCTGACGCCTCCGACACCGCAGACTCCTCCGCCGAACACACCGGGGTCGCCGCCCAGGACTGGGCGCGGGCCTCCGCCGATCCGCAGTACCGGGCCGCTGTCGTGGACCTGCTGGGCGCGCTGGCCTACGGGGAGCTGGCGGCGTTCGAGCGGCTGGCGGAGGACGCCAAGCTGGCGCCGACGCTGGCGGACAAGGCGGAGCTGGCCAAGATGGCGTCGGCCGAGTTCCACCACTACGAGAAGCTGCGCGACCGGCTCACCGAGATCGGGGCCGAGCCGACGCAGGCCATGGAGCCGTTCGTCGCCGCGCTGGACGGGTTCCACAAGCAGACGGCGCCGTCCGACTGGCTGGAAGGGCTCGTCAAGGCGTACGTCGGTGACTCGATCGCCAGTGACTTCTACCGGGAGGTCGCGGCCCGGCTCGACTCGGACACGCGAGGGCTGGTGCTGGCCGTGCTGGATGACACCGGGCATGCGTCGTTCGCCGTGGAGAAGGTGCGGGCCGCTATCGATGCCGATCCGCGTGTGGGTGGGCGGCTTGCGCTGTGGGCCCGGCGGTTGATGGGGGAGGCGCTGTCGCAGTCGCAGCGGGTGGTGGCCGATCGGGACGCGCTGTCCACGATGCTCGTGGGTGGGGTCGCGGACGGGTTCGATCTCGCGGAGGTCGGGAAGATGTTCTCGCGGATCACTGAGGCTCACACGAAGCGGATGGCTGCGCTGGGGCTGGCGGCGTAGGGTTCCCGCCCCTACCCGTCCCCTCCTGAAGGGACGCTGCCCCGTCGACCCCGGGCCCTGGGGGCTGCCGCCCCCAGACCCCCGCTCCGGCCCTGAAGGGGCCTCTCCTCAAACGCCGGACGGGCTGAAGACGTACGTCAGTCGTCCGGCGGCCGGTCCTCTGGGGTCACGCGGTCGCCGAGTGGCGGCGGAGTCTTCCCGCGGGGCGTACCAGCAGGGAGAGCGAGGCGGCGGAGACGACGGCCGCGCCGATGAGGACCACGAAGAGGTTGCCGAAGTCCAGCGCGGTGTGCGTGATGAAGGCGCCGAAGAGGCCGCCGGCGACACCCGTCGGCAGGACGAGGGAGCGCGCGGGCAGGCGGTGCGGCAGGCGGTGGGCGGCAGCCCAGGCCAGGGCCAGGCCGAGGATCGCGGAGCTGAGCGCTTCCAAGAGCATGTTGGGGTCCCTCCCACATGGCCGACCTGCTCGAAACGGTCGTAGCCCGTCATACCCCTGACCTGCGGAATGCAATCCTCCCCCGTGATCGACTTGTGCTCCATCTGTGGAGACGGAACGGGGGACGAAACGGGGAGGGGCCCGGCGACCGTAGTCACCGGGCCCCTCCCGTGAACGCCTGTCTGCCGACGCCTGCCTTACAGCGCGCCGAAGCCCACCTTGCGCGGGGCCGGCTCACCGAGCTCCACGTATGCGAGACGGTCGGCCGGGACCAGGACCTTGCGGCCGTGCTCGTCCACGAGGCTCAGCAGCTGCGACTTCCCGGCCAGCGCCTCGGACACCGCCCGCTCGACCTCCTCGGCACTCTGACCGCTCTCCAGAACGATCTCGCGGGGCGCGTGCTGCACGCCGATCTTGACCTCCACGGCTTTGTCCCTCCGACGGTCAGTGAAGTGCGCGACCTTCCGCGCCGTACCCAGCACACATTAGCCCGGTGAGGGGACGTACACCCTCCGCCCAAGAACGCCAGGAGCGAACAGCGGGCGGGAACAAATGCCCGGCCCGTCGGCGAAGGCCACGCGCGCGTGCGCGGCAGGTGCGTGGTAGTACGGCCACACGCGCGCGTGCGCGTCGGTCATGCGCGGTCGGTCAGTGGTGCTCGGTGCCGTGCAGCGGGAAGCCCGCGATGCCGCGCCACGCCAGGGACGTCAGCAGCTGCACCGCCTGGTCGCGCGGAACGCTGCGGTCGCTGTGCAGCCAGGAGCGGGCCACCACCTGGGCGAGGCCGCCGAGGCCGGAGGCGAGCAGCATGGACTCCGCGCGCGAGAGGCCGGTGTCCTCGGCGATGACGTCGCAGATCGCCTCGGCGCACTCGTTGGTGACCTTGTCGACGCGCTCGCGCACGGCGGGCTCGTTCGTCAGGTCCGACTCGAAGACCAGGCGGAAGGCGCCGCCGTCGTCCTCGACGTACGCGAAGTACGCGTCCATCGTCGCCCGTACGCGCTGCTTGTTGTCGGTCGTCGATGCAAGCGCGTTCCGTACGGCCTGGATCAGGGACTCGCAGTGCTGGTCCAGCAGGGCGAGGTAGAGGTCGAGCTTGCCCGGGAAGTGCTGGTAGAGCACCGGCTTGCTGACGCCGGCGCGCTCGGCGATGTCGTCCATCGCGGCAGCGTGGTAGCCCTGCGCGACGAAGACCTCCTGGGCGGCGCCCAGGAGCTGGTTCCGTCGGGCACGGCGCGGCAGGCGAGTGCCCCGCGGGCGTGCCGCCTCTGTCTGCTCGATGGCTGTCACGCCGCCTCCCAAAGTCGTCCACATGCGGTGTGCGCCGCGCCGCCATCGTACTTTTCGGTAACCCGGCTGTGCGCGGTGCGAGCGCAGAATTTCACGGACCGGACGGTGGCGAAAGTCGCGTAGAAGGTTTGAAACCAGGACCAAACGGGCAGCAAGCGGTCTCTTTCCTGCTCAGCGGCGCTCTTTTTCGCGCCAGAATGCACCCTGGTTCGCGCTCGTACGCGTTCGTTAGTGTTCACCGGCCCCGTGTGCGCGCCCGCGTCACCGGTAGTCGTCCTCGTCGATGGAGACGACGCGGGCCTGTTCGACCAGATCGGCCTCGTTGGCGCGGTCCGGGTTCACGGCGGTCATCGGGTCGTCGCGGTCGGGCCTGACGTCGGCGTGCTGTTCGGCCGCGTCGGCCGTGGGGGCCTCGACGTCGAACTCCTGGGCTTCCTCGGTGTCGTCGTCCACGAAGGTCTCGGGATCGGTGGGATCGACGGCCATGGTGGCTCCCTTCCTAGAACGTCCCCGTGGGGCACGACGTCCCTGGGCGAAGCAGGGGTCCACATGCGGGTGCCCTGCGTACGAGCCTAGGAGACACCCGTTCCGGACGCTATGCGATCTGCGGGGGATCTGTGGGCAATTCGGACGGGCCTCCCTCCATGGGTACACCGGTCAGGCGTCTGCCATGTACGTGTCGAGTTGTGACGCCGAACACATGAACCAGGGCGTGATCCTCTCGTAACATTGCCGCATGTCTTCGACCGAGCTCCCGTCCGTGCCGGCCGCCAATGTCCTCCCCAAGGTGGCGGCCGTCCGAGTCGGGGAGGGCGAGCGGCTGCGGTCGGTCGGGCTGCCGGGCATCACGCTCACGGTGCGCTCCAGGCCGCCCGCGCGCGAAGGGCTGCCGCCCGCGCTGTACGTGCACGGACTCGGTGGTTCCTCCCAGAACTGGTCGGCGCTGATGGAGCAGCTCGAGGGCGACGTCGACTGCGAGGCCGTGGACCTGCCGGGCTTCGGCGACTCGCCGCCACCGGACGACGGCGACTACTCGATCACCGCGCACGCACGCGCGGTGATCCGCTATCTCGACGCCTCCGACCGCGGCCCCGTACACCTCTTCGGCAACTCGCTCGGCGGCGCGGTCACCACGCGCGTCGCCGCGGTGCGCCCCGACCTGGTTCGTACGCTCACCCTCGTGTCGCCCGCGCTGCCGGAGATCCGCGTCCAGCGCAGCGCCGTGCCCACGGCGCTGCTCGCGGTGCCGGGTGTCACCGCGCTCTTCACCCGGCTCACCCGGCAGTGGACGGCGGAGCAGCGGGTCCGTGGCGTGCTGCACCTTTGCTACGGCGACCCCGGGCAGGTGACGCCGGAAGGATTCCGCAACGCCGTCGAGGAGATGGAGCGGCGGCTGCAACTGCCGTACTTCTGGGACGCGATGACGCGTTCCGCGCGCGGGCTGGTCAACGCCTACACGCTGGGCGGCCAGCACGCGCTGTGGCGCCAGGCCGAGCGGGTGCTGGCGCCGACGCTGCTCGTCTACGGCGGCCGGGACCAGCTCGTGGGCTACCGCATGTGCAGCAAGGCCGCGCGCACCTTCCGTGACTCCCGTCTGCTGAGCCTGCCGGAGGCCGGGCACGTGGCGATGATGGAGTACCCGGAGGTGATCGCCCGGGCGTTCCGTGAACTCCTCGCGGAGACGGGGGAAGCGGCGGCCGGCGGGCGTGCCGCCGTCGAGGGCGCGACCTCGCGCGTGGGTGTGGGCGTGGACGAGGGCGACGCAGTGACCGAGAGCGCGGGGAGCTGAGGCGCGACGTGGGACGCCACAGCCGCCGCGGATCCGCCGCCAAGCGCGACACCGCGGACACAACTGCACGACGGGGATCCCGGGGAGCACAGCCGGAGGCGGACGCCGACCGGCGGGGGCCGTCCGTACCGGGCACGGGTCCCGGACGGGTTCCGGCTGCGCGGCCGGGTACGGCTCCGGGGGCGGGGCAGGGCGGCTGGCCGCAGTCCGGCGGGCCTGGTGGTCCTGCTGGTCCTGGCGGGCCTGGTGCTCCCGGCGGGCCTGGCGGGCCTGGTGCTCCCGGCGGGCCTGGCGGGCCTGGCGCGCCTGGTCCCGGTGGTCGCCGAGTGTCGGGGCCACCGCTGGGTCGGCAGGGGATGCCGACGGGTGGGGCGCCGGCGTACGGAGGACCCGGGGTCCATGACGGTACGCCCCCGCGGGGGGTCCCTCGGCTGCCCGACGGCACGCCTGCGCAGGGTTTTGTGAGGTTGCCGGACGGCACTCCGGCGCATGGCATGCCGAGGTTGCCGGACGGTACTCCGGCGCATGGCATGCCGAGGTTGCCGGACGGTGCTCCGGCGCACGGCATTCCGCGGCTGCCCGACGGCACGCCCGCGCAGGGTTTTCCGCGGCTGGCGGACGGCACCCCGGCGCACGGCGTTCCGCGGCTGCCCGACGGCACGCCCGCGCACGGCTTTCCGAGGCTTCCCGACGGGACTCCCGCCCACGGCGTTCCCCGTCTGCCGGACGGGACTCCCGCCCACGGCACCCCCCTGATCCGCGGCGGTCACCCCGAGCCGCGTGAACCCGGTGGTGGCTGGGGTGAGCTGAGGGGGCGGACCGGGGTCGCTCGCGGGGCTTCCGGGGCGGCCGGTGCTCCGCCTGCGACCGGCGTTCCCCTTCCGCGGCCCCGGCAGGCGCCGCCGTCCGAGGGGCCCCGGCAGGAGTACCTGGACGCCTTCGGCGAGGACGGCGGCGACGACGTGTTCGCGCCCCGTACGTCCGGCTCCACGCACGTCGCCGACCCGTACGCCTCCGTCACCGACTGGGACACCGGGACCGGCATCGGCGTCGCGAACGACACCGACCTCGACGACGACGCCCCGCCGACCGGCGAGCCCGTGCCGGCGAAGGGCGCCAAGGGCCGGACCTTCACCGGCATCGCGGCCGCCGCTGTCGTCACCGCGCTGGCCGTCGTGGTCGCCGGGCAGGTCGCGAAGGGGCGGGACGACAGCGACGTACAGTCGCGGTCCGCCGCCGATCAGGCGCGGGACGCCCGTGACTCGGCCTCGCGCGGGGACGGGCGGCCGGTGCCGTCCGGTGTGCCGAGCGTGCCGCCGCTGACGTACGAGCAGAAGATGGGCGAGAAGTACGCGCTCGGCGCCACGCTCAAGGGCTCGGGGAAGTTCGACGCGATCCCGGGGATCGACAAGGCGCCCGGTGCGGGGCAGAAGTTCACCTATCGCGTGGACGTGGAGCAGGGGCTGGGGCTGGACGGCGAACTCTTCGCCGAGGCCGTGCAGAAGACGCTCAACGACGACCGCAGCTGGTCCCACAACGGCGCCCGCACCTTCGAGCGCATCTACTCGGGCAAACCCGACTTCGTCATCACACTGGCCAGCCCCGGCACCACCGCCGTCTGGTGCGCCAAGTCCGGACTCGACACCACCGAGGACAACGTGTCGTGCGACTCGGCCGCCACCGAGCGCGTGATGATCAACGCGTACAGATGGGCGCAGGGGTCGAAGACCTACGGTGACCGGATTCACGCGTACCGGCAGATGCTGATCAACCACGAGGTCGGGCACCGGCTCGGCTTCAGCCATGTCACCTGTGACAAGGACGGCGATCTCGCGCCGGTCATGCAGCAGCAGACCAAGTTCCTCGATCACAACGGGATCCACTGCCGGGCCAACCCCTGGCCATATCCCGGGAGTTGACGGATGGTTCATACATCACATTGACATGTGCAGCGTGTTGATCCATATTTCTGCACATGTCGACCCGTCACGCCTCTTCTCGCGCCGCCATCGAGCTGGCGCTCATCGGTGTGACCGCTCTGTGCGTGGCCGACATTCACTGTCGCTGACGCTCGCCCCTCGGCGTTCGCGTCGCGATCTTCTCCTTCTCCTGTGAGTCGCTGAGTCGCTGACGGGGTCCGACCCCGCGGCTCTTCTCACGGGTTTCCGACGACCCGGCGCCGGGGCAGACGTCTGCTCATTTCCGTCTCACTCCGCGTCAATCCGTCTCGCCATCCGAGACTGGTCGAGCCGAGTCGGTTCTCGACCGTCCATGCGAGATCCATCAAACCGAGAGGTCGTCTCCGATGCGTCATCCGTCCGTCATAGCGCGCCGCGTGGCCGCGGCATCCGTCAGCCTGGTCGTGGCAGCGGGCGCCGCCGCCTGCGGGCCTGAGGACAACGATGCCAAGGGCGCCGGCGGCGACTCCACGCCCCACAAGGGCGGCACGCTCACGGTCCTGAACTCCAGTCCGCAGCAGGACTTCGACCCCGCCCGCCTGTACACCTCCGGCGGCGGAAACGTCCCGTCCCTCGTCTTCCGCACGCTCACCACCCGCAACCGCGAGAACGGGGAGGCCGGTGCCGAGGTCGTCCCCGACCTCGCCACCGACACCGGGCGCCCGAACAAGGACGCCACCGTGTGGACGTACACCCTCAAGGAGGGCCTCAAGTACGAGGACGGCACCCCGATCACCTCGGCCGACATCAAGTACGGCATCGAGCGCTCCTTCGCGCCCGAACTGTCCGGCGGGGCACCCTACTTGAGGGACTGGCTGATCGGCGGCGCCGACTACGAGGGGCCGTACAAGGACAAGGGCGGGCTCGACTCGATCGAGACGCCGGACGAGCGGACCATCGTCTTCCGGCTCAACAAGCCCGAGGGCGAGTTCCCGTACCTGGCCACGCAGACGCAGTTCACGCCCGTGCCGCAGGAGAAGGACACCGGCACGAAGTACGAGGAGCACCCGGTCTCGTCCGGGCCGTACAAGGTCGTCAAGAACGAGAACGACGGTGAACGGCTCGTCCTGGAGCGGAACACCTACTGGTCCGCCGCGACGGACGCCGAGCGCAAGGCGTACCCGGACAAGATCGACGTACGGTCCGGGCTGGACTCGTCCGTGATCAACCAGCGGCTGTCCTCGTCCCAGGGTGCTGACGCGGCCGCGGTCACCACGGACACGAACCTCGGGCCGGCCGAGCTGGCCAAGGTGACGGGCGACAAGGAACTTGCTTCTCGCGTCGGCACCGGCCACTTCGGCTACACCAACTACATCGCGTTCAACCCGACGATCAAGCCGTTCGACAACGTCAAGGTGCGGCAGGCGATCTCGTACGCCATCGACCGGTCGTCCGTGGTCAATGCCGCGGGTGGTTCGGCGCTGGCCGAGCCCGCCACCACCTTCCTGCCGGACCAGAAGTCCTTCGGCTACACGCCGTACGACCACTTCCCGGCGGGCAAGGCCGGTGACCCGGCCAAGGCCAAGGAGTTGCTGAAGGAGGCCGGTTACGCGAACGGCCTGACCATCACCCTGACCCACTCCAACGCCAAGGACTTCGAGACCAGCCCCGAGATAGCGACCGCCATCCAGGACGCGCTCAAGAAGGCCGGCATCACGGTCAAGCTGCAGGGTCTGGAGGAGAACGACTACTCCGACAAGATCCACAACGTGAAGACCGAGCCCGGCTTCTTCCTCGCCCACTGGGGTGCCGACTGGCCCTCCGGCGGTCCGTTCCTCGCCCCGATCTTCGACGGCCGGCAGATCGTCAAGGACGGCGCGAACTTCAACACGGGCCTGCTCGACGACAAGTCGGTCAATGCCGAGATTGACGCGATCAACAAGTTGACCGATCTTGACGCCGCCGCCAAGCGATGGGGCGCACTGGACAAGAAGATCGGCGAGCAGGCCCTGACCGTGCCGCTGTTCCACCCGGTCTACAAGCGGCTGTACGGCAAGGGCGTCAAGAACGTCGTGATCAGTGACTGGACCGGCGTACTGGACATCTCCCAGGTCGCGGTCAAGTAGGTCAACCAGGTCAAGTGGATCAAGTAGTCAATGGATCTGGTCAAGTCATCATGAGCGAGGCCTTGTTGACCTCCCAGGCCCCCGGGGCGGACACCGCCGTCCCGGGGGCGTCGGGGGCTCGTCAGTTCTGGCGGCGGCTGCGAACGCAGCGTGCCGCCCTCGTCGCGGCGGTCGTCGTCGCGCTGCTCGTCCTGGTCGCGCTCGCTGCGCCGCTGCTCACCGCGCTCGAGGGCCAGGACCCCACCACCTACCACCCGTCCCTGGTGGACTCCGCGCGCGGGGGCGTGCCCATCGGGTCGTTCGGGGGAGTGAGCGCCGACCACTGGCTCGGCGTCGAACCGCAGACCGGCCGGGACCTGTTCGCGCGGCTGGTCCACGGCGCGCGTGTGTCGCTGGGTGTCGCGCTGGCGGCGACGGTCGTGCAGCTCGTGCTGGGCGTCGTCATCGGCGTCGCGGCCGGACTCGGCAACCGCTGGGTGGACCTTCTCCTGACCCGGATCGCGGACATCTTCGTGGCCATGCCGCTGATGGTCGTGGCGCTCGCCCTGCTCGCCGTCGTGCCCACGAGCTTCCCGCGCCCCGTCCTGGTGGCTCTGGTCGTCGGACTGGTCTCCGGCTGGGGCACGCTCGCCAAGATGGTGCGCGCGCAGACGCTCACCCTCAAGGAGCTCGACTACGTCGCCGCGGCCCGGCTCAGCGGCTGGGGCACCGTCCGGATCGCCCGCCGCGAGCTGCTCCCCGGCCTCGCGGCCCCCGTCATCACCTTCGCGGCGATCCTCGTCCCGACGAACATCACCGTCGAGGCCGCCCTGTCCTTCCTCGGCGTGGGGGTGAAGCCGCCGACGCCCTCCTGGGGGCAGATGCTGACCTCCGCGGACGTCTGGTACCAGGCGGCACCGCAGTACCTGCTGCTGCCCGCGGGCTCCCTCTTCGTGACCGTCCTCGCCCTCACCGTGCTCGGCGACGGCGTACGCACGGCCCTCGACCCGCGCGCGGCCTCGCGGCTGCGGGTGGGGACGGGGCGCGAGCAGGAGACGACGGAACACAAGCAAGAGGCGAAGGGGAGGGCGTCATGAGTGGTTTCGGTGGATTCGTGCTGCGCCGGGCCGCCGGTGCCGTGGTCACCCTGTTCGCCCTCTCGGTGATCATCTACGTCGTCTTCTACGTCACCCCCGGCAACGTCGCCCAGATCACCTGCGGTCCGCGCTGCTCGCCCGCCCAGGTGCAGCAGGTCGCCGGGCAACTGCACCTCGACGACCCGCTGTACACGCGTTACTGGCACTTCCTGCAGGGCCTCTTCGTCGGCCAGGACTACTCCACCGGCACCTCGGTCCAGCACTGCTCGGCGCCCTGCCTCGGGCTGTCGTACCAGAGCGACCAGCAGGTCACGGAGCTGATCCTGGCGAAGCTGCCGGTCACGGCCTCGCTCGCGCTCGGGGCGATGGTGCTGTGGCTGGTCATCGGCGTCGGCACCGGGGTGCTGTCGGTGTGGCGGCGCGGCCGGTTCAGCGAGCGGCTGCTGACCGCGCTCACGCTCGCGGGCATGTCCACGCCCGTCTTCGTCATCGGCCTCGTCCTGATGATCGTCGTCTGCGGACAACTGGAGCTGCTGCCCTTCCCGCAGTACGTCGCCTTCACCGACGACCCCGAACAGTGGGCCTGGAACCTCCTGCTGCCCTGGCTGTCGCTCGCGCTGATCGAGTCCGCCACGTACGCCCGGCTGACCCGGGCCTCCATGCTGGAGACCCTCGCCGAGGACCACGTGCGCACCTTCCGGGCCTACGGCGTCGGGGAGCGGGCGATCATCCGGCGGCACGCCCTGCGCGGCGCGGTGGCCCCGCTGATCGCCGTGAACGCCAACAACCTGGGCGTCCTGTTCGGCGGAGCCGTACTCACCGAGACGCTGTTCGGGCTGCCCGGCATCGGCCAGGAGCTGGTCGAGGCGGTCAAGGTCGTCGACCTGCCGGTGGTCGTCGGCATGGTCCTGGTGACCGGCTTCTTCGTGGTTCTCGCCAACGCCGTCGCGGACGTCCTGTACGCGGTGGCCGACCGACGGGTGGTGCTGGCATGAGTCTGGTCGACGTCACGGACCTGACGGTCGAGTTCGGGTCCCTGCGCGCCGTGGACGGGCTCTCCTTCCGGCTGGAGCAGGGCGCCGCCCTCGCCCTCGTCGGCGAGTCCGGCTCCGGCAAGTCCACGGTCGCCGCCGCCCTGCTCGGCCTGCACCGCGGTACGGGCGCGCGGGTCGGCGGCGGGATCGAGGTGGCCGGCGTCGACGTACGGAAGGCGCCTGAGGAGGCACTACGGCGGCTTCGTGGCGGAAAGGCCGCGATGGTGTTCCAGGATCCGCTGTCGTCCCTGGACCCGTACTACGCCGTCGGGGACCAGATCGCCGAGGTGTACCGCGTGCACACGCGTGCCTCGCGACGAACCGCACGCGCGCGTGCCGTCGAGGTGCTGGACCGGGTGGGCATTCCGGACGCCGTACGGCGATCCCGTGCCCGTCCCCACGAGTTCAGCGGCGGCATGCGCCAGCGCGCCCTCATCGCCATGGCGCTGGCCTGCGAACCCGACCTGCTGATCGCCGACGAGCCCACGACCGCGCTCGACGTGACCGTCCAGGCCCAGATCCTGGACCTCCTGCACACCCTCCGCGAGGAGACCGGCATGGGCCTCCTCCTCGTCACGCACGATGTGGGCGTCGCCGCCGAGAGCGTCGACGAGGTGCTCGTCATGCGGCACGGACGCGCGGTCGAACACGGGCCGGTCGCCACCGTCCTCGGCTCGCCCGCGCAGCCGTACACGCGCGAACTGCTCGGTGCCGTCCCGCGCGTCGACGCTCCGCGCCCCGTTGACGCGGCGGCGGAGGAACCGTCTGCCGCCTCGGCGGAGGTCGTCCTGGAGGCGAGCGGCCTGCGGCGCGAGTTCGGGCGCGGGAAGCGGGCGTTCACGGCGGTGGACGACGCTTCGCTGAGGATCCACCGCGGCGAGAGCCTCGGGATCGTGGGGGAGAGCGGCAGCGGCAAGACCACGCTCGGGCGCATGCTCGTCGGCCTCCTGGAACCGACGGCGGGCGAGGTCCGTTACGACGGCCACGCGCGCGTGGGCCTCGATCCGGCCGTGCAGATGGTCTTCCAGGACCCTGTCTCCTCCCTCAACCCGCGCCGCAGCGTGGGTGAGTCGATCGCCGACCCGCTCCGCGCGCGTGGGGAGCGTGACGAGGGGCGCATCCGAGGGCGTGTGCGGGAACTGCTGGAGCGCGTGGGGCTCGAAGCGGCGCACTACGACCGCTACCCGCACGAGTTCAGCGGCGGTCAGCGCCAGCGCGTCGGCATCGCGCGGGCGCTCGCGGCGGACCCGCGCGTCATCGTCTGCGACGAGCCCGTCTCCGCGCTCGACGTCACCACCCAGGCCCAGGTGGTCGCCCTGCTCGGCGAGTTGCAGCGCGAACTCGGGCTCGCGCTCGTCTTCGTCGCGCACGACCTCGCCGTCGTACGCCAGGTCAGTGACCGGGTCGCGGTGATGCAGCGCGGCCGGATCGTCGAACAGGGCCCCGTGGACGAGGTGTACGACAACCCGCAGGACCCGTACACCAAGCAGCTCCTGGCCGCCGTACCCGCACTCGACCCGCGGATCGCGGCCCAGCGGCGGGCCGCACGACGGGAGTTGGCCGTGGTGTGACCGTGACCGTCCGAGCCGTTCAGGTGTGACGATCCGTATGCGTGTGATCTCTTAGCGCGACGGAACGCGACCTGCACGGGAAAGTTACGACCGTTCACCCCTTTTGGTGGCGCGATGGACAACCGTCCATCGCGCCACCGCCTTGTCCGCATACGTTCGTCCCGCTGCGAGCCGCCGGAGGAACGGCGGCTCCCCTCAAGGGAGATCGGGGGTGTACTCGTGCGCATCGGACTGATTGCGGAGGGTGGCTATCCGTATGTGAGCGGTGACGCCGGGCTCTGGTGCGACCGGCTCGTGCGCGGGCTCGGACAGCACGAGTTCGACATCTATGCGCTCAGCCGCAGCGAGCGCCAGGAGAACGCGGGGTGGGTCCCGCTGCCGGCGCAGGTCAGCCGGGTGCGCACGGCGCCGTTGTGGACGGCGGAGGACGACGGGGTCGGCTACGGGCGCCGCGCACGCCGACGGTTCGCCGAGTGCTACGGCGAGCTCGTGACCGTGCTGTGCGCGGGCGGCCCCATGGACGCCCCCGGGATTCCCCAGGACGCGTCGGCCACTGAGGCGGACCGTTTCGGCAACGCGCTGTACGGGCTCGCCGAACTCGCCCGCGACGAGGGCGGGCTGGTGGGAGCGCTCCGATCCGAGGCCGCCGTACGCACCCTCGAGCGCGCCTGCCGGGCGCGGGGCGCACTGGGCCCGGCGCGGGAGGCGCGCGTACCCGATCTGCTGGCCGTCGCCGCGCATCTGGAACGCGCCCTGCGCCCCCTCTCGCTCGACTGGTACGAGGACGACGGTCTGGGCTCGGTCGACCTGTGCCACGCCGCCTCCGGGGGCCCCGCGGCCCTGCCCGGCCTGCTCGCCCGCCACTTCTGCGGCGTGCCGCTGCTGCTGACCGAGTACGGGGTCCGGCTGCGCACGCACTACCTGGCCGCCCCCGAGTCCTCGCCCGCCGTACGCTCCCTGCTCGCCGCCTTCCACGGCAGGCTCGCCGCCGAGACCTACACCCGGGCCGCCCTCATCACCCCCGGCAACGGCCACGCCCGCCGCTGGCAGGAGCGCTGCGGCGCCGACCGCGGGAAACTCCGCACCGTCTACCCCGGCATGGACGCATCCCGCTTCGCGGAGGTGGGCGAGGGCCCGGAGTGCGCGGACCCGGACACGCTCGTCTGGGTCGGCCGGGTCGAACCGGCGAAGGACCTGGTGTCGTTGCTGCACGCCTTCGCCGAGGTCCGCAAGGAGGAGCCGAAGACGCGCCTGCGGATCGTCGGCGCGCCCTCGGGCGCCGAGGGCGCCGCCTATCTCGGCCACTGCAAGACGCTGGCCGCGCAGCTCTTCCCCGACGAGGCCGAAGGCCCGCACACGGTCGGCGTCAACCCCGTCTCCTTCGAGGAGATCGGCGGCCCGGAGGTCCCGACCCTCGCCGACGCTTACGCCTCGGGCGCCGTGACCGTCCTGTCCAGCGTCGTGGAGGGCTTCCCGATCGGACTGGTCGAGGCCATGCTCTGCGGCCGGGCGACGGTGTCCACGGACGTCGGCGCGGTGGTGGAGGTCATCGGCGGCACCGGTCTCGTCGTGCCGCCGCGCAACCCACGGGCGCTCGCGGAGGCCTGTGTGGCGCTGTTGCGCGACCCCGAGCGCCGTGCGCGCCTGGGCGCGGCCGCACGCGCGCGTGCGCTCGAACTGTTCACCGTCGAGCAGAACGTCGCAGCATTTCACGGCATTTACCTGGAGATCGTCTCGCGCACCCCGGTCCGCCGAGTCGTCCTCGACGAGGCCGGAGCCCCCCTGCCGTTCGCCGTCCCCGCCGAAGCCCATGTCCCCGGTCGCTGGACCGAGCGCGGTGCACGCCTGGTGGCCCGCGGTGGCCCTGTGCGCCCGACGGGAGCCCCCGTACGCGCCACCACGGCGCCCGCGACCGAGGCGGCACGATGAGCGGCCCAGGAGGGCTGGACCTCCCCGGCGCCCCCACCAGCCCCGGGGCCTGGGACGAGCGGTCGGAGGAGTGGCTCGTGACGGAGACGCCCGTACGGGGGAACGGACCTGACGCCCGCGAGCACGGAGCCGACGCCCGCGAAGACGTAGCCGACACCCCATCCACGACCACGGAGCAATCAACCGCCGCACGCACGACCGGCCCCCGGCCGACCCCCACCCGCCGTACCGGCGCCGACCCCGTGAAGGCGCTGATGCACCGTCACCGCGACCTGTGCGAACGCGCGGTGGACCCCCTGGAGATCGCCGCCGGCCTGGAGGCCCACGGCGTCACCGACCGCACAGCGGCACGCTTCCTGCACCGGGACGTCTTCTCCCTCGCGGAGGAGATGTACGCCCGAATGCCCCGCGACGGAGAAGCGCGCCCCAGCTCCCCACCCCTCACCACCCCCCGCGCACGAGCCGGCTGGATCCTCCTCACCCTCCTCCCCGGAGCCCTCTGCACGGCGGCCGTGATCGCCCTGCATCACACCCACGGCCGGTCCCGCCTGATCGTGGCCGTCGCAGGAGCCCTCGCGGTGGCCCTTGCCGTGCGCGCCGCCCTGGCCCGAGGGCCGCTCGCCACCACGTTCCGCACGAACCCGACCGCCACCCGGACCTGCTGGCTCATCGCCTACGCCCTCCTCGGCGACGGACTCCTCCGCGCTGCCGCCAGTGGGGGGCCGGACACCTTCCCCACCGGCGCCGCGGAGGGCCCCTGGCCCCTGACCGCCGCCCCCGTCCTGGCCCTCACCCTCTCCTGCGCCCCCGCGGCCTGGTGCGCCCACTTCCTCGCCGTGCGGGCCCGCCGCAAAGTGTCGGCCAGCAGGGCCCTGGCCGAGTTCGCCACGTCCGCAAAGCCCCTGCTCCTGGGCACCTTCACGCTCTACCTCGGCGCCCTGGCTGCCCTCCTGGCCCTGACCACCACCGCCCTGGACGAGCCCGCCGCCTATCCCCAGACCCTCACCCTGGGCGCCCTCTTGTTCCTCTCGCGCCTTCTCACCACCCACGGCCCCACTCAGGCCCCCGCCCTCGTCCTCACGGCCACAGCCTCAGCCGAGGTGACGGCCCTGACCACCCTCTTCGCAGCCCGCCTCCCCGACTGTGCGTGGCTGGCAACCCCCGTCCAGGCCCTGATCGACACATGGGGCCCGGCCGCCGTGCCGACCATCGCCTGCGGCGCGGGCGCATTGACCCTCCTGCTGCACGCGTCGCGCACGCTCACGAGGGCGTCGGCACACGCAGGGCGGGATCAGCCGTGGTGACACGACAGCAACCCGCGCGGTGCCGCCCCGATCCACAACGCGTCGGGAGGCGCCACGCGCACGCCCCCTCACCGGCACAGACCGCCGCAGGCATACGTGCCCACGAACCGGATGAAGCGCTCCTGTCCGAATCCCCCTCTCCCCTGAAGTCGTTTAAGGAGACCTCCAAATGATCACCTCCCGACCCGACCGCCCCTCGGCCCCGGGAGCCGCCCGATGAGAGTCCTGCTGATCGGAGCCAACGGCTACCTCGGCCGCTTCGTGGCCGACCGCCTCCTCGCCGACCCCGCAGTCCAACTCACGGCACTGGGCCGCGGCGACGACGCCGACGTCCGCTTCGACCTCGCGTCCGGCAGCCCCGGTGCCCTCACCCGCTTCCTCGACGCGGTCCACCCCGGCGTCGTCATCAACTGCGCCGGCGCCACCCGGGGCGGCGCCCGCGAACTCACCCGCCACAACACCGTCGCCGTCGCCACCGTCTGCGAGGCCCTGCGCCGCAGCGGCTGCGGCGCCCGCCTCGTCCAGATCGGCTGCGGCGCCGAGTACGGCCCGAGCCAGCCAGGCTCCTCCACGGCCGAGGACGCCGTCCCCCGCCCCGGCGGCCCGTACGGCGTCAGCAAGCTCGCCGCCACCGAACTGGTCCTCGGCTCCGGCCTGGACGCCGTGGTCCTGAGGGTCTTCTCACCCGCAGGCCCCGGCACCCCCGCCGGCTCGCCCCTAGGCCGCCTCGCCGAGGCCATGCGCCGCGCCATGCAGTCCGGCGACGGCGAACTCAAACTCACCGGCCTCGGCGCCCAGCGCGACTTCGTCGACGTCCGCGACGTGGCCCGCGCCGTGCACGCCGCCTCACTCTCCGCGGCGCAGGGCGTCATCAACATCGGCTCCGGCCGCGCCGTCCGCCTCCGTGACGCCGCCGCGGTCCTCGCCCGCGTGGCCGGATACGGCGGCGCCCTCCACGAACTCGACGGCCCGCCCGGCCCGTTGCGCTCCACCATCGGCCACCCCCGCGCCGACTCGGACCACATGGCCCACCCGGGACACGCTGCCCCCGTCATGTACCCGTACCCGGACGGCTGCGGCAGCTGGCAGCAGGCCGACGTGCGCACCGCACGCGACCGGCTCGGCTGGCGCCCCCGGATCAACCTCGAAGAGTCCCTCGGTGACATCTGGATGGAGGCGGCATGCCGTATCTGACCGGCACCACACCGACCACATCGAGCACAGACCTTCGCACCGGCCTCGGCATCCCCGGCTACGCACACCCCCTTCTCGCACCCACCGAGTGGGGCGAACTCACCCGCCCCGGCACCCCCGTGCACTGGGTCGCCCTGAACGTCGCCAACGGCCCCGGGACCCGCCCCGACCCGCACTGCCTCCAGGCCGCCGAACGACTCCGCGCCGCGGGAGTCCGCATCCTCGGCCACCTCGCCACCGCCCGCCTCGGCACGGCCCATTTCGGCACGGCCCACGGCGCGCGTGCCTTCGGCGAGGTGATCTCCGAGGCGCACCGGTACCTCGACTGGTACCGGGTCGACGGCTTCCTCCTGGACGGCTGCCCGACCGACCGCGCCGCGCTGCCCGAGATCCGCCGCACGGTCGGCGCGCTCCGCGCGCTGCGTGACAAGGCCCACATCGTCCTCGGCCACGGCACCCACCCGCACCCCGGCTACGCCGAGTGCGGCGATCAACTGGTCACCTTCCGGGGCCCGTGGAGCGACTACCGCTGGTCGCAGGTGGCGGAGTGGACGGCCGACTACCCGCCCGACCGCTTCTGCCACTTCGTCCACGGAGTGCCCCTCGGCCACCTCGACGAGGCACTGCGCATCGCCCGCTGGCAGGGCGCAGCGACGATCTGGTTCACCGATCGCACGGGCCACGGCCGCACCGACCCGTGGGAGACCATGCCCGGCTACTGGGACGAAATCGTCTCGCGGATCGGAACAGGTGTCTCGGAATGAAAAAGCCCATGGCAGTGTTACGGGGAGAACAACTGTAGTGATCGACCGACCAACGGAGTCCCCGTGTCGTTGCCACCCCTGGTCGAGCCGGCCCCCGAGCTCACCGTAGACGAGGTTCGCAGGTACTCCCGCCACCTGATCATCCCCGATGTCGGGATGGACGGGCAGAAGCGGCTGAAGAACGCCAAGGTGCTGTGTGTGGGCGCCGGTGGCCTGGGCTCGCCGGCGCTGATGTACCTGGCCGCGGCGGGCGTCGGCACGCTCGGCATCGTGGAGTTCGACGAGGTCGACGAGTCCAACCTGCAGCGCCAGATCATCCACAGCCAGTCCGACATCGGCCGCTCCAAGGCCGAGTCCGCCCGCGACAGCGTCAAGGGCATCAACCCGTACGTGAACGTGATCCTTCACGAGGAGCGGCTCGAGGCCGACAACGTGATGGACATCTTCAGCCAGTACGACCTGATCGTCGACGGCACGGACAACTTCGCGACCCGCTACCTGGTCAACGACGCCTGCGTGCTGCTGAACAAGCCGTACGTGTGGGGCTCGATCTACCGCTTCGACGGCCAGGCCTCCGTCTTCTGGTCCGAGCACGGCCCCTGCTACCGCTGCCTCTACCCGGAGCCCCCGCCCCCCGGCATGGTCCCCTCCTGCGCCGAGGGCGGCGTGCTCGGCGTGCTGTGCGCGTCCATCGGTTCCATCCAGGTCAACGAGGCCATCAAGCTCCTCGCGGGCATCGGTGAGCCGCTGGTCGGCCGCCTGATGATCTACGACGCCCTGGAGATGCAGTACCGCCAGGTCAAGGTCCGCAAGGACCCGAACTGCGCGGTCTGCGGCGAGAACCCGACCGTCACCGAGCTCATCGACTACGAGGCCTTCTGCGGCGTCGTGTCCGAGGAGGCCCAGGAGGCGGCCGCCGGCGCGACGATCACTCCCAAGCAGCTCAAGGAGTGGATCGACGACGGCGAGAACATCGAGATCATCGACGTCCGCGAGATCAACGAGTACGAGATCGTCTCGATCCCCGGCGCCAAGCTGATCCCGAAGAACGAGTTCCTCATGGGCGCGGCCCTGGAGACCCTCCCGCAGGACAAGAAGATCGTCTTGCACTGCAAGACGGGTGTCCGCAGTGCGGAAGTCCTCGCGGTACTGAAGTCCGCCGGCTTCGCCGACGCCGTGCACGTCGGCGGCGGCGTGATCGGCTGGGTCAACCAGATCGAGCCGCACAAGCCGGTGTACTGACCCGACCTGCTCCGCGCGGCGGGGGCTTCGGGTGCCACGGGTGCCCGGAGCCCCCGCCGTCGTCATGAGCAGACCTTGCCGGCCTTCGGCACCGTGCCCTGCAGCAGATACGCGTTCACCGTGGAGTCGACGCAGTCGCTCCCCTTTCCGTACGCGGTGTGGCCCTCGCCCTTCCAGGTGAGCATCACGCCGACGCCCTTGCCCAGTTCGTCCGCCATCCTCCGGGTGCCCTCGTACGGCGTCGCCGGGTCGCCGGTGTTGCCGACCAGCAGGATCGGTGCCGCACCCGGCGCGCTCACCTCCGGGGTGTCGTACTGACCGGCCACCGGCCAGTCGTGGCACCAGCCGGCCGTGTCCCAGCCCAGCATGCGGCCGAACACGGGCGAGACCTTCTCGAACCGCGGCAGCTGCTTCTTCGCCTCCCCGGCCGTCGGCCGCTGCTTGTCGTCCAGGCACGATATGACCCGTTGCGAGTGGTTTCCCGTGGCGTAGTGCCCCGAGGCATCGCGGTCGTTGTACTGGTCGGCGAGGGCCAGGAGCCCCGAGCCGTCTCCCTTCTCCGCCGCCGCCAGGGCGCTGGTCAGCGTCGGCCAGCTCGCCTCGCTGTAGAGCGGCAGGATGAGGCCGGTGAGCGCGAGTGTCTCCGTGAGCTTGCGCCCGGAGGACGTCGGCAGCGGACTCGCATCGATCCGCTTCAGCAGGTCCACGATCTTCCGCGAGCCCTCTTCGGCGCCCTGGCCGGTGGACTTCAGGTAGTTGTTCAGCGCGCGCTGGAAGCCCCTGGCCTGGTTCTCGGCGTGCCCCGCCGAGTCGGCGCTCGGGTCGGAGACGGCGTCCAGGACCACTCGCCCCACGTTCTTGGGGAACAAGTGGGCGTACACACCGCCCAGTTCGGTGCCGTAGGAGATGCCGAAGTAGTGCATCTTCGTGTCGCCGAGGACCTGGCGCATCAGGTCCATGTCGCGGGCGGTGTCGGTGGTCGACACATGCGCCATCAGCGTGCCCGCGGACTTCTGGCAGCCCTTGCCGAAGGTGGCGGCGTCCCGGAAGTACGCCGTCTCCTCGGCCGGGGTGTCCGGCGTGATGTCCAAGGACTCGGAGGCCTCGATCTCCTTGTCGCTGCGGCAGCGGACGCCCTCACTGGCGCCCACCCCGCGCGGGTCCCAGCTCACCAGGTCGTACCGCTCGCCCAGCTCGGACGCGTTGGAGGCGTACCACGGCAGCGTGGACAGCCCCGAGCTGCCGGGGCCGCCGAAGTTGAACAGGAGCGAGCCGATGCGGTCGTCGCCAGTGGCCTTGGCGCGGATCAGCGCGAGGTCGATCGTCTTGCCCCCTGGTTTCGTCCAGTCCAGCGGCGCCTTGAGCGTCGCGCACTGCCACTCGTCGCCCGGCGCGGAGGAGTCCCCGGTGGCCTTGCAGCGTCCCCAGTCGAGCTTCTGCGAGGTCAGCGAGGACGGCAGCGGCGTCGCCGAGTCGGCGGACGCCGTCGGTGCACTCGGCCTGCCCGTCTCCCCACCGGCCTTGTCGCCGTCGGACGAGCCGCCGCTGCAGCCCGCCGCCAGCACCGCGGCGGCGGCCGTCAGGGCCGTCCACCGTACGAAACGCGCCATGTCACTTCCCCCCTCGCAAGCCGTCCGCGCTGTGCCGCGGATGGCGGTCAGGCCATAGTAGGCAGATCACGAAAAGACCGTGACGGCCTGTGGATAACTCTCTGACCTGCTGCTTTACCGGGTTCAGGGGTGGTCTCAGCCGCAGACGGTGCCTGCCGCCGGCAGCTTCCCGTCCAGCAGATAGGCGTTCACCGCGTCCTGCACGCACCTGTTCTTGCTGTTGTAGGCCCCGTGTCCCTGTCCCTTGTACGTCAGCTCGACACCCACCCCCTTGCCCAGCGCCTCCACCATCCTCCGTGCGCCCTCGTACGGCGTAGCCGGGTCGCCCGTGTTGCCCACGACGAGGATGGGCGCCGAGCCGGGCGCGCTGACATCGGGGTGGTCGGCGGCACCGGCCACGGGCCAGTCGGTGCAGCTGAGCAGGGACCAGGCGAACGAGTCGCCGAACAGGTTCGAGGCGGACCGGAATTCGGGCAGCTTCTGCTCCACGTATGCGGGGGTGTACCGCGGTTTCTCGTCGGCGCAGTTGATCGAGACGTTGGCGGCGGTGATGTTGCTGTACTCGCCGTTCTCGCTGCGCCCGTTCAACGAGTCGGACAGCCGCATCAGAGTCTGGCCCTGACCGCCGTACGCCTCCTCGAGACCCTGGGTGAGGAACGGCCAGAACTCCTGCGAGTACAGCGCCTGAGCGATGCCGTTGGTCGCGGCGCTCTGGGTCAGCTGACGCGGGAAGATGCCCTCGATCGGCTTGCTGTCGAGGTCCTTCAGCAGCTTGGCGATGCGGTCCTTGACGTCCTGGGGGGTGTCGCCGATCGGGCAGCCCTCGGTCTTGGAGGTGCAGTCCTCGGCGAAGTTGTCCAGCGCGAGCTGAAAGCCCTTGACCTGCCCGAGTGCCCCCTGTTCGGCGCTCTGCGTCGGGTCGACCACCGCGTCGAAGACGGCGCGGCCCACGTTCTTGGGGAACAAGTGGGCATAGACGCCGCCGAGTTCGGTGCCGTACGAGATGCCGAAGTAGTGCAGCTTGGCGTCGCCCAGGACCTGGCGCATCAGGTCCAGGTCGCGGGCCGCGTCGGTGGTGCCCACATGCGGCAGCATCCCGTCGGAGTTCTTCTCGCACGCCTCGTTGAACTCCTTGGTGCTGTCCACCAGTTCCGTCCGCTCGGCGGCGTCGTCCGGCGATGTGTCCTGCTGGAAGTAGGCGTCGAGCTGCTGGTCGTTCTCGCACCGTACGGGCTCGCTGCCGCCTACCCCGCGCGGGTCGAAGCTCACCAGGTCGTAGCGGGTGCGCAGCTTCTCGTAGGTCTCCCCGAAGCTGGGCAGCGCGGTGACCCCGGAGCCGCCGGGTCCCCCGAAGTTGAAGATCAGCGAGCCGATGCGCCGGTGCGCGGGGCCGTCGGACTTCACCCGGATCAGCTCGATGCCGATCGTGTCGCCCTTGGGTTCGTCCCAGTCCCGTGGCGCCTTCATCGTGGCGCACTGCCATGTGCCGCCGTCCGGCAGCGGTGACGGGCTGCCCTTGCCGCCCTGCGCCTGGGAGGGTGCCGGGCAGTCCTTCCAGTTCAGCTCCTGGGCCGTCAGGTCCTCGTCGCCGGAGTCGTCGTCGCTGCTGCAGCCCGCCAGCACGGAGGACAGCAGCAGGGCGGTGGCGGTCAGGGCAGCGGCGCGCAGCCGGGGAGGGTTCGGCATGATCCCATCCTGCGGTCGTACGGGGTGGGGCGCTCGGGGCACGGGCCGTACGAGGGACCGCGGCGCCTCACCTGTTCGGTGCCCCTACAACGTACGGCGCCCTGCGCCTCGTACGGCAGGCGCTCGCATGCGAAGTGACCTCGCGCGCGACGAGACCTCCCGGCCCTCGTACGGCACTGCCGCTAAAGCGCGCCCTTGCGTGTCAGGTGGTTGAAAGCCAGCCAGCCCGGCAGCACCGGCAGCCACAGCGTCAGCATGCGGAAGAGCAGCACCGAAGGCGCGGCGACCTCGCTGGGCAGGCCCACGGCGATCAGACCGACGGTCAGGGTCACGTCCACGGCGCCCACGCCGCCCGGAGTGGGGGCCGCCGAGCCGAGGGCATTGCCCGCGAGGAAGACCACGGCCACGCTGGCGAGGCTGATCGACGTCCCCTGGCTGCCGAAGGCCCGGATCGACGCGTCCAGGCACATCACGAAGCATGCGGTCAGCAGCAGCATGCCGCCGATGCCGGTGACCAGTTTCTGCGGCCGCTGCAGCACGTCCAGCATGCGCGGCACGACACCCGCGAACAGCGACCTCACGCGCGTGACGACGAATTTCCGCAGGAACGGCACCGACGTCACCACGAGCACCAGGACCGCCACCGTCAGCAGACCCGCGATGACCGTCCGGGACGGCGACAGCGACGGGGTCTTCTCGGTGCCGGTCAGATAGCCGAAGGCCAGCAGCATCAGGATGTGGCAGCCCAGCCCGAACAGCTGCGACGCGCCGACGCTCGCCACCGCGAGCCCCGGCCGCACTCCCGCGCGCTGCAGGAAGCGCGTGTTCAGGGCGACGCCACCGACCGCTGCCGGCGCGACGATCTTCACGAACGACCCGGCGACCTGCGCCGCCACCGTCCGCCGGAACGGCACCCGCTCGGGCACGAACCCCAGCAGCGCCATCGCGGCCGCGAGGTAGCTGGCCGCCGAGAACAGCACGGCCGCCGCCACCCAGCCCCACTGGGCGTTGGCGATCAGCGGGCCGAACTCGATGTGGGTGAGCTGCGTCAGCAGGAAGTACGCGGCGATGGCACCGGCGATGAAGCTGATCAGCGTGCGCGGCCGCACGCGTTCCAGCCTGGCAGGCTCGACCGGCGCCTGAGGCCTGATCCGCAGCACCTCGTGGCGGATCTGCGTGAGCAGGTCCTCCTCGCGTGCCTCCTCCAGGGCCTCGTCGATGGCCCGCTTCTCGGCCCGAGCCTGGGCCCGTACGGTCTTCTTGTCCGGCTTGTCGAGCGCGGGCCCGGCGTCGCCGGTGGCCTCCTCGTTGCGGGCGTGTTTGGCGTGCCGGGACGCCTCCAGCACCGCCTCGCGCTCGCGCTGGGCACGCTCCCGGGCGAGTCTGCGCAGCGTCGCGCGCGTGGAGCGGCTCAGCGCGATGGGCTGCAGCATCGGCAGACAGTCGGCCACGGCGTCGGGGCCGAGCACGCTCACCGCCGAGGCCACCGCGCGCTCGGCGCCCACCCGGAGCCCGAGGGTCACCAGCAGCTGGGAGATGTCCATCCGCAGCAGCAGACTGTTCGCCGCGATCTCGCCGATGCGCAGGTCGGTGATGATCACCTTGCCGGAACGATCCACCAGAATCGCGTCACCCACCAGCCTGCGGTGCGCGATGCGCCGGGACTGCAACGCCTTGACCTGGCGCCATGTGCCGTGCAGCAGATCGTCCGTGATCTCCTCGTCCGACAGGGAGTCCAGCGTGTGTCCGCCGGTGTGCTCGTAGACGAGCATCACGGCGTCCGGGCCGAGCTCGGAGGTCGCGATCAGCTTGGGCGCGTTGGCACCGGCCGCGATGGCCGCGTAGGCGAGCAGCGCCTCCTGCTCCAGGGCCTGGCGCAGCGACTGCAGGCTGCTGCGGGTGGCGAAGCCGCGCAGCGTGAGATTGCGCCACGCGCGATAGAAGAAGCCCTGCGCCTGCTGCTCACGGTCGACCACCGTCACATCCAGCGGCGGGCCGTCCTCCAGGGTGACGAAGTAGCGCCGGCCGCGGTCGGTGGTGGTCTCCTGGGTGTCGGAGACCTCCTCGCGGGCCGCGCTCACCGGGCGGAAGCCGACGTGCCTCAGGCCTGCCATCAGGGTCCGTCCGGTGGGACGGACGTTGGGCGAGCCGACCGCGTACAGCGTGCCGTAGGCGACGGCCCAGCCGATCAGCAGCGTCAGGAGGATCGAGAACGGCGTGGTGTAGCCGGTGACCAGCATGGAGAAGGCGTAGAGGACCAGGACCGCCCACAGGACCGCACGCCAGCGTGGTCGGCGGGACATGCCGACGGCCGTCATGTACGCGATGACCGGGGCGAGATAGCCGTGTACCGGGTCGGTGAGGGAGCCCACGTCGCCGGGCGAGGGCTGGGTCAGAGCGTCCCGGATGGACTCCGGGGCGGCCCGCGCGACCCAGAGGTCTGTGGCGAGTGTCACCCCGTGCGCGAGGACGGCCGCGAGGACGCCGTCGGCGATGCGCAGCCCGTCCCGCTTGATCAGCCGTTCGATCGCGAAGGCGACGGGCACCAGGAGGATCGCGATGCTGGACACCAGCCCGGCCATCTTGCTGAACACGTCGGGCGCCTGCCCGGTGCCCTTGTTGATGTCCTGCTCGAGACCCGAGGTGGTGCCGTGCGCGAACGCGGCGATCGCGAGCAGCAGGGCGATGCCCAGCACGCCCACCAGGAGCCGCATCAGGTCGGACGGACGGTGCACGCGCGCGGGGAGCAGCGGTTCGTCGCCCTCGACCTCGTCGACGTGCGCCTCTTCGAGGCCGTACGCCGCCTTCCCCTCGACGGCCTTGCGGCCGGCGTCGCCCGTGTCGGTGCCGTTCCCGGCCTCGCCCTTCTTGCCGCCGTCGCTCTCGCCGTGGTCCTTCTTGCCGGCGTTCGCGGTGCCGGGGCGCGACGAAGCGTCAGAGGTGCTCTCCGCGTCCTCCGGGTGCACACCCTGCTGCTTCATCGTCTCTTCTTGATCTCGTATCACCAGTCACCGCCCGCACGATGGTGGCATGCCCCACCGACACACGGGGGCATCAGGGTGCAAATGCGGGGGCGCACAGTCTGCCCGAAGCGCTGCCACGGGGCGAGGGATACGCACGGTGGCGAGCGCGTCACATTGTCGGTGCTGTGGGGCAGGATGGGCCGGATGAGCGAGGAGAGCCTTCCGGACGACGCCCGCCCGGAGTACGACGACGCCCGTCCGGAGTACACGGATGCGCTGCCGGAGTACGCCGAGCGGGTCCTCGAGGTCGCCGAACTGATCCCTCCGGGGCGTGTCATGACGTACGGGGACGTCGCGGAGTGGCTGGAGGAGGGTGGGCCCCGTCAGGTCGGCCGTGCGATGGCCCTCTACGGGGGAGCCGTTCCGTGGTGGCGGGTGGTCCGCGCGGACGGGGTCCTGCTGCCCGGTCACGAGCTGAGAGCTCTGGAGCACTACCGCGCGGAGGGCACGCCCCTGAAGGAGGCGAGCAAGGCCGCCGAGGGCCACCTGCCGCGCCTCGACATGAAGAGGGCGCGGTGGGACGGCGGTGAACGCGCACAGGGTCACACCTGACAGCTTCCGCCATTCGACGGCCCTCGGTGTGACCTGTGATCCGTACGGGGGAAACGGGGCACGTCCGTGGCATGACGTACGTTCGTGAGGTGAGGGACCCACGTGGCAGGAGTGCCCGGAGGGATGAATCGGAAGCCCTGCTTCCGCGCCATCCGTCGGCGTAGCGTCGGCTGCACGTGTCGCCCTCACCCCGCCGTCACCGCCCTCCACGCGTGAGGGGCGGCCCACCCGTCACCCGACCACCACCCCCCAACGACGGCGCTCCGCGCCGGCTGTGACCACTTGCACACCCACCAGGACCGGCGAACCACGTGAGCTCCTCTTCCTCCACCAGGCGCCTGTCGCACCCCCCGGTGCGACAGGGGGCCCGTGGCGCTTACCGGTTGGTGCGTACCCCTGTTGTGCAGGTGGCTCCCCCTCGTCTGGACGCCGCACAGCGCGTCGTGGTTGACCACGAGACCGGTCCGTTGCTCGTCCTCGCAGGTCCGGGCACCGGCAAGACCACCACGCTCGTCGAGTCGGTGGCGGCCCGGATCGCCCGCGGCGGGGACCCCGAGCGCATCCTGGTGCTGACGTTCAGCCGCAAGGCCGCGGTGGAGCTGCGCGACCGGATGGCGCTGCGCATGGGGGCGGCACGCGCGCCCCAGGCGACCACGTTCCACTCGTTCTGCTACGCCCTGGTCCGTGCCCACCAGGACAGCGACCTGTTCGTGGAGCCGCTGCGGCTGCTGTCCGGCCCCGAGCAGGACGTGACCGTACGGGAACTGCTGGCGGGCCAGCCGGACCTGGAACGGCTCGGTCTCGCCCATGTGCGCTGGCCGGACGAACTGCGCGCCTGCCTGACCACCCGCGGCTTCGCCGACGAGGTCCGCGCGGTCCTCGCCCGCAGCCGTGAGCTGGGCCTCGGGCCGGACGCCCTGGACGCCTTCGCGCGCCGCATCGGCCGCCCCGACTGGCGCGCCGCGGCCGCCTTCCTTGCCGAGTACCTCGACGTGCTCGACATGCAGGGCGTGCTCGACTACGCCGAACTGGTCCACCGCGCGGTACTCCTCGCCCGCCGCCCGGAGGCCGCCGAGCGGCTCGCCGCGCAGTACGACGCCGTGTACGTCGACGAGTACCAGGACACCGACCCCGCCCAGGTACGGCTGCTGCACGCCCTGGCGGGCGGTGGCCGCACCCTGGTCGCCTTCGGGGACCCCGACCAGTCGATCTACGCGTTCCGGGGCGCTGACGTGAACGGCATCCTGGAGTTCCCGCAGGCCTTCCCGCGCGCGGACGGCCGCCCGGCGCCCGTCGAGGTCCTGCGCACCTCCCGCCGCTCCGGCGCCGCCCTCCTGGCCGCGACCCGGCTGCTGACGCAGCGCATGCCGCTGACCCGGCTCCCGGCGGAGAAGGTGCGCGCCCATCGAGAGCTCGCCCCGGCCCGCGAGGGCGGCCGCGTCGAGGTCTTCACGTACCCGACGCCCGGCACCGAGTTGGACAACATCGCCGACATCCTGCGCAGGGCACACCTGGAGGACGGCGTGCCCTGGGGTGACATGGCCGTCCTGGTGCGCGCCGGGTCGCGCACGATCCCGACGGTGCGCCGTGCGCTCACGGCCGCCGGGGTGCCCCTCGACATCGACGGCGACGATCTGCCGCTCAGGCACGAGCCCGCGGTGGCGCCCCTGCTGACGGCGCTGCGTGCGGTGGCTGCGGCGGAGGCGGCCGACGGGGGCCAACGGCGTGAGCGCGACGGTGACGTCGTACGCCCGCAGGAGGCCGACGTACAACCGCGGCAGGGCGACTCTGCCGACGACAACTTGACGGACGAACCCGCCACCTGCTGGCTCGACACCGAGACCGCCCTCACCCTGCTCACCTCCCCCCTCGCCGGCATGGATGCCGCCGACCTGCGGCGCCTCGGACGTGCCCTGCGCGACGAGGAGCGGGCGGCGGGCAACCCCTTGCCGCCGCCCTCGGACGAACTGCTCGCGCGGGCGCTGGCCGAGCCGGAGCGGCTGGCGGTGCACGACCCCACGTACGCGCGTGGCGCCCAGCGCCTGGGCGCGCTGCTCCGCAAGGCCCGTGAGCGCCTCGCCGGCGGCGGTACGGCCGAGGAGGCGCTGTGGGACCTGTGGGAGGGCACGCCGTGGCCCGCGCGCCTGGAGCGGACCGCCCGCCGCGGCGGCGCGGCCGGCCGCAACGCCGACCGCGACCTGGACGCCGTGTGCGCCCTCTTCGCGACCGCGGCCCGCGCGGAGGAGCGCACCGGCGGCCGGGGCGCCCTGAACTTCCTGGAGGAGATCGAGGCCGAGGACATCGCCGCCGACACCCTCACGCGGCGTGCCGTACGCCCCGACGCCGTACGCCTGATGACCGCGCACCGCTCCAAGGGCCTCGAATGGCGCCTGGTCGTCGTCGCGGGCGTCCAGGAGGGCCTGTGGCCGGACCTGCGCCGCCGCGGCTCGCTCCTGGAGGCCGACCGCATCGGCCGCGACGGACTCGCCGAACCGCTCACCCCGGGCGCGCTGCTGGCGGAGGAACGCCGCCTGTTCTACGTCGCCGCCACGCGCGCGCGTGAACGCCTCGTCGTCACGGCCGTGAAGGCCGCGGCCGACGACGGCGACCAGCCCTCCCGATTCCTGACCGAACTCGGCGTCGAACCGAAGGACGTCACGGGCCGACCGCGCCGCCCGCTGTCCGTCGCCGCACTCGTCGCCGAACTCCGGGCGACGACCGTCGACCCGCGAGCGTCGGACGCGCTCAGGGAGGCCGCCGCCCGCCGGCTGGCCCGCCTCGCCGCGCTCGCCGACGAGGACGGCCGCCCGCTGGTGCCGTCCGCTCACCCCTACCGCTGGTGGGGCATGTTCGAGCCGACCGAGTCCAAGGTGCCGCTGCGCAACCGCGACCAGCCCGTCGTGCTCTCCGGGAGCGCCCTCGACCAGCTCGCCAACACCTGTGCCCTGCAGTGGTTCCTGGGCCGCGAGGTGAAGGCCGACGCGCCTGCGACCGCCGCCCAGGGCTTCGGCAACGTGGTGCACGTCCTCGCCGACGAGGTCGCCTCCGGACACACCCCGGCCGACCTCGCCGTCCTCATGGAGCGCCTCGACTCCGTGTGGAACGCGCTCGCCTTCGACGCACCGTGGAAGTCCGCGCAGGAGAAGGACAACGCGCGCGTGGCGCTCGAACGCTTCCTGAAGTGGCACGTGATGGACCGTGCGGGGCGTACGCCGGTGGCGAGCGAGCACGACTTCGACGTGACCCTGGAGGCCGGCGACTTCGAGGTGCGCATTCGCGGCCAGATGGACCGCGTCGAGGCCGACGGCGAGGGCCGCGCCTACGTCGTCGACTTCAAGACGGGCAAGCAGGCACCCAGCGCGGCCGAGGTGGCACGCCACCCGCAGCTCGCCGTCTACCAGCTGGCCGTCCGCGAAGGCGCGGTCGACGAGGCCTTCGACGGCGTACGCCCCGAGCCGGGCGGCGCCGAACTCGTCCAGCTGCGCCAGGGCGCGGCCAAGCGGGACGGCGGCGAGACGCTGCCCAAGGTGCAGGGGCAGGAGCCCCTGGAAGGCGCCGAGGGGGAGTGGGTCGGCGACCTCCTCGCCACGGCGGCGGGCAAGGTCCTCGACGAGCGGTTCACGCCCACCGCGGGTCAGCACTGCACCCACTGCGCGTTCCGGGCGTCGTGCAGCGCGCGGCCCGAGGGGCGGCACGTGGTCGAGTAGGCCGGACGCCATGGGGCCTGCCAGGCCGGACAGCCGGTGGTCGAGCAACCGGAGTGATGGAACGCACCACGCGTGCTGACCTGCGCTTCTTCCAGCCCGAGAGGCGATCCGGCATCCGCTGTCAGTGCCCGCCGCTAGCCTCTCCGATGTGTCCGCCCGTATCACCGATCCCGAGCAGCTCAAGGAGCTCCTCGGCATCCCGTTCACTCCGGAGCAGACGGCCTGCATCACCGCGCCGCCCGCCCCGCAGGTGATCGTGGCCGGAGCCGGTTCGGGCAAGACGACGGTGATGGCGGCACGCGTGGTGTGGCTGGTCGGCACCGGCCAGGTCGCCCCGGAGCAGGTCCTCGGCCTCACCTTCACCAACAAGGCCGCCGGTGAACTCGCCGAACGCGTCCGCAAGGCGCTGATCAAGGCCGGCGTCACCGACCCCGACGTCATCGACCCGGACAACCCTCCGGGCGAGCCGGTGATCTCGACGTATCACGCCTTCGCGGGCCGTCTGCTGACCGACCACGGCCTGCGCATCGGCCTCGAACCGACCTCCCGCCTGCTCGCCGACGCCACCCGCTACCAGCTCGCCGCGCGCGTGCTGCGCGAGGCGCCGGGCCCGTACCCGGCCCTCACCCGTTCGTTCGCCGACCTGGTCAGCGACCTCCTCGCCCTCGACGCCGAACTCGCCGAGCACCTCGTGCGGCCCGAGGCCCTGCGCGCGTACGACGCCGAGCTGCTGCTCACCCTTCAGGGCGCCAAGCTCAGCAACGCCGATCTGCGCAAGGTCCCCGAGACGGCCGCGGCCCGCCGCGAGCTCGCCGAGCTGGTGGTCCGCTACCGGGCCGCCAAGCGCGAGCGCGACCTGCTCGACTTCGGCGACCAGATCGCCCTGTCGGCACAGCTCGCCGGGATCCCCGAAGTGGGCCGCATCCTGCGCGACGAGTTCCGAGTGGTCCTCCTGGACGAGTACCAGGACACGTCCGTCGCCCAACGCGTCCTCCTGGCGGGCCTGTTCGGCGGTGGCACCGGCCACCCCGTGACCGCCGTGGGCGACCCCTGCCAGGCGATCTACGGCTGGCGCGGCGCCTCCGTCGCCAACCTCGACGACTTCCCCGACCACTTCGCCCACGCCGACGGCCGCCCCGCCGGCCGCCAGGCGCTCAGCGAGAACCGCCGCAGCGGCGGCCGCCTCCTCGACCTCGCCAACGGCCTCGCGGAGCCCCTGCGCGCCATGCACGCGGGCGTGGAGGCCCTCCGCCCGGCCCCCGGAGCCGAACGTGACGGCACGGTCCGCTGTGCGCTGCTGCCCACCCACGCCGAGGAGATGGACTGGCTCGCCGACTCCATCGCCCACCTCGTGAACACAGGGAAGGCGCCCGGCGAGATCGCCGTCCTGTGCCGGACGGCGACCGACTTCGCCGAGATCCAGGGCGCGCTCGTCGCCCGGGACGTCCCCGTCGAGGTCGTCGGCCTGTCCGGGCTGCTCCACCTGCCCGAGGTCGCCGACCTGGTCGCCGTCTGCGAGGTCCTCCAGGACCCCGGCGCCAACGCCTCCCTGGTCCGCCTCCTCACCGGCCCGCGCTGGCGCATCGGCCCGCGCGACCTCGCCCTCCTGGGGCGCCGCGCACGGCTGCTGGTGTCCCACGCGCGCGTGGACGGCGACGACGACCCGGACCGTCGGCTCGCCGAGGCCGTCGAGGGGGTCGACCCCGCCGAGGTGATCTCGCTCGCGGACGCCCTCGACACGTTCCTGGAGACGCCGCTCGACGGTGACGGGGACGACGACGGCCTGCCCTTCTCGCCGGACGCGCGCGTGCGCTTCGCCCGCCTGGCCACCGAACTGCGCGACCTGCGCCGCTCCCTGTCCGACCCGCTGATGGACGTCCTGCACCGCGTCCTCGCCGTCACCGGCCTGGAAGTGGAGCTGTCGGCGTCCCCGCACGCCCTGGCCGCCCGCCGCCGTGAGACCCTGTCCAACTTCCTCGACATCGCCGCCTCCTTCGCGGCCGGCGACAACGAGGCGACCCTGCTCGCCTTCCTCGGCTTCCTGCGTACCGCCGCCCAGTATGAGAAGGGCCTCGACAACGCCCTCCCCGGCGGCGAGAACACCGTCAAGGTGCTCACCGCACACAAGTCCAAGGGCCTGGAGTGGGACGTCGTGGCCGTCCCCGGCCTGGTCACCGGCGCGTTCCCCAGCAGCAAGGGACGTGAGAAGTGGACCGCGCAGGGCAAGGTGCTGCCGCACGAGCTGCGCGGTGACGCCGACACACTCCCCGACGTCACCTCCTGGGACGCCCGAGGCCTGAAGGCCTTCCAGGAGGCCATGAAGGACCACCAGCACACCGAGGAGCTCCGCCTCGGCTACGTCACCTTCACGCGCCCCCGCTCCCTGCTCCTCGGCTCCGGCCACTGGTGGGGCCCCAGCCAGAAGAAGCCCCGTGGCCCCTCCGACTTCCTGCTGGCCCTGTACGACCACTGCGCGGCCGGACACGGCGAGATCGAGGCCTGGGCCGACGAACCCGCCGAGGACGAGGAGAACCCGGCCCTGCACCGGGCGAACGCCGACCAGGTGTGGCCCCTGCCCCTGGACGAGGCTGCCCTGGCCCGGCGCCGCGCGGCCGCCGAGACCGTCCTGGCCCACCTGGAGAGCCTCACCTCCCACGACGACGCCCACCCGGCCGCGGCACACGATCCGGACACCTACGACGACCCGGACTGGCCTCCGCCACCGGACGACGACGAAGCGCTCTACGACGAATACGGGGAGGAGGCCCCCTTCTCCGAAGAGGCCCCCTTCTCCGGAGAGGACCCGGTCTCCGGAGAGGACCCGGTCCCCGGAGAGGACCCGGCCGATTGGGACTCCTGGACCACGGACCGTCCCTCGGTCCCGCACCGGGCAACGGTCCCGCATCAGGCGACGTCCCCGGAATCCCCTGCCCAGCCGCCGAGCGCACGCCCCCACCCGACGGAACCGGAACACCTCACCTCCGCGGAGGCCCGCGTCACCCCCGAAGAGGCCCGCACCATCGCCTCCTGGGACCGCGACCTCGACGCACTCACCGGGGAGCTCCTGCGCTCCCGCGCCGGCGTCACGGACGTACCCTTGCCCGCCTCGCTGACCGCGTCCCAGCTGCTGCGGCTGGCCGCCGACCCGGACGGGTTCGCGCAGGAGCTCGCGCGCCCCATGCCGCGCCCGCCGCAACCCGCCGCACGTCGGGGCACCCGGTTCCACGCATGGGTCGAGGCCCGCTTCGAAGAGCTGACGCTGCCCATGCTGGAGCCCGAGGAGCTGCCCGGCAGCGAGGCCGAGATCGCCGACGAGCGCGACCTGGAAGCCCTCAAGGACGCCTTCGAGCGCACCGAGTACGCGCACCGCACGCCGTACCGCGTCGAGGCCCCCTTCCAGCTCACGATCGCCGGCCGCGTCGTACGGGGGCGTATCGACGCCGTCTACAAGGACGGCGAAGGCGAGGGGGCGACGTACGAGATCGTCGACTGGAAGACAAACCGCACCCGCACCGCCGACCCGCTCCAGCTGGCCCTGTACCGGCTCGCCTGGGCCGAGCAGCAGGGCGTCCCCCTGGAGTCGGTCGACGCCGCGTTCCTCTACGTCCGAAGTGGTGAGGTCGTTCGCCCGGACGGCCTGCCGGACCGGGCCGCACTGGAGCGGCTGCTGACCGGGGAGCCGGTCGCGGAGGCGGACTGTGAGGAACCGCCCACCGAGGATGTCGGTGCGGGCCGATAGGCTCGTGACCATGAGCCATCCCGTTGACAGTGACGTCAGCGCCGTCCGCACGTACATCGAGCAGCACCGTGCCGCCTTCCTCGACGACCTCGCCGAGTGGCTGCGCATCCCGTCCGTGTCGGCCCAGCCCGACCACGCGCCCGACGTACGCCGCAGCGCCGACTGGCTCGCCGCCAAGCTCAAGGAGACCGGCTTCCCGAGCGCCGAGGTCTGGCTGACCCCGGGTGCGCCCGCCGTCTTCGCCGAGTGGCCCTCGGAGGACCCCGAGGCGCCCACCGTCCTGGTCTACGGCCATCACGACGTGCAGCCGGCCGCCCGCGAGGACGGCTGGGACAGCGAGCCCTTCGAGCCCGCCGTCCGCGAAGGGCGCCTCTACGCGCGCGGGGCGGCCGACGACAAGGGGCAGGTGTTCTTCCACACACTCGGCGTCCGCGCCCACCTCGCCACCACTGGCCGCGTCGCCCCGGCCGTCAACCTGAAGCTGCTGATCGAGGGCGAGGAGGAGTCCGGCTCCCCGCACTTCCGCGCGCTCGTCGAGGAGCAGGCCGAGCGGCTCGCGGCAGACGCCGTGATCGTGTCCGACACCGGCATGTGGTCCGAGGACACCCCCACCGTGTGCACCGGCATGCGCGGTCTCGCCGAGTGCGAGATCCGGCTGTACGGCCCCGACCAGGACATCCACTCCGGCTCCTTCGGTGGGGCCGTCCCCAATCCGGCGGCCACTGCCGCCCGCCTCGTCGCCGCCCTGCACGACAAGCACGCGCGCGTGGCGATCCCCGGCTTCTACGACGGCATCGTCGAACTGACCGACCGCGAGCGCGAGCTCTTCGCCGAGCTGCCCTTCGACGAGCAGCAGTGGCTGCGCACCGCCAAGTCGTACGCCACCCACGGCGAGGCCGGGCACACCACCCTGGAGCGCATCTGGGCCCGCCCGACTGCCGAGGTCAACGGCATCGGCGGCGGCTACCAGGGCCCCGGCAGCAAGACGATCATCCCGTACTCGGCCATGGTGAAGCTCTCCTTCCGGCTGGTCGCGGGACAGGACCTCGACCACATCGAGAAGGTGGTCCGCGCCTGGGCCGGCGAGCAGATTCCCGCCGGTATCCGCTGGGAGATCACGTTCTCGGCGGGCACGCGCCCGTGCCTGACGCCGCTGGACCACCCGGCCTTGCAGTCTGTCGTACGCGCCATGGGCCGTGCCTTCGACAAGCCCGTCCGCTTCACACGTGAAGGCGGCTCGGGCCCCGCCGCCGACCTCCAGGACGTCCTCGGCGCGCCCGTGCTCTTCCTGGGCATCTCCGTCCCCTCCGACGGCTGGCACGCCCCGAACGAGAAGGTCGAGCTGGACCTGCTCCTCAAAGGCGTCGAAACCACCGCATACCTGTGGGGCGACCTCGCCGCGAACTGGCGCCATGCGCCCTGAGCCACCGGGGCCGTCCATGGCGGCGTCGCGCGCGGGGCACACTGAAAAGGCCGCCCCGCACCGCCGAGCCCTGCCGCCCCCGGTCGCCTCCCGTCCCACGTCCCGCCGATCCGCCCGCCGAAGCACACCGTTCCACTGGGGGAGTTGGAAGCACCCGTGACCACCTGGACCGACCACACCGCCGACCGCCCCATCTCGCTCACCGCCCCGAGCGGCATCGACCGCGCCGCCCACCACCGGCTCGACGAGGCCTGGCTCGCGGCGGCGTGGAGCCACCCCACGACCCGCTGCTTCGTGGTCTCCGGCGGTCAGGTCCTCATCGACGAGACGGCGGACGGCCGCACCGAACTCGTCATGACCCCCTCGTTCGAGGCCCCCCTCACCGAGGCGCACCGCTACTTCCTCGGCATCGACGAGGACGGCGTCAGCTACTTCGCCCTCCAGAAGGACGCCCTGCCCGGCCGTATCGACCAGTCCGCGCGCCCGGCGGGCCTGCGCGAGGCGGGCCTGCTGCTGTCGCCGCGTGACGCGGGCCTGATGGTGCACGCCGTCGGCCTGGAGAACTGGCAGCGCACCCACCGCTTCTGCTCCCGCTGCGGCGAGCGCACCGTGATCGCCGCGGCCGGCCACATCCGCCGCTGCCCCGCCTGCGGCGCCGAGCACTACCCGCGCACCGACCCTGCCGTGATCATGGCCGTCACCGACGAGGACGACCGCATCCTGCTCGGCCGCCAGGTCCACTGGCCCGAGGGCCGCTTCTCGACGCTCGCGGGCTTCGTCGAGCCCGGCGAGTCCATCGAGCAGGCGGTACGCCGCGAGGTCTTCGAGGAGGCCGGTGTCACCGTCGGCAACGTCGAGTACGTCGCCAGCCAGCCCTGGCCCTTCCCGTCCAGCCTCATGCTGGGCTTCATGGCCCGTGCCACCTCCACCGAGGTCGACGTCGACGGCGACGAGATCCACGAGGCCCGCTGGTTCTCCCGCGAGGAACTGTGCGCCGCCTTCGACTCCGGTGAGGTCATGCCGCCGTACGGCATCTCGATCGCAGCCCGCCTGATCGAGCTCTGGTACGGCAAGCCGCTGCCTACGCGCAGCGTCTGAGCACCAAACAAAAGGGTGGCCGCCCCTGATCGGGACGGCCACCCTCTCCGCGTGCGTCGATCACACGCCGATCTTCTGCTTCACCTGAGCCAGCGACGGGTTCGTCATGGTCGAACCGTCCGCGAAGAGCACGGTCGGGACCGTCTGATTTCCGCCATTCGCCTTCTCGACGAACGCCGCGGACTCGGGGTCCTGCTCGATGTTGATCTCGGTGTACGCGATGCCCTCGCGGTCCAGCTGCTTCTTCAGCCGCTGGCAGTAACCGCACCACGTCGTGCTGTACATCGTCACAGTGCCCTGCATGTCTCGCGCGCTCCTTAGGTGACTCCGGGAACAGATCGTCCAGAGAGGGAACGTACGCGAGCGGGGCGCCATTCCCACCCGGGGTATGCCCGGCGACGTGACGCCTGCCGCATTAGTACGACTATCGGTGCCTGCCTGTGGACAACCGGCACAGCCGTCTCCGGCGACCTGGCAGCATGGCCGTGTGACAGCAGCAACGCACTCCACCCTCTTCCCGCAGGCACCGGACTCTGCCGACGCGGTGCTCGAAGGGCTCGACCCCGAGCAGCGCGAGGTCGCCACCGCCCTGCACGGACCGGTGTGCGTGCTCGCGGGCGCCGGCACGGGCAAGACCCGGGCCATCACGCACCGGATCGCGTACGGGGTGCGTGCCGGGATCCTCCAGCCCTCCAGCGTGCTCGCCGTCACCTTCACCAACCGGGCCGCCGGAGAGATGCGCGGTCGGCTGCGCCAGCTGGGCGCGGCGGGAGTCCAGGCCCGTACGTTCCACTCGGCCGCCCTGCGCCAGCTCCAGTACTTCTGGCCGAAAGCGATCGGCGGCTCCATGCCCCGGCTCGTCGACCGCAAGATCCAGCTCGTCGCCGACGCGGCCGCCGCCTGCCGCATCCGCCTCGACCGGAACGAGCTGCGGGACGTCACCGCCGAGATCGAGTGGTCCAAGGTCACCCAGACCGTCCCCACCGACTACGCCCTCGCCGCCGTCAAGGCGGGCCGCGAAGCCCCTCGCGACCCGGCCGAGATCGCCCAGATCTACAACGTCTACGAGGAACTCAAGCGGGACCGCTCCGTCATCGACTTCGAGGACGTCCTGCTGCTCACCGTCGCGATCCTCCAGGACCGCCACGACATCGCCGACCAGGTCCGCTCCCAGTACCAGCACTTCGTCGTCGACGAGTACCAGGACGTCAGCCCGCTCCAGCAGCGCCTGCTGGAACTGTGGCTCGGCGACCGCGACAACCTGTGCGTGGTCGGCGACGCCAGCCAAACGATCTATTCGTTCACAGGAGCAACTCCCGACCATCTGCTCGACTTCCGCACCCGCCACCCCGGTGCCACCGTCGTCAAGCTGGTCCGCGACTACCGCTCCACCCCCCAGGTCGTCCACCTCGCCAACGGGCTGCTCGCCCAGGCCCGGGGCCGCGCCGCCGACCACCGCCTGGAACTGGTCTCCCAGCGCGACCCCGGCCCCGAGCCCGTCTACACCGAGTACACGGACGAGCCCGCCGAGGCCGAGGGCGCCGCCCGCCGCATCCGGGACCTCATGCAGGAGGGCGTCCCGGCGAGCGAGATCGCCATCCTGTTCCGTACGAACTCCCAGTCCGAGACCTACGAGCAGGCGCTCGCCGACGCGGGCGTCCCCTATCAGCTGCGGGGCGCCGAGCGGTTCTTCGACCGTCCCGAGGTGCGCAAGGCGGGCATCGCCCTGCGTGGCGCGGCCCGCTTCGGTGGCAACGACTCGCTCCTCGACGACGCCGTCGACCTGCCCTCGCAGGTGCGTGCCGTGCTGTCGGGAGAGGGCTGGACGACCGAGCCCCCGGCCGGGTCCGGCGCCGTCAGAGAGCGCTGGGAGTCGCTGGCCGCCCTGGTGAACCTCGCCCAGGACTTCGCCGCCGCCAAACCCGGTGCCACGCTCGCCGACCTCGTCGCCGAACTCGACGAGCGGGCGAACGCCCAGCACGCCCCGACCGTGCAGGGCGTCACCCTCGCCTCCCTGCACTCGGCCAAGGGCCTGGAGTGGGACGTCGTGTTCCTGGTCGGTGTCGCCGAGGGCATGATGCCGATCACCTACGCAAAGACCGACGAGCAGATCGAGGAGGAACGGCGCCTCCTTTACGTAGGCGTCACCCGGGCCCGGCAGCACCTCCATGTCTCCTGGGCGCTCACCCGCGCGCCCGGCGGCCGTCCCAACCGCCGCCCGAGCCGCTTCCTCGACGGCCTGCGCCCCGGCTCGACCACCACCGCCGGGCGCACCGCCGCCGGCGGATCGGGAGGCGTCGAGCGCGGCTTCACGAGCAGACCGGATGCCGCCCCGAGAAGGACCCAGCGCACCCCGGCCCGCTGCCGCGTCTGCGGGCGCACCCTCACCGACGCCGGTGAGATGAAGCTGATGCGCTGCGAGGACTGCCCCTCCGAGATGGACGAGGGCCTCTACGAACGTCTCCGCGAGTGGCGTGCGGTCCAGGCGCGGCTCAGCGGGCAGCCGGACTTCTGCATCTTCACGGACAGGACCCTGATGGCCATCGCCGAAACGGAGCCGAGCAATCCGGTCGAGCTGTCCCGCATCCCGGGTGTCCTCAAGCGCAAGCTCGAGCGCTACGGAGCCGATGTCCTGGCCATCTGCGCAGGCCAGGAGGTTGGGGACGGTGCAGACGGGGAATGACACGAACTCGTCGAAAAAATAGTTTGCGCATGCCCCAGCAATCCCCATAGGTTCTTAGCCACGGGAACGGAGGCCTTCTCGGAGGCCCCAATTCCGTGTTCTACTTGCATACCCGTCGGACTGGCTCACCCCAGTCCCCCGAGACGCCGAGAGGAGGCGAGTCCAGTGATCAGCATCAACACCAGCTCCATCAGCACCGTGAAAATGACCGATCGCTCGGTCGTCGCCTCCCTGTGCATGCTCGGCGCCTCGAACCAGGGCACCGGTCTGTCCGGCATTCGTGCCGCGCGTCCGGCGTCCTCCGTTGCTCCCGCGGGCCTTCCCGTCCGTGAGCGCAATGAGCGACCGACCAAGGCACTGGAAGCGGCAGTAGCGGCACAGGCGCAGGCCTATGCCTTTACGGCGACCGGTGCCGGATTCCGGAAGCAGACGACGCAGCACCACCTGATGTGGGCCTTCCGTGGGCCAGAACCCTGGAGTGATCCAGCCTGATCGCCGATCAGGCCGGCGCCTTCAGGGCCGCGGAACCCCATCCGGGATCCGCGGCCCTTCTGTTTGTCCCCCAACGGGGATGACGGAGCCGAAGGGGCCCCGGGACAAGAAAAGAACCCGGTACCAGCCGCCACCCGGTCCCACAGGACCGGAACGAACAGACGAGGAAGACGAACCGTGCAACTCGAAGCGCACGCCCCGTCCGTACCGCCTTCAGACGCGATCCCCAAGCCCGGCCCCACGGAGGACTCCACCTTGACCCCGCTCACTGCGCTCACCGCGCTCGACGACGCCATCGAGAACCTCGGCGTACCAGTCCCCTGCCGTTCCTACGACCCGGAGGTCTTCTTCGCCGAGTCGCCGGCGGACGTCGAGTACGCCAAGTCCCTCTGCCGCACCTGCCCGCTGATCGAGGCCTGCCTCGCCGGCGCCAAGGAGCGGCGTGAGCCCTGGGGCGTCTGGGGTGGCGAGCTGTTCGTCCAGGGTGTCGTCGTCGCCCGGAAGCGGCCGCGTGGCCGCCCGCGCAAGAACCCGGTCACGGCATGAACATCACAGGAACGATCGACCGTCCCCTCACGCACGACCCCCAGAAGCAGGCCCCGATGAAGCCGTCCACCCACGAACTCACAGGCTCCGCGCCTGAAGACTTCACCACGAGTGGCGCGAACGACTCGCGTCAGAACAGGAACCGAGAGATGCAACTCATCCAAGAAGCCCTGGCACGTGCGCATATGCACGAGCGACAGCATGAGGCCGAGCGGGAACGCCGGGCCGTGCAGCTGGCGACCGCTCGCCGCATGCAGCGCCGGGCCGAGCGCGCCTCGATGCGCGCCCGCCGTGCGCTCGCCAGGGCGGTCATGCAGTAACCGACCACACCGCCAGACGGTGGCCTCCCCGCCCGGGGAGGCGATGGCTCCCCGCGGGGGCCGGTCCGTGGGAACGGACCGGCCCCCGCGGTGCGTTGTGCCCGGCCATCGCTCAGTGGCGGAGATATCGTCGCCGAGTGACGAGTCTTCCCGGAGACAGCGACAACGGCGGCTCCGCCAAGGAGCCGCGGCCCCTCGTGTGCGCCCGCTGCGGCACCCGGGCGCAGGCACCGCAGCCCACCTGGACCTGCTCCGTGGAGAACGGCGTCCGCCACTACTTCTGCGACGCCTGTTCCCGGGAAAACCTCAGAGCGATCGAGGGGCGTCTGGACTCGGCCTGGTGGTAGCCCTGCTCACGCCTCCGCCGCCGACTCGTCGTCGTCGGTCTCCTCCTCCGGGGCGAACCCCGGCAGCCACTCCTCCAGTTCCTCGCGCAACCGCACCGTGGCGCCCAGCTGGCACAGCACGCCGATAGTGCTCAATGTCACGCGGTGGATCAGGAGGTACGCCGGGGGCAGGTTGAGCTGCTTGCCCAGCTGGTAGGCGGGGGAGCGGGGGTCGGCCACGCGGGCGGCCTGGCTGCGCATCCAGCCGCGGGTGAAGGTGAACTCCTCGACCTGGGCCGGTTCGATGATCGGCAGAAGGTAGTCGAGGACGGCGTCGGGATCCAGGTCTATTGATTCCTTGACGAAACCCTCGGCGCAGAGGAGCTCGTAGACGGTCTCCGCCTCGCCGTCCAGGGTCAGGCGCAGGGAGTCGCCGATGGGCGTCGGCAGCCCGCCGGGGAGGCGGTCGACCGTGCCGAAGTCCAGGACCCCGAGCCGCCAGTCGTCCTCGCCCTCCGGGCCGCCCGGCAGGAGGCGGAAGTTGCCGGGGTGCGGGTCGGCGTGCAGCAGGCCGGTACGGGCCGGACCTGAGAAGAGGAAGCGGGCGAGGAGCTGGCCGGCGCGATCACGCTGCTCCTGGGTGCCGTCCGAGATCACCTCCGAGAGCGGCACGCCGTCCATCCACTCCGTGATCAGGACCTGATCACAGTGATGGACCACCGCCGGTACGACGACGTCCGGGTCGTCGGCGAACTCCTCCGCGTGCACCTGCTGGGCCTGTGCCTCCAGGCCGTAGTCCAGTTCCTCGGAGACCCGGTCCTTGAGCTCCGCGATCAGCGGCTTGATGTCCATGCCGGGAATCAGCGGACCCAACAGCCGGGCGAAACGGCTCAGTTGGTTCAGGTCGGACAGCAGGGCCTCGCCGGCTCCCGGGTACTGCACCTTGACCGCCACCTCGCGGCCGTCGTGCCACACCCCCCGGTGCACCTGGCCGATCGAGGCCGCCGCGGCGGGCTTGTCCTCGAACTCCAGGAACAGCTCGTGCCAGTCCTCGCCGAGCCGCTCACCCAGCACCTTGTGCACGGTGCGCGTCGGCATCGGCGGCGCGGCCTCCTGCAGCTTCGTCAGCGCCGCGCGGTAGGGGCCGGCGATCTCCTCGGGCAGGGCCGACTCGAACACGGACAGGGCCTGGCCGAACTTCATCGCACCGCCCTTGAGCTCGCCGAGCACCTTGAACATCTGCTCGGCGGTGCGCTGCTGCAGCTCACGGCCGACGATCTCCGCCGACTCGCCGACGATCCGCTTGCCCAGCCCCCAGGTCGCCCGCCCGGCGAAGCCGAGCGGGAGCGCGGCGAGCTTGGCGGTTCGCGTGACCGCCTTGCGGGGAAGATCAGACATGCGCCCTCCAGGTCCCAGCCGGCCGCTCCGCGTCCGCCTTACGGCTCGACTCCTTCGACGGCCGATGCTCCTCCATTGTCGCGTGCGACTCCTCGTCCTCGGAGGGGTGTTCTCCCTCACCTTTCTCCGCGGCGCCGCACGGACATGCCGGGTGCGCCCAGACCGGCCGGGCGTGCCAGCTCAGACCGGGCAGCGACACCTCCCAGCGTGCACCCGCGCTCGACGGAACGTGGCCGTCCAGGAAGGTGAGGGCGTGGGCGGCCGCCAGCCCGGCGACCATGGTGGCCAGCGCGAGATCGCAGGGCGGTACCTGTCGCGTCCTTCCCGAGCCCGAGCGCCACTGCGCGATCAGGCGGGGCCAGGCCGGGTCCCGGTCGGTCCGCCCCTCGTTGAGACAGCCGGCGCAGCCGGTCTCGCCGGGAAGGACGAGAGGGCCGACGACGCCGGTGCCCTCCACGACACCGGCGTACAGATGGGGCGTACCGGACGTGATGAGGGGTTCGGCTGCGGACGGGGAGGGCGCGTGCACGGCGACGTCGTCCCGCGGGGCGATGATCACCAGGGAATGGCCGGCGCTGTCCTCGCCGAGCGACGACCGAGGGCCGCGGCGCGGTGGACGGTCCGGCGCCGAGCGGCGTGCGGCCCGTCGCGCGGCCTCGTCCCTGCGGTCGCCGACCGACTCGGCGGGCAGCCCGCCCGGCGCCACGTCCCAGGGCTCGACACGGCCGACGTCCCGTACGTCGACCTCGCCGACGCCCGCGCCCGCCAGCAGCGAGGCCAGCACCGCACCCACCCGGCCGGCGCCCCTCACCTGCACGCGCAGCGAGCGGCGGGCGGCCAGGCGACCGATCGCCCCGCCCGGCTCGGACGTGGTCAGGGACAGGTAGGCCAGATCGGGGCGCAGCCTGTCCAGGACCTCCTTCTTGCCGCGCAGGGCGTCGGCGGCCGGGCCCCCTCCCTTCGCGTCGTCGAGCAGTCCGGCCCGTGCCAGCCGCCGCAGCAGCTCGTCGACATGACCGTCCGGCAGATCCATGCGGCGGCCCTCCTCGCGCAGCAGCTCCGGACCGCGGGTGCCGTTGAGCAGGTCGAGGAAACTGCCCGTCGCCGTGTCCATCGGCCCCAGCGTCATCGCGTGCGCCGGAGTCATCCCGAACTGCACGGTGTTGAGGTCGCGCCACCCGCGCCTGAGGGCGGGCTTGACGAGTGGAGCCGCTGGAACCGGCGTATGCGATGAATCTGCTGAATGTGACGAATGCGCCGAGTCTGCGGAAACTGCCGTCATTGTCGAAACCGTCGCGTGCATGAACTGGCCCCCGTAGCCGTCGTGGAACGTCCCCGTGCACCGATGGAGCTCGGTCGCAGCTCCGCCGGTGACTGCCAGCATGCCCCGCCGCGGCGCCCGGCGTCGAAAGTTGTCCACAGGCGGTGGATATTCGTCGTACAAATCAAACGCATGGTGGGGGATCGGGATCGAACCGTCCCGGAGTCGGGACTTCCCCCATGTGCAACGGGTAACGTCGGGGCGTGTCCGCCGACCCACTGCACCGCGCCGGAACGCCACAGCGCAGTACGACGAGCCCGCCGACGAGCGGCCCGGGGGCGAGCGCGATCGAGGTCCGCAGGAGCGCCCGGCGCCGCCGGACGGTCTCGGCGTACCGCGAGGGCGATCGCACCGTCGTGCTCATCCCTGCCCGGATGTCCGAGGCCGAGGAGCAGCGCTGGGTGAACGTCATGCTCGACAAGCTGGCCGCCCAGGAGAGCAAGCAGGTCCTCGGCGACGCCGAACTGGCCGAGCGCGCCGAGCAGTTGTCGGCCCAGTACTTCGACGGCCGCGCCCGGCCCAGCTCGGTCCGCTGGGTCACCAATCAGAACACACGCTGGGGCTCGTGCACTCCGGCCGAGGGCAGCATCCGTCTTTCGCACCGTCTGCAGGGCATGCCCGAGTACGTCATCGACTACGTCCTGCTCCATGAACTCGCGCATCTTCTGGTGCCCGGTCACGGGCCCCGCTTCTGGCGGCTGCTGGAGGCCTATCCCCGCACCGAGCGGGCCAAGGGGTATCTCGAAGGAGTCGTCGCCGCCGAGCGACTGCCCCATGTGCCCGGCGCGCGCGGCGAGTGACCGCACACTGAAGGGCCCCTCGGGGCTTCCCGGAGGCGGTGCTTCCGGTCCGGCCGGGCAAGCGTTGTGTACCGGGTCTGTACCGGCTTCGTCCGATGTCCGAGTTTGCCGTTAGCCTGGCGCGACGCACTCACATTCGGGATGGGGGACGGTCGTTACGCATGGCCAGGGAATTCCAACGCGGCCACAAGGCCAGGATCAGTGACCTCACCGCGGGCACGGATCTGTACGTAGGGGTACAGATCTCCGCCCCAGGGCTGAGCTTCGACATCAGCTGCTTCGGTCTCGACGCCGACGAACGGCTCTCGGACGACCGCTACTTCGTCTTCTTCAACCAGCCGAAGACCCCCGAGGAGGCCATCCAGCTCCTCGGCGCCCAGGCCGGTGACACGGAGTCCTTCCGGGTCACGCTCGACAAGATCCCCCCGCAGATCCAGAAGCTGTCCTTCACGGCGACGATCGACGGCGCCGGACAGATGTCGCAGATCAACCCCGGGTACGTCCGTATCGTCGCCGGCGGCGAGGAGGTGGCCCGGTACGCCTTCAACGGCTCGGAGTTCTCCACCGAACGCGCCGTGATGCTGGGCGACTTCTACCTGAAGGACGTCTGGCGGTTCGCCGCGGTCGGACAGGGCTTCGACGGCGGCCTCGAGGCGCTGCTGAAGAACTTCGGCGGCGAGGTCGCCGAGGAGGAGGCGCCCGCCGCCCCGCAGCAGCCGCAGACCGGCGCCGCTCCCAGCTTCGCCCCGCCCGCGCAGGCCGCCGCGCCGCCCACGTTCGGCGCCCCGGCCGCCCCGGCACCGACTCCAGCGCCCGCACCTGCACCGGCGCCCGCCCCGGCCCCGCAGCCCGCGGCCCAGGGCTTCGCGCCCCCGCCGGGCTCCACCCCGCCGCCTCCGGCGCCGGCGCCCGCGCCGTCGGTTCATGCCCAGCCCACCATCGTCGCGCCCATGACGCCGCCCGGCGGCACCCCGCCGCCCCCGGCCCCGGCGCCCGCGCCCTACGGCCAGCCGGGTCAGCAGCAGCCGTACGGCCAGCCCGGTCAGCAGGTGCCGTACGGCCAGGCTCCCGCTCCGAGCGCCCCGCCGCCCCCCGGTTACGCCCAGCCTCAGGCCCCGCAGGCCCCGGCCCCGCCGCCCGGTTACGGGCAGCCGACCCCACCGCCGGGCTACGGCCAGCAGCCCCCGTACGGCCAGGCCCCGGGCCAGCAGGCCCCTTACGGAGCCCCTCAGGGCGCACCCCAGGGCGCGCCTCAGGGTCCCGGTGTCGCCGGGGCGCTCCAGCAGTTCAAGGAGACGCCCACGGGGCAGCGCTGGACGCAGCAGAACAAGAAGCTGATCCGCGTCGACCTCGGCATCGGCGGCCAGCCCGTGCTGGCCCGGCAGGGCAGCATGGTGCTCTACCAGGGCAAGGTCGACTTCAGCTACAAGGGCGCCGGCTTCGCCGGCCGGATCGCCGGCAACGCGACCGGCCAGGAGATGCAGCTGATGCGCTGCACCGGCCAGGGACAGGTGTTCCTCGCCGAGAACTCCACCATGCTGCACCCCATCGAGCTCCAGGGCGACGGCGTCTGCGTCTCTGCCGAGAACGTCCTCGCCTTCGACGAGAGCCTCCAGTACGAGATCCGCCGCATCGAGGGCCACGGCATCCCCGGCGGCGCGCTGTTCACGATGCAGTTCACCGGCACCGGCACCCTCGTCGTCAAGACGCACGGCACGCCCGTGGTGCTGCCGGTCACGCCCACGACGTTCGCCGACGCCAACGCCGTGGTCGCCTGGTCGTCCGCCGCCCAGGTGGTCGTCTCCAGCCAGGTGCGGATGCGCCGCAACGCCTACCCCGGCGCCACCGGGGAGAGCGTCAACCTCCAGTTCCGGGGCGCGCCAGGCAACTTCATCGTCGTCCAGCCGTACGAGATCTGAGGGAGAGCCCGTCATGAACCAGCCGCTCGCGGGCTACGCCCCCGCACCCGTCGCCGCCCGCATGGAGAACCACGGCAACCACATGGTGAAGGTCGCCATGCAGACCGGGAACGACCTCTTCGCGCGCGTGGGGTCGATGGTCGCCTACGAAGGCTTCGTCCAGTACGAGCCCAACCCGCCCGCCGTGCGCCAGATCGCCAAGGACTGGATGACCGGCGAGGGCGCGCCCCTGATGAAGTGCTCCGGCGATGGCCTGCTCTACCTCGCCGACTACGGCGCCAACGTCGTCGTCATCAACCTCAACGGCGACGGCATTTCCGTCAACGCCACCAACCTGCTCGCCTTCGACGCCCACCTCACGTGGGGTGTCGAGCGGGTGAAGGGCCTGGCGAAGTTCGCCGGACAGGGCCTGTGGAACACCAAGATCTCCGGGCAGGGCTGGGTCGCGCTCACCTCCCGGGGCAAGCCGATCGTCGTCGACTGCGGCGGCGGCGAGGACGAGACCTACGTCGACCCGGACGCGCTCGTCGCCTGGTCCCCGAACCTCAAGGTGAAGGGCAAGCGCAGCTTCAAGGCGCAGTCGCTCATCGGCCGGGGCAGCGGTGAGGCCTACCAGATGGCCTTCTCCGGCCAGGGCATCGTCGTCGTCCAGCCCAGCGAGGACAGCACCGACCGCCTCCGGATCCGGGGCTGAGGGGGAGCCAGAAAGCCATGCAGAGCCCGCTTTTCGCCTACAACGACCAGCAGAGCCAGGAGCGCTGGAGCCTGCAGAACAAGCAGATGCTCCGCGTCGTCCTGGAGGGTCACGACGACATCCTCGCCCGCAAGGGGACCATGGTCGCCTACCAGGGTCTGGTCGAGTTCGACGCCGAGTACCAGAGCAACCAGCAGGGACGCGCGCGTGCGCACACCGGCGAGGGCCTCGACCTCATGCGCTGCCACGGGCAGGGCACGGTCTACCTCGCCAACCTCAAGCAGCACGTCCACGTGGTGGACGTGGACCAGGACGGGCTGACCGTCGACAGCAGCTACGTGCTGGCCATGGACTCCTCGCTGCACCACGAGGTCATCGCCGTGGACAGCCTCTACGGCATCTCCGGCTCCGGGAAGTACCAGCTCAACATCACCGGCCGCGGCAAGGTCGCCCTCATGACCTCGGGCATGCCGCTGATGATGCAGGTGACGCCCGACAAGTACGTCAACTGCGACGCCGACGCGATCGTCGCCTGGTCGACCGCCCTGCGCGTTCAGATGCAGGCCCAGACGCACTCCTCCGGGGTGTGGCGGCGTCGCGGCAACACCGGTGAGGGCTGGGAGCTCAGCTTCATGGGCAGCGGCTTCGCGCTCGTCCAGCCCAGCGAGATGCTGCCGCCCCAGAACGCCCAGATCGGCTCGGGCCTCGCCGCGCAGTACGGCATGGGGCAGCAGGGGGCCCGGGGGCAGAACCAGGGCAACGTCTGGAGCTGATCGCTCCGCTGGTCTGGCCGAGGAACGTCGGGGGCTGCGGGCCGTCTCGTCGCTGCGGGACGTGTGTGGCTGGTCGCGCCCACGCGGCGGAGCCGCACATCGACACAGCCCCGCGTCCCTTACGGGGCGCGGCTCAGCCGTCCAGAAAACCGACGTAAGGGGCGACCGCCAGTGCGGTCGCCCCTTACGCGTGGTTCAGCACAGACACCCGGATCAGGTGGCGAGCCTCGCGCGAGCGGCTTCCAGCAGTCGTACGACCGACTCGTCCGCTACGTCCGCCACCTCGTCGTAGGCGAACCAGCGCACGTCCAGGGACTCGTCGCTGATGGCGTGCTCCGCGTCCGGCGGGGCCAGCACGGCGTACTGGACGTCGTAGTGCCAGTGACACGGAGATGGGATCGGGTGCCGGTCGAGGCGCACCGGGCCGCCCGGCAGCAGCGTCAGTCCCGCAACACCGGACTCCTCGGTGGCCTCGCGCAGTGCCGCCGCCTCCAGGGAGGTGTCCTCCGGCTCGCAGTGGCCGCCCATCTGCAGCCACATCTGCAGCTTCCGGTGGAGCGTGAGCAGCACCCGCCCGCGATCCGGGTCGATCACCAGGGCGCTCGCCGTGATGTGCCCGTCCCCGCAGGCCTTCCACATGCCGTCCGGGTGGGTCTCCAGATGCTCGAGGTAGGTCTGGCGCAGATCTGCCTGGTCCTCGTAGCCCTTCAGTACGAGGACCGCGTCGTCGTAGAGGCTCACTCGGTGCCGTCGCCCTTGTCGTCCTCGTCCTTCTTGAGGTTCGGCTTCTCCGTGGAGCCGCTCGCCGCCTCGCCGAGCATCTTGTCCAGCTCGGAGAAGTCGATCTGCTCGCGGTGCACGAAGCCGTCCGGGTCGTCGAGGTCGGTGGCCGTCGGCAGCATGTCCGGGTGGTGCCACAGGGCGTCACGGCCGTCGACCCCACGCGCGTCGGTGAGCGAGGCCCACAGGCGGGAGGCGTCGCGCAGGCGGCGCGGGCGCAGTTCCAGGCCGATCAGCGTCGCGAACGTCTGCTCCGCCGGGCCGCCCGAGGCGCGGCGGCGGCGCAGCGTCTCGCGCAGCGCGTCCGCGGACGACAGGCGGGGCTTCGCCGCCGCGTGCACCACCGCGTCCACCCAGCCCTCGACGAGCGCAAGAGCCGTCTCCAGACGAGCCAGGGCCGCCTTCTGCTCGGGCGTGTCCTCCGGCTGGAACATGCCCTGCTGCAGGGCGTCCTGCAGCTGCTCCGGGTTCTGCGGGTCGAACTGGCCGACCACGTCCTCCAGCTTGGCGGTGTCGACCTTGATCCCGCGCGCGTAGCCGTCGACCGCGCCGAACAGGTGCGAGCGCAGCCACGGCACGTGCGCGAAGAGGCGCTGGTGGGCGGCCTCGCGCAGGGCGAGATAGAGCCGCACCTCGTCCTTCGGCACGCCCAGGTCCTTGCCGAACGCCTCGACGTTCACCGGCAGCAGCGCCGCCTTGCCGGCCGGGCCGAGCGGCAGGCCGATGTCGGTCGAGCCGATGACCTCGCCCGCGAGCACGCCGACGGCCTGCCCGATCTGCGTGCCGAACATGGCGCCGCCCATCGAACGCATCATGCCGATCAGCGGGCCCGCCATGGCCTGCATCTCCTCCGGCAGGACGTCGCCCATCGCGGTGCCGACACGCTCGGCGACCGGGTCGACGAGTTCCTGCCACGCGGGCAGGGTCGCCTCGACCCACTCCGCGCGGCTCCACGCCACGGCGGAGCCCGCGCCGGACGGCAGGGACGTCGCGTCGTCCAGCCACAGATCGGCCAGACGGATGGCTTCCTCGACCGCTCTGCGCTCGGCGGGGCCGACGCTCGCGTCCTTCGTGCCGTCGGAGGTGCCCTGGGAGACCGTCTGGCGGGCGATCTGCTTGGCCATGTCCCAGTTCACCGGGCCGCCCTCGTACGAGAGCATCTGCCCCAGCTGCTGGAACGCGGCGCCCAGGTCGGTGGGGTTCAGCGAACCGAACATCGCTGCGAACGGATTGTCGGCACCAGGGCCGCCCGGGCCGCCGAAGCCCCCGGCTCCGGGCAGGCCGCCGAACCCGAACGGGTTGGCCGGTCCCTGACCACCGCCGCTCTGCTGGTCCTTCTTCTTGCCCTCGTCGCCGTCTTCCGGCTCCTCCGGCGGAAGGCCGAATCCGAATGGGGTGTCACTCACGGGATTCCTCGGCTGGTAAGGCCACCGGCTGGCACCGGCGGCGCGGCTGCCCGATAACACCACCCAGCGTAGACACCGCGAGCCGTTCGGGCCTCGGTGCTTCGCCGACTCTTGGCCTGCGGCAGGATGGATGCCACCTGGTACGGACGCGTCACTCGCGTTCGTACTGAAGACAACCGCTGGAGACGCCCGGTGAGTTCCCCTGATCCGCAGGTTCGCGCAGCGCGAAACCGGTCAACCCCTCCCGCCGCCCGCGGGCCCGTCGTCGCGGTGACCGGTGCCGCGTCCGGTGTCGGCGCGCTGCTCACCGAGCGGCTCGCCGTGTCCGACGAGGTCAAGCAGGTCATCGCCATCGACGAGCGGCGCGGTGAGTGTGCGGCGGCGCAGTGGCACATCCTGGATGTGCGGGATCCGGCCATCGCGGACAAGCTGCGGGGCGCCGACGTGGTCGTGCACCTGGCGCTCGATCTGGATCTGGAGACGGATGCAGCCGCGCGGACGGCGTACAACGTTCGGGGGACGCAGACCGTGCTGACGGCCGCGGCGGCGGCCGGGATCCACCGGGTCGTGCTCTGCACCTCCGCGATGGTGTACGGGGCGCTGCCGGACAACGAGCTGCCGCTGTCCGAGGACGCGGAGCTGCGGGCGACGGCGGAGGCCACCGGCGTCGGGGACCTGCTGGAGATCGAGCGCCTCGCGCGCAGGGCGCCGCGGGCTCACCCGGGACTCAATGTCACCGTTGTTCGGCCTGCCGTGCTGGTGGGCGGCACGGACACCGCGCTGACCAGGTACTTCGAGTCGCCACGGCTGCTTGTCGTTGCCGGGTCGCGACCTGCCTGGCAGTTCTGCCATGTCGAGGATCTGTGCAGCGCCCTGGAGTACGCCGTCCTGGAGAAGGTCGACGGGGAGCTCGCCGTCGGATGCGACGGATGGCTGGAGCAGGAGGAGGTCGAGGAGCTCAGCGGGATCCGGCGGATGGAGCTGCCGTCGGCGGTCGCGCTGGGCGCGGCGGCCCGGCTGCACCGGATCGGGTTGACGCCCTCCCCGGCCGGGGATCTGGCGTACACGATGTACCCCTGGGTGGTGAGCGGGAGCCGGCTCCATGACGCGGGGTGGCGGCCGCAGTGGACCAACGAGGAAGTGCTCGCGGAGCTGCTGGAGGAGGTCTCCGGGAGGCATACGGTCGCGGGGCGCCGACTGGGGCGGAAGGACGCGACTGCGGCGGGTGCTGCGGGGGCCACGGTGGCGCTGTTGGGCGCGGCTGCTGTGGTGCGGAGGGCTCGGAAGGCTCGGCGGCGGATCTGAGGGTGCCGGGTGCCCGGGCGGGCGGTGGGGTTTTTCGCCCCCGCCGCCCCTACCCGTCCCACCCTCCAGGGGCTCTGCCCCTTCGACCCCGTTCCTGGGGGCTGCCGCCCCCAGACCCCCGCTTCGGCCCTGAAGGGGCCTTGTCCTCAAACGCCGGACGGGCTGAGTGATGTGGGCCGGCGCGGAGAGGTGGCTGCCCCTGTGGGTGGGTGGGGGTTCGGGACGGCTGCGGTCTTGTTCTCGAGCGGCGGACGGGCTGGTAGATGCCGACCGGCGCTGGAAAGTGACTGCCGGTGTTGTGTGGCGAAGCGCACTGTGGGTGGGTGGGGGCTCGGGACGGCTGCGGCCTCGTTCTCTCGCGCCGGACGGGCTGACAGCGGAGGCGGGCAGTTGCACCAGCCGATGGGTCGGCCCTGTAGGAGGCTCCAAAGCGCCACGCACGCGTGCCGGGCGATAGCGCTATTCCCCCTGGTTCCGCGCGTGAGGCACGATGGGCGCATGGCTACCACGAACGACCACCCCGGTGAGCAGGCCGCGCAGGACCCCATCAAGCTGATCGGCATCCGCGAGACGCCGCTCTCCGTGGACGAGGTCTTCCGGGCCGTCGGGGACGATGCCGCCGGCGGTATCGCGCTCTTCGTGGGGACCGTGCGGAACCACGACGGTGGTGCCGACGTCGACGAGCTCGGCTATTCGTGCCATCCCAGCGCCGAGGCGGAGATGCGGCGCATCGCGGAGAAGGTCGTCGCGGAGTATCCGGTGCGGGCACTTGCGGCCGTCCATCGCGTCGGAGAGCTGAAGGTCGGGGATCTCGCCGTGGTCGTCGCGGTCTCGTGTCCCCATCGCGGCGAGGCCTTCGAGGCCTGCCGGAAGCTGATCGACGACCTCAAGCACGAGGTGCCCATCTGGAAGCACCAGAAGTTCTCGGACGGCACCGAGGAGTGGGTCGGCGCCTGCTGAGCACCGGCCTCGGGAATCGACTGACCTGCTGAGCACCGGCCTCGGGAATCCACCGACCTGCTGAGCACCGGCCTCCGGAACCCACCCCCTGCTGAGCAGGCCCGCCCGAACCCGTCCGCCTGCCGAACAGGGCCGTCCGAACCCTTTCCACCCCACTCCGGTTGCGTAACCGCACCCCTGGCGTGAGCGTTGTCAGTGCCAGTGGTTAATCTGCTGATCAGTCAGTTTGCGGTCGCTCATTGGGGATGGGAGGACGGCATGGCGGCGCTCGCCTGGTTGCTGATTCCGCTTGTGGCTGCGATCGGCGCCGGTCTGTGGGGCAGTTGGGCCAACCGGACCCGGAAGGCTCGGGGCGACGGCCCGGAGCTGGACGGCTATGCCCGCTTCCGGGAGGCCATGGAGAGGCCCTCCTCCCGCACGTGATGCCGGACGGGTGGCGCGACGTGATCGCGGGGCAGGTGGCGCAGCGCTGACAGGTCACGGTCAGATAGCCCTGACGGGGCGCTGACAGGAGTGTCACGTACTGTCTTGGCATGCCACGCCGCACCGCGACGATGCTCGCCTCCACCCTGATGCTGATCGCGCTCCTGTGCGCGGGAGTCTTCATCCCCGTGCCGTATTCGGAGATGTCCCCGGGGCCGACGGTGAACACCCTCGGCGAGCACGACGGCGAGCCGGTGCTGCAGATCTCCGGGCGCAAGACCTACCCGACGACCGGGCATCTCAACATGACCACCGTCCGGGTCACCAGCGCCGACTACAAGATGAACCTCGTCGAGGCCGTCTACGGCTGGCTCGCGCATGACAACAAGGTCGTGCCGCACGACACCCTCTACCCGGACGGCAAGACCGAGGAGCAGTCCACCCAGGAGAACGCCGAGGAGTTCAGCCAGTCCCAGGAGAGCGCCAAGGTCGCCGCCCTGAAGGAGCTGGACATCCCGGTGCAGAGCTGGGTCATCGTCTCGACCGTGGTGAAGGGGACACCGGCGGAGGGCAAGCTGCACGCCGGTGATGTGATCAAGGCCGTCGACGGTACGGCGGTGAAGGAACCCGGCGACGTCGCAGAGCTGGTGACCAAGCACAAGCCCGGCCAAGATGTCGTCTTCACGATCGTGCCGGCCAAGGAGCAGGCAGCCGCCGAGAAGGAGCGCAGGACGCCGACGAAGACCGAGAAGGTCACGATCAGGACCGCCCAGTCCGACGACAGCGGCGAGAAGCGCGCCATCGTCGGGATCTCCGCCGGGACCGACCACACCTTCCCGTTCTCCATCGACATCAAGCTCGCCGATGTCGGTGGCCCCAGCGCGGGCCTCATGTTCTCGCTCGGGCTCTACGACAAGCTCACCCCGGGCAGCCTCACCGGCGGCAAGTTCGTCGCCGGAACCGGCACCATCGACGACGACGGCAAGGTCGGGCCCATCGGCGGCATCGAGATGAAGACCATCGCCGCCCGCGACAAGGGCGCCGAGTACTTCCTCACCCCTTCCGACAACTGCTCGACCGCCGCCAGGGACGTCCCCGAGGGGCTCACCCTCGTCAAGGTCGGCACCATCTCCGACGCCCTCGGCGCCCTGAAGGACATCCGCTCCGGCGACTCCGCCGACCTCCCGAAGTGCACGACCACGGACTGAGCGGCAGACACCTGAGTACGGCAGTGGGGGTGCCCCTTCACCTCGAGGGGCGCCCCCACTGCCGTACGGGAAGACCTCAGTCCTCGAACGTCGCCGCCAGTGCCTCCGCCAGGCCCGGGACCAGGTCCGGGCCGGTGAGGACCTCCGTCGGGGAGTCCTTCTCGCGCAGGCGCAGGGCCGACTCGCGGGCGCCGTCGCGCAGGACCGCGACCGTCATGCGGACCTCCTGGCGCTCGGGATGGTCCGCCACCCACTTCGCGAGCTTGGCCTCGCTCAGGCCCTGGGGCACCTGGGCCTCGGCGGACGGGGGCAGCATCAGGCGCTCGACGGTGAGCGCGCAGCCGGCCACCGCCTCGGGCCAGGCGATCGTGCCGAGGAACTCGTCGAGCGCCTTGCCCGTTGGAAGTTCGTCCTGCTCGATCGGGGTCAGGCCGGAGGACTCCTGCTCGTCCCCCAGGCCGAGCTGGGCGGCGAGGTCGGGTTCCTGGTCCCGCAGCCGTGCGGTGTCTACGAGGGCGAAGAGGCGGGCGGGCTGGTCCCAGCCGAGGCCGGAGGCGTACTCGTCGATCTCGAGAACGGCCCGGGTCAGCGGGCTCGCCGCCATGGGAGTGTTGGACATGGTCACAATCCTGCCTCGTTCCTGGGCGGAATCGGGAACCGAGTAAACGGTGAGTAAGTTGCATAGGTGTGGGCCCACGATCACGGGGGGCCACGGAGGGTCCACGAAGACGCGGGCCTGACGGATCAACAGCGAACTTCGGGGTGCGAACCTTGGCTTTCCAGATGCCGGACCGCGGCGGAGGCCCGACCGGGCCACGGATCAGAGTGGGCCGCCCGTCCCGGCGTGTCCGGACCCTGCTCATGACACTGGGCGTCCTCGCCGTCCTCGGCATGGCCTTCACCATGTTCGCGGGGTTCTGGACGGACTGGCTCTGGTACCGGTCGGTGAACTACTCGTCGGTCTTCACGACGACGCTGTGGACGAAGATCGGGCTGTTCTTCGTCTTCGGTCTGCTGATGGCCCTCGCGGTCGGCTTCAACATCTGGCTGGCCCACCGGCTGCGCCCGCCGCTGAGCGCGATGTCGATGGAGCAGCAGAGCCTCGACCGCTACCGCATGGGCATCGCGCCGTACAAGAAGTGGCTGCTGTTCGCGATCACCGCGCTAGTCGGTCTGATCGCGGGCGCCTCCGCCTCCAGTCAGTGGCGCACCTGGCTGATGTGGGTCAACGGCGTGTCCTTCGGCCAGAAGGACCCGCAGTTCAAGCTCGACGTCTCCTTCTACGCCTTCGACCTGCCCTGGTACCGGTTCCTGCTCGGCTTCGGCTTCGCCGCCGCGATCCTCTCCGTGATCGCCGCCGCGCTCACCCACTACCTGTACGGCGGGCTGCGCATCACCAGCCCGGGCGCGCGTGCCACGGCCGCGGCCACCGGCCACCTGTCGGTCCTCCTCGGCATCTTCGTCGCCCTGAAGGCGGTCGCGTACTGGCTCGACCGGTACGGACTCGCGGTGAAGTCCAGTGACTTCAAGGCGACCGACAACTGGACCGGCCTCCGGTACGTCGACGCCAACGCCTATCTGCCGGCCAAGACGATCCTGTTCTGCATCGCCGTCATCTGCGCGTTGCTGTTCTTCGCCACCCTGTGGCGGCGCACCTGGCAGCTGCCCGTCATCGGCTTCGGCCTGATGGTGCTCTCGGCGATCCTCATCGGCGGTCTGTACCCCGCGATCGTCCAGAAGTTCCAGGTCCAGCCCAACGAGCAGGCCAAGGAAGCGCCGTACGTCGAGAAGAACCTCAAGGCGACGCGCGAGGCGTACGGCATCGACGGCGCCAAGGTCACCGAGTACCCGGGCACGAGCAAGACCGAGGACAAGACCCAGCTGCGGGACGACGTGGACTCCGCGGCGAGCATCCGGATCCTGGACCCCAACATCGTCTCGCCGACGTTCCAGCAGCTCCAGCAGATCAGGAACTACTACGCGTTCCCGACCAACCTGGACGTCGACCGGTACGCCAAGGACGGCAAGGACCAGGACACGGTCATCGGTCTGCGTGAGATCAACCTCAACGGCATTCCGAAGCGGAACTGGATCAACGACCACTTCCGCTACACCCACGGCTACGGCGTGGTCGCCGCCGAGGGCACCACCGCCGACTCGCAGGGCCGCCCGGAGTTCACCGAGTCCGACCTGCCGTCCAAGGGCGACCTCGGGACGTACGAGCAGCGGGTCTACTACGGCGAGAAGACCACCATGTACTCCATCGTCGGCGGTCCCCAGAAGGAGATCGACTACTCCGACGACAGTGGTGAGAAGACCTACAGCTACGAGGCCGACAGCGGCGTCAGCCTCTCCAACCCGGTCAACCGGGCCGCGTACGCTGTGGCGTTCGGCGAGCCGCAGATCCTGTACTCCGGTGCGATCGGCGACGGTTCGCGCATCCTGTACAACCGCACTCCCAAGGAGCGCGTCGAAGCGGTCGCCCCGTGGCTGACCATCGACGGCGACGCCTACCCGGCGGTGGTCAACCACCGCATCCAGTGGATCGTCGACGCGTACACGACGACCAACGGATACCCGTACTCCTCGCGGACGACCCTCGGTGACACGACGGCCGACTCGCTGACCGCCAGCAACAACCAGCGGGCGGTCGTGGCGCAGCAGAACCAGGTCAACTACATCCGCAACTCGGTGAAGGCGACCGTCGACGCCTACACCGGTGAGGTCAAGCTCTACCAGTGGGACACCCAGGACCCGGTCCTGAAGACCTGGATGAAGGCCTTCCCGGACACGGTGGAACCCAAGAGCAAGATCTCGAGCGATCTGATGGCCCATCTTCGCTACCCGCAGGACCTGTTCAAGGTCCAGCGCGAGCTGCTCACCCGCTACCACGTGAAGGACGCGACGACGTTCCTCAGCGGCAGCGAGGTCTGGCAGGTGCCGGACGACCCGACGAACAAGTCGGGCAACGCGGTGCCGCCGTACTACCTGAGCATGAAGATGCCCGACCAGGCGTCGCAGGCGTTCTCGTTGACGACGACGTTCACGCCGAACGGCCGGGACAACCTCAGCGCGTTCATGGCCGTCGACGCCGAGGCGGGCACCAGCGACTACGGCAAGATCAGAATCCTGAAACTGCCGACCAACACCACCGTCAACGGTCCCAGTCAGGTCCAGAGCCAGTTCAACTCCGAGCAGAACATCGCCGAGACGATCAGGCTGCTGAGAGGCGGTGACTCGGAAGTCGAGTACGGCAACCTGCTGGCGGTCCCGCTGGACGGCGGACTGCTCTACGTGGAGCCGGTCTACGTACGCGGTGGTGGACTGAAGTACCCGCTGCTGCGGAAGGTGTTGGTGTCCTACGGCGGCACCACCGCCTTCGAGGACACGCTCGGCGAGGCCCTCAACAAGGTCTTCGGAGCGGAGGGCCCGACCACCGAACCGCCGGACGAGGGCGAGGAGGAAGGCGGCACGACGCCTCCGCCGACCTCGAACAACCCGACGGTCCAAGAAGCGCTCGACGACGCCCAGAAGGCCTTCGAGGCCGGCCAGGAAGCCCTGAAGAAGGGTGACTGGGAGGCGTACGGCAGGGCGCAGGAGGATCTCGAGGACGCGCTGAAGCGGGCCGAGGACGCCCAGGCGCAGGCCGACAAGGGCGGCAGCGGCGGTGGCAGCAGCGCGAAGCCGAGTTCGAGTCCGAGCCCGTCCAGCAGTCCCACCGGCAGTTAGGGACGGCGGCTGATCAGAAAGCTCTCCCCGCGCCGTGATACGGTTGCAGCACAACGGCGCGGGGTGGAGCAGCTCGGTAGCTCGCTGGGCTCATAACCCAGAGGTCGCAGGTTCAAATCCTGTCCCCGCTACTGAAGTCGACGACCAAGTCGTACGACAGCGAAGGCCCGGATCCTGACAAGGGATCCGGGCCTTTGTGGTGTGCGAACGCATGTGCCGCAGGGCGGGACGGCCACGCCGCCGTGGGGAGTTGGGAGAACTGTGTTTGACTTGTCTCTCTGTGGGCATGTCGACAAAACGCTGAAGTGACCTCACTGGCTGCGGTATACCAGGTGTACCCAGGTTGCAGGTGGTGCGACGATGGACGTTATGGGGGACAAGGCAACTCTGTTGGAGACAGGGCGGTTTGTGCAGCCTGCCGACTTTGTGCAGCCGACGGGCGATGTCGCGCAGCCGACAGACGGTGCCTCGCAGCCGGTGATTGATCTTGCGCAGCCGGAGGGCGACTTCGCCCTCGACCGGCCCGTGGACCGGGACGAGGCGGGGGAGGCGGTCGAGGAGGCGCGGCAGCGGCTCGCCGCCGAGGCCGGGGACGTCGAGGCGATGAGTGTCCTCGGGGCCATGCTGCTGCGCCGCGGTGACCTCGACGGAGCCGAGCCCCATCTGCGTGCCGCCACCGCCGCCGGGGACCGGGCCGCAGCCAACAACCTGGGGGTCCTGCTTCACCAGCGGGGATACGCCGACGAGGCCGCCGGATGGTGGCGGATCGCCGCCGTCGCGGGATCGGCCGCCGCCGCGCACGCGCTGGGGCGCCATCACCGCGAGCGGGGTGACGAACCCGCCGCCGAGTACTGGCTGCGGCAGTCCGCCGAGCAGGGACACACGCTGGGCGCGTACGCGCTCGCCGACCTGCTGGAGCACCGCAGCGACGGCGCGGCCGAGCAGTGGATGCGGGCCGCGGCGGAGCGCGGGCACCGGGAGGCGGCGTACCGGCTGGCGCGTGCGCTGGACCGGCAGGCGGTGCGCGCGGGCGAGGACGGACCCGACAACGGTGTCGGGCCGAGCGAGTCGCTGCTCGACGAGGCCGAGCAGTGGTACCGGCAGGCCGCCGCGCGCGGCCACCGCCGGGCCGCGCTGCACCTCGGGGCGATCCTGGAGAAGCGCGGGGAGCTCAAGGAGGCCGGGCGCTGGTATCTGACGTCCGCCAAGGACGGCGAGGCGCGGGCCGCCTGCGCGCTCGGGTTCCTGCTGCGGGACGCGGGGGACACCGAGAGTGCTGCCACGTGGTGGCTGCGGGCCGCGCAGGACGGCGACGGCAACGCGGCGAACGCGCTGGGTGCGCTGCACGCCGAGCGCGGGGAGACGCAGACCGCCGAGCGGTGGTACCGGGCCGCGATGGACGCCGGAGACGTGAACGGGGCGTACAACCTCGGGCTGCTCTGCGCCGAGCAGGAGCGCACTGCGCAGGCCGAGCAGTGGTACCGGCGGGCGGCGTACGCCGGGCACCGGGAGGCCGCGAACGCGCTGGCGATCCTGCTGCTGCAGGGTGGGGACACGACCGGTGCCGAGCCGTGGTTCTCCAAGGCGGCGGAGGCGGGGAGCGTCGACGCGGCCTTCAACCTCGGGATCCTGTACGCCGGGCGGGGCGAGGAGCGGGCCGCGCTGCGGTGGTACGAGCGTGCCGCTGCCGCCGGGCACACGGAGGCGGCGTTGCAGGTGGGGATCGCTCGGCTGCGGGACGGGGACGAGGCCGCGGCCGAGCGGCATCTGCGGTGTGCGGCCGGGGGCGGCAGTGCGGAGGGGGCGTATCGGCTGGCGACGCTGCTGGACGCACGGCGGCCGCCGGAGCCTGCGCATGAGCTCGGGGAGGCGGTGCACGAGAAGACCGAGTGCGAGGAGTGGTACGAGCGGGCGGCATCCCAGGGGCATCGGCGGGCGCAGGTGCGGGTGGGGATGCTGGCCGCGGCTCGGGGGGACGTGGTGGAGGCGGCTCGGTGGTACCGGGAGGCTGCCGAGGCCGGGTCGCGGAACGGGGCGTTCAATCTCGGACTGCTGCTTGCCCGGGAGGGGAGTGAGCCGGAGGCCGCGGTGTGGTGGACGCGGGCGGCTGATGCCGGGCATGGGCGGTCGGCGTTGCGGCTTGCTCTGGTCTACGCGCGTCGCGGTGAGCTGGCCGAGGGGCAGCGGTGGGCTGATCGGGCGGTGACGTTGGGGCCGGCGGAGGTGGCCGAGCGGGCGGCTCGGTTGCGGGATGCGTTGCGGGAGGAATTGTCGGCGTGACGCTGCGCTGAGCTTGGGCCGGGTGCCTGGGGTGGGGTGGGCTGTCTGGTGCGCGGCGTTGTGGCTGACGTCGGGTTTTCTCGCCCCCGCCGCCCCTACCCGTCCCATCCTGAAGGGGCTCCGCCCCTTCCACCCCGCCAGGGGGGCGGAGCCCCCTGGACCCCCGTCGGCCCCGAAAGGGCCTCGTCCTCAAACGCCGGACGGGCTGGAGTGCCTGGACCGGCGTAAGAGAGTGGCCGGGGTTGGGGATGGGTGTGGCCTTGTTCTCGAATGCCGGGTGGGCTGGGATGCCTGGAGTGGCGTCAGGAAGTGAACGCTGGATGAGGTGGGGGATGTGGGGGCGGGGCTGGGCACGTAAGCGATTTGCTTCCTTCCGCGTGGTTGACGTAATGTTGCGTTCACCGACGCGGGGTGGAGCAGCTCGGTAGCTCGCTGGGCTCATAACCCAGAGGTCGCAGGTTCAAATCCTGTCCCCGCTACTGAAGGCCTAGGGCCGGGATCCGTGAGGGTCCCGGCCCTAGGTGTGTTCAAAGGGTGTTCACGGGGTGTGGCCCACCGCCTCCTCGTACAGGGTGCGGTTCACCGTTCGGGATTCGGGGAGGGGGTCTCCCTCTGCCACGCCTTGGGCCTCGTAGGCCGACTGGAGGCGCGTTGTCGTGCCGGCGCGGATTTCCCAGTCCATGCGGAGGGACGGGGTGGACTTGAGGATCGGCTCCTCCGCCTTGAGGAGTTTGGCCAAGTATGTGACGAACGTCGCATTCTGCTTGTATTCGGACGCGAAATATGTGTTCACCGTGCGGATGTAGGCCCTGACGAGGGCCACACCGGCCTCCACGTCGTCCTGCAGCAGCGCGCGGCCGTAGAGCATGCCGCCCAGGGGTTCGCCCGGTGGCTGGCCGCCGAGGAAGGCGTAGCCCTGCTTGCCGTCCACCTTGCGCCAGACCGGGTCCAGGAGCCACGCCGAGTCGACGCCGCCGTTCTGCAGGGCCGTGAGGACGTCGGCCGAGCCCAGTTGCCGGTACTGGATGTCGGCCAGGCCGCCACCGTGCTTCTCCAGGGCCTTCTCCATGGGGTACGCGATGACCGAGCCCTTGCCGATCATCGTGCCCAGTGTGCGGCCGGCCATGGTGACGCGGCTCGCGGTGTCGCCCTCCTTCAGGCGCACCCACAGGCCGCTCTTCGAGTCCGGGGCGGGCGAGAAGTTGCCCGCGACCCACTTGATGTCGAAGCCGCCCTTGATGCCGTTCATGACCGCGGCCTCCGGAGCCGCCCACAGGGCGTCGATGTCTCCCTTGGCCAGGAGGGGCAGTGCGTCCGGGGTCGGGAGGACCTTCAGCTCGACGTCCAGCCCCTCCTTCTTGAACTCCCCCTTGTCGAGAGCCACTTGCAGCGGTGCCACGTACTCGGCGCTCAGCGTTCCCGTCGCGATCGTCAGCTCGCGGCGCTCGGTCAGCGGCTGCGGGGGAGGGGATCCGGGGAGGCAGCGGGCCGGTGTGCGGGTCGGGGAGAGGTCCTTCGGGTCCGTCCAGGACTTCGCGCCGCAGCCTTCCACCGGGCGGATCGTGCGGTTGCCCGCGGCCGCCTTCGACGAGGAGTCCGAGTCCTGCGGCGATGAGCACGCCGCCGATGCCAGCAGCGCCGCCGCGGTGAGGACGGCCCCGTATGCGCGCCTCTTCTTCCTTCTCATCACCGGCCCCTCCTCATGACTGGCCCCTTCCTCGGTCTCTCGGTGCCCAGGGGGTGAGCAAGCGGCCCGCGAAGCGGATCAGTTCGGAGAAGAGCACCCCCAGGACCGCCACGCAGACGATGCCGACGAACATCACGTCGTTCTGGAACAGCGCGCGGGAGTCGAAGATCAGATGGCCGAGGCCGTTCGTCGCGGCGATCTGCTCCGAGGCGACGATGACCAGGACCGCCACTCCCGCCGCGATCCGCGCGCCCACCAAAACCGACGGCAGTGACGCGGGGAGGAGCACATGGCGGAACATCTGCCATCGCGAGGCGCCGAAGACCTGGCCCGCGTCCCGGTGGCCGGAGGGGATGGACATGACCGCGGACATCGTCGAGATCCAGACGAAGAAGAACACCGTCGCCGCCACCAACGCCACCTGCGGGCCCTCGCCGAGGCCGAACATGTTCAGGAAGATGGGCAGGAGGGCCAGTTTCGGTACGACGTACAGCGCGTCCAGCAGCGGTTCCAGGGCCGCTCGGACCAAGGAGAGGGAGCCCATCAGGAGGCCGAGGGCGTAGCCTGCCGCCGTGCCGGCCGCGTATCCCGCCAGGACGCGCTGCAGCGTGGCCCACACGTCCGGCCAGAGGTCGCCGGCCGCGGCCCGGTCCCAGCCGTCGGCGAGGATCGTGGACGGGGCCGGGTAGACGCGGTCGTCGATCCAGGCCTGGGCGGCGGCCAGTTGCCACAGAAGGATCAGGGCAAGGGGTACGGCGAGCGCCAGCGACAGCTCCAGCGCGCGCCTGCGGCGGTAGGTGCGGGTCGGGTGGAGCTCCCGCGGGCCGGGGCGGCGGACCAGGACCGAGTCGGCGGGCGGCTTCGTGAGGGTCGTCATGCCGGTACGGCCTCCTTCCGCAGCAGGTCCCACAGCTCGCTTCTCAGGGCGGTGAACTCGGGTGTGGCGCGGATGTCGCCGGTGCGCGGGCGGGGGAAGGGCGGGCGGTGCTCGGCGATGATCCGGCCCGGGCGGGCTGACATCACGAGTACGCGGTCGCCGAGGACGATCGCCTCCTCCAGGCTGTGGGTGATGAAGAGCGTGGTCGTCCGCAGCGACTGGGTGAGGTCCAGGAGTTCGTCCTGGAGGATCGTGCGGAGCTGGGCGTCGAGCGCCGCGAAGGGCTCGTCCATCAACAGGAGTTCGGGCTCCACGGCCAGCGCCCGGGCGATCGCCACGCGCTGGCGCATGCCGCCGGAGAGGGTGGCGGGGTAGGCGTGGGCGAAGTCCGACAGGCCCATGCGGGCCAGCCAGTCGTCGGCGCGGGCGTTCGCCTCACGGCGGGGGACGCGACGGATGTCCAGGCCGAAACGGACGTTCGCGCGGACGGTCTTCCAGTCGTAGATGCCGTAGTCCTGGAAGATCATGGCCGCCGGGCGCGGGCTCGTCGTGCGGATCTCCAGCGTGCCCGTGCTCGGTCGGAGCAGGCCCGCGGCGATGCGCAGCAGCGTGGACTTGCCGCAGCCGGAGGGGCCGACGACACAGACGAACTCGCCGGGGGCGACGGTCAGGTCGAGTGGACCGAGGGCAGCGACGGTGTGGGGGGTTCGGCCGAAGGTGCGGGTCAGGTCAGTGGCTTTGAGTTTCGGATCACTCGCTTCGCGGTCTTGATACGGCTCTCCCACGGGGTCTCCTCGCGGAGTGCGGTACGGATTGGTGGGTGCCGTCGACGATATGACGGACCGTCAGATACGGGAAGGTCGCCTGCAGGGGTCGTATGTGAAGGGCGTGGGGAGCGGCCGTATACGAAGGCGTACGCAGCGCGAAGCCCCGGCGCCTTGTCGGTGCCGGGGCTTGAAGGATCCGCGGGACTACGCCTTGGCGCAGTTCGGGCAGAGGCCGCGGTATGTGACCTCGACGTCGGAGACCGTGAAGCCGAAGCGCTCGGAGTCGGGGAGGTCGGCCATCGGGTTGCCCGTCGGGTGGACGTCCCGGATCGCGCCGCACTGGGCACAGACCAGGTGGTGGTGGGGCCGGTGGGCGTTCGGGTCGTACCGCTTCGCCCGCTTGTCGGTGGAGACCTCGAGCACCTCGCCGAGGGAGACCAGCTCGCCCAGCGTGTTGTAGACGGTCGCCCGGGAGATCTCGGGCAGCTTGGCGACGGCTCGTGCGTGCACCTCGTCGGCCGTCAGGTGGACGTGATCGCCGGCGAGGACCTCGGCCACGACGCGCCGCTGCGCGGTCATCCGCCATCCGCGTCCGCGCAGCCGTTCCAGAAGGTCACTCATGGAGACCACCTTAACAGCAGCGGGACCAGGTTCCGAATGGGTGTGACTTTGGAGTATAGCTTGACTTAGACAAAGTCCAACATGGGGGAGGCAAGGGGGATCGCCGGAGGGTGAGATCGTCAGAACGGCGAGACCACGGGCATCGGCGGCCGGGCCCTCGTCGGGCCAGCTCCTGCTGGAGAAGCTGGCCCACTTCATCCCGGACCGGGTTTCGTCGGGAGCCCGGCGCGTTTCGCGGGCCGGGCTTCCTGGCCGTCTACTACGCCGGCACGTGCTGTCGTACGGGTGCCCAGCAGCGGATGATGTCACGGACCGAGACGATGCCGACGGGCTCGTCGTGGTCCAGGACGATCAGATGGCGGAAGCCGCCGTGCGCCATGGCGCGGGCCGCCTCCTCCAGGGTCCATGACGGCGCGGCGAACACGACGTCGTTGGTGGTGTGGTCGTGGGTGCGTTCGGTGTCCGGGTTCTGGCCGACGCCGACGGAGTTGAGGATGTCGCGTTCGGTGAGGATGCCGATGCCGCCGGCGTCGGGGTCGTGGACCACGGCCGCGCCGACCCGGCGGGCGGACATCAGTGCGGCGGCCTGGCGAAGGGTGTGGGTGGGGCCGATGGTGAGGACCACGGTGCTCATGGCGTCACGTACGAGCATGGATGGAGCCACCTCCTGGAGTGCCCCCACACCGTTTGTTCACTGATTCACAAATTCACAAGTGGGGGGACTTTCAGAGTGGCAGGCAAAGAGCGGGTCAACAAGGGGGCGCGTGCGGACCGCCGCGGGCGTGCGCTGTGGCCTCGTGCTTCTCAGTAGCGCTGGTATTGATCCGCCCGTCCGTCGGGGTGCGGCTTTGGCCTGCATCCCGCCCTAGACCAGCGCGGGTGCCGTTGACGTTGGTCGTTGTTGGTCTTCGTTGGCCACCCTCAGACGCCCTCAGACGGCCCGGGAAGGCAAGTACGTTCGTGCTTACACTCCCTGCGTCGCCTCCGGACGGCGCAGGTCGCATTGAGGGGCGCAGTGGTGATGCCGGGGGGCACCGTGAACGTGGTCCATGAGGGGATTGCTGGCCCGTTCCCGGCATGTGCGGAGAGGGTGACGACGCCGACGTAACACGCAGCGGCAGTCGTCAAGCACCCCGCACAGGATGAAACCGACGATCTCCAGTCGGCGCTGGAGTCGGTCGAGTTCCTTGAGGCGGGAGGTGGCCTCCGCCAAGTGGTCTCCGGCGACGTCAGCCTGGTCAGTGGGCCTTGCCGCAGGATGGATACGGGTTGCTATTCTCATTCATTCCTCGGAAAGACGCAAATACTCCGACGCAGGAATCACGGCATTTGTGTAGAGGGATCCTAGGCCATAACTGACCTCCTCTCTTGCTGCCTCTGCTTCGTCAATGCCCTCCCTGTACACATTGAGAGTCTTTTTCTTGAAGTCGAACGACGAAACGAAGGCGTCGAATCCATCTATTGGGCCCCAAAAAGCGGTCAAATGTCGAGGCCTGCGTGTCACGTTGACCATGTTATTGTTGTGGCGCACTCGGCCGTGATATATGACATACTCTCCGCAAGCGTCCGGAGAGCAATAGTATTGCTCATCGTCTTTATCCCAAGAGTACCCCGAGGGGAATCCAAATTCCTCCCGATCGAGCCTACCTCGATCCTTTCTCATGTATTGGACTTGCAGCGTCGCTTCCAGCTCGCCATACCGATCATCCCTGGGTAGTCTAATTAGCTCTTCTGAGCGGATTTCCTGTCCTGCATCAAGGGAGGCGCCGGGTTCATAAAACTGGCCCGAGCCTACTACGTCTGTCTTATCTTCGCGGGCATATCGTTTAGCTTCTGCGGCCTCGCCGAGGTCTTGCGTATCGGTTGCCCACCGCCTCAACTGGTCCTCGGTAAAATGCTTGATCGGCGTCCCCCAGATGGTGTAGTCGTTGTTGACGATATAGACAGGAATCCCTCCGTCGTTTTTGAGGTAGATCTTGAGTGGAATGGTGACGTACTGGAGATCGGGGCTCTCCTGTGGTGGGCCAAATTCCGCCTTAAGGGTAAAGCGGATCGGCGCAGCGGTGGGTTTGTACATGGTCGAATAAGCAATACTGACGGCGGTCAGGAGTGCAGTGAAAGCAACCCCGGTCGCAAACTTCTTTGGGTGGGGCATTCCTTGCCAAGCCTTTTCGCGGATGAGCAAGTAAAGTGCCCACAAGGACCAAAGCCCAAGCGGGATGAATACCAGGAGATAGGGCGTATATTCCCTCTCCTCAAACCACATGAATACAAGAACTGCGTTAGTTGAAAGTGTGATGACTGCCCCAAGTAGGACGATTTCCCCGGACGGCCCCCACTGTCTCTTGCCCCAATAGTCGAGGACTATAAATGTTGCCAAACCTCCCAGCAAACCCGCCAGGATGAAAATGGTACCGATAACTCTCTGTGCGAAGGTAAGCGCGTGCAGGGTATCCGGCCAGCCGATAACTATGTGCCAGACAGTGGACCCGAGCATTCCCGCGAACATAAGCGCTAGGGTTGCCCGCCTTCTCCATGGGTGGTCAGGCCAGGTCTTGCTGTCCCCTCCGCGCCAATATATGGATCGCGGGTCTTCCATGTCCATATTTTTTGGGTAACCGAGATGTCCGAGAATTCTTCGTAGTTCGCGAGATGACCAGGCACTGCCGACGACCTTACCTTCGATGGTGATATTGCGAAGACCTCGGCTGTCAGGTGGCTCAACGACCACCCATGGCTGAATACTCATAGAAAAAGGATCAAACCTAAATCGGGGTTGCTCAAGAGAAGCTACTCCCTTCGGGGGGCAGCCCAAAGCGTGCCGTGCAAGTACAAGCGTTTATCCGGCGGGACATCGCTGGCAGCACCCGTGCCCCGCGTAGCGGAACCCGGTGCGGCACCGTCCGGCAGACTAAAGCTCATCAAGGGGCGGCAGGTGTTCGCGCTGTCCGAGGGCGGCAAGACGCGCACGGTTCCTCTGCCGGAGAGCGTCGCTCACAGCCTTGAGGCGCACATCGCGAAGTACCCGCCTGCTGCTGTGACACTGCCCTGGCGATCGGTCGACGGCGCGCCAGCTACGGCTCATCTGTTCGTCAGTAATGCCGAGGGGCGCCGTGATCCGTACCGTCTTCAGCACCAAGGGGTGGCGGCCCGCCCTCGACACTGGGGGTGTGCCGCGTGGTCGGGAGAACGGCATGCACGCACTGAGGCACTTCTACGCGTCCGTGCTCCTGGACGCAGGGGAGAGCATCAAGGCGCTGTCGGAGTACCTGGGGCACCATGATCCCGGCTTCACCCTGCGGACGTACACGCATCTGATGCCCAGCAGCGAGAAGCGGACGCGGGAGGCGGTGAACCGCGCGTTCGAGGACGGCCCGCAGACTGATGACGGCCCGCCACGGCCCAGGTTGCGTAGGCAAGGGGAAACGTGCAGTTCAGACGGTAGGTGCCGTCAGTAGCGCTGGTTGAGATACCCCAGCAACTCGTCGTGCAGCAGGCCGTTCGAGGCGGCCGCGTTGCCGCTGTGCGGGCCCGGGCGGCCGTCGAGGCCGGTGAAGGTGCCGCCGGCCTCCGTGACGATGATCGCGTTGGCGGCCATGTCCCAGAGGGAGAGCTCGGGCTCGGCGCAGAGGTCGACCGAGCCCTCGGCGACCATCATGTACGGCCAGAAGTCGCCGTACGCGCGCGTGCGCCACACCTCGCGCGTGAGGTCCAGGAAGCCGTTGAGCCGCCCCTGCTCCTCCCAGCCGCTGAGCGAGGAGTACGCGAACGAGGCGTCCGCCAGCTTCGAGACGCCGGAGACCCGCAGACGGGTCGCGGAGGAGAGGCTGCGGCCGGTGAAGGCGCCGTGGCCCTGGGCGGCCCACCAGCGGCGTCCGAGGGCGGGGGCGGAGACGACGCCCACGACCGGCTGGAAGCCGGTCTCGCCCGCCTCCATCAGGGCGATCAGTGTGGCCCAGACCGGGACGCCGCGTACGTAGTTCTTGGTGCCGTCGATCGGGTCGATCACCCAGCGGCGGGGGCCGGTGCCCTCGATGCCGTACTCCTCGCCGAGGATCGCGTCTCTCGGGCGGGCGCGCTGCAGCTGCCCGCGGATCAGCTCCTCGGCGGCCTTGTCGGCCTCGCTCACCGGGGTCATGTCCGGCTTGGTCTCGACCTTGAGGTCGAGGGCCTTGAAGCGGTCCATGGTGGCGGCGTCGGCGGCGTCCGCGAGGACGTGGGCGAGGCGGAGATCGTCGAGGTAGTCCGGCATGGGACGAACGGTATCTGTCGTGGTTGGGGTGGGGCTACTGGGTGTTGGGGATCAAGTGTCTGTGCGATGGGGGGCCGCCAGGGTGTCTCGCCCCCGCCGCCCCTACACGTCCCATTCCCAGGGGCGCTGCCCCTTCACCCCGGCTCCTGGGGGCTGCCGCCCCCAGACCCCCGCTTCGGCCCTGAAGGGGCCTCGTCCTCAAACGCCGGACGGGCTGAATTACCTGGCCCTGTGTCGAGAGTCGACCGTCCGCTGCGGGTGGGAGGGGGACCGGGGCGGCGGCGGCCTCGTCCTCAAACGTCGGACGGGCTGGAAGGTGGCTGTGCTCGTCCTCAAGCGGGCGGGCCGGCTGAGGTGCGAGGCGGTGAGATGTGCGGCGGCCCGTGGGTGGCCCAGCCGTCGGTAGGTCCGGGTCGGGTGCCGCAGGCCCGCGCGTCGCGGTCGGCGGGCGCCCCCGTATGCCCTCGCGAACCCTTGACAGTGCTCCTGTGCGCGTCAAATCTGGGCGCAGAGCCGCTCGCCCCAGGGAGGCGATGATGCCTGCAGCGCGGGAATCCCTGCTGGACGCCGCTTACACGGCGCTGGCGCGCCGGCCGTGGTCCGCCGTGCGGATGGTGGACGTCGCCGCGGCGGCCGGAGTGTCCCGGCAGACGCTGTACAACGAGTTCGGGAGCAAGGAGGGGCTCGCCCGCGCGCTCGTGCGCAGAGAGGCCGACGGCTATCTCGCCGGTGTCGACCGCGCCCTCGCCACCCACAGCGACGCCCGTGACCGGCTCACCGCAGCCGCGGAGTGGACCGCCGCACTCGCCCGTGACAACGCGCTCGTCCGCGCCATGCTCACCGGCTGCTGGAGCGAGCGCCTGCCGTCACCGACGCTGTCCGCCGTGCCGTCCTCCTCGGCCGTACCGGCACAGCGACGGGCCGACGGCCCGCTCCCGTCACCCGGTGACTTCGTGGCCATCGTCCGCGACCGCGCCGTGGCGGTCCTCACCGGCCCCGGCGTCAACAAGTCCGACACCGCCGACCTCGCCCGCTCCTGCGAACTGGTCGTCAGGCTGGCCCTGTCCTGCGTCGCCGCCCCACCCGGTGAGGGCGGCGTCTCCGATCTGGTACGCAGTGCACTCCACCGGCAGTTAACAGGCTGACCCCGGCCCCTAGTGCGCCGATCCCGACAGCTGCAGTCCGATGATGCCCACGATCACCAGACTGATCGACACGATCTTCAATGTGGACACGATGTCCCCGAGGAAGATCATCCCGTAGATCGCGGTACCCGCCGCCCCGATCCCCGTCCACACCGCATACGCCGGACCCACGTCCAGCTTCCTCAGGGACAGCGTCAGCAACCCGAAACTGCCGAGCGCGAAGATGCAGAAGGCGACGGTCGGCCAGAGCCGGGTGAAGCCGTGCGACAGCTTCAGGCAGACGGCGAAGCCGGTTTCGAGCAGCCCCGCCACGATGACCAGCAGCCACGCCATGTGCTGTCCTCCCGTATCCCCACGTTCTGTGACCGCTTCATCGGGTTCAATCGGTTCATCCGGTTCGTCTGGCTTTGGTCGGGCTTGGATCCGGCTCGGTGCGATTATGCCCTTACCGGACTCACGGGAAGACAAACAACGCGGAGGTCAACCGGCTTCCCCGGCCGCCGTCCTCAGCGCTCTCAAGCCCTCTCAGGTCCTCCCAGGTCCCTCAGTCGCCTTCCGTGCGCTCCCTTGTCGCCAGCAGGCGCCGCAGCGAGTACAGCCGGGCAGGGTCGGCGTGACCCTCCGTCACCCAGTCGTCCAGCGCGCAGTCCGGTTCGTCATGACTGCACGCACGCGGGCAGCCCTCGGTTCCCGGTTCCAGGTCGGGGAACGCGTGGATCACCCGGGACGGATCGATGTGCGCCAGCCCGAACGAGCGGACTCCCGGGGTGTCGATCACCCAGCCGTCCACGTCCGTCAGCGGCAGCGCGAGCGCCGACGTCGTCGTGTGCCGCCCGCGCCCCGTCACCGCGTTCACATGCCCTGTCGAACGCCGACGCTCCTGCGGCACCAGCGCGTTCACCAGCGTCGTCTTGCCCACGCCCGAGTGACCGACGAAAGCCGTGACACGGCCGTCCAGATGCTCCCGCACCCGGTCCGCCGCGCCGCCGTCCTGCAGCTCCTCACGGCTGGTGACGACGTACGGGATGTCCAACGCCCCGTACAGCTCCAGGAGTTTGTCCGGCGGCGCCAGGTCCGACTTCGTCATCACCAGCAGCGGCTCCAGGCCCCCGTCGAACGCCGCCACCAGACAGCGGTCGATCAGCCGGGGCCGCGGCTCGGGGTCGGCGAGGGCGGTGACGATGGCGAGTTGGTCGGCGTTCGCCACCACCACGCGCTCGAACGGATCGTCGTCGTCGGCGGTACGGCGCAACACCGACGTCCGCTCCTCGATCCGCACGATCCGCGCCAGCGTGTCCTTCTTGCCCGACAGATCGCCGACCAGCGCCACCCGATCCCCGACCACCGCCGCCTTGCGGCCGAGCTCACGGGCCTTCATCGCCATCACGACCCGGTCCTCGACCAGGCAGGTCAGACGTCCTCGGTCGACGGTGAGGACCATGCCTTCGGCGGCGTCCTCGTGCTTGGGCCGGATGTTCGTACGCGGCCGGGTGTTCCGACGTCCGGGGCGGGTGCGGATGTCGTCCTCGTCGGTGTGCTTGCCGTAGCGGCGCATGGCGGTACGTCCCTACGCCCCGAGCATCCCGGTCCAGAGTTCGGGGAAGTCCGGCAGGGTCTTCGCCGTCGTCGCCACGTTCTCGATCCGTACGCCCTCGACCGCGAGGCCGATGATCGCGCCGGCCGTCGCCATGCGGTGGTCCTCGTAGGTGTGGAAGACGCCGCCGTGCAGCCGGCGCGGGCGGATGTGCAGGCCGTCGGCGGTCTCGGTGACGTCGCCGCCGAGTTCGTTGATCTCCTTGGTGAGCGCCGCCAGGCGGTCCGTCTCGTGCAGGCGCAGATGTGCGACGCCGCGGAGCGTGGACGGGGAGTCCGCGAGGGCGGCCACCGCCGCGATGCCCGGAGTGAGTTCTCCGACCTCGCTCAGGTCCACGTCGATGCCGTGGATCGCACCCGAACCGGTGAACACGAGCCCGTACTCGGTCAGTTCGCAGGAACCGCCCATCTCGGTGAAGATCTCACGCAGCCGGTCACCGGGCTGGGTGGTGCGGGCCGGCCAGTCCGGGATGAGGACCTTGCCGCCGGTCACCAGCGCCGCCGCCAGGAACGGCTGGGCGTTGGACAGGTCCGGCTCGACGGTCAGGTCACGGCCGAGCAGGGCGCCCGGCGTGACCCGCCAGACGTTCGGCTCGCCGCCCGACTCCGGGGTGTCCACCTGGGCGCCGACCGAGCGCAGCATGTCGACGGTCATGCGGATGTGCGGCATGGAGGGAAGCGAGGAGCCGATGTGCCGGACCTCGACGCCCTGGTTGAAGCGCGGGCCGGACAGCAGCAGCGCCGACACGAACTGGGACGACGAGGAAGCGTCGATCTCCACCGGGCCGCCCTCCAGCGCGCCCCCGCCGTGGACCGTCAGCGGCAGCGCACCGCGGCCGTCGTCGTCGATGCGGGCACCGAGGACGCGCAGGGCGTCGATCACGCCGTGCAGGGGACGCTCGTACGACCTCGGGTCGCCGTCGAAACGGATGGGGCCGTCGGCGAGCGCGGCGACCGGCGGCAGGAAGCGCATCACCGTGCCGGCGTTGCCGACGTCGACCGTGGCCGGGCCACGCAGGCCCGCGGGGAGCACGCGCCACGCCTCGCCGGTGCCCTCGGGGCCCACGCCCTCCTCGATACCGACCCCCATCGCGCGCAGGGCGCCGGCCATCAGCAGGGTGTCGCGGGAGCGGAGGGGGCGGCGCAGCCAACCGGGTTCCGAGGCGAGGGCCGCCAGGACGAGGGCGCGGTTGGTGACCGACTTGGACCCCGGCACGTGGACCGTCGCGTCGACGGCTCCGCTCGCGTGCGGGGCGGGCCAGAGGGCGGTGTGTGCGGCGGGGTTTTGGGCCATGGGTTCACTTTATAAGGAGGCCGTCGTTCGGGTGCGGCGCCGTTGTGGCAGGTCGCGCCCACGCGGCGGAGACGCAGATCGGCACAGCCCCGCGCCCCTGTGTGCCTCGCCCCTTCGGGGCTTGTCACACATCCAGGAGCCAGCGTCCCCCACCTATCAGCGAGCACAACGACACCGCGTGGAACAGGAAGAGCCACAACCCTGCCGGTACGTGCGTGAGTCGCGACAGCTGATCCGCGTCCGAGTCCCCCGCCCCACCCCGCGCCCTCTTCGCCTGCAGCTCGAACGCCGGTCGCACCCCACCCAGCAACAGGAACCACACGACCGCATAAGCGAACGCCGCCTGCACCTGCGGACCCGTCAGCCAGCTCACCAGGACGAACGTGCCGCCCGTCACGAACACCGTCAGTGCCCCGTACGCGTTCCGGATCATGACCAGCATCGCGACCAGCAGTGCGGTGGACACCCACAGCAGGAGCGTGATCCGCCCGGAAGCGAGCAGGGCGGCGCCTGCCAGCCCCAGCAGCGGCGGTGCCGTGTAGCCCGCGGCCGCCGTGAGGATCATGCCGAGGCCGTGCGGCTTGCCGCGGCTGACGGTGAGGCCGCTGGTGTCGGAGTGCAGGCGTATGCCGGTCAGGGTGCGGCCGGTCAGCAGCGCGACCAGGCCGTGGCCGCCCTCGTGGGCGATGGTGATCGCGTTGCGCGAGATGCGCCACAGGCCGTGCGGGACGACCACGGCGAGCGCCGCGACCAGGGTGGCGAGCACCACCCACACATCGGGATCGGGCTGCGTGCCGGCGACCTCGTCCCAGAGGGAGGCGAGCGAGGCGGATGCGGTGCTGTCCATGTGTGGTGATGGCTCCCTGTGGTCGAGTCAATAGGGGCCGGCGCGTAGCGCCGTTGTTGAGGGGTGGTGGTCGGGCGACGGGTGGGCCTGGCAGTGTGGCACGTATGTGCGGACGGTATGCAGCGAGTCGTGGACCCGAGGATCTCGCAGGAATCTTTGAGATCGAGAAGTGGGAGCCGGAGGAGACCCTGGAGCCGGACTACAACGTGGCGCCGACCAAAGAGGTCCACGTCGTCCTGGACCGTCCTGTGAAAGACGCCCCCGACCCCCGCCCGGTTCGGCAGCTGCGCAAGCTGAAGTGGGGCCTGGTGCCCAGCTGGTCCAAGACCCCCGAGACCGCCTTCAAGATGATCAACGCGCGGGCCGAGACGGTGCACGAGAAGCCGTCCTACCGGAGGGCCTTCTCCTCCCGGCGCTGCATCATCCCCGCCGACGGCTACTACGAGTGGGTCACCGGCAAGCAGGAGCTGGACCTGGAGCAGGAGGGCAGGCGGAAACGGCCGCGCAAGCAGCCGTACTTCGTGCTGCCCGCCGACGGGTCGGTGTTCGCGATGGCGGGGCTGTACGAGTTCTGGCGGGACCGGACGCTGCCCGACGAGCACCCGCAGGCCTGGTGGGTGACCTGCTCCGTCATCACCACGGAGGCGGAGACCACTCCGCTGGCGGTGGCGCCCGAGGAAGGCCCGCACTCGCTGGCCGACATCCACCCCCGCATGCCGCTGATGCTGACCCCGGACCGCTGGGACGCCTGGCTCGACCCGTCCCGCACCGACCCCGACGAACTGCGGACGCTGCTGGACCCGCCGCCGGCCGGACTGATGCGCGCCTATCCCGTCTCCACGCTGGTCAGCAACGTCCGCAACAACGGCCCGGAGCTGCTGAAGGAGCTGGACGGGCCCGAAGAGGGCACACTCTTCTGACGTGACGACCGAGTCTGCTGTGACCACCGAGCTCATTGGTACGGATGCGGGGGACGCCCGCATCACCTGGCACCCGGCGAAGAAGCCCCGGCTCGTGCTGGCGGTGAGCCACGGCGCCGGCGGTGGCATCGAGGCGCGGGACCTGCGGGCGCTGGCCGAGGTGCTGCCCGGGCACGGAGTGACCGTCGCCCTCGTCGAGCAGCCCTGGCGGGTGGCCGGGAAGAAGGTGGCGCCCGCACCGAAGACCCTCGACGTCGGCTGGCGTGGTGTCTGGCCCGCGCTCGCCGAGCCCGGGCTGCCGGTGATCTCCGGCGGCCGGAGCGCGGGGGCCCGCGTCGCCTGCCGTACGGCCGTCGAGCTGGGCGCCCGTGCCGTCCTCGCCCTCAGCTTCCCCCTCCACCCGCCGGGCAAGCCGGAGAAGTCCCGCGCCGAGGAACTGCTCGGGGCCGGGGTGCCGACCCTCGTCGTACAGGGCGGGAACGATCCGTTCGGGAGGCCGGAGGAGTTTCCGGACGGGGACTACGAGCTGGTCGAGGTGCCGTACGGCGATCACGGGTTCGCCGTGCCCAAGCGGGCGCCGCTCGACCAGGGCGAGGCCGTGGCGGTCATCACGGACGCGGTGGTCAAGTGGGTCGGGTCGCTCCGGTAGGGAGTGGGCCGGGTCACGCGGGCGGCGAGTGGAGCGGGTCACTCGGTAAAGGTTCGGGAATGTTGTGGACCGGACCTCTGTTGTGGCGGACAGCGGTGCTGAACCAGCAGCGCAGACGTCGTAGGAGAGGAAGTCCGCCGCATGGGTTCGACCTTCTGCCCGGCCCGCAGCAGCCGCAGCGACCTGGAGTGGACGGTGCTGCACGCGGCCAGGACCGCTCCTATTCGAGGGGCGGCAGGTACGGCAGGTCGTCTATCCTCCGATTCAGGTGGGACCGGCTTCGGTCCTGCCCGGAATCTTGAGGAGGTGGGTCCGGTTCCCGGTACCGACGCAGGGACCGACAACGGCCAGGCGGAGCAGCCCGAGGGCCTGGGCACGAGCGTGGGCACGTCCACGGAGTCGACCGCCGAGCGCAGCGCGCGCTTCGAGCGGGACGCGCTCGAATTCCTCGACCAGATGTACTCGGCCGCGCTGCGCATGACGCGCAACCCGGCCGACGCGGAGGACCTGGTGCAGGAGACGTACGCCAAGGCGTACGCGTCCTTCCACCAGTTCCGCGAGGGCACCAACCTGAAGGCGTGGCTGTACCGGATCCTGACCAACACCTTCATCAACTCGTACCGCAAGAAGCAGCGCGAACCCCAGCGCTCAGCGGCCGAGGAGATCGAGGACTGGCAACTCGCCCGCGCCGAGTCGCACATGTCGACGGGCTTGCGCTCCGCGGAGTCGCAGGCGCTCGACCACCTGCCCGACTCGGACGTGAAGGAAGCCCTCCAGGCGATCCCCGAGGAATTCCGCATCGCCGTGTACCTGGCCGATGTCGAGGGCTTTGCGTACAAGGAGATCGCGGACATCATGGGGACACCCATCGGTACGGTGATGTCCCGGCTGCACCGGGGCCGCCGTCAACTGCGCGGCATGCTCGAGGACTACGCCCGTGAGCGCGGGCTCGTCCCGGCCGGCGCCGGAGAGTCGAACGAAGTGAAAGGTTCGGGCTCATGAGCTGCGGAGAGCCGCACGAGACGGACTGCAGTGAGGTACTCGATCATCTCTACGAGTTCCTCGATCGTGAAATGCCTGACGCCGACTGCACCAAGTTCGAGCAGCACTTCGAGGAGTGCTCGCCGTGCCTGGAGAAGTACGGGCTGGAGCAGGCCGTGAAGAAGCTGGTCAAGCGGTGCTGCGGACATGACGACGTGCCGACCGACCTGCGCGCCAAGGTGCTGGGGCGGCTCGATCTGATCCGCTCCGGCCAGGCGGTGCCCGAGCACGACGTGACCGCGACACCGCAGGAGTCCTGACCCCCCGGGTCCTCGGAACTCCCCTCCCTGGAACGGGCTGTCGTCACTCGAACGTGCTAATCCGCCGGTCTTGAGACCGCATACCTCCCCCTGGCCGCCCTAGGCTCCCGTGCCTGAAGCGTGTGGCCGGGGAGGGGCATATGGAGGCGATACCGGCACGGACCCGTGTCTACGTCGTCTGTGTCGTCCTCGGTGCCCTGTACTGCCTGCACGGGCCGACGTGGGTGCACACGCCCTGGTGGGCGGTGGCCCTTCTCGTCTGCCTCTATGCCGGTGGCGAGCGGTTCTTCGGCTCCTTCTATCCCGTGCTCCTCGCCGGAGCCTTCCTGCTCTCACCCTCGGCCGCCGCGCTGGTCGCGGTTCCGGGGGCGCTGATCGCCCCGGTCGGCGGGCGGCAGCGCGGTCTGCGGCGGGTGTGGCGGGCGGGCCGGCTCGCGGTCGCGGTGTGGGCGGCCGCCCGGGTGCACGAGGCGCTCGGCGGGCGGGACGCCGTCGTGGCATCCGATTTTCCGTACGCGCTCGCGCCCGCCGGCGCCGCTGTGCTGACGTTCTGTCTGGCCCTGACCGCATTGGACGGTGGGATCCAGGCGATCGCCGACCACGTCCCGGTGCGGCAGGCCTGGCGGGGCCTCTTCCTGCGCTCGCTGGCACCCATCGCCGTGCATGGTCTGGCCGGGCTGATGATGGCCGTGCTGTGGCGCAGCCCGTACGGCCCGGTCGCCGCGCTGCTCGTGCTGCTGCCCATGTGCGTGTCGTGGTGGGTGTTCGCCCAGTACCACCGGGAACGGGCGGCGCACCAGGCGACGATCCGGGCGCTCGTCCAGGCCGTCGACATCAAGGACGGCTACACCCGCGGGCACAGCGAGCGGGTCGGGCATGCCTCGATGATGATCGCGCGTGAACTGGGCATGGACGACGACCGCGTAGAGGTGGTGCGGTTCGCCGGGATCCTGCACGACGTGGGCAAACTGGGCGTGCCCACGCGGCTGCTGCGCAAGGACGGCCCGCTCACACCCGAGGAGCGGCGGGTGATCGAGCTGCACCCCGAGTACGGGCACGAGATGGTCCGCGGGATCTCCTTCCTCGGCGAGGCCCGGGCCGCCGTCCTGCATCACCATGAGCGGCTGGACGGGAGCGGCTACCCCTACGGGCTGAGAGGGAGCCAGATCCCGGAGCCCGCGCGAGTGGTGGCCGTCGCGGACGCGTTCGACGCGATGACCTCGACCCGGTCCTACTCGCGGGCCCGGCCCGTGTCCGTCGCCCTGCGCGAGCTGGAGAGGTGCGCGGGCTCCCAGTTCGACCCCCGGATGGTCACGGCCCTCGTCCGAGCCGTGGACCAGTACGGCTGGCATCCCGCCGTGACCGCCGACGAAGCCCGTACGCCCGCTCCCCGCCCGCCGGTCGCCGGGGTCCCGGGGGGAGCGCACCGATGAGCGCGTCGAGACGGCCCCTCCTGCTCACCCTCGTGCACGCCTGTGCCGCCCTCCTCGCCACCGTCGGCCTGATCGACACCCTGGGCAGCGGCCTGTACGAACGCGGCACGGCCGTCGCCTTCGGGGCCCTGGTCACCCTGGGTGAGCTCACCCGGTGGACCGGAGCCGAGGGCCGGGAGGCCGCACCGCTCGGCGCCGCCGCCGCGCTGTCGTACGCCCTGCTGGGGGAGAGCGGCGGACAGCCCACCCATCACGGCGTCAGCCAGGTCGTCGGCGTCGTCCTCGCCGCCTCGCTCCTCGGCAGCGTGCCGCACATCGCGCGCGGGCGCCCCGTGTCCGACCACCTCGCCCGGCGCGTGCTCACCACCGGCTTCGCCGCCGTCTGCTTCCAACCCCTGTACAACGAGGGCACGTTCCACGGCTGGGGCACCGCCTACGCCCTCCTCCTGGTCGCCATCCTCGCCCTCACCGCGCTGTGCGACGCCCTGCTCGCCGCAGCGCTGGCGCACTCCCGCACGCGGTGGCCGTTCGGGCCACTGCTGCGGGACGAGCTGCGGGCGACGCTCGGGATCAGCTCGGCCGTCTGCGCGACCGGCGCGGTGATGGCGCTCGCGGTCGCCGTGGCCGGGCTTTGGGCGCTGCCCGTCTTTTCGCTCCCCCTGCTGCTCACCCAGATGTCCTTCCGCCGGTACGCCGGGGTGCGCGCCACCTACCGGCAGACCATCGCCTCCCTCGCCCGGGCCACCGAGATCGCCGGGTACACGCCGACCGGACACGCCCGGCGGGTGGCCGCGCTCAGCCGCGAGGTCGGGCGGGACCTGGGCCTCACCGAGGCCGAGCTCACCGTGCTGGAGTACGCGGCCCTCATGCACGACATCGGCCAGCTCAGCCTGGTGGACCCGGTGCCGGCCGGGGCCACCTCCGGGCTGCCCGTCGAGGAGCAGCGGCGGATCGCGCTTCTCGGCGGGGCCGTCGTACGGCAGACCGGGGTGAACCCGCAGGTGGCGACGGTCGTGGAGCGGCTGGCCGATCCCTGTCAGGAGCAGCCGGTCGCCGCGCGCATCGTGCGGGCCGTGAACGCCTACGAGGAGAAGGCGCGCGATGCCGGACCCGGCGGGCCGCTGAAGGCACTGGAGGAGCTGCGGCTGGGGACCGCCGGGGACTATGCGCCGGAAGTGGTGGGATCGCTCGCACGGGTGCTGTCCAGAGACTGTCTGACACCCCCTGTGGCTGGGTAACCCATGGGTAATGAGCGCCCTTCCAGCCGTACGTGGTTGGATGCGAATGAGAGGGTGTCCGGGGGCGAGCACTAGCCAGCCCACTCCACGGAACTGGCAGGCGGGAATCGTGAGGATCTTCGGCAAGGGACGGCACCGGCCCTCCGCCTCCTGGCGGCAGGCCACCGACCGGGCGTTCACGCTCATCGGCGACGGCCGGTACGAGGACGCGGGCGCGCTGCTGACGCGGGCCGCCGATCTGGAGCCCTGGCTTTCGGAGTCCTGGTTCAACCTCGCCCTGCTGCACAAGTTCCGGCACGACTGGGAGCAGGCCCGCGCGGCCGGACTGCGTGCCGTGGCGCTGCTCGACCGGGAGACCGGGGCGCCCGACTGGTGGAACGTCGGCATCGCGGCCACCGCCCTGCAGGACTGGCCGCTGGCCCGGCGGGCCTGGCAGGCGTACGGGCTGCGGGTGCCCGGCGGGGCGACCGCGTCCGGTGAGCCGGCCGGGATGGACCTGGGCAGCGCGGCCGTACGGCTGTCCCCCGAGGGGGAGGCCGAGGTCGTGTGGGGGCGGCGGCTCGACCCCGCCCGTATCGAGGTGCTGTCGATTCCGCTGCCGTCCTCCGGGCGGCGCTGGGGCGAGGTCGTGCTGCACGACGGGGTGCCCCACGGGGAGCGGACCACGTCGTCCGGGCACGCCTACCCGGTCTTCGACGAGATCGAGCTGTGGGCGCCCTCGCCGGTGCCGACCTGGGTGGTCCTCCTGGAGGCCGCCACCGAGGCCGACCGGGACGCCCTCGAGCAGCTCGCCGCGGACGCCGGGTTCGCCGCGGAGGACTGGTCGTCGTCCGTGCGGCTGCTGTGCCGGATGTGCTCGGAGTCGCGGATGCCGTCGGATGAGGGTGACGGGGAGCATCTCGACCCGCACGATCACAGTGAGCCGGGTCATCCCGGGCCGCTGGGGCATCGGACGGATGGGCAGCTTTGGGTGCCTGAGCGGGAGTGCGGGGTGGCTGCGCCGGCTTCGCTGGTGCGGGGGTTGCTGGACGGGTGGGTCGCGGACAGCCCCGATTCCCGGGATTGGCGGGACCTGGAAGAGGTCTGCTAGTCGCCGTAGGGGCGAGGACGTCTGCAGGCCGCGGCCCGTCGTGGTTGATCGCGCCCACGCGGCGGAGCCGCATATCGACACAGCCCCGCGCCCCCATGGGGCGCGTTCCCCGTACCCTGTATCAGCACCACACCCCCTGTTTTTCTGAGGAAGGCATACGTCGGTCATGGCCCAGCAGGACACCGAGCAGCAGCACGTGGGCGTGCTCCCCGTGGACGACGAGGGATTCGTCGTCGACACCGAGGACACGGAGGAGCGCGAGAACGCCTGGCGTGAGCGCGGCACCTCGCGGCCGATCACCGTCGTGGGGAACCCGGTGCTCCACAAGGAGTGCAAGGACGTCACCGAGTTCGGCGCGGAGCTGGACCAGCTGGTGGCGGACATGTTCGCCTCGCAGCGCACCGCCGAGGGCGTCGGTCTCGCCGCCAACCAGATCGGGGTCGATCTGAAGGTCTTCGTCTACGACTGCATGGACGACGAGGGCAAGCGGCATGTCGGTGTCGTGTGCAACCCCAAGCTCGTCGACCTGCCCGCCGACAAGCGCCGCCTGGACGACAGCAACGAGGGCTGCCTGTCCGTGCCGACGGCGTACGCGCCGCTGGCCCGCCCCGACTACGCCGAGGTGACCGGGCAGGACGAGAAGGGCAATCCGATCAAGGTGCGCGGCACCGGGTACTTCGCTCGGTGTTTGCAGCACGAGACGGACCACCTGTACGGCTACCTCTACATCGACCGTCTCTCCAAGCGGGAGCGCAAGGACGCGCTCCGGCAGATGGCCGAGAACGAGCCCCGGTACCCCGTGGTCGCGAACGGCTGAGGCCCACTCGACGGCCCCACGAGCCCCTCACGCACGGCGTCTGGTCAGGATCCCCGTCCCGACCAGGCGCCGTTCGTATGTCCGTCGCACGTTCGATCCCATACGTGCAGGTAGTGATCCAAATTCAGTCACATAGGGGGAGAATCTCGGCACGGTGGGGTAGTGAATGAAGCAAATCCGTTCCCGGATCGGTCAGTTGTGGTGCTGAATGGAAGCGCGGGGATATGCGACGGCGCACACCCGGCACTACGGCAGGGAGGGTGCGCGCAACTGCACAACTGGCGGCTGAGAGGGGTTTGTTCGTGCATGCTTTCTCACGCAGCACCGCATCGACACCGACGGCGGTCCCGGTACCACCATCGCTCTCTCTCCCGGTGATCGAAGCAGAGTTTCCGAGGCAACTCCATCCGTATTGGCCCCGACTCCAGGAGAAGACCCGCACCTGGCTGCTGGAAAAGCGGCTGATGCCGGCCGACAAGGTCGAAGAATATGCCGACGGTCTGTGCTACACGGACCTGATGGCGGGGTATTACCTCGGCGCCCCCGACGACGTGCTCCAGGCGATCGGGGACTTCAGCGCGTGGTTCTTCGTCTGGGACGACCGGCACGACCGCGACATCGTCCACCACCGTCCGGCCGCCTGGCGGCGGCTGAGGTTCCGCCTGCACGCGGCCGTCGACTCCCCCGTGGAGCATCTGCGCCACGGGGACCCGCTGGTCGCGGGATTCGCGGACGGTGTGGTGCGGCTGTACTCGTTCCTGCCCCGCACCTGGAACGCCCGCTTCGCCCGCCACTTCCACGCGGTGATCGAGGCGTACGACCGGGAATTCCGCAACCGCGTCGAGGGGCACATTCCGAGTGTCGAGGAATACCTCGCACTGCGCCGGCTCACCTTCGCGCACCGGATCTGGACCGATCTGCTGGAACCGAGCGCGGAACTGGAACTCCCGGGCAGCGTGCGGAGACACCCCGCCTATCGGCGGGCGGCGTTACTGAGCCAGGAATTCGCAGCCTGGTACAACGACCTCTGCTCGCTCCCCAAGGAAATCGCCGGTGACGAGGTCCACAATCTCGGACTCAGTCTCATCACGCATGAGGGGCTGACTCTGGAGGAGGCGGTGACGGAAGTCAGGAGGCGTGTCGAGACCTGCATTTCCGATTTCCTCGTGGCCGAGCGGGCCGCTCTGGAATTCGCCGACTCCCTGGCCGACGGCACGCTGCGCGGAAAGGAACTCGGCGCCGCTGTGCAGGCCTGTGTCGGCAATATGCGCAACTGGTTCAGCTCGGTCTACTGGTTCCACCACGAGTCCGGCCGGTACATGGTCGACAGCTGGGACGACCGGTCCACGCCCCCGTACGTCCACAACGAAGCGGCAGGTGAGAAATGACCGTCGAGTCTGTGAAGCCCGAGGCCCGACCCGGTGCGGCCGCGGAGCTGCGTGAACCGCCCCTCGCGGGCGGGGGAGTTCCGCTTCTCGGTCACGGCTGGAAGCTGGTCCGTGATCCGCTGGCCTTCATGGCCGCGCTGCGGGAGCACGGCGACGTCGTACGGATCAAGCTCGGGCCGAAGACGGTGTACGCCGTGACCACGCCGGACCTCACCGGCGCGCTGGCGCTGAGTACCGACTTCGAGATAGCCGGACCGTTGTGGGAAGCCCTGGAGAGCCTGCTCGGCAAGGAGGGCGTGGCCACCGCGAACGGCCCCCGGCACCGGCGTCAGCGGCGCACCATCCAGCCCGCCTTCCGGCTCGACGCGATCCCCGGGTACGGGCCGATCATGGAGGAGGAGGCGCACGCGTTGACCGAGCGCTGGCAGTCCGGGGAGACCGTCGAGTGCACCTCCGAGTCCTTCCGGATCGCCGTGCGCATGACCGCCCGCTGTCTGCTGCGGGGCGCGTACATGGACAAGCGGGCCGAGCGGCTGTGTGCCGCGCTCGAAACCCTGTTCCGCCGCATGTACCGGCGGATGGTGCTCCCGCTCGGGCCGCTTTACAAGCTGCCGCTGCCGGCCAACCGCACATTCAACCGCGCTCTGGCCGATTTCCATCGCCTGGTCGACGAGGTCATCGCCGAGCGCCGGGCATCTGGTCAAAGGCCGGACGATTTGCTGACCGTATTGCTGGAGGCGCGGGACGAGAATGGCGAGCCCATCGGGGAACAGGAGATCCACGATCAGGTCGTCGCGATATTCACCGCGGGCATCGAAACCGTGGCTTCCACGATCTTGTGGCTGCTCCAGGTGCTCGCGGAACATCCGGAACACGCCGACAAGGTGGGCGCGGAGGTCGAATCCGTCACCGGCGGCAGGCCCGTGGCATTCGAGGACGTCCGCAGCCTCCGGCACACCAACAATGTCGTAGTGGAGGCGATGCGTTTGCGCCCGGCGATCTGGATTCTGACGCGCCGGGCGGTGGCCGACACGTCACTCGGTGGCTATTGCATTCCGGCCGGGTCCGACATCGTCTACAGCCCCTACGCAATCCAGCGCGACCCGAAGTCGTACGCACACAACCTTGACTTCGACCCCGACCGCTGGCTTCCGGAACGCGCCAAGGACGTACCGAAATACGCCATGAGCCCGTTCGGCGTCGGCAACCGCAAGTGTCCGAGCGACCACTTCTCCATGGCGATGCTGACGCTGATCACGGCGGCGCTGGCCACGAGGTACCGCTTCGAGCAGGTGCCCGGCTCGAACGACGCGACCCGGGTGGGCATCACACTCCACCCGCACAAGCTGCTGCTGAGGCCGGTGCCGAGGGACTAGCGCCGGCCGTCACGGTCACGCGGCGGTCGGTCCCTGGAACGTCCTGCGGTAGGCGTTCGGGGTCGTCCCCAGCGCCCGTACGAACTGGTGGCGCAGCGCGGCCGCCGTGCCGAACCCTGTCCGGCCGGCGATCGCGTCCACCGTCTCGTCCGTCGCCTCCAGCAACTGCTGGGCCAGCAGCACCCGTTGGCGCAGGATCCAGCGGTAGGGAGTCGTGCCGGTCTCCTGCTGGAAGCGGCGGGCGAAGGTGCGCGGCGACATGTGCGCACGCTCGGCGAGCTGCTCGACGGTGACCTCCTCGTCCAGGTGCCGCTCCATCCACGCCAGCACCTCGCCGACGGTGTCGCACTGGGCGCGGGGCAGCGGGCGCTCGATGTACTGGGCCTGTCCGCCGTCCCGGTGCGGCGGCACCACCATGCGCCGGGCGATCCTGTTGGCGACCTCGGGGCCCTGCTCCTTGCGCACGATGTGGAGACAGGCGTCGATGCCGGCCGCCGTGCCGGCGGAGGTGATCACCGGGTCGGCGTCGACGTACAGCACGTCCGGCTCGACGACCGCCCGCGGAAAACGCCGGGCGAGCAGCTCGGCGTGCCGCCAGTGGGCGGCACAGCGCCGCCCGTCGAGCAGCCCGGCCGCGCCCAGCACGAAGACACCGGAGCAGACGCTGAGCACCCGGGCGCCTCGGTCGACGGCCCGGCGCAGCGCGTCGAGCAGGTCGGGCGGATAGTCGCGGGTGACGTTCGCGTCCGAGGCCGGTACGGCGATCAGGTCGGCCTCCTCCAGGCGCTCGAGCCCGTACGACGTGGAGACGGTGAGCCCGCCGACATGCGTACCGAGCGACGGCCCCTCCGCCGAGACGACGGCGAAGTCGTACGTGGGCAGGCCCTCGTCGCTCCGGTCGAGGCCGAACACCTCGCAGACGACGCCCAGTTCGAAGGGATGCACACCATCGACGAGGACGGCGGCGACGTTCTTCAGCATGCTGCCAAGTGTGCCTCATCGGTGGCAGTAAATCGAGGTTCTACGGCAGTCCTGCCACTGTTCGTAAGGAGTGTCAGGCGCGACAGTGGTGTCATGACTACGGAACAGACAGAAGGACTGATCTCCATGCTCACCGTTCTCGGCATGTTCGTCCTCCTGGTCCTCCCGTCAGTGATCGGGATCATGCGCGACCGGCGCATCGACCGCCAGATCAGGGAGGCCCAGGAGCGTCACACCCGCCGACAGCGCTTCGCGCGGGCGGCGTAACCTCTCCTGCACCAACAGGGGAGGATCATGAGACACAGACTGTGGGCCGTGGCAGGCGGGGCGGCAGCCCTGGCCCTGCTCACGGCCACTGGCGCCCATGCCGAGGGCGAGGGCGACATCCGGGTCACCAAGACCGTCGTCAACAACGGCAAGAACGTCATCGTCGGCACGACGAAGACCGTGAAGTACCCGATCGCGATCACCATCACGGACGATTCGGGCGTCAAGAAGATCACGGATCTGAGCACGTTCAACACGTCCAACGCGTACGGCTTCGCGACCTGGGACGGTGACTCGTCCTGTGTGAAGAAGAGCGCGACCACGTCCGTCTGCACGGGCACGATGACCATCGACCCCGCCTGGATCCCTCACAGCGACGACATCGACTCCAACAGGGTCGCCGGCGAGTGGCAGGTCAACGCGACCGTCAAGGCGAACGACGGCGACTACTGGATCTCCGACCGTATCGCCCTCTACAAGGTCAAGCGTGCCTCGAAGCTCACCACCGACGCGACCCCCGAGCCCGTCGCCAAGGGTGCCTCGCTCACCGTCAACGGCAAGCTGACGCGGGCCAATTGGGAGAACCTGGAGTACCACGGGTACACCGGGCAGCCGGTCAAGCTGCAGTTCCGGCCCGCCGGGGGCGCCCACTACAGCACGGTGAAGACCGTGACGACGGGCACCCACGGCAAGCTCAGCACCAAGGTCACCGTCACCTCGGCGGGCAGCTGGCGCTGGTACTTCCCCGGCACGACGACGACCGCGCGGGTCGTGTCGGCCGGGGACGCGGTGGCGTTGAAGTAGCCGCGGGCTAGAAGTCCTCGTCCAGGTCGACCGTGCCCTCCACGGCGACCTGGTACGCCGACGGGCGCCGCTCGAAGAAGTTGGTGAGTTCCTGAACGCCCTGCAGCTCCATGAAGGAGAAGGGGTTCTCGGAGCCGTACACCGGAGCGAAGCCGAGGCGCGTCAGGCGCTGGTCGGCGACACACTCCAGGTACTGCCGCATCGAGTCGGTGTTCATGCCCGGGAGGCCGTCACCGCACAGGTCGCGCGCGAACTGCAGCTCGGCCTCGACGGCCTCCCTCAGCATGTCGGTGACCTGCTGCTGGAGTTGGTCGTCGAAGAGCTCCGGCTCCTCCTTGCGGACGGTGTCGACCACCTCGAACGCGAAGGACATGTGCATCGTCTCGTCGCGGAACACCCAGTTGGTGCCGGTGGCCAGACCGTGCAGCAGGCCCCGGCTGCGGAACCAGTAGACGTACGCGAAGGCGCCGTAGAAGAACAGGCCCTCGATGCACGCGGCGAAGCAGATCAGGTTGAGCAGGAAGCGGCGGCGGTCCGCCTTGGACTCCAGCCGGTCGAGCTTCTCCACCGAGTCCATCCACTTGAAGCAGAACTCGGCCTTCTCGCGGATGGAGGGGATGTTCTCCACGGCCGCGAAGGCCGCCGCGCGGTCCTCCGGGTCGGGGAGGTAGGTGTCGAGGAGGGTCAAGTAGAACTGGACGTGCACGGCCTCCTCGAAGAGCTGGCGCGACAAGTACAGGCGCGCTTCCGGGGAGTTGATGTGCTTGTACAGCGTCAGCACCAGGTTGTTCGCCACGATCGAGTCGCCCGTCGCGAAGAAGGCGACCAGGCGGCCGATGAGGTGCTGCTCGGCGGGGCTGAGCTTGGCGAGGTCGGCGACGTCCGAGTGGAGGTCGACCTCCTCGACGGTCCAGGTGTTCTTGATGGCGTCCCGGTAGCGCTCGTAGAAGTCGGGGTAGCGCATCGGGCGGAGAGTCAGCTCGAAGCCGGGGTCGAGCAGGTTCTGGTTGGACATTACTGGCAGGCCTCGCAGGACTCGGGGTTTTCCAGGGAGCAGGCGACGGCGTCGGGCTCGGCGACCTGCTGGACGGGGATGGTCTTCTCGGGCTGAGCTTGGGCTTGTGCCGCGCGGGCGATGCGGGTCGCCGGGCGCGAGCGCAGGTAGTACGTCGTCTTCAGGCCCTGCTTCCAGGCGTACGCGTACATCGAGGAGAGCTTGCCGATGGTCGGCGTCTCCATGAAGAGGTTCAGGGACTGGGACTGGTCGAGGAACGGGGTCCTCGCCGCCGCCATGTCGATCAGGCCGCGCTGCGGGATCTCCCACGCCGTGCGGTACAGGGCCCGCACGTCCGCCGGGATCCAGGCGAAGTCCTGCACCGAGCCGTTGGAGTCGCGCAGGGCCTCACGGGTGCGGGCGTCCCACACGCCCAGCTCCTTCAGGTCCTTCACCAGGTAGGAGTTGACCTGGAGGAACTCGCCGGAGAGCGTCTCGCGCTTGAACAGGTTGGAGACCTGCGGCTCGATGCACTCGTAGACGCCGGCGATGGAGGCGATGGTGGCGGTCGGCGCGATGGCGAGGAGGAGGCTGTTGCGCATGCCGACTGTCGCGATCCGCTTGCGCAGGGCCGCCCAGCGCTCCGGCCAGCTCAGCTCGGCGTCGTAGTGGTCGGGGTGCAGGACACCCTTGGCCGTACGCGTCTTCTCCCAGGCCGGCAGCGGGCCGCTGCGCTCGGCCAGGTCGGCGGACGCCTCGTACGCGGCGAGCATGATGCGCTCGGCGATGCGGGTGGAGAGCGCCTTGGCCTCGGGGGAGTCGAAGGGCAGACGCAGCTTGAAGAAGACGTCCTGCAGGCCCATCGCGCCGAGGCCCACCGGGCGCCACTTGGCGTTGGACCGGCCCGCCTGCTCGGTCGGGTAGAAGTTGATGTCGACGACACGGTCGAGGAAGGTGACGGCGGTGCGGACGGTGGCGTCCAGCCGCTCCCAGTCGATGTCGTTCCCGTCCACGAAGGCGCCGAGGTTGACCGACCCCAGGTTGCAGACCGCCGTCTCCCCGTCGTCGGTGACCTCCAGGATCTCGGTGCAGAGGTTCGAGGAGTGGACGACATGGCCGGGCAGGGCCGTCTGGTTGGCGGTGCGGTTGGCGGCGTCCTTGAAGGTCATCCAGCCGTTGCCGGTCTGCGCGAGGGTGCGCATCATGCGGCCGTACAGGTCACGGGCGGGGATGGTCTTCTTCGCGAGCCCCGCCGCCTCCGCCTTCCGGTACGCCGCGTCGAACTCCTCGCCCCACAGGTCGACCAGCTCGGGCACATCGGCCGGTGAGAAGAGGCTCCACTGCTCGTCGGCGTTGACCCGGCGCATGAACTCGTCCGGGATCCAGTGCGCGAGGTTCAGGTTGTGCGTACGGCGGGCGTCCTCACCGGTGTTGTCCCGCAGCTCCAGGAACTCCTCGATGTCGGAGTGCCAGGTCTCGAGGTAGACGGCGGCGGCACCCTTGCGCCGGCCGCCCTGGTTCACGGCGGCGACGGAGGCGTCGAGCGTCTTCAGGAACGGGACGATGCCGTTGGAGTGCCCGTTGGTGCCGCGGATCAGCGAACCCCGGCTGCGGATGCGGGAGTACGACAGCCCGATGCCGCCGGCGTGCTTCGAGAGGCGGGCGACCTGGTGGTAGCGGTCGTAGATGGAATCCAGCTCGTCCAGCGGGGAGTCGAGGAGGTAGCAGGACGACATCTGGGGGTGCCGGGTGCCGGAGTTGAAGAGCGTGGGGGAGGAGGGCAGGTAGTCGAGGCGGCTCATGAGCCCGTAGAGCGCGGCGACTTCGTCCAGGGCGCGGACGGTGTCGTCCTCGGCGAGGCCTGCGGCGACACGCAGCATGAAGTGCTGGGGCGTCTCGATGACCTTGCGGGTGAGGGGGTGCCGGAGCAGGTAGCGGCTGTGCAGGGTGCGCAGGCCGAAGTAGCCGAAGCGGTCGTCGGCGGCCGGGTCGACGAGGGCGTCCAGGCGGGCGGCGTGCAGGCGCACGAACTCGGCGGTCCGGTCGGCGATGAGGCCCTCCCGGTGCCCGACCGCGACGGACTCGGTGAAGGACGTCACGCCCTGCGAGGCGGCCTCGGCGGCGATGGAGATGGTCAGCAGCCGGGCGGCCAGCCGGGAGTAAGCGGGGTCCTCGGAGATGAGACCGGCGGCCGCCTCCGTGGCCAGCTCGCGCAACTCGGCCTCGTCGGCCCGGGCGGACCGGCCGCGCAGCGCGGCGGCGGCGACCCGGCCGGGGTCGGCGTCGGGGAGGTCGGCGGTCAGCTCGGTCAGGATCCGCAGCAGCGCGGCACCGGGACCGTCGGTCGCCGCCATTGCCGCGGACGGCACTGCTGAGGCCGGGTCTGCTGGCGCGATGGTCACGTGGGGGCTCTCCCTCGCTCGGCACGGGGGCCTCGCACGAGGGCAGGGGGCAGCACACGAGCGCACACGGCGTCGCGTCCACCGGCCCATTCCACGAGGCCCGGACGTCAGGGCACGCCGACCGGATGGCCGGGTGCACTGTCGGCAGGTCCTCGGACTGACTCCTGCGCACGACGATTCCGGGAAAAGACATGCACAAGTACACCGTTGCGGGACAGTTCCGGATTCGCACCGGATTCCCCTGCGGCGACAGCGAGCATGAGCATACATCTTGTGCTCACCCGCCACGCCACCCCCAGATGTTGTGTCGCGGTGGTTTCAGAGCGTCAACTCATAGGTGAGGAGAGTGATGTCGTCGAGGTGCGGGATCGGGTTCCAGTCCCGGTCGGGTGTGCGAGCGAAGCCCAGACGTTCGTAGATGCGGTGGGCGCCGTGCATGGTGCGCTGGGTCGACAGGACGATCCGTAGGCAGCCGTCCGTGGCCCGTGCGCGGTCGATACAGGCCCGCACGAGGGCCTCGCCGACGCCCCGGCCGCGTGCCTCCCGTGAGACCGCCAGCATGCGGATCTCCGCCTCGCCGGGGCCGGCTATGTCGGCCATGGGGCCGCCGGACGGCACGAAGGTGACGCCGCCGACGACGCGGCCGTTCTCCACGGCGACCAGCACCTCGGCGGCGGCCGTCCGCTTGGCCACGTCCCTCAGTTCGCCGAGGTACTCGTCGCTGTGCCCGAAGTCGAGCAGCCCGTCCTGGAGGTAGGCCTGCGCGGTGATCTCACCGAGGGCCTCGTACTCTCCGGGTTCCACCTGCCGGATCACGATGTCCATGGGCCCGAGTCTGCCGGACGGGGACGGCCGCGGGCCCGGGGTTTTTCGACCGGGTTGCAGGGCGGGCTGGGAGTGCTTCCATGGAGGTAGGCGTCGGCGCCCGCGGTCCCTCCGTTTCGAGAGCCCTTCTCGGAAGGAGACGCATGATGACGAGAGTCGTCCGCCGCCCGCCCGGCAAGGAGCGGCCGCGCAACGCGCCGATGGCGACGCTGGCTCCGAGGAGGGCGGGCAGCTGGGCCAGGCGCGGGTTCGTGGGCCACTGGCACTCGCTGACGATCCGTCTGGAGGCCCGCCGCGGCACGACGCGTCCCAAGAAATGGCGCAGGTGGATCTCGTACACCAACGTGGCCAGGGCGGGGTGGGTACTCGGCGCGCTCGTGGTGCTCGGTTGGGTCGGGGCGGGTGTGCACATGCTGATCGCCGACGGTCCGACGACCATCGAAAAACTGCAGGACGAACCGGGGGTCGACGCCCTCGTGCGGTTCATCGGGCCGGTACTCACCGCTTCGGTCGCCGCCGCGCTCTTCCTGTTCTGGTGGTACCGGTGGACCAAGCGGCGCTACCTCGCCAAGGCCCGGGTCGATCCCCGTCGGCTGGTGCCCACCGCCGGACCGGACACCGCCGAGATCGTCGGCCGCGAGGAGGTCGCCCAGGTCATCGCCGAACGGCTGCGGGAGCGTGACAACCGCCGGCCCTATCTGCTGGTCGGCGGCGTCGGCGTCGGCAAGACAGCCGTCCTGGTACGGCTCACCGAGCTGCTGGCCCGGCAGAACGCCGTGCCCGTGCCGATCCGGCTGCGGGACGCGACCGACGGAACCGACCTGGACTTCGAACGCATGGCCAGACAGCGCTTCGCCGACGAGGCACCGCGCGGCATCCTCGCGCGCGGCAAGACCGAGCGGGTCTGGCAGCAACTGCTCGCCGACGACAAGCCGGTCGTCATCGCCGACGGACTGGAGGAGGCCCTCCTCGGCGACGGCCTCCAGCAGAACCGGGACAACATCATCCGGCAGGCCATCGAGCGGGCCCACGAGGAGAAGCTGCCCCTCGTCATCGCCTCGCGGCCGCACAGCCCGCTGGAGAGCACCTCCGCGGCGATCGTGGAGCTGGAACCGCTCAGCGAGGAGGAGGCCCTGCGCTTCGTCCAGGCGCACGTCCCGGAGACGGACGAGCGCCGCGTGGACTGGATCGTCGAGACGGCGGAGGTGACCGAGTCACCCGTCTATCTGCAGATCGCCCGGGAACTGCACCGCCACGGAGCCCTGGAGCACGACCGGCCGGACAACGACCCGCAGCACATGAACACCCGCAGCCGGGACCGCGGCACGCTGCGGCTGTGGCTGCTTGAGACGTGGGACGAGGCGCTGTGCCAGGGCCGGCTGCGCCAGGACGTCACACTGACCCCGCAGGAGCGCCGTGACACCCTCGAAGCTGTCTCGGCCCTGGCCTGCGTGGGGCTGATCCAGGACAAGCTGGAAGTCGGCTTCGGGGAGCTGCTGAACACGGACGTCCACCCGGGTCCGGCGCGGCGCGCGCAGGCCAGGGCCGAGCACATGTGGACCAGCCGGCGCGGCTTCGACCGGTACGGCAGGCGCGGGAACGTCCTCTCCGAGTGGCACCGGCAACAGATCTGGGACGTGCTCTGCGAGCGGCTCGGCGAGGAGGAGAGAAGGCGGCTGCGCGAGGGCAACATGGACCAGTGCCGTGCCGTCCTCGCCCGCTTCGCGAGCAACGCGGACAAGCTCGCTCTGGTGGAGGGGTTCGAGCGCAAGGTCCGCTTCCCGCACAGCATCATCCAGGCCTACTTCGGCTACCGCATCCTGAACCAGCTGGGCGAGCGGGGCGCCGGAGACCTCGTCGAGCAGGCGCTGCAGCCGCCCGGCCCCAGTCGCGAACTGCTCATCGCCCTGGTGCTGTTGTCCCGCAGGCGGGCGGCGAAACTCAAGGCCCGACGGGGCGGTGTCCGCGTCGAGATGAAGAGGGAGATCGAGGAGCTGGTCCGCCAGTCACCCGTGCGGGGACACACCTTGGCCCACCGGCTCTGCAGGGCCGCGGACCGCCGCACGGACGACCCGAAGGCTCTGGATCTGTACGCGGCCGCCATGGAGATCGAGAGCGTGGAGGACGATCCGAGACTGCTCAGCGGCATCGTGGAGAGGGCGCGCGAGAGCTGGGCCGGGTTCAAGGGAGACCAGCGCACCCTCGACGACGCGAAACTGAGGCTGCTCAAGCAACTCGGAGCCGCACTGCGGAGCGTCTCCGACCGGATCGACACCACCCCGCTCTACGAGCAGCTCTTCGAGATCGGCGTACAGGAGCCCTCCTACTCCATACGCCTGGCCGCCGCCCAGGAGTTCGGCACGGGCGGCAACCCGGCGTTCGCCCTGATCCGTGCGCGGGTCGGGCTCAACTCCGACCCCGTGCAGGAGTACAACGACCGGCTCGGCGAGTTGAAGGCCTGGAAGCGGCAGGAGTACGAGCAATGGGCCGAGCGCATGGGCGTGGCACGGGCCGCCGCCCCCTCCCGGGCCAGGTCCGAGCGCATCGCCCGGTTGCAGCGAAAGCGGCGGGAACTCAACCGGGACTACCGGCAGAAACGGGTCGATCTGTTCCGGGAGTTCGTGATGCGTGCCTGGCTGATCCCCATGCTGCTGGGCTCGGTCGACGAGGCCCACCGTGACGAGGCCCGGGAACGCCTCACCAAGTGGCTGCGCCACCTCGACCCGAACGCCGCCGGCGGCGTCCCCGACCTGCCGCTCGCCCTCGAAGCCGCACTGGCCCAGGGCTTCAAGTACGCGGCCAACCGGCGCAAACGGCACCCGCACGCCTACCCGGGCGGGCGCGCCGACCTGATCCGCCAGGCCGAGACGGTGCTGCAGCAGTCCCGGTGCTGGTATTCGCAGATCATCCTGCTCCAGGCGCTGTGCCTGTGGGAGCTCCCGGACAGCGTGAGCAGCCATGAGCGGAGCGCGGAGTCGACGGCGGGCAAGGACGGTGACCGCGACGGCGGGGGCGAGCCCGGCCAGGCGATGGGCGGGGCGACCGCCGTACAGACCGTGGAGCGCTGGCTTGCGATGGCCGGCACGGCGAACAGAGCGCACGGCCATCCCGGTGCGAACGGCGACTCGCCCCGACGGCTGCTGCATCCGTTCGTCGCGGAGGCGGGCGACCTGGTGGCGCTCGCGCTGGAGACCGGGCAGCCCGAGCGCTTCCTGTGGATCGACGAGAAGGGCGTCGCCGACAACATCGGCGCGCGCACCGGCAACCCCGAGGGATACCGCAAGCACAGCCTGTGGATCCCGCCCTCGGTCGGCTGGAGCACCCTTGACGCACGCGCCCAGCGTCTCGTCGCCGACATGCTGGTGATGCTGAACCTCATCGACCGGGACGGGCACCCGGACGAGGTCGAGGAGCGGATGGCCCGCGTCGAGCAGCCGGGGATGCCGCTTCCGCCGTGCATCCGCAGCGACCGCGGGCCGCTCCGGCCCGACCTGCGGGCCGGCATCTCGGACCCGCCCGCGCCGGGCAGCACCTGTCTGCCGGACTGCAAGTTCCAGCTCTGCCCGTACCCGCCCCGGGGCTGTGTACCGCGGGGGGAGATCCGGGAGCCGTTCTGCCGCCAGCAGCAGGCGCTGTTGCCGGGACGCGTGCGGCGGTGGCTGCCCAGGGGGGTGCGCAGGAAGACGCCGAACTGGGTGAGTATGCGCGTCCGCGAACTGGACGATTTCTGGGACGCGATGGCCAGACGGACCAGGGACTAGGGCCTGCCCTGGCGTCCGCCGGGTACGACAACGGGCCGCCGGATTCCTCCGGCGGCCCGTCGATGTCAGGCACTCAGTGGGACGAGCCCGCAGTCGCCGGCGGCAGTTCCACCTGGACGCCGGGGTCTCCCGCGTCCGCCGTGTAGTCCTCCGGCCGCGTCTCGTCGACGCCCTCCGGAGCCTTCGCCGCCTTCAGGACGAAGGTCAGGACCACGGTCACCGCCACGTTCAGCACGAACGCGGTGAGACCGATGTAGCCGATCTCCCCGATGCCGGGGATCTCCTTCGCCGAGCCGCCGAAGTGCTTCTGCGTCGGGGAGGCGACACCGTACGCGGCGACGGTGCCGTAGACCATGCCGACCGCCCAGCCCGCGAGCAGCGCCCAGCGGTGGAACCAGCGGGTGAACAGGCCGCCGACCAGGGCCGGGAAGGTCTGCAGGATCCAGATGCCGCCGAGAAGCTGGAAGTTGATGGCGACCGTCTTGTCCATGGTGAGGACGAAGATCAGGGCGCCGACCTTCACCAGCAGCGAGACCAGCTTGGAGACCTTGGTCTCCTGCGCGGGCGTCGCGTCCGGCTTGATGAAGTCCTTGTAGATGTTGCGGGTGAAGAGGTTCGCCGCCGCGATGGACATGATCGCCGCCGGGACGAGCGCTCCGATGCCGATCGCCGCGAAGGCCACGCCCGCGAACCAGCTCGGGAACATGTCCTCGAAGAGCTGCGGGATCGCCAACTGCGGGTTGGTGACGGTGACTCCGGCCGCGATCGCCATGAAGCCCAGCAGGGCCAGCAGGCCGAGCATGAGGGAGTACAGCGGCAGGATCGTGGTGTTGCGGCGGATCACCTCACGGCTCCTGGAGGAGAGCGTCGCGGTGATCGAGTGCGGGTACATGAACAGCGCGAGCGCGGAGCCCAACGCCAGGGTGGCGTACGTCCACTGGCCCGCCTCCGGCGGGACCAGGCCGCCCGCACCGGCCTTCGTGTACTTCTCGCTCGCCGCGGTGAAGATCTCGTCGAACCCGCCCAGCTTGATCGGGATGTAGATGATCGCCACCGCGATGACCACGTAGATCAGCGTGTCCTTGACGAACGCGATCAGCGCGGGAGCCCGCAGACCCGAGGAGTAGGTGTACGCCGCCAGCACACCGAAGGCGATGAGGAGCGGGAGGTCCTTGATGAACCAGTTGGTGTTCTCGCCGCCGCCCACGCCCATCACGTCCAGCACCGCCTGGATACCGACCAGCTGGAGCGCGATGTACGGCATGGTCGCCAGGAGTCCGGTGACGGCCACGGCCAGCGACAGGCCCTTCGAGCCGAAGCGGCCGCGCACGAAGTCCGAGGTCGTCACATAGCCGTGCTTGTGGGAGACCGACCACAGGCGGGGCAGGAAGGTGAAGATCAGCGGGTACACGAGGATCGTGTACGGCACCGCGAAGAAGCCCGCCGCGCCCGCCGCGTAGATCGCCGCCGGGACCGCCACGAAGGTGTACGCCGTGTACAGGTCGCCGCCGAGCAGGAACCAGGTGATCCAGGTGCCGAACGACCGGCCGCCCAGGCCCCATTCGTCGAGGCTGTGCTCGTTCTCGGCCTTGCGCCAGCGCGCGGCCAGGAAGCCCATGACCGTGACGGCCAGGAAGAAGAAGATGAAGACGGCGAGTGCCACGCCGTTCACGCCGTCCTTCACTCCGACGCACCGCCCTTCTGAGAGGCACGGGCGCGCTGGTCACGCTGCCACAGCTTGTACGCGACCATCGTCAGCAGCGTGGAGAGCAGGACCCACAGCATCTGGTACCAGTAGAAGAACGGGATGCCGGCGAACTCCGGATCCGTCTTGGCGTACGAACCGACCCACAGCATCGCCACGAAGGGCGCGACGAGGCAGAGCGCGATGACGACCCGGACGGGTGTCACCACCCCTCTGTTCACCTCTGGGGCATCTGACATCTGACGGCTCCGTCCCCTCACTGATCACCTGTAGAAACGCGCAGGCAATGTAGGTGACGGTGCAACGACAGCGGAAGACCCCGTCCGCATATCGGATGTGGAGGGTTGGTGTGTACGACAGCAGGGACAGCGGGCCGCTCAGCAGCAGCGGAACCCCTGGCGCGGGTCCGCCTCCTGGCGGTCGGTCCGCATCCGCTCGAAGTCGCGCCGGGAGGGCACCCTCGCGTCCGGGTGCTCGCGCCGCACATGCGCGACATAGCGGTCGTACGCCGACTCGTCTGTCAGCTCCCGCACATACCAGCGCACTCCGCTAAGCACCCGTCGAAGCGACCGCACTGCGCTCCTCCTCCTTCTCCTCCTTCGTCGGGAACAGCCCGGCCGGAGCGGTGATCCTGGACTCGACGTACGGCGCCTCGCTGAGCGTGGACAGCGCCGGGCGGCGGACGTGGCGGACGCAGACGCGGGCCGCGTCGACGATCACGACGACGATCAGCAGGGCGAGGACCGCCGAGAGGACGCCGTCCACCGTGGAGTTGGTGACCACGGTGTGCATGTCGTCCATGGTCTTGGCGGGCGGCAGGACCTCGCCGCGGTCGATGGCGTCCTGGAACACCTGACGCTGCTTGAAGAAGCCGACCTTCGGGTCGCTGGAGAACACCTTCTGCCAGCTGGCGGTGAGTGTCACCGTGGCGTCCCAGGCGAGCGGAATCCCGGTGATCCAGGCCCACTTGAGGCGTCCGGACTTCACCAGCAGGGTCGTGCAGACGGCGAGGGCGACCGCGGCCAGCAACTGGTTGGAGATGCCGAAGATCGGGAACAGCTGGTTGATGCCGCCGAGGGGCTCGTGGACGCCGACCCACAGGAAGTACCCCCACAGGGCGCACACCACCGCGCTGGTGATGACCAGGCCGGGCTTCCAGCTGACGTTCTTGAACGGCCGGTGGACGTTGCCCAGCATGTCCTGGAGCATGAACCGCCCCACGCGCGTGCCGGCGTCCAGCGCGGTCAGGATGAACAGCGCCTCGAACATGATCGCGAAGTGGTACCAGAAGGCGCGCAGGCCGCCCCCGGTGACCTGGGAGAAGATCTCCGAGACCCCGATGGCGAGGGTGGGTGCGCCGCCGGTACGGGAGAGCAGGGACGCTTCCTCGACGTTCTCCGCCGCCCGGGCGAGGGCCTCGGGGGAGATCTGGTAGCCCCAACTCCCGACGACCTGCGAGGCGTTCTGCACGGTGTCCCCGATGACCCCGGCGGGCGCGTTCATCGCGAAGTACAGGCCCGGGTCGATGATGCTCGCCGCGACCAGCGCCATCACGGCGACCGACGACTCCATCAGCATGGAGCCGTAGCCGATCATCCGGACCTGCGTCTCCTTCTGGATCATCTTCGGCGTCGTACCGGACGAGATCAGCGAGTGGAAGCCGGACAGGGCGCCGCAGGCGATGGTGATGAAGACGAAGGGGAAGAGCGAGCCCGCGAAGACCGGGCCGTCGCCGCGTGCGGCGAAGTCCGTCACCGCGTCCATCTTCAGCGTCGGCAGGGCGATGACGACACCGAGGGCGAGCAGCACGATCGTGCCGATCTTCATGAAGGTCGACAGGTAGTCGCGCGGCGCCAGCAGCATCCACACCGGCAGGATCGAGGCGATGAAGCCGTACGCCACCAGCCAGACGACCAGCGTCGAGGGCGCGAGCGTGAAGGTGTCGGCCCACGACGACTCGGCGACCCAGCGGCCCGCGACCAGGGCGAACAGCAGCAGCGCGACGCCGATGACGGAGACCTCGCTGACCCGGCCGGGGCGCAGCACCCGCAGGTAGAAGCCCATCAGCAGGGCGATCGGGATCGTCATCGCGATGGAGAAGGTGCCCCACGGTGACTGCGCGAGGGCGTTGACGATCACCAGCGCCAGCACGCCGAGCAGGATGATCATGATGGCGAAGGTGGCAATCAGCGCCGCCGCGCCGCCGAACGGGCCGATCTCCTCACGAGCCATCTGCCCGAGCGACCGTCCGTCCCGGCGGGTGGAGAAGAACAGCACCACCATGTCCTGGACCGCGCCCGCGAAGATGACGCCCGCGATGATCCAGATCGTGCCGGGGAGGTAGCCCATCTGCGCGGCCAGCACCGGGCCGACGAGCGGTCCGGCGCCGGCGATCGCCGCGAAGTGGTGGCCGAGCAGGACGCGGCGGTCGGTGGGGTGGAAGTCGATGCCGTTGTTGAGGCGTTCGGCCGGGGTGGCCCTGGTCTTGTCGACTTTGAGGACCTTGTACGCGATGAACTTGGCGTAGAAGCGGTAGGCGATCGCGTACGAGCCGAGGGCGGCCGCGACCATCCAGGCGGCGGAGACCTCCTCGCCCCGGGACAGCGCGAGTACGGTCCACCCCGCGGCGCCGACCAGCGCGACAAGGCTCCAGATGACGACGGTTCGGGGGTTCGCGGTACGCACCGGGTGGTCCTCCCGTCCATGCGGCGACGGGAGGAACGTAGAACAGGAAAGGGGGATGCGCTACACCGCGTGCATCAGTGCAACTCGGCTAGTCCTGCGGCCGCTTCAGCCGCGCCACGAACTTGTAGCGGTCCCCGCGGTACACGGACCGCACCCACTCCACCGGCTGCCCCTCCCGGTCCAGCGAGTGCCGGGACAGCATCAGCATCGGCAGGCCCACGTCGGTGCCGAGCAGGCCCGCCTCGCGCGGCGTGGCCAGGGAGGTCTCGATGGTCTCCTCGGCCTCGGCGAGATGGACGTCGTAGACCTCGGCGAGCGCGGTGTAGAGGGAGGTGTACTTCACGAGGCTGCGCCTGAGCGCCGGGAAGCGCTTCGCGCTCAGATGGGTCGTCTCGATGGCCATCGGCTCGCCGTTCGCCATGCGCAGCCGCTCGATGCGCAGCACCCGGCCGCCGGCCGTGATGTCGAGCAGGTCGGCGAGGCGGTCGTCGGCGGTGATGTAGCCGATGTCCAGCAGCTGGGAGGTCGGCTCCAGGCCCTGGGCGCGCATGTCCTCGGTGTACGAGGTGAGTTGCAGTGCCTGCGAGACCTTCGGCTTGGCGACGAACGTGCCCTTGCCCTGGATGCGCTCCAGGCGCCCCTCGACGACCAGTTCCTGCAGCGCCTGGCGCACCGTCGTGCGGGAGGTGTCGAACTCGGCGGCCAGGGTGCGCTCGGGCGGGACCGGGGTGCCGGGGGCCTGGGTCTCCGTCATGTCGAGGAGGTGCTTCTTCAGGCGGTAGTACTTGGGCACGCGGGCGGTACGGACGGTGGCCCCGTTCTCGTTCTCCGCACTGCTGACGTCGGTGCTCATGCTCCGCCTTCCCGGCTCCGGCTGCGGTTCACATCGTGGCACGGCAGCGTACGGCCTGTCCGCGCACGCTCCGTGATCTCTTCTGTATACCGTCGCCGTCTCGTTTGGTCTAGTCCACAAGGTCAAGTGGTCTACCGGGAGTGTGCCTTCCCCGGGTCAGGTTTTCGAGGGTTTCTTACTTAAAGGTTCCTGCATATGTAGGTCGCATAACGGCTGGTCGGAGGCTATTCGAGCACCCTTGACACGCTTTCTGGTCTGGTCCAAGCTCCCCGTACTGGTCTACACCATTGGTCCAGGTCCCGGCCCAACGCTCGTGCGGGGAGGCAGGGGGGTTTGTGGCATCCCTGAGGAGGGTGGCGTGAAGCGCAAGCTGATATCCGCGATCGGTGTCGCGGGCATGATGATCTCCCTGGCGGCGTGCGGGGGAGACAACGGCGACGGCGGGGACAAGGCCGGGGCGGACGGCTACGCGGGCCAGACGCTCACGGTGTGGGTGATGGACGGCTCGTCGCCCGACCAGTGGCAGAAGGACGTCGCCGCGGCCTTCGAGAAGCAGACCAAGGCCAAGGTCAAGTTCGAGATCCAGCAGTGGAACGGCATCCAGCAGAAGCTGACCACCGCCCTGTCGGAGGAGAACCCGCCGGACGTCTTCGAGATCGGCAACACCCAGACCCCGGCCTACGCCAAGACCGGCGGCCTCGCCGACCTGGGCGAGCTCAAGAACGAGATCGGCGGCGAGTGGACCGCGTCCCTCAACGAGTCCTCGATCTTCGAGGGCAAGCAGTACGCGGCGCCGTGGTACTTCGCCAACCGCGTCGTCCTCTACAACAAGAAGATCTGGGCCGAGGCTGGCATCAAGGACACCCCCAAGACCCGCGACGAGTTCTACGCCGACCTCAAGCAGATCGGTGAGAAGACCGACGCCGAGCCCATCTACCTGCCGGGCCAGAACTGGTACCACTTCGTGGGCCTCACCATCGGTGAGGGCGTCCAGCTGGTGAAGCAACAGAACGGCAAGTACGTTTCCAACCTCGACGACCCGAAGGTCGCCGCCGCCATGGAGACGTACAAGAAGTTCCAGGCCCTGTCCAAGGCGCCCAAGGACAAGGACGAGGCCACCCCGCAGCAGGGCGAGGTCTTCGGCAAGGGCAACGTCGGTGCCTTCATCGGCATGGGCTGGGAGGCCGGCATCGCCATCAAGGCCAACCCGAAGATCGAGAAGGAGATCGGCTACTTCACCATCCCCGGTGCCACGGCCGACAAGCCCGAGGGTGTCTTCCTCGGCGGCTCCAACCTCGCGGTCGCCGCGGGCAGCAAGAAGCAGGCGCTGGCCAAGGAGTTCCTGAAGATCGCCCTGTCCGACAAGTACGAGGGCGAGCTCGCCAAGCTCAACGGCGTCATCCCGAACAAGGAGTCGCTGCAGACCAACCTCAAGGGCAACGCCGTCGCCGAGGCCGCCGCGCCGGCCGCCGCGGGCGGTGGCACCACGCCGCTGATCCCGGAGTGGGCGGCCGTGGAGAACGCGCCCAACCCGATCAAGACGTACATGACCGCCGTGCTGAACGGTAAGTCCCCGGCCGAGGCCGCCAAGCAGGTCGAGGGCGAGTTCAACAAGCGCCTGGCGCAGCAGCAGTAGGCAGCAGCAGTAAGGCGCCGGTGTTCGCGCCGGGGCGGGGGTTGCGTGTGACGCCCCCCGCCCCGGCGACCGCGCGCGGGTCGACGTACGTAGGTCGAGAAGAGAGATCGCGAGCATGACCGTGCAGACCGAACGGCCGCCCTCCGGCCCGGTGGACGTAGTCAAAAGGGACGAGAGCGGGTCCGCCGGGCAGGGACCCCGGGCCGCGTCGCGCCTCGGCGCGCTCACCCCGTACCTGTTGCTGCTGCCGGCCTGCGCGGCCACCGTGCTGCTGCTCGGCTGGCCGCTGCTGAAGGACGTCCTGCTGTCGTTCCAGAACCTCAACATGGCGCAGCTGATCCAGCACGTCACCGAGTGGAACGGCATCGACAACTACAAGGAGGTCCTCACCGGCGAGGACTTCTGGCGCGTCACCCTGCGCTCGATCCTGTTCACGGCGGTCAACGTCGCCCTGATCATGGTCCTCGGCGCCCTGGTCGGCCTGCTGCTCGCCCACCTCGGCAAGCGGATGCGGGTCACGCTGATGATCGGGCTGGTGCTGGCCTGGGCGATGCCCGTGGTCGCCGCGACCACCGTCTACCAGTGGCTGTTCGCACAGCGCTTCGGCGTCGTCAACTGGGTGCTCGACAAGCTGGGTTGGCACTCGATGGCCGACTACAGCTGGACCAGCAGCCAGATGTCGACGTTCTTCGTGGTCACTGTTCTGATCGTCTGGCAGTCGATCCCGTTCGTCGCGATCAACCTCTACGCGGCGACGACCACGATCCCCGACGAGCTGTACGAGGCCGCGGCGCTGGACGGCGCGGGCGCGTGGACGAGCTTCACCACGGTCACGCTCCCCTTCCTGCGCCCGTTCCTGTACGCCACGACCTTCCTGGAGATCATCTGGGTCTTCAAGGCGTTCGTGCAGGTCTTCACCATCAACGGCGGCGGCCCCGACCGGCTCACCGAGATCCTGCCCGTCTACGCCTACATCGAGGGCGTCGGCAACCAGCACTACGGCATGGGCGCCGCGATCGCCGTCCTGACCATCCTGATCCTGCTCGGCCTGACCGCCTACTACCTCAGGATCGTGCTCAAGCGAGAGGAAGAGGAGGCCGGGCTGTGAAGCGCTCGCTCTTCGGCCGCCTGTGGCCCAACGTCACGGCCGTCGTCCTGTTCATCGGCTTCGTCTTCCCCGTGTACTGGATGTTCGCCACAGCCTTCAAACCGACCGGCGACATCATCTCGGAGGACCCGGTCTGGTTCCCGACCGACGTCACCTTCGAGCACTTCAAGAGGGCGACCGGCGTCGACCACTTCTGGACGTACGTCACCAACTCGCTGATCGTCACGCTCTGCGCGGTCGCTCTGGCCCTGGTCGTCGCGCTCGCGGGTTCCTTCGCCCTGGCCCGGATGCGGTTCAGGGGGCGGCGCGGCTTCGTCATCGGCTTCATGCTGGCCCAGATGGCACCCTGGGAGGTGATGATCATCGCGATGTACATGATCGTGCGGGACGCGTCGATGCTGAACAGCCTCGTCCCGCTGACGGTCTTCTACATGATGATGATCCTGCCGTTCACCATCCTGACCCTGCGCGGCTTCGTCGCCGCGGTGCCGAGGGAGCTGGAGGAGGCGGCGATGGTCGACGGCTGCACCCGCGCCCAGGCCTTCCGCAAGGTCATCCTGCCGCTGCTGGCACCGGGCCTGATGTCCACCTCGCTCTTCGGCTTCATCACCGCATGGAATGAATTCCCCCTGGTCCTGGTGCTGAACAAGGAGACCGAGGCGCAGACACTGCCACTGTGGCTGTCCAGCTTCCAGACCGCCTTCGGCAACGACTGGGGCGCGACGATGGCGGCGTCCTCCCTCTTCGCCGTCCCGATCCTGATCCTCTTCGTCTTCCTGCAGCGCAGGGCTGTCAACGGCCTGACGGCCGGCGCCGTGAAGGGATAACGCCACCCGATGACGACAATCGCCAGCGGCACCGACACTCTGACGCGCGATGCCCTGACCGTCCTGCAGCCCGGCTTCACCGGCACCACTGCCCCCGACTGGCTGCTGCGCCGCCTCGGCGAGGGCCTCGCCTCCGTCGGCCTGTTCGGTCGCAACATCGCCTCACCGGAACAACTGGCCGCGCTGACGGCCCAGTTGCGGGCCGAGCGGGACGACGTGCTGGTCGCCATCGACGAGGAGGGGGGTGATGTGACGCGGCTGGAGGTGCGGACCGGCTCCAGCTTCCCCGGCAACCACGCCCTGGGCGCGGTCGACGACGTGGAGCTGACGCGGGAGGTGGCTCACGAACTGGGTCGCCGTCTGGCCGCCTGCGGGGTGAACCTCAACTGGGCCCCGTCGGCGGACGTGAACTCCAACCCTTCCAACCCGGTGATCGGCGTACGCTCCTTCGGCGCCGACACCGCCCTGGTCGCCCGCCACACCGCGGCCTACGTGACCGGCCTGCAGTCGGCGGGCGTGGCGGCCTGCACGAAGCACTTCCCGGGCCACGGCGACACGGCGGTCGACTCCCACCACGCCCTCCCACGCATCGACGCGGCCGCGGAAGTGCTGTCCGACCGCGAACTGTCCCCGTTCCGCGCGGCGATCGCCGCCGGGACACGGGCAGTGATGAGCGCGCACATCCTCATCCCCGCCCTGGACCCCGACCACCCGGCGACCCTCTCCCGCCCGATCCTGACGGACCTCCTGCGCGGCGACCTCGGCTACACCGGCCTGATCGTCACCGACGGCATGGAGATGCAGGCCATCGCGGCCACCTACGGCATCGAACGCGGCAGCGTCCTCGCCATCGCGGCCGGCGCGGACGCGATCTGCGTCGGCGGCGGCCTGGCGGACGACGAGACGGTACGCCGCCTGCGGGACGCCCTCATCGCGGCGGTCCGCTCCGGCGAACTCCCCGAGGAACGCCTGGCGGAAGCCGCGGAACGCGTCCGCGAACTGGCCCGCTGGACGGCGACCGCGACACCGGCGACCGAGGGCGCGGTGCGCACGGACGTGGGCCTGATCGCCGCCCGCCGCGCCCTGAAGGTGACCGGCGCCGCGGACTTCACCCCGCTCACCGAGGCGCCCTACGTCGCCGCCTTCACCCCGGTCGCGAACATCGCGGTCGGCGACGAGACCCCGTGGGGTGTGGCGGCGGAACTGTCCCGACTGCTCCCGGGCACCGAGACGGCCGGCTTCACGGGTCGGGAGGCGGGCCGGGAAGCACTGGACGCGGCGGGGGACCGGCGGATCGTGGCGGTGCTCCGCGACGAACACCGGCATCCCTGGATGGCAACGGCCCTCGACACCCTGCTGAAGACCCGCCCCGACACGATCGTGGTCGAAATGGGCGTCCCCCAGGCCCCACCCCGCGGCACCCTGCACATCGCCACCCACGGCGCGGCCCGCGTGTGCGGCCGGGCGGCGGCGGAGGTCATCACGGGGGAGTAGCCGATACGACGAGAAAGGCGCCGGTCCCCTTTCAGAGGACCGGCGCCTTCAGCGCCCTTAGGGGCGCGGGGAACTGCGCGATCAACCACCAACTGCCCGCAGCCCGCAGAAAACCGAACCCGGCAGACGAATCCCGATCCTCAAATCCCCTGCCAGTCCGGCTTGTTGGCATACGTATGCCGGAAGTAGTCGGCCAACTTCAACTTGGACGCCGCCCCCTCGTCCACCACAACCGTCGCATGCGGATGCAACTGCAACGCCGAGGCCGGACACACCGCAGCCACCGGCCCCTCCACAGTCGCCGCAACCGCATCCGCCTTGCCCTCACCCGTGGCCAGCAACACCAGATGCCGCGCCTCAAGAATCGTGCCGATCCCCTGCGTGATCACGTGATGCGGCACCTGCTCGATGTCCCCGTCGAAGAACCGCGCGTTGTCGACCCGCGTCTGCTCCGTCAGCGTCTTGATCCGCGTCCGCGAGGCCAGCGACGAACACGGCTCATTGAACCCGATGTGCCCGTCCGTCCCGATCCCGAGCAACTGCAGATCGACGCCCCCGGCCTCCGCCAGCGCCGCGTCATACGCCTCGCACGCCCCCTGCACGTCCTCGGCCGTCCCGTCGGGCCCCATGAACGCGTCCATCCCGATCCCGAGCGGCTCCAGTACCTCGCGGCGCAGCACCGACCGGTACGACTCCGGATGCTCGGCCGGCAGCCCCACGTACTCGTCGAGCTGCGCGATCCGCGCACGCGAGGCGTCCACGGCACCGGAACGCACCTTCGCCGCGAGCGCCGCGTAGATGGGCAGCGGCGTCGACCCGGTGGCCACGCCGAGCAGGGCGTCGGGCTTGCGCCTGAGCAGCTGGGCCATGGCCTCGGCTATCAGCTCGCCACCCGCCTTGGCGTCCGGAACGATGACAACTTCCACGCTGGGCCTGCCGATCTGAAGAGGGACTCGAAGGGCACCCTGAAGGGGCATGTGGTTTAGACCAATCTAGCACCTCGCACGCGCGGAGAGCAGGGCTCCGGGACCCATGTAACGCAAGCCCCGCGGACATGTCGGCAGACCGTCGGACGGGCGTCATTCCCCGTGGGGAAGTGGAATGGAGACTGTCCCGGCACGACGAGCGCGAGAGCAGGAAGGGCCCCATGACCACCACGACTCCGTACCCTCCTGACCCGCACGCCCCTCACAACGACCTCCCCGGCCGCATCATGGCCCGCGAGATGGCCGAGCAGCCGGCCGTGCTGCGCCGGATCCTGTCCGAGGCCACCCCCGCCATCCGCGGGGTCGCCCAGGAGATCGCCGCCCGCGGCCCCCGCTTCGTCCTGCTCACCGCCCGCGGCACCTCCGACAACGCCGCCCTCTACGCCAAGTACCTCCTGGAGATCCGCCTCGGCCTGCCCTGCGGCCTGACCTCGATGTCGACCACCACCGCCTACGGCGCCCGCCCCGACCTCACCGACGTCCTCGTCATCACCGTCAGCCAGTCCGGCGGCTCCCCGGACCTGGTCGCCTCGACCCGCGCCGCCCGCGAGGCCGGGGCGATCACGCTCGCGGTGACCAACAACCCCGACTCACCGCTGGCCGGCGTCTCCCAGTACCACCTCGACATCATGGCCGGACCGGAACGGGCCCTCCCCGCGACCAAGACCTATACGGCCTCCCTTCTCGCCCTCTACCTCTTCGTCGAAGGTCTGCGCGGCGGCGACGGCACCCCCGCCAAGGTGCTCCCGGACCTCGCCGCGCACCTGCTCGCCCGGCAGGACGAGGTCCGCGCCCTCGCCGCCCGCTACCGCTTCGCCGAGCGCATGGTGATCACCTCCCGGGGCTACGGCTATCCCACGGCCAAGGAAGCCGCCCTGAAGCTGATGGAGACCAGCTACATCCCGGCGCTCGCCTACTCCGGCGCCGACCTCCTGCACGGCCCGCTCGCCATGGTCGACAACGTCTCCCCGGTGATCGCGGTCGTCACCGACGGCAAGGGCGGCGAGGCCCTCCAGCCCGTCCTCGACCGACTCCGCGGCCGTGGCGCCGACCTGGTCGTCATCGGCCCCCGCCACCAGGTGGAACAGGCATCGGCCGGCTTCGTCCTGCCCACCGAGGGCGTGGCCGAGGAAGTCCAGCCGATCCTGGAGATCCTCCCCCTCCAGCTCCTGGCCTACGAGGTCACCATCGCCCGAGGCCAGGACCCGGACGCCCCGCGCGCGTTGGCAAAGGTGACGGAGACACGCTGACCCCCTGGGTGCCCCACGCGCGTTGGCAAAGGTGACGGAGACCCGCTGACCCCCTGGGTGCCCCACGCGCGGGTACTACGTCAGCGAGCCTCCCGTCGCGTCCACCCAGCTCCCTGTCACCCACCGGCCTCCGTCGGAGGCCAGGAACGCCACCACGTCGGCGACGTCGGCCGTCTCGCCCACCCGGCCGAGCGCCGATATCGCGGCGGCCTGCGCCCACCCGCCCTCGGTCCCGTGCAGCAACTCGGCCGTGTTGTCCGTGTCGATGATCCCGGGTGCCACCGAGTTCACCGTGATCCCCCGGGGGCCCAGCACCTTCGACAGGTCCCGGGAGAAGACGTCCAACGCCCCCTTCGTCATCGCGTACGCCATGTTGTTCGGCATCGCCGCGGTCCGGGCGAGCCCCGACGAGATGTTGATGACCCGGCCGCCGTCACGCAGCCGTGCCGTGCCGTGTTTGACGACGAAGAACGGCGCCTTCACGTTCACCGCGAAGACGGCGTCGTACTCCTGCTCACCGAGCTCCTCGATCGGTCGCGAGGAGCCGATACCGGCGTTGTTGACCAGGATGTCGAGCCCGTCCGCATGCCGGTCGAACTCCTCCCACAGCGCCTCGGCATCGCCCGGGAGCCCCAGCTCCACGCCGATCGTGAACGCCGAACCGCCCGCCGCCTCGATCGCGGCGACCGTCTCCTTCGCCGCCGCCTCGTTCCGGCCGTAGTGCACGCCGACCCGTGCGCCGTCGCGCCCCAGCCGCTCGGCGATCCCCCGCCCGATACCCCTGCTCGCCCCCGTGACCAGAGCCGTCCTGCCCGCAAGCACGCCCATGCCGGCGCCCCCTTCGCATTTCCCTAGCGGTCGCTACAAAAATGACCGTAGATCACGCCGCCGACATTTGTCTAGCGCCCGCTATAAAATGCACTCCATGGTGAGCAGCCAGGAGAGCAAGGCGAGCAAGGAGAGCAGGGTGAGCGGGGAGAAGAAGGAGAGCGGGGAGAAGAAGGAGGGCGGGCAGGCCGGGGCGAAGGGTCGTCCGCCGGCCAAGCCCCGCGGGCGCCCCCGCTCCTTCGACCGCGAGACCGCCCTGGAGAAGGCGATCCTCGCCTTCTGGGAGCACGGCTACGAGGCGACCTCCGTCTCCGATCTCACGCGTGTCATGGACATCGGCGCGCCGAGCCTGTACGCCGCCTTCGGCGACAAGCAGTCGCTGTTCGAGGAGGTCGTCCGCGAGTACGGCGTGCGGTACGGCTCGTTCGCCGATCGTGCCCTCGCCGAGGAGCCCACCGCCCGCGCCGCCGTGGCGCGGATGCTGCGCGAGGCGGCCGCGGAGTACACGGATCCGGCCCATCCGCACGGCTGTCTCGTCGTCCACGCGGCGACCAACTGCTCGACGCCGGAGGTCGAGGCGTCGCTGCGTGGGCGGCGCAACGCCAACATCGCCGCCATCCGAAGCCGTATCGAAGCGGACGCCGCCATGGGCGCCCTCCCCGCCGACGTCGACGCCGGCGCGCTCGCCCGTCACACCGGCGCGATGATCCAGGGCATGTCACAACAGGCACGCGACGGGGCGAGCCGGGAGGAACTGGAGGCGCTCGCGGAAATTGCCATGGCCATCTGGCCCCGCACATGAACCCACACGGGTTAGGCTGCGTGGTGGATACCAGGGCGTCCCACTAGTCCTCCGACAGTCCGTCGACTGGTCGGAACCCGCGAAGAAGCGTCAACAGCAAACAGGCTCCAACGCATGGACACACCTGAGTGGTCTAGTCCACAATGCGAAGGAGTGCGTAGGACAAGAACGCACCGACTTCCGTCTTCCCCGCACAGGAAGGCGGACCGAGGAACCGGAGCTCTCTGCCCTGACTGCCCCGGCTCCTCATCCTCGGCCGACCGGGACCGCACACCCCACGGCCGATATTGCTCCGGGCTGCGGTGCCGGGAGGGTTGAGGGTCCCTCTCAGGCGCCGCGGCCCGCGGGTGTTCTCAGGGCCGTTCCAAGAGGGCCGTATCCCCTCCCCAGTGGCTGATTTCGAATGATGTCCGTACCGCCAGGTACGCTCGGCCACGTGCCCTCCATGAACGAACTCGTACGCCAGCACACGGCCCTCGACGACTCCGACCTCGAGTGGCTCCACCTGCTGGTCTCGGAGTGGCAGCTGCTCTCCGACCTCTCCTTCGCCGACCTCGTCCTGTGGGTCCCCACCAGCGACGGCACCCGGTATGTGTCGGTGGCGCAGATGCGGCCCAACACCGGGCCCACCTCCTACCAGGACGACATGGTCGGCCACCTCGTCCCACGCGGCCGCCGTCCGATGCTGGACGCCGCGCTCGACGAGGGCCGGATCGTGCGGGAGGGCGACCCCGAGTGGCGCGAGGAGGTGCCGGTCCGCGTCGAGTCGATTCCCGTACGACGGGAGGGGCGCGTCCTGGGTGTCATCGCGCGCAACACCAACCTGCTGACCGTCCGCACTCCGAGCCGTCTGGAGCTGACGTACCTCCAAAGTGCCTCGGACCTCGCGCAGATGATTGCGGCCGGCGCGTTCCCGTTCGCCAACCAGCAGGTCGACATGGACGCCTCGCCGCGCGTCGGCGACGGCCTGATCCGCCTGGACGCCGACGGCATCGTCCAGTACGCCTCCCCGAACGCGCTGTCGGCCTACCACCGCCTCGGCCTCGCCGCAGACCTCGTCGGCCACCACCTCGGCAAGACCACCGCCGAACTCGCGCCGACCCACGGGCCGGTGGACGAGGCGCTCGCCAAGGTCGCCAGCGGCTGGGCACCCCGTGAGTTCGAGATCGAGTCCAGCGACGGAGTCATCCAGTTCCGGGCGATCCCGCTCAAGCCCAAGGGCACCCGCATCGGTTCGCTCGTCCTGCTTCGGGACGTCACCGAACTGCGCCGCCGCGAGCGCGAGTTGATCACCAAGGACGCGACCATCCGGGAGATCCATCACCGGGTGAAGAACAACCTCCAGACGGTGGCCGCTCTGCTCCGCCTCCAGGCCCGGCGCATCGAGTCCGACCGCGGCCGCGAAGCCCTGGAGGAGGCGGTCCGCCGGGTCGGTTCGATCGCGATCGTGCACGAGACGCTCTCCCAGAACCTCGACGAGCGGGTGGAGTTCGACGAGATCGCCGACCGGGTGGTGGCGATGGTCGCCGAGATCTCGCCCGGCAAGGTCACCGGCCGGCGCACCGGCCGCTTCGGCATCCTCGACGCCGAGGTCGCCACGCCACTGTCGATGGTCCTGACCGAGGTTCTCCAGAACGCCTTGGAGCACGGCTTCCGCGAGGGCGACACCGGCACGGTCGAGGTCTCGGCGGTCCGCGGCGGTACGACGAAGCAGGCCCGCCTCCTGGTCACGGTCCAGGACGACGGCGTGGGCCTTCCCGAAGGCTTCGACCCGCACACGGCGGGCAACCTCGGCCTGCAGATCGTACGGACCCTGGTGGAGGGGGAGTTGGGCGGCACGTTCGACATGGTGCCGGCGCCGGAGCGGGGAACCCGGGTGATCCTCGACATCCCGGTGCGGGCACACAAGTAAGCACGCGGACGGCTGTGTGCGGTGTGCCACGGCGGCAGGGTGCTGCACTGCACAGGCCCCGCGTCCGGCTGGTCGCTGTTCCCTCAGCAGTGAAGAGCCCCAACGGCAAAGAACCTCAACAGCAAAGAACCTCAACAGCAAAGAGCCCCAGCCCGTTCAGGGGGCTGGGGCTCAACATGCTCGTTGCCAGCATTTGCTGCGCATCGGGGGTACTGCGCGCTGCGGCTCGGGGGCGGGAGATGCGTACTCGCTGTACGCGCCGCCAAGCTCAGGCTGTTTGCGGGGCGGGTGTTGTCAGGCGGAGGCCTGACGGGCCCGGTTGCGGGCGGCGCGGCGCTTCATGGCGCGGCGCTCGTCCTCGCTGAGACCACCCCAGACGCCGGAGTCCTGACCGGACTCGAGCGCCCACTGCAGGCACTGCTCGATAACCGGGCAGCGACGGCAGACGGCCTTGGCTTCCTCGATCTGCAGCAGCGCAGGACCGGTGTTGCCGATGGGGAAGAAGAGCTCGGGGTCTTCCTCGCGGCAAACGGCGTTGTGACGCCAGTCCATGGCTGCTACCTCTCCTTGTATTACTGCTGGGTTGCTTGTGAATGTGAACGCTTTCACGAATCCCTCAACAAGTGAAGGGCCTACCGCCAGGTTCCCTGGCGTGGGTCCTGTGAGTTGAAGAGGGGTTCCGGTGATCAGTGGAGGCCGGTGTTGCGGGCCGTCCCGATCGCCACGTAGAGACTCGCAAACCTCAGCGGCGGATACAACCCCTTCCGGAAAGTTTTTTTTGATTCCTCGGTGTCGACTAGGTCACAGCCGTACTTCCATGGGGTGGATCCTGGCCTAAACGTTCGAGTGAAAGGACTTTAGCCCTTTCCGCTCACACAATCACACGCAGTGCACGGCGTACGCCTGTGAACGTCACGCTGGTACGCAGCCCGAGGTGGTCGCCGTCCATCTGAAGGGGGAGGGGGACCTTCGAATGCAAGGTGAACTGGTCCAGGTCGTGCAGTGAGGTGGCGTGCTTGCCATGCGGTCCCCGCTCGGGGGACGAAGTGAGCAACTGGGTGCCATACCGGGCAACCGCGGCCGTCGTCATACGGCTGAGACCGAGTACGTCGAGGCCTTTATCGAACGAGGCCTTAGGTGACGCGTACATCGGGTGATTGCCCAGGAAGGTCCACGGAGAGGTGTTCGAGACTATGGACAGCACCAGATCGGTCACCGGCTCCGCGTCCGGACGCTCCAGCGTGATCGTCCCGTGGCGCCGGTGTGCCTCGCCGAAGAACTGGCGCAGCGCCTGGCGCACATAGAGGGCGTGCGTCGACCTTCTGCCGCGCTCGCGCTGCTGCTCGACCCTGCCGACCACGCCGGCGTCGAAGCCGAGGCCCGCGTTGAAGGTGAACCAGCGTGCGGGGACCGCCTCGTCCTCCGTGCCGGGCGTGCCGGAGGTCAGGCCGAGGCCGACGGTACGTTCGCTGCCCTCGCGCAGGGCGTCCAGCAGGGCGCCGGTCGCCTCCACGGCGTCGTTCGGCAGGCCGAGGGCGCGGGCGAAGACGTTGGTGGAGCCGCCGGGGACCACGGCGAGGCCGGGGAGGTGCTCCGGGTCGGGGCCGTTGTGCAACAGTCCGTTGACGACCTCGTTGACCGTGCCGTCGCCGCCGAGGGCGACCACCAGGTCGACGTCGTCGCTGTCCGCCGCCTGCCGGCCCAGGTCGCGTGCGTGGCCGCGGTACTCGGTGGTGACCGCCTCGAGTTTCATCTCGCTGGCGAGCGCATGGATCAGGACATCGCGCGTACGTGCGCTTGTGGTGGTTGCTGCCGGATTGACCACGAGAAGTGCACGCATGACTGGCAGCGTACCTACTGGGGGGTACCGGGCACAGGTCGAGGTGGGGATCCGGTAAGAGATCGGGCGTGAGTCTCGACACGGGGTGACTCCGTCGGTTGGGCCGCGCTTATGAATGCCGTCCGCCGCGAGGTGACCTGGCATTGCCGCGGGCTCTGCTGGGGGCTGCCGCCCCCAGACCCCCGCTTCGGCCCTGAAGGGGCCTCGTCCTCAAACGCCGGACGGGCTGGATATTGCCGGGCGGCGCCGGGAGGCGAGACCCGTTGCGGCTGGTCTGCTGGGCCTGCTGGGTCTGGTGAGTCCGATGAGGCGTCCCCTGGCACTCACACCTACCAATGGCGCGCCTCCGTCACCGGCTCCGCGAGTGGCGCGCACCCCCGCCGGCGCCATGCATCGCATTCGCCACCACCGCACCCCGCGGCCCAGCGCCATGCACTGCACCCCGCCGCCGTCTCGCCCGCCCGTCTGCCGGCAACGCGCATTCGCGACCCTCGGCCCCGGCGGCCCAGCGCCATGCACTGCACCCCGCCGCCGTCTCGCCCGCCCGTCTGCCGGCAACGCGCATTCGCGACCCTCGGCCCCGGCGCCCCAGCCGCACGCCCCGCTCCCCGCCACCGTCGCACCCGCCCGCCCTGCCACCCAGCCACGCAGCCGCACCCCCCAACGCGCAAGGTGCCGCCGGGCAGCCTCGGCTGAGGGGGTCGGTGTCGTGGAGGGCTACCCTTCAGGGGTGACCAAGGAGCAGACCCCCACCACCCCCGAAATCGCCGGTCCGCGCCCCCGGCGGCTGACGTATGCGGCGGCGCTCACCGCGTTGGAAGGGGTGGCGCTCGCTGTCGGGGGGCTCTGGGTGCTTGTGCTGGGGCTTGCCGGGGAGCCGGACGACCGGCAGCAGGCCGTCACGCTCGGCGTGACGCTGGTCGCCCTCGCCCTGCTGCCCTTGCTCGCCGCGCGGGGGCTGTTCGCTCTGCGCAGCTGGAGCCGGGGGCCGTCCGTCATCACGCAGATCATGGCGCTGCCGGTGGCCTACAGCCTGTTGCAGGCCGACAGCATGGCTATTCCGGCGGGGATCGCGATCGCCGTGGTCGCGATCGCCACGCTCGTGCTTCTGATCAACCCGGAGACGACCCAGGCCCTCGGGATCCGGGGGCCCGGCAGCGCGCAGGACCAGAAGTAGTCGCCGGCTCTCGAGCCGCCGTCACTCCTCGACCAGCAGCTTCTCCCGCAACTGCGCCAGCGTGCGCGCCAGCAGTCGGGAGACGTGCATCTGGGAGATGCCGACCTCCTGCGCGATCTGCGACTGGGTCATGTTGCCGAAGAACCGCAGCAGCAGGATCCGCTTCTCGCGCGGCGGGAGGTCTTCCAGCAGCGGCTTGAGCGATTCCCGGTACTCGACGCCCTCCAGCGCCTCGTCCTCCGCGCCGAGGGTGTCCGCGACCGCCGGGGACTCGTCGTCCGTGTCGGGGACGTCCAGGGACAGCGTGGAGTATGCGTTGGCGGACTCCAGGCCCTCCAGGACCTCCTCCTCGGAGATGGCCAGCTTCTCGGCGAGCTCGTGGACCGTGGGGGAGCGGCCGTGCTGCTGGGACAGCTCGGCCGTGGCCGTCGTCAGAGCCAGGCGCAGCTCCTGGAGCCTGCGCGGGACGCGGACCGCCCAGCCCTTGTCGCGGAAGTGCCGCTTGATCTCGCCGACGACCGTCGGGGTCGCGTACGTCGAGAACTCGACGCCGCGGTCCGGGTCGAAGCGGTCGACCGACTTGATCAGGCCGATGGTGGCGACCTGGGTGAGGTCGTCGAGCGGCTCGCCGCGGTTGCGGAAGCGGCGCGCGAGGTGTTCGACGAGCGGCAGGTGCATGCGGACCAGCTTGTTGCGCAGCTCCGCGTACTCGGCGCTGCCCTCCTTCAGCGTGCGCAGCTCGACGAACATGGCGCGCGCCCCGCTGCGGTCCTGAGGTTCGTGCTGCGTGGCCTGCGCGCTGTGCGCGCCCGTCGCCTCGTCCTCGGCGTTTCGCTCGTGCTCGCTCATCGTCCCGCCCGTCGCCCTCTCCCGAGCCCTCGCCCCCACGCGGACAGGGGAGACCCCGATCCGCCCACCCGGAAGCGCGCCCTGCACGGCACCTTCGTCCTCCCGGCCCTCGCCCAGGAAGCCGGCCTCCGTCGAGGCGTCCTCCGGGTGCGGCCGGGCCTGCTCGGGAATGCCGTCGATGCCGTCTGCCATGCGTCGGGATCCGCTCGGACCGCTCGGGCCCGCCCCCAGGCTCTCGGCTCCGCCCGAGCAGGGGGGAGTGCTCTCCGGCAGCTCCCGTGTGCCGCGCTCTTCGTCCCGCACCGGCCCGTCCCCGTTCCTCACGCCGGCCCGGGTCCCGCGCCGCGCTGTTTGTAGAGGCTGATCGAAACGGTTTTGTCCTCGTCCACGGCCGAGGAGACCTTGCCCGCGAGGGCGGACAGGACGGTCCAGGCGAAGGTGTCCCTGGAGGGGGCGTGGCCGTCCGTGGTCGGGGCCGAGACGGTGACCTCGAGCGAGTCGTCGACGAGCCGGAAGACACAGCTGAGCACCGAGCCGGGCACGGCCTGCTGGAGCAGGATCGCGCAGGCCTCGTCGACCGCGATGCGAAGGTCCTCGATCTCGTCGAGGGTGAAGTCCAAACGGGCGGCGAGGCCGGCAGTCGCCGTACGCAGCACCGACAGGTAGGCACCCGCAGCCGGCAGCCGGACTTCCACGAAGTCCTGGGTCGCGGGCTCGCCTGCGATCTGGGACACCCTCACCTCCAAGGTGGTACAAGCTTCTCGGGGCCGAGGGTCGCCCCCCGGGGTAACGCGATGTGTGGTTCAGCGGTGACGCTATCGCGCTCTGAACTTTCCTGTCCCCAGGACCCCAACCCCTTGCTGTCACTCATAGTAAACACACGGATACGCTCCGTGGCTAGGGGGTCTGCGGGCCCAATTGGGAAGAGCGCGCGCCGGTTTGACGTACCCAGGCGTCAGACGGTCGAACCGTCCGGATCCCCAGTCGTCCAGCGTACGTCCGCGTCACACCAGTACGTGGTCCACGAAGCACCAGCGCCAGCGCTCGCCGGGCTCGAACGTCCGCATGATCGGATGCCCGGACTGTTTGTGGTGCTCCGTGGCGTGCCGTCCCGGCGAGGAGTCGCAGCAGCCGACATGACCGCAGGTGAGGCACAACCGCAGCTGCACCGGATGCGCTCCGTCCGCCAGGCACTCCGGACACGTGTCGCTGAGCGGACCGGGTTCCGGGTGCGGCAGCGCGTCGGCGTGCGTGCACTGTTTCATGATTGCCAGGTTACGACGGCCGCGCGCAGGGCCGCGCGGAAAATCGAGGGCGGGCCACGACGACGATGATCGACGACGGGCGAAGACCATGAACGGGTCGCCGGCCGGGCGGCGCGGACTCGGGCGAGTGGGGATGGGTGGGCGAGACGTATGGACGTGATGCCGCTTCTGTTGCTGGTGGCGGGGAGTGCCGCCGTGGCCGCGGCAGCGCGGCGGACGCCGGTGCCGGCGCCGCTGCTGCTCGTCGCGGCCGGGCTCGCGGTGTCGTACGTACCGGGTGTGCCCGAGTACACGCTCGACCCGCACATCGTCCTGCCGCTGGTGCTGCCTCCGCTGCTGCACAGCGCGGCGACGGAGAGCTCGTATCTCGATCTGCGGGCTCAGCTGCGCCCCGTGATGCTGCTGTCCGTCGGCTACGTCCTCTTCGCGACCTTCGCCGTCGGCTGGGTCGCGTACATGGTCGTCCCGGGCCTGCCGCTGACCGCCGCGCTGGTGCTGGGGGCGGTGGTGGCGCCGCCGGACGCGGTCGCGGCCACCGCGGTCGCGCGCCGGGTCGGGCTGCCGTCCCGGATCACCACGATCCTGCAGGGCGAGTCCCTGGTGAACGACGCCACCGCGATCACCGCCTACCGGGTCGCCCTCGCGGCCTCCGTCGGTGAGGGCGCCACCTGGGCGGGCGGCATCGGCGAGTTCCTGCTCGCCGCGGTCGGCGGCATCGGCGTGGGGCTGGTCCTGATGGTGCCGATCCACTGGCTGCGCACGCACCTCAAGGAGGCGCTGCTGCAGAACACGCTCTCCCTGCTGATCCCGTTCGTCGCCTACGCCGCCGCAGAGCAGGTGCACGCCTCCGGAGTGCTGGCCGTCGTGGTCGTCGCGTTGTTCCTGGGACACCGCGCGTGGGAGGTCGACTTCGCCACCCGGCTCCAGGAGGAGGCGGTGTGGAAGATGGTCACGTTCGTGCTGGAGTCGGCGGTCTTCGCGCTGATCGGACTGCAACTGCCCGTCGTACTCAAAGGCCTTGGCGAGTACGAGGGTGGCCGCGCCGCCTGGTACGCGCTCGCCGTCTTCGTCGTGGTCGTCGTGTCGCGGTTCGTGTGGGTGTATCCGGCGACGTTCCTGCCGCGGATGATGTCGGCGCGGATCCGGGAACGCGAGGACAACCCGACCTGGAAGGGGCCCTTCATCATCTCCTGGGCCGGGATGAGAGGAGTCGTCTCGCTGGCGATCGCCTTCTCGATCCCGCTCACGGTGCACGGCGGCGAGGCGTTCCCCGAGCGCAACCTCATCCTCTTCCTGACCTTCACGACGGTCATCGGCACGCTCGTCGTCCAGGGCGTGACGCTGCCGCCGCTGATCCGCCTGCTGCAGCTCCCCGGCCGGGACCCGCAGGCCGAGACACTGGCGGAGGCGAACGCCCAGGCACAGGCCTCCCGGGTCGCCGAACAACGCCTGGATGACCTCCTCTCCGACGAACGCAACGCCCTCCCCGAGCCCCTGGCCGACCGCCTGCGAGCGGTCCTGGAACGCCGCCGCAACTCCGTCTGGGAACGCCTGGGCCAGGCCAACCCCGTCACCGGCGAATCCGTCGACGACACCTACCGGCGCCTGTCCCGCGAGGTGATCGGCGCCGAGCGCGCGGTGTTCGTGAAGCTGCGGGACGGTCGCTACATCGACGACGAGATGCTGCGGACGCTGCTGCGACGGCTGGACCTGGAGGAGGCGGCGGCATACAGGGAGGCCGGGTGAGGTCGCCGTACAACGGGCCGTCGACCACCCGCCGCGCGCTCACTCGTCGCCGAAAGGAGCCCCGGTCACGACGGCTGCCACCGTGCCCCCGCGCGGAAGGACGCCCTCCTCGGCCAGGGCGACAAGCCCATACAGCAACTTGGCGACATAGAGACGCTCGACGGGCACCCCGTGCCGCCCCTCGAAGTCATCGGCGAACGCATGAAGTTCAGGAGTCGTACGGCCGTACCCCCCGAAGTGGAACCGCTCGTCCAACCGCCAGTCACCCCGCGGCCCACCGAAGGCGTCCACCTGGAGTGCCCGTACGTCGTCGGCCAGGAAGCCACCCTTGAGGACAGGTATGCCCAGGGCCTGCTGACCGGGACCGATCCCGGCGGCGAGCCCCGCCAAAGTCCCGCCCGTCCCACAAGCGACCGCAACGACCTCGGCCAGCCCCCGCAACTCCTCGCCGAGCGCACGGCATCCCCGTACGGCGAGGACGTTGCTGCCGCCTTCCGGGACGACATACGCCCCCTCCGCACCCGCCGCACGCAAGATGCCCGCCAGTGTTTCCGGCTCTGCCTTGCTCCGGTACGTCGACCTGTCGACGAAGTGCAGCCGCATACCGTCGGCCACGCACCGCGCCAGCGACGGATTGAGGGGCCGCTCGGCCAGCTCCTGGCCGCGTACCACGCCGACCGTGGGCAGACCGAGGAGGCGGCCCGCGGCGGCGGTGGCGCGCAGGTGGTTGGAGTAGGCGCCGCCGAAGGTGACGACCGTACGGCCGGCCGCGGCCGCGAGGTTCGGGGCGAGCTTGCGCCACTTGTTGCCGATCAGTTCCGGGTGGATCAGGTCGTCGCGCTTGAGCAGCAGCCGCACACCACGCCGCTCGAACCGCTCGTCCGCGAGCTCCTGCAGCGGGGAGGGGAGCCGGGGGCGGAGATCGGTGAGATCGGGCACGGCGTCGGGGCTGGTCACGTGGGCATTGTCGCCCGAGGCGGGGTGGCTGCGTCGGCTGGACGGTGCCACCAGGTGGCCGCCTGCTGGCGGCTTGCCCGGCGTGGGGGCTGGGCGGGGGCGGGTGCGCTCGCCCGCGCTGGCGGGGTGCCGCCTCTGTGGGTCGGGAGCCGCCCCAGCGGCACGACTGCCCGCAGCTACGTCGGCATGGCGGCCGTAGCTGCGCGGGCTGTGGCTGCCGCGGCGGGGTAGGCGTGGCGGCCGTAGCTGCGCAGGTTGTGGCTGCCCGCGGCTGGGTAGACGCGGCGGCCCGCAGCTACGCAGGCTGTGGCGGCCCACGGCTGCTCAGGCTGTTGCGGCCTACGGTTGCGCAGGCTGTGGTGGCCCGCGGCTGGGTCGGGCTGACGACTCCGCGGCTACGCAGGCGGCTGCAGCCGCGCAGGGATGGCGCGTACCCCCGCGGGCCTGCAGTCGCGTACGGCGGGAAGGGGACGTGTCGGGGGTGTCCGCCCGCAGTGGCCGGCGTCAACACGCAGTACCTCCTGGCATAAGGGCAACCGCCGGTCCGAGGACGGACACCCCCCGGCACGGCCCCGACCCACCCACCGACCCGTAGGCGCTACGCGCACCCCCACCCCACCCGCACAGGCCGCCGCAGGCATCCCCGCCGAACCGCCGGAGGCCGCCGCAGGCATCCCCGCCGAACCCCCGGAGGCCGCCGCACGGCATCCGCCCTACTGCAACCGCTCCCGTATCCGCCCCCGCATCCACGCCATCGTGAACCCCCGCGGATCCACCTTCCCCGGCTGCCACTCCAGGTGCCCGATCACCGACCGCTCCGTCCAGCCGTGATGGCGGCAGATCGCCGCGGAGACCCGTTCGATCGCCTCCAGTTGGGGCTCCGGCCACGGATCCCGGCCGTCACCGAGGTTCTCGCACTCGAAGCCGTAGAAGTGGCGGTTGCCGTCGGTGTTGGCCTCGTTGTCGGGTGGCAGGGGGTCCTCCGCGATGACGGCGCGCAGGACGTCGTCGTCGCCCAGGCCGGCATGGTTGGCGCGGCCGTAGCCGACGAGATGGACCCTGCCGTCCTTCGTGATGACGCCGTGGCACAGCGGACCCGGCAGCCCGGCGTAGCCGTTGCGGCAGAGTTCGACCGTGTGCTCGCTGCCCTCGGTCACGGTGTGATGGATCATCACGCCATGGACGGGGCCCCACGGCCCCACGTGGTTGCGGTTGTGGTGCTCCCAGTCGCCGACTTCGACGACCGTGGCGCCCTCCGTACGCAGTCTCTCCAGAAACCTGCTCGCGGACATGGGTGTGGCCATGCCGCCTCCTTCGTCGGACAGGTCGGACAGGACACGTGCGAACAAGGCGGTGCGACAGAACCGTGCGAGTGGACAAGGGACCTCTGATTGCCCAGCAGTCCGTGATCCATTCCCGCTCTTTCGGGTAATAGCACAGACACACACCGTGATGGAAGGCTCTGTCATGCAGATCGCGATGCGCGGTGCCAGATGGGCGCCGGGGCATGACCGGGAGGGCAATTCCTTATGTCGGTAGGCGAAGAGGTCCGCACGGAGCAGGTCAAGCCGCAGCAGAGCCTCGGCACTGCGGCCGCGCGGAACCTGGCCACCACGACCAAGTCCGTACCCCAGATGCAGGAGATCAGCTCCCGCTGGCTGCTGCGCATGCTGCCATGGGTGGACATCCAGGGCGGCACCTACCGGGTGAACCGACGGCTGACGTACGCCGTCGGCGACGGCCGTGTGACATTCGTGAAGACCGGCGACAGTGTCGAGGTCGTCCCCGCCGAACTGGCCGAACTGCCGGCGCTGCGCTCGTACGACAACGAAGAGGTGCTCTCGGAACTCGCCCGGCGCTGTGAGCAGCGAGAGGTGGCCGCCGGTGAGGTGATCGCCTCGTTCGGCAGCCCGGCCGACAAGGTCTACCTGCTCGCACACGGCAAGGTCGAGAAGATCGGCACGGGCCCGTACGGCGACGACGCGGTCCTCGGAGTCCTCGCCGACGGTGCCTACTTCGGCGATCACGCGCTGCTCGACGGCGAGCCCATCTGGGAGTACACCGCCCGCGCGCTCACCGCCTGCACGGTGCTCGTCCTCTCCCGTCAGGACCTCGACCAGGTCGCCGAACGCTCCGACGGCCTGCGCGAGCACCTCGAGCAGCGTCGCTCGATCCCCGAACAGCGCACCAACAAGTACGGCGAGAAGGAGATCGACCTCGCCGCCGGCCACACCGGCGAGCCGGACATCCCGCACACCTTCGTCGACTACGAGGCCAGGCCCCGTGAGTACGAACTGAGCGTCGCCCAGACCGTCCTGCGCATCCACACGCGCGTGGCCGACCTCTACAACCAGCCGATGAACCAGACCGAGCAGCAGCTCAGGCTGACGGTCGAGGCGCTGAAGGAGCGCCAGGAGCACGAGCTCATCAACAACCGCGACTTCGGTCTGCTCCACAACTGCGAGTACGACCAGCGGATCCAGCCGCACAACGGCGTGCCGAGCCCGGACGACATGGACGAACTGCTCTGCCGGCGCCGCGGCACCAAGCTCTTCCTGGCCCACCCGCGCGCGATCGCCGCCTTCGGCCGTGAGCTCAACCAGCGCGGACTGGTCCCCGAGACCATCGACTTCGGCGGCAACCGCATCCCCACCTGGCGCGGTGTGCCGATCTTCCCGTGCAACAAGATCCCGGTCACCGAGGCGCGTACGTCCTCGATCATCGCCATGCGTACCGGCGAGGAGGACCAGGGCGTCATCGGCCTGCGGGCCACCGGCATCCCGGACGAGATCGAGGCCGGCCTGTCCTGCCGGTTCATGGGCATCAACGAACAGGCCATCATCAAGTACCTGGTGACGGCCTACTACTCGGCCGCGGTCCTGGTGCCGGACGCCCTCGGTGTGCTGGAGAACGTCGAAATCGGGCGCTGGGGGTGACGTTTCCGCACCTGGGCGCCGTGTCTCCGGCCGTCGGGGCGGGTACATCCCGGTCGTATGCGCCCAGCCGCAGCGGAAGCGCCACCGTCCGCGGACCCTCCGAGGGGGATGCCATGGCCGAGTTGACGACGGGGACGACGCGGCCCTCCACCGTGACCGGCGCGCTCGACGGCCCCGAAGCGATGGTGATCCTGGAGCGTGCCCGGGCTTCGGTCGACCCCGAACTGCGCGCCGCCGTCGACTCGTTGCCGGGCTCCATGCGCCGGATCGTGCGCTACCACTTCGGCTGGGAGCACGCGGACGGCACCCCGGCGGCGGGCAACTCGGGCAAGGCGATCCGTCCGGCCCTCGTCCTCACCGCGGCCGCCGCGCTCGGCGGGCCGGGGGCGCGGGCGGCGGCCGTACCGGCGGCCGTGGCGGTGGAACTGGTGCACAACTTCACGCTGTTGCACGACGACGTGATGGACCGGGACACCACGCGCCGGCACCGGCCCACCGCCTGGACCGTGTTCGGCGACGCCGACGCGATCCTCGCCGGGGACGCCCTCCAGGCGCTGGCCCTGCAGTTGCTCGCCGAGGACACGCACCCGGCGTCCGCGGCGGCCGCCGCCCGGCTCGCGGCGTGTGTCGTCGAGCTGTGCGCCGGGCAGCATGCCGACACGGCGATGGAGAAGCGGGGCCCCGGCGACGTCGGCCTCGACGAGGTGCTCGCCATGGCCGAGGCCAAGACGGGGGCGCTGCTGGGGTGCGCCTGCGCCCTCGGCGCGCTGTACGCGGGCGCGGCCGACGAGGACGTGACGGCGCTGGACGCGTTCGGCCGGGAGGCCGGGCTCGCCTTCCAGCTCATCGACGACGTGATCGGCATATGGGGCGACCCGAGCCACACCGGCAAACCGGCCGGCGCGGACCTCGCCGCCCGCAAGAAGTCCCTTCCGGTCGTCGCCGCGCTGGCCTCCGGCGGTCCGGCGGCGGCGGAACTGGCCGCGCTGTACGAAGTGCCGTACGACAAGGAGGACGAGGAGAGCGTGGCGCGCACCGCGCTCGCCGTCGAGCGGGCAGGAGGACGCGACTGGGCGCAGGCTCAGGCCGCCGACCGGATGGCCCGCGCCATGCAGGAACTGGCCCGCGCGGTCCCCGACCCGGAGGAGGCAGGCGGACTCCTGGCCCTGGCGGAGTTCGTGACGCGACGCACCAACTGAGGACCACGACAGTGACGGCGACACCGCGCAAGGCCGCGGCAGCCGGTGGCAGCCCGACCCAACGCCACGGCAGCCGACGGCAGCACGGCCCAAGCTCACGGCGGCCGACGGTTCGATACTTGAGGCCGCCGCAGCCGACGGCCGTACAACTCAAGGAGTGCAGCCGACGGCAGCACGGCCCAAGCTTGCGGCGGCCGACGGTTCGATGGTTTGGGGCCGTCGGAGCCGACGGCCGTACAACTCAAGGCCACGACAGCCGGTGGCCGCACGGCCGAGGTCCCCGCGGCCGGCGGGTGTCCAGACCCCGGAGCCACGGGGCCGTACGGTTCCTGACCCCGTACGGCCGGTGAGGGCTCCGGACCGGCGGGTCCCGCACATCCCCACGGTGTGCGGGGCCCGTCCCTGTGTACCGGCCCGCGCACCGGTCGGATCTCGACAAACTGGTTCCGTGGGAGGCGCGCACGCCCCACGCACGCCCCAATCCCCCTACGATCAAGGCCGGTTGACACGAAGGGGCGGAGACACATGGGTGTGGCGATCCGGACGGCGGGCGAGGGCGACCGGGATCTGGTGATCGGGCTGCTGGACGCGGCGTTCCAGGACGACCCGGTCAGCGGCTGGGTGTTCCCCGGTGAGGAGCACCGCCGTACCACGCATCCCCGGCTCATGGCCGCCTTCACCGACATCGTGCTCGCCGACGGCCGCATCGACGTCACCGAGGCCGGCACGGCCTGCGCCCTGTGGCTGTCCATCCCCGCCCAGGACCACGGGCTCGACCCCGAACACGCCGACGACGAAGGCCCCGCCCGGCTGCGCGCCGAGATCGATCCGGACAACGAGCGCGTGGAGCAGATCGCTCGGCTGACGGCCGCCATCCACCCCACCGGCCGCGCTCACGAGTACCTGTGGATGATCGGCGTCGCCCCCCAGCACCAGGGCCAGGGCCTCGGCGCCGCGCTCATCACCTCGGTCCTCGACCGCTGCGACCAGGACGGCCTGCCCGCCTATCTGGAGGCCAGCAACGCCCGCAGCCGGAAGCTGTACGAGCGCCTCGGATTCGAGCTCAAGGGCCGCCCCCTCGACCTCCCGGACGGCCCCCGGATGTGGCCGATGTGGCGCGAGCCGCGCGGCTGAGCCGCACCCGGCCACCCCGGTCTGCTCCTCAGCCGCAATCGCCGGCCTGCTCCTCAGGTGCAATCGCCGACCTACCGCTCAGGCGCACTCGTGCTCCGGCGCAACCGCCGACCTACTCCTCCGGCACGATCGTGCCCGCGATCCGCTCGACCAGCCCGTCCGGCACGCCGACCCCTGGCAGCACCCCGTCCAGCACCTCCGGCAGCGTCAGGTGCTCCAGGAGCAGCCCCAGCATGGCGAGATAGAGCACGACGACGACCTCGTCGCCGCCGGGCAGCCCGGCGTTCCGGTGGAACTCCATGGCCTCCTCCAGGTCGCCGCGCACCGACTTGGTGAAGGAGGAGCGCAGTTCGGGGCGCCGGCCGGCCTCCAGGCGCATCTCCAGCAGGGCCAGATAACCCGTTCGGTCACGGGTCGCGCGGGCCATCAGGTCGTGCATGAAGGCGGTGACCACGGAGCGGTTCTTCGGCCGCGCCAGCAACCCGGCCATCACCTCCGGATCGGGTGCGAGCCGCACGTGCAGCCGGGCGTCGATCTGCCGGAACAGGTCGTCGCGCCCGGTGAAGTAGTTGGAGGCCGTGCCGACCGGCACCCCGGCCTCGGCGTCCACCGCGCGGAACGTCAGCCCGCGCGCCCCCTCGCGGGCGAGCACCTCGACGCCCGCGTCGACGAGCGCGGCCCTGCGCTCCGGATTGCCCGCCATGCGGAATCCCCTCTCTCACTTTCATCCGTCTCCGGAAATACCCTTGCGACCACTACAAGCGAAGTACTACAACTGAAGCACTACAGCCGAAGTGGTTGTTCGTCACCTTACGAAAAGAGACCGGTTTGCGAAAGCTCACGTACTACATCGCCTGTTCGATCGACGGGTTCATCGGAGACCCGGGCGGCGACGGATCGAACATGGTTCGCTTCGCCGACGAGGAGTTCGTCGAGTTCGTGACGAGCGAGTATCCGGAGACCCTGCCGACCCACGTCCGCCAGGCCCTGGGCATCGACGATCTGGGCAACAAGCGGTTCGACACGATCATCCAGGGCCGGGGCAGCTACAACGAGGCCCTGAAGGACGGCATCACCAGGCCGTACGCCCATCTGCGCGAGTACGTCGCCTCACGCACCCTGAAGGAGTCGCCCGACCCGAAGGTCGAGATCATCGGCGACGACCTGGTGGCCAAGGTGCGCGAACTCAAGGCGGAGGACAGCGGCTTCGGCATCTACCTGTGCGGAGGCTCGCAGATCGCGGGGCAATTGCTCGACGAGATCGACGAACTCGTCATCAAGACGTACCCGACCGTGTACGGCACGGGCATGCCGATGTTCGGCTCCGGCTTCGCCGTCACCGACTTCACCCTGGAGTCGGTGCACAGCTTCGGCAACGGCGCCGTCGTTCGTACGTACAGCAGGAAGCGCTGACGCCCCACCCGCCCTACCCTGAGGACATGGCCAGCGAAGAGCACGCCTGTCCCGAGTGCGGACAGCCCGTGGAGACGGTCGTCAAGCGTCACAAGACGCTCGGCGCGTGGGTCCCGGTGTGGGTGGCCGGCCCCTGTCGCAACCCGAAGTGCGAGGCGTACGCCGAGGAAGGCGCCGAGCACGAAGAGAAGCGCGAGGAGCCCGACGTACCGACCACCAAAAATCCCTGAACCCGTGTCGAGAATCCCGGCCCGGCTCCGACGTCCCCTGTGAGAGCCGCCCACCGACCGAAAAGAGCGGCGGGTGGCCCGAGCCGACGGAAACCGAAGGAGCGGACTGATGAAGTACCTGGTCATGGTGCAGGGCACGCAGGCGGACTACGAGGCGATGCGCGGCAAGGCGTCCGAGCACTCCGCGGCGTGGAGCCAGGAGGACATCCAGGCGATGTACTCCTACATGCAGTCCATCAACGACGATCTCGCCGAGACCGGCGAGATGATCGACGGGCAGGGCCTGGCCGAGCCCGCGAAGGTCCGGCACGTCACGCTGGGCGAGGACGGCAAGGCGGTGATCACCGACGGGCCGTACGGCGAGACGAAGGAGCTGCTGGCCGGCTACTGGGTGCTGGACTGCGCGAGCCTGGAGCGGGTCACCGAGATCGCCGAGCGCGTCGCCCGCTGCCCCCAGCCCCCCGGGACGCCCGTGTACCCGGTGGTGATCCGGCCCATCCTGGACGGCGCCGGTGACATCTGAGCCGTACCCCGGCGGACAGCCGAGCCGGCCATGAGCGCCACACCCGACACCGAGGACCTGCTGCGCCGCCACGCGCCGCAGGTCCTCGGCGCGCTGGTCAGACGGTACGGCCAATTCGACACCGCCGAGGACGCCGTACAGGAGGCGCTGCTCGCCGGGGCCGAGCAGTGGCCGCGGACCGGCGTCCCGGACAACCCGCGCGGCTGGCTGATCAAGGTCGCCGCACGCCGGCTCACCGACGCCCTGCGCGCGGAGGAGGCGCGGCGGGCCCGGGAGGACAAGGTCGCGGCGCTGACGCCACGGGACGCCTTCACGGCCCCGCCACCAGGAGCGGACCGCGCTCCCCGCGAGAACGACACCCTCACGCTCCTCTTCCTGTGCTGCCACCCGAACCTGACCCCGCCTGCCCAGATCGCCCTCACCCTGCGCGCCGTCGGCGGACTGACCACGGCGGAGATCGCCCGCGCCTGTCTGGTCCCCGAGGCGACGATGGCCCAGCGCATCAGCCGGGCCAAGCAGAAGGTCCGCGGTGTGCGCTTCGGGCGCCCCGACCACTGGGAGGACCGTCTGCCCGCGGTCCTGCAGACCCTGTACCTGATCTTCAACGAGGGCTACACGGCGACCTCGGGCGCGAACCTGCAGCGGCGGGACCTCGCAGGGGAGGCGATCCGGCTGACCCGCGAGGTCCACCGCCTCCTCCCCGACTCCGGTGAGGTGGCCGGCCTCCTCGCCCTGATGCTGCTCACCGACGCCCGCCGCGACGCGCGCACCGGCCCGCACGGGGACCTCGTGCCCCTCGACGAACAGGACCGCGACCGCTGGGACAAGGCCGCGATCGAGGAGGGCGTCGCCCTGGTCACCCGGGCGCTCGCGAAAGGACCTGCCGGCCCGTACCAGCTGCGCGCCGCCATCGCCGCCGTCCACGACGAGGCGCCCTCCGCGCAGGCGACCGACTGGCAGGAGATCCTCGGCCTCTACGACGTCCTCGTCCGCCTCGTCCCCGGCCCCGTCGAGCGCCTCAACCGCGCGGTCGCCGTCGCCATGGTCCGGGGCCCGCGTGCGGGGCTGGCCGAACTGGCCGCGCTGGAGGACGAGTTGGGGGCCGGGCACCGCCTGGACGCGGTCCGCGGCCACCTCCTGGAGCGGGCGGGCGCGCGGGAGGAGGCCCGCGCCGCCTACGAGTCCGCGGCCGCCAAGACCCTGAGCCTGCCGGAACAGCGCTATCTGCACGCGCGGGCGGCACGCCTGAGGCCGTAGCCCGGGCTGCCGTAGCGTTGGCCCATGCCCGAACACACGTACATCCTCCACATCACCGAGCGCTCCCTGTGGGAGGCGGCCCGCGAGCGCGGTGCGTACGAGATGTCGACGCGCGGCCGCACCCTCCAGGAGGAGGGCTTCATCCACTGCTCGACCCGCGCCCAGCTCCCGTCCGTCGCTGCCTTCCTGTACGGCTCCTACGAGGGCCCGGACGAGCTGGTGGTGCTGGTCGTGGATCCCGCGCGGCTCGGCGTACCGCTGAAGTACGAGGCGCCGAAGCCCGGGGGCGAGGAATTCCCGCATGTGTACGGGCCCATTCCGGTGGACGCGGTGGTCGAGGTGGAGCCGTGGGCGTGACCGGGCGGCGCCGGTTATGGCGGTGGGTCGTGGCGGTGTGGGTGATCGTCGTGGGCGTCGCGGGCGGGGTGACGCTGTGGCTGCAGGACTCGACGGAGCCGCGGCGGTACGGCTGGGAGGAGGCCGGTCCGACGCCCTCGTCGTCGGCCTCGGTCTCGTGGCAGACGCTGTGCCCGAGCGCCACGCCCGCGGAGGACGGCTCCGTTCTCTGCTTCGTCAGGAACCGGCCTTAGGCAGGCCGGCCGTCTCCGGATCCCGCCCCGTCAGGCAGTACACGCCGCCCGCCGGGTCGCGCATCACCGTCCAGTGGGAGCCCTGGGCGACGAAGGCCGCCCCCAGCTCCTCGTGCCGGGCGCGAGTCGCCTCGATGTCCGCGCAGGCGAGGTCCAGGTGGGCGGAGGCGTGCCCCTCCCCGCCGGGCCGCTCCTCGCCGGGCCGCTCCCCGCCGGGCCGCTCCTCGCCGGGCCGCTCCTCGCCGAGGCGCTGGAGCAGGATGCGGATCGGCAGCCCGGCCGGCGGCCTGAGTACGTGGAACTCGGGGCGGGAGCCGGGCGCCGACTGCCAGCCGTCCAACAGGGCGCTCCAGAAGGCGACTTCGACGTCGTACAGCGAGGGCGGTACGTCGACGCAGACCTGGTCGAGCCGGCTGCCGCGCACCACGGGCGGCCGTACCGCCTCCCCGTGCCACGGCACGGCACAGAACAACTGCCCGGCGGGCGACCGCAGTACGGCCCACCCGTCGTGCTCGGCGGCGATGCCCGCGCCCAGCCGAAGCGCCGACTTCACGAGGTCCGGTACGTCGTCCACGGCGAAGTCGAGGTGCGCGCCACCGGTACCCGAGTCGACCCCCTGGGCCTTGACGCAGGCGTCGGCGCTGCCGCTCGGCAGCAGCGTGACGAACTCGCCCCGCTCACCGCGGACTTCGGACAGCCGGGTGTCCGTGACGGCCGTCCAGAACTCGCAGGCCCGGCCGAGGAGGTCGGCGGGCCGGTCGACGAAGGCGTAGGTCCAGCGGATGCTCATGGTGTGATCGTAGGTCCACGCCGGCTCCGCATGCCCCTTACCAATCGCGCGCCTCCTCCTGGGACACGCTTTGCCGTCAGTTCCCCGGATATTGGCCTGTCCTTGTTTGCATTGGGGAATGGATCACATCACGTTCCTGGTGGCGGTCGTCGTCATCACGGCCCTCGCCTTCGACTTCACCAACGGATTCCACGACACGGCGAACGCGATGGCCACCTCCATCGCCACCGGGGCGCTGAAACCGAGAACGGCCGTCGTCGTCAGCGGCGTCCTGAACGTCATCGGCGCCTTCCTGTCCACCGAGGTCGCCAAGACGATCTCCGGCGGCATCGTGGACGACGCCCTCGTCACTCCGGGCATGATTTTCGCGGGCCTGGTCGGGGCGATCCTGTGGAATCTCCTCACCTGGCTGGTCGGGCTGCCGTCCAGTTCGTCGCACGCGCTGTTCGGCGGGCTGATCGGGGCCGTCTGGGTCGGTGCGGGGTCCCACGGCGTGCACTTCGACAAGGTTGCCGAGAAGGTACTGGTCCCGGCGGTGGCCTCGCCGGTCGTGGCGGGAGTCGCCGCGCTGCTGGCCACGTACCTGGCGTACAAGCTCACTTCTCGCGCTCGCAAACAGTCCGTCACCAAGGGCTTCCGCCTCGGCCAGATCGCCTCCGCCTCGCTCGTCTCGCTGGCCCACGGCACGAACGACGCGCAGAAGACGATGGGCGTCATCACGCTGACCCTGATCTCGGCGGGCGCGCTGGGCCACGACGCGGGCCCGCCCTTCTGGGTGATCGCCTCGGCAGGCCTTGCCATCGGTCTCGGCACCTACCTCGGCGGCTGGCGGATCATCCGCACGATGGGCAAGGGCCTGACGGAGATCCAGTCCCCGCAGGGCTTCGCCGCCGAGACGGCGTCCACGACGGTGATCCTCACCTCGGCCCACCTGGGCTTCGCCCTGTCCACCACCCAGGTCGCCTCCGGCAGCATCCTCGGCGCGGGTCTGGGCCGCCGGCTGGCGGAGGTCCGGTGGGGCGTGGCCGGCCGCATGGTCGTGGCCTGGCTGGTCACCCTGCCCGCCGCGGCGCTGGTGGGCGGCGTGTCGGCGAGCGTGGTCAAGCACGGCGGCAACGTCGGTACGGCCGTGGTCGCCCTGGTGGGCGCCGCCGTGGCCGCCGGCATCGTGTTCGTCTCCCGCCGCAATCCGGTGTCCGCGCACAACGTCAACGACACCCACGAGGTCACGATCCGCGACGCGGAGCCGACCCGGGTCGGCACGGCCGCCTGAGAAAGGGGAGTTCGCATGCATCTCGACTGGACCGCACTCGGCCAGGTCGCCGCGGTGAGCCTGGCCGTCACGGTGGCCGTGGTCACCGTCTTCGCCCTCGGCGTGCTGGGCCTGGCCCGCCACGAAGGGGCACGCGAAGAGGGCGGCGGCACGTCCACCCTCGGCGTCGCCCAGGCCGGGCTGTGCTTCCTCGCCTGTGCGGCGGTGGTGGCGTACGGGATCCATCTGATCGTGCCGCAGTTCCACTGACGGCTGAAGCGGCCCGGCCCGCCGAGTGTCGAGCCCGGCTCCTTCACGTACCGCTCAGAGCCGTTCGTACACCGTCACCCGCCGCCCGCGGACCTGCTCGTCGGCCACGACCGTGAAGTACTCCTTCAGCACCGCGGTCTTCACCTTGTCCCGTTCGTTCGACAGCGGACGGGCCACGTCGGGCGCGTCGGTGACCAGCAGTATCCGGTGCTGTGCCAGCATCGCGGACCGTATCCGGGCCGGAGCCGCCTCCTCGCCCTTCAACGTCCCCGACGCCACCGGGCTCCTGGCCAGCGCGACGTCCCGCAGGCCGGCGAAGCGACCGGGGGAGACCAGCGCGGTGTCGCGCCGGGCCGCCGGCAGGAAGACCACTGCGTCGCCGGTCTGCTTCAGCCGCCGCACGTCCGCCGACACGGCCAGGACGTCGTCCACCCGGCTGGCCGGAGACCGCTTGGCCAGCGACTGCGGCAACAGCGCGAGCACCGCCACGGCGACCGTCACCGGGACGAGCCAGGGCGCCGCTCTCGGGAACCGCGGCCCGGCCGCCCGTACGGCCGTGTTCAGCGCCGTGCCGATCAGCAGGGCCAGACCGAGCATGCTGAACAGGACGTACCGGTCCAGGAACAGCGGCCGGACCAGGCAGAGGCCGAGGAGGCCGATCTGCGGCACCGCCAGCAGCGGCAGCCCGACGGCCGCGACCGACAGCCGTCCCGTGCGCGGCCGGTCCAGCAGGGCCCCGAGGCCGCCGATCGCCAGCAGGATCGCCGGGCCGATCAGCATGTGCCAGGTCAGCGGCGGGATCCAGGAGACCTGGTCGGACTGGCTCCGGCTGAACAGGATCAACGGCAGCACGGCGGCGACGGCGCCCGTCGCGGCCACCGCCCAGCGCGTCCAGGTCCCGCGCCCGGCCCGCGTCCAGAGGAGGGTCGCCAGATGTGCGGGCAGGATGAGCAGCGACAGCCAGTTCAGCAGCCCGCACACCGCGACCGTGCCCCCGTACGCGGCCCAGTGCACCGCCCGGCCGCGGCCCTGAAGGACCGTCACCAGCAACAGCGTGGACACCCCGGCCCCGGCCGCGACCAGCGCGTACGGGCGCCCCTCCTGCAGATGGAACTGCACGGCCGGCAGCAGCCCGAACGCCAGCCCTCCCGCCAGGCCCGCCCATCCTCCGGCCAGTCGCCGGCCGATGACCGTGACACAGGCCGCCGCCACGGCCATGGCCAGCACGGAGGGCAGTCGCAGGGTGGTGGTACTGGCCCCGAACCACTCGAACAGCCCGTGCATCAGCAGGTAGTAGAGCCCGTGCACGGCATCGACGTGCCCCAGCATGCGCCAGATGTCGGCGACGGACCGCCGGGCCACCTGCCAGGTCGCGGCCTCGTCCCGCCACACGCTGTCCTGCCGGGACAGCCCCCACAGGCCGAGGGCCAGGGTCCACAGCATCGGGATCGGCCACAGGGGCAGGCGGCGGTGCAGGGGATTCTCCCGGGGAATCGACATCCAGTACGGCGGGGGAGATGCCGCCGGGTGATGTGGTCCCCTTAGTGGTCCGCCACTGACCCGCTGCCGCGGAGCACGCCGAAGCACGCCCCGGCCCGAGCGGCCGAGACGGGATCCGAACGGTGCTCGACTTCCCCCGTGAGGCACCCACCTCGCAGGTCACGCGAGGGGGTGGACATGCCAGAACCTACGGGAACGGGGCGATGTACAGCCACCTTTCGCCGCGTGAACACAATCACCGGGGATGCAGGGAACCTCGAGACAGCCGAGCCGTCCGGTAGGTCGCGTTCGTTACTTCTGCCGTATGTGCAGATGGCCGTCGAAGGGACAGTCGGGCGGTGCCGTCGGCAGGAGCCCGGACAGTACGCTTCCAGCGCTCGGGGTGCGACTCCCCGGCCGCGCGCGTGGGCGGCGGTCCAGTAGCCGACCTCGGCGGACGTGGAGCCCGGTGTGACGTTTTTGAGGACTGCTTGACCTGCCAACCGCCCGGGGCCGTCAGGAAGTTGAGGTTCCACCACGGCGAATGCGAAGCGGTCTCCCGCTTCCCGGCCTCGCCGCTGATCCTCGATCCACCGTGCCGCGTCGGCTCGTCGCCCGCGGCGACGAGCCCCGACGACGCCACGGGACTCGCAGGGCCGTGACGGCCCAGCCGATCGCCGGTGCCAGGGGTTCCAGGGCCGGCCTGCCGTTGATCAGGGCGAGCAGGTGGAAATAGCGGTCCAGGCAGCGTGCTCCGCGGCGACCTGGACGGGCGAAGAAAACCGCACCCGGACCGTCGGGACGCCGTGTACGGCGGCCTGCGGGCCGGGTGCGGTAGAGGGGACCAGGGCGATCCAAGGAAGCGCTGGTCGAGCGGCGTGATCGAGGATCAGGCCTTCTTGGTCTCCCAGAAGATCTTGTCGATCTGGGCGATGTAGTCCAGAGCCTTCTGACCGGTGGCCGGGTCGGTGGACGCCTTGGCGGCCGAGAGGGCCTTCAGGGCGTCGTTGACCAGCTGGTGCAGCTCGGGGTACTTCTCGAAGTGCGGGGGCTTGAAGTAGTCGCTCCAGAGCACCGAGACGTGGTGCTTGGCGAGCTCGGCACGCTGCTCCTTGATGACGGTGGCACGCGCCTGGAAGTGCGGGTCGTCGTTGGCGGCCATCTTCTCCTGGACGGCCTTCACCGACTCCGCCTCGATGCGGGCCTGGGCCGGGTCGTACACACCGCAGGGCAGGTCGCAGTGTGCGCTGACCTTGACCTTGGGGGCAAACAGGCGGGAAAGCATGGAGCATTCCTTCCTCGTGATCGTCTTCTCAGGTGGGACATTACTCCCTGCAAGACGGGTTTTCGCGAGTGCCCCCATGGGCTTAGGACAAAAGTCCAGGGTCAGACTGAGACTGGTGGAGGACCGTACCGGGGAGGTGCCGGGGATGCCGGAGTTGTCGCAGGAGACCGAGCGGGGGCGGGCGGACCGGCCCTTCGGGTGGGCCGAGGTGACCGGTCCGTCGATGGTGCCCACGCTGTACCACGGCGATCTGCTCGTGGTGGCGCACCGGGGCCGGATCAGGCCCGGGGACGTGGTCGTGCTGCGGCATCCGTTCCAGCAGGACCTGCTCGTCGTCAAACGCGCCGCCGAGCGGCGTGAAGGCGGCTGGTGGGTGCTCGGGGACAACGCGTACGCCGGCGGCGACAGCACCGACTACGGAGTCGTGCCCGACGAGCTGATCCTGGGCAAGGTCCGGCTGCGCTACCGGCCGCGCAAGCCGGATCAGCGCTCGCCGTTCGCGCTGGCGCGCTGGGCGCTGTCGGCGGTGCGGCCCGTCTTCGCCGACCGGTCGGCCTCCAGGCGTTTGCGGGCGCGGTAGGCGGCCACGTTGGCGCGGGTGGCGCAGCGGTCCGAGCAGTAGCGCCGGGAGCGGTTGGTGGACGTGTCCAGATAGGCGTTGCGGCACGGGGCCGCCTCGCACAGGCCCAGACGGTCGACGCCGTACTCCGTCAGGTGGAACGCCAGGCCCATCGCCGCGATCGCCGCGTAGCCCGCGGTCGCGTTCGACGGGTGGTCCGCCAGGTGCATGTGCCACAGGGGGCGCCCGTCGTCGTCCCGGAAGTCGTGGCCGGAGATCTGCGGGCTCACCGGGAACTCCAGGAGGAGTGAGTTCAGCAGGTTCACCGCCAGCGTCTCGTCGCCCTTGTCCGCCGCCTCGAAGACCGCCCTCAGCCGCGCACGGACCGAGCGGAAGCGGGTCACGTCGGCATCGGTGGCGCGGCGACCTGCCTCCTGACTGACGCCGAACAGGTCGCGAACGGCCTCGACCGAGGTCAGCGAGTCCTTGCCCCGGGCCGGGTCCTCGCTGTTGACGAGTCGTACGGCGTAATCCGAGTAATAGGCCAGTTCCACTTGTAGTCCTTACGGAGGCGTTCTATCGTCGTCGTGCGGGTCGGGTAACAGCTGATCGTGCTTCCAGGGTATTACGTGACGTACGCGATGGAGGGGCTCGATGACGGACACGGACATCACCACGACGACCGCCGACTGGCCTGCCTGGCAGGAGAGCTGGGACCGGCAGCAGGAGTGGTACATGCCCGACCGCGAGGAACGCTTCCGGATCATGCTCGACATGGTGGAGGCCCTCGTCGGCCCCGCCCCGCGCGTGCTCGATCTCGCGTGCGGCACGGGAAGTATCACGGCCCGGCTGCTGGCGCGGTTCCCCGAGGCCACCAGCACCGGCGTCGACCTCGACCCCGCGCTCCTCGCCATCGCCGAGGGCTCCTTCGCGGGCGACGAGCGGGTCACCTTCGTCACCGCCGACCTCAAGGACCCGGACTGGCCGGCGAAGCTGCCGTACGACTCGTACGACGCCGTCCTGACCGCCACGGCCCTGCACTGGCTGCACCGTGAACCCCTCGCGGCCCTCTACGGTCAGGTCGCGGAGCTCGTCCGCGACGGCGGTGTCTTCATGAACGCGGACCACATGATCGACGAGTCGACGCCCCGGATCAACGCGGCCGAGCGCGCCCAGCGCCACGCCCGCATGGATCAGGCCAAGACGGACGGCGCCCTCGACTGGTCGGAGTGGTGGCAGCTCGCCGCCAAGGACCCGGTCCTCGCCGGGCCGACGGCCCGCCGCTTCGAGATCTACGGCGAGCACGCCGACGGCGACACGCCGTCCGCCGAGTGGCACGCGCGCGTACTGCGCGAGAAGGGGTTCGGGGAGGCACGGCCGGTGTGGTGCTCGCCGTCGGACACGCTGCTGCTGGCGCTGAAGTAGCCGCCGGGAGCGTGAAGGGGCGGTACGGGAATCCCGTACCGCCCCTTCACGTGCCGTCAGAGCGCCTTCGAACGTACCTGCCGTCAGAGCACCTTGGACAGGAAGGCCTGCGTCCGCTCGTGCTGCGGGTTGGTCAGGACGTCGCGCGGATTGCCCGACTCGACCACCACGCCGCCGTCCATGAAGACGAGGCTGTCGCCGACCTCGCGGGCGAAGCCCATCTCGTGGGTGACGACGACCATCGTCATGCCGGACTCGGCGAGGTCGCGCATGACGTCGAGGACGTCGCCGACCAGCTCCGGGTCGAGGGCCGAGGTCGGCTCGTCGAAGAGCATCAGCTTCGGGTCCATCGCCAGCGCCCGGGCGATGGCCACGCGCTGCTGCTGGCCGCCGGAGAGCTGAGAGGGGTAGTTGCCCGCCTTGTCGGCGAGGCCCACCCGCTCCAGGAGCTGAGCGGCGCGCTCCCTGGCCTGGGCCTTGCTCGTGCCCTTGACCTGGATGGGCGCCTCCATGACGTTCTCCAGCGCCGTCATGTGCGGGAACAGGTTGAACCGCTGGAACACCATGCCGATGTCCCGGCGCTTCAGCGCGACCTCGCTGTCCTTGAGCTCGTACAGCTTGTCGCCCTTCTGGCGGTAGCCGACCAGCTCGCCGTCGACGTACAGCCGACCGGCGTTGATCTTCTCCAGGTGGTTGATGCACCGCAGGAACGTCGACTTGCCGGAGCCGGAGGGGCCGATGAGGCAGAAGACCTCGCCGGTCTGCACTTCCAGGTCGATGCCTTTGAGGACCTCTACGAGCCCGAAGGACTTGTGGACGCCTTCGGCCTTCACCATGGCGGTCATGCGGTACCTCCCGCCGACGGACGGTTCGACAGGGACAGCAGGTTCGCCCTGATCTTCTGGAACGGAGTCGCCGGCAGGCTGCGGGTGGAGCCCCGGGCGTAGTACCTCTCGAGGTAGTACTGGCCGACGCTGAAGACCGACGTCAGCAGCAGATACCAGGCGGCGGCCAGGAACAGCATCTCGGCCGGGGCCCCGGAGGTCTGGCCGATGTCCTGGGCGACGCGCAGCAGCTCGGAGTACTGGACGACGGACACCAGCGAGGTCGTCTTCAGCATGTTGATGACCTCGTTGCCCGTCGGCGGCACGATCACGCGCATCGCCTGCGGGATGACGATCCGGCGCAGCGTCTTGGCGTGGCTCATGCCGAGCGCGTGCGCCGCCTCGGTCTGGCCCTCGTCGACCGCGAGCAGACCGGCGCGGCAGATCTCCGCCATGTACGCGGCCTCGTTGAGACCCAGGCCGAGCAGCGCCGTCAGGAACGGGGTCATGAACTGCGACCACTCGTCCTTGTAGATCGGCCCGAGGTTGATGTACTCGAAGACCAGGCCCAGGTTGAACCACACGATGAGCTGGACCAGGACCGGGGTGCCGCGGAAGAACCAGATGTAGAACCACGCGATGGACGAGGTCACCGGGTTCTTCGACAGGCGCATCACCGCCAGCAGGATGCCGCCGACGACGCCGATCAGCATGGACAGAACGGTCAGCAGGAGCGTCTTGCCCACACCGCTGAGGACGCGGTCGTTGAAGAAGTAGTCCGGGATCGCACCCCAGTTGATCCTGCCCTGGGAGAACGCGTACACGATGCCGCCCAGCAGGGCGAGCGCGACGACGGCGGAGACGTACCGCCCGTAGTGGCGGACCGGGATGGCCTTGATCGCCTCCGGGCCGGCCGGCGGAGTGTCCGCCGGTCCGTCCGTCTTGTCGATGTCAACAGTCACGGGTGTTGCCTTTCAGTGCCCGCTGTTTCGGCGCGGTCACTTGCCGCCGTTGATGGTGGCTTCCTTCACGGCGCCGTCCTCGACGCCCCACTTCTTGATGACCTTGTCGTACTCGCCGTTCTCGATGATCGCGTCCAGGGCCGCCTTCAGGGCGTCCCGGAGCTGGGTGTTGTCCTTGGCGACCGCGATGCCGTACGGCGCGGCCTCGACCTGCTCGCCGACCAGCTGGAAGTCGTTGCCGCCACCGGAGGTCTTCACGGCGTACGCGGCGACCGGGAAGTCGGAGGAGCCGGCGTCCGCGCCGCCCGCGCGCAGGCGGGTCTGGGCCTGCTGGTCGTTGTCGAAGGCCTCGATGGAGATCGTCTTACCGCCGGTGCACTTCTTGGCCTCGGACTTCGCCAGGTCCTCGGAGACCGTGCCGCGCTGCACCACGATCTTCTTGCCGCACAGGTCCGACCAGGTCTTGATGTCGGTGTTCTTGCCCTTCTGGGTGTAGATCGAGACACCGGCGGTGAAGTAGTCGACGAAGTCGACGCCTTCACCGACCTTCTTGCCCGTGTCCGAGTCGATGCCCTCCTGGCGGTCCTTCGTGTCGGTCATCGCGGACATGGCGATGTCGTAGCGCTTGGAGCGCAGACCCGTGATCAGGCTGTCGAAGGTGCCGTTCTCGAACTCGAACTTCACGCCCAGCTGCTTGCCCATGGCGTCGGCGAGGTCGGGGTCGATGCCGACCGTCTTGCCGGAGCTGTCCTTGAACTCGACCGGCGCGTACGCGATGTCCGAGCCGACCTTGATGACGCCCTTGTCACGGATCGCCTTGGGCAGCTTGTCGGCGAGCGGAGCGGCCGCCGTGGCGGTGCCGGTGCTGTCCGAGCCGCTGTCCTTGGTCTGGTCACCGCAGCCGGTGAGAATCAGTGCGCCTGCGACCGCGATCGAGCCGACCGCTGCCAGCCGGGAGCGTGCGGCGGTCGTACGACGGGTGGAGCGTGCGGTCATGGTGGGTTCCTCCGGCGGATGGGTGGAGTTGCCGATGGGGACGGCGCTTGTCGATGAGGTTCGGCAGGCGCCTTTGTTTCCTAGGTCGACGAGAGCACACGCCTTCGAGTGTCGCGACCTCGTGTGATTACGGCATCTTGCCATTCGGACTGAGCCATTCAGGGCGCCCGCCATGTCAAAATCGGATAACGGGTGACCCCCGAACCGCCTCAGGTCGGTACATCCTGACCGCACCTTCTACGGGAATCAGCCCTTCCGGCCGGAAGATCTTCGGTGCATCTCAGGATGTGGATCAGTCCGACGTGCGCTTTGCGCTTATTCATGACTTCTCTGTTCTTCGGTGTCGATTGTCCGCTTATTTGGCCACGAATCGCACCGCTGTCGTCGCCGGGTCGTGTCCGATTCGTGTTGTCCGTATGCGTGTTTCCCTTCTCGTCATGTGATCTTGCAGATATTGGACTCGTCGTCGGTACCGTCCGTCCGGTAAGAAGGTTCTTTACACCCCTCATCCGGGGCTCAGGGCGCGTGTGCGGCGCGCCCATCGCGTATGACCCGTACGCATCAACAGATCGGGGCATGCGCGGTCCCGCCCACCCCTCACCAGGAGTGGCCACCCTCAACCAATGAAGATTTAAGGGGTAAAACAAAGTGGCAGCGGAGATCGTCAATCCTCGCAGCGACAGCAGTACGGATCAGGACGGCGGGGCCGAGCCCCTGGATTCCTTCGATCCGGCGTTCGCGCTGCACCGCGGCGGCAAGATGGCCGTGCAGGCCACCGTGCCGGTCCGTGACAAGGACGACCTGTCCCTCGCATACACGCCCGGCGTCGCGCGGGTGTGCACCGCGATCGCCGAGCAGCCGGCACTCGTCCACGACTACACGTGGAAGTCGTCCGTCGTGGCCGTGGTCACCGACGGCACGGCCGTGCTCGGGCTCGGGGACATCGGCCCGGAGGCCTCCCTTCCCGTGATGGAAGGCAAGGCGATTCTGTTCAAGCAGTTCGGCGGCGTGGACGCGGTCCCGATCGCGCTCGACTGCACGGACGTCGACGAGATCGTCGAGACGGTGGCGCGCCTCGCCCCGTCCTTCGGCGGTGTCAACCTGGAGGACATCTCGGCGCCGCGGTGCTTCGAGATCGAGCGGAAGCTCCAGGAGCGGGTCGACATCCCGGTCTTCCATGACGACCAGCACGGTACGGCGGTCGTGACGCTGGCGGCCCTGCGGAACGCCGCGCGGCTGAGCGGGCGGGCCATCGGGGACCTGCGGGCCGTCATCTCCGGCGCGGGCGCCGCCGGTGTCGCCATCGCCAAGATGCTGGTCGAGGCCGGCATCGGTGACGTGGCCGTCGCGGACCGCAAGGGCGTCGTCTCGGCCGACCGGGACGACCTGACGCCGGTCAAGCGGGAGCTCGCCGGGTTCACCAACAAGGCCGGCATCACCGGGTCGCTGGAGGCGGCTCTGGAGGGTGCGGACGTGTTCATCGGCGTCTCCGGCGGTACGGTCGCGGAGTCGGCGGTGGCCTCCATGGCCAAGGGCGCGTTCGTCTTCGCCATGGCCAACCCGAACCCCGAGGTGCACCCCGACGTCGCGCACAAGTACGCGGCGGTCGTGGCGACCGGGCGGTCCGACTTCCCGAACCAGATCAACAACGTCCTCGCGTTCCCCGGCATCTTCGCCGGTGCGCTGCAGGTGCGGGCCTCCCGGATCACCGAGGGTATGAAGATCGCGGCGGCGGAGGCGCTGGCCGGTGTGGTCGGGGACGACCTCGCCGCGGACTACGTCATCCCGTCGCCCTTCGACGAGCGGGTGGCTCCGGCGGTCACGGCGGCGGTTGCGGCTGCGGCCCGGGCTGAGGGCGTTGCCCGACGCTGAGGCGAGTTTCGGTTGAGTGGCCCCGTCCGGTGGTTGGGCGGGGTCATTTTTTTGCCCGCGGGTTGGGCTGTCGGGGTGGTTCCAGCGGGTGCCTCCGGCGGTGGGGGCGCGCCGGTGATGCCTGCGGCGCCTGTGCCCACGGTCGCAGCTGCGGGCGGTCGTGCCCACCCCGTCGCGCCGGGCTGTGCACCCACTTGCGCCCAGCCCCCACGCCGGGCGCCTTGGCAAGAGGGCGTGTCTCACAGGGGGCTGTGGTTCCGTCGGCCGGTGGGGAAGCCTATCGTCAAGGTCATGTTCGCTGTCTATGCCGCCCGAATCGACCGCGACCAGCCGCTTTCCGGACTGGAGTCGGGGGAGCGGCCGGCCCCTGAGGTCCGTCCCGGCTGGAGCGCCGTCAAGGTCAAGGCCGCCTCCCTCAACCATCACGACCTGTGGTCACTGCGGGGCGTGGGCCTCGCAGAGGACAAGTTGCCGATGATCCTCGGATGCGACGCCGCCGGCGTCGACGAGGACGGCAACGAGGTCGTCCTGCATTCCGTGATCGGACAGAGTGGGCACGGGGTCGGGCCGAAAGAACCTCGTTCCATCCTCACCGAGCGGTATCAGGGCACGTTCGCGGAGCAGGTCGCCGTACCGACCTGGAACATCCTGCCCAAGCCCAAGGAGCTCTCCTTCGAGGAGGCCGCCTGTCTGCCGACCGCGTGGCTGACTGCCTATCGGATGCTGTTCACGAACGCGGGGGTGCGGCCCGGCGACTCCGTGCTCGTGCAGGGCGCCGGGGGTGGCGTGGCCACCGCTGCCATCGTGCTCGGGAAGGCCGCGGGGCTGCGTGTCTTCGCCACCAGCCGGGACGAGGCCAAGCGCAAGCGTGCCCTGGAGTTGGGGGCGGTGGAGGCCCTGGAGTCGGGGGCTCGGCTGCCGCAGCGGGTCGATGCCGTGATCGAGACCGTCGGTGCCGCCACCTGGTCGCACTCCGTCAAGTCGCTCAAGCCGGGCGGCACGCTGGTCATTTCCGGTGCCACCAGTGGTGACCGGCCCTCGAACGCCGAGCTCACACGGATCTTCTTCCTGGAGCTGAAGGTGGTCGGTTCCACGATGGGCACCAAGGACGAGCTCGAGGACCTGCTCTCCTTCTGTGCCGCCACCGGGGTGCGGCCTGTGATCGACGAGGTGCTTCCCATGGACCGGGCCCGGGAGGGCTTCGAGCGGATGGAGTCGGGGGAGCAGTTCGGGAAGATCGTGCTCACCAACTGAGCTTTCTGCTGTCGGTACGTACGGCGGGTTCGGGGCTTTGCCTCGGACCCGCCGTTCGTTTGTCAACTGGGGTTGACGCGAGTCGGCGTGTCAACTTACGTTGACATCATGACCGAAGCAACAGATCTCGCCGAGCGGGCGGGAGACCGCGATCCGCGGATCGGACTGCGGGCGGTTGCGGCGCTGCGCCGGCTGCTGGAGCAGTTGGAAGCGGTGCAGGTGCGCAGCGCGCGCAATCAGGGGTGGTCCTGGCAGGAGATCGCCGCTGAACTCGGGGTGAGCAGGCAGGCCGTGCACAAGAAGTACGGGAGGCGTTGATGTTCGAGCGGTTCACGAAGGATGCCCGTGCCGTGGTGACGGGAGCCGTCGAGCTGGCCGAGAGGGGTGGGGCGCAGACCGTCGATGCCGAGCACATGCTGCTCGCGTTGCTCGATCGGGAGGGGAGTCGGGCCTCGTTCGCGCTCGCCGCGCTCGGGGGCGGGGAGTGGTTGGAGTCGGTGCGGGGGGCGCTGGACGAGGCTCGGCGGCGGGGCGGGTTGTCGCAGGCCGAGGCGGAGGCACTGGCCGGGCTGGGGATCGATGTGGGGGAGATCGTCGCCCGGGTGGAGGAAGTGCACGGGGCCGGGGCGTTGTCCGGCGACGTCAAGGACAAGGGGTGGTGGTCGGGGCGACGGTCGTTCGGCCGGGGTGCCAAGGACGTGCTGGAGCGCTCACTGCGTATCGCCGTCGCCCGACGGGACCGGCACATCGGTGATGAGCACATCCTCCTCGCCCTGACCAGCCGCCCCGGCGTACCCGCCGAGGTTCTCGCCGATCACGGCGTGACCTACGAGTCCGTCACCCGGGTGCTGTACGGCGGCGGAGAAGCCGGCCAGGCCAAGGCCGGCTGACGGGTCGGGGTGTGCCGGCGGGGGTCGGTCGGGTCCTGGTCGGTGGGTGCGTTGCCGGGGCGCCGACGAGGGCCCAGGGCCGCCGACGAGGTCCCTGGGCCGTCGGCTGAGGTGGTTGCCGTGCCGCCCAGGGGCCGGTGTCAGGGCTTCGGTGTGCGCAGGAGCGCTCCGATGTGTGCCGCCGCCGTCGACAAGTGGCGGCGGGCGTCGCGGAGTTGGTCTGTCGTCACGCCGTGGTCCCTTGCCGCGTCGCGGATGTCGTCGCGGAAGCGGTCGAGCAGGCGGTCCAGGTCGCGGGCCGGGTCGCCGCTGGAGGGCTCGTGGGCCCAGCTGGGTTCGTAGTCGGCGGGGAAGTCCTCCGGGGTGTCGGAGTAGTCGGGATGCTGCCGTGCCGACTTGGGAGCCCCTGTGTCCTGGCGGCCGAAGCCGAAGTCCCGGCCGAACTCCTTCCCGAAGTCCTTGCCGAAGTCGCCGAACTCCTTGGCCAGTTCCGTCAGGCCCTCCCGGACGCCCGTCGGCCAGTCACCGCGCACGAAGTGGTCCTGCACGTGTTCCTGGACCCGGCGGGCGATGCGCTGGACCTCCTCCTGGGCCTGCGCCCGGGCGCGGTCCTGTGCCTCCTTGGCCTGGCGTCGGGCACGCTGGGCCTCCTCGCGGGCGCGGCGGCTCTCGTCCTTGGCGCGGCGGGCCTGTTCCTTCCACTCCTGCTTGGCGCGGCGCATCTCCTCCTTGGCGGCGCGCCACGCCTCCTTGTCGGTGTACTCCGAGAAGTCGCCGAAGGGGGCGTCCGCCTTGGCGCCGTTCCCCTGGCGGGCCTCGGACGCCGCCGCCCGCATCTCGCGCCGCAGGTCGCCCGCCGCGCCGCGCACATCGGCCCGGATCTCGGCGGCGAGTTCGGCGACCGACTCCCTGATCTCCAGCTCCAGGTCGGCCAACTCGCCGCTGCGGTCGGCAAGTTCCGCGCGGCCGGCGTCCGTGATGGCGTACACCTTGCGGCCGCCCTCGGTGGTGTGGGTGACCAGGCCCTCGGCCTCCAGCTTGGCCAGGCGGGGGTAGACGGTGCCGGCCGACGGTGCGTACAGCCCCTGGAAGCGCTCTTCGAGGAGGCGGATCACCTCGTAGCCGTGGCGCGGGGCCTCGTCCAGCAGCTTCAGCAGGTAGAGACGGAGGCGGCCATGGGCGAAGACGGGGGGCATGTCAGAGCACCTTCTTGTCGGTCGTGCCGTCGGCCGGGGCGTGGGGCGGGGCGTCGGTCGGGTGATCGCCCTGGCCGGAGACGGAATTGTCCCCCGAGCTGTGCTGTGTGCCGCTCACCGGGTCGGCCGTCGGGTCCGCGGCGGGCTCCGGCTCCTCCCATGCCTCCGCCTCCCACGGCTCGTCCTCCTTGGGCGGGCGGCGCAGCAGGGCGATCGAGCCGGAGACGGTCGTCGCCCGGAGCTTGCCGGTGCCGGCGCCCAAGCGGCCGGTGACCTTGTGGGCGCCCCACTGGCCGTGGACCCGGAGGCCCTCGAAGGCGTTGGAGATCGTCCCGCTCGCGGTGTTGGCCTCGACGTCCGCGTCCGCCGGGGCCGGCAGGCGGATGGCGATCTCGCCGGAGACGCTGGTCAGCCGGACGTCGGTCGGGCCGTCCGGGTCGAGGTCGACGATCATGGAGCCGCTCACCGAGTCGGCCTTCACGGCGGAGCCGGAGCCCTCGACGACCGTGAGATCGCCGGAGACGGAGTTGAAGCGGAGGTCGCCGGTGACGGCCTGCGCCTCCAGGTTCCCGGAGACGGTGTCGGCGCGGACCGGGCCGGAGAGCCCGACGAGAGTCGTGTCGCCGGTGACGCCCTTGACGACCGACGGGCCCTGGATCCCCGAGACCACCGCCCCGGCGCCGACCACGCCCACCTCGACGCGGGTGTCGGCCGGCACCGCCAGGGAGACCACCGCGCTGCGCCGCCAGCCCTTGCGGTCGAGCCACTTGAGGAAGCCCTTCCAGGGCAGGTCGTCGTACGCCACCGTCAGTGTGCCGCCCTGTTGGGTCACCACCAGGGGTGGGCCCTCGATCTCGGAGACCTCCAGGCGGGCGGAACCTTCGTCCGTCCCCACGACGTTCACCGTTCCGTTGACGATGCGCACCTGGAGCTCGCTCACCGGCTCGTCGAAGGTGAGCTTCCTGGGCTCTGCTACGGACCACTCGGACATGTGCGGACCTCCTGGGCGACCGGGCGCGGCCGCACGGGCCGGACCTGAACACGACACGCCATATCGCGTCTTCTGCTAAACACGATATATCGCGGACGTCCAAAGTCAAGGCACTCGTTCTGGTGATCACAAATCACGTGAGGTGGACAAACCGGCCTAGCGTGTTCTCATGTCGACGGAAGAATCCAGGACCGCCCGCCGGGGCCGCCGTCCCGCCTCGGGTGCCCTGCTGCTCTGCCGCGCGGAGCCCGAGTCCGTCGCCTCCGCCGCCCAACTGCTGCGCGAGCCCATGCTGCTCGCGCCGGCCGGCGGTGAGTGGAGCGTGCTCGTCCCCGAGGGCCGGCCCTGGCAGGAGGGCGGCGAACCGGTCGACCGCGTCCTCACCGGCTGGGCCACCGCGCTGGCCGTCGGCACCTCCTGGCCCGTCCTCGCCCTCTGGTGGGACGCCGACCGCGCCGGATACACCCTCGCCTCCGGCTTCCGCCGCCCCGTCGGCTACATCTGGCTCGCCAACGGCACCCCGGTCGGCGAGGACGAGGCCATGCGTACCTTCGCCGGCCGGCTCGGCCTCGATCCGGTCCTGGACATGCAGTCCCTCGACGAGCTGACGCACCCCGACTCCGCGGCCGACGCACGGGCACGCATGCGTGGCCTCATCGCCGTCCTCACGCGCGCGGGCGTCTCCCTGCCCGACGGCCTCACCCCCGGCGACAGCGCCGACCGCCTCCACGAGGCCGCCCGCGGCCAGCCGCACGTCCGGATCGAGTGGTCCGGCTGGCGCGACGCCTTCCGCGCGGAACTCGACGCCGTCGAGGGCGGCCGCCTCGGCCCCTGGCTCCCCTGGGCAGGCGGCCCCAAGGCCCACGCGCTCGCCCTCGCCCAGGTGGCGGCCGGCCTGCCCCTCGCGGCCTGGGGCCTACGGCACCGCAGCGGTGGCTGGATCGTCGCGGGCGCGGTCCTGCTGGCGCACGGCGCGCTGGGGCTGGCGTACGAGGCGGTGCGGCCGCTGGACTGACGGTGCGGTGACGCGTGCGCTGTCTGCTGTGCCGACGGTGCGGTGACGCGTGCCGTCCCTGGACTGACGGTGCGGTGACGCGTGCCGTCCCTGAGTTGACAGTGCGGTGACGCGTGCCGTCCCTGGACCGACGGTGCTGCGACGCGCCGTCCGTCCGCTGGACCTACCGTGTGACGACGTGTATGCCGCCGGGCGGGCATCCGGCGTGCCACGCCCGCTGGACCGTAGGCCGACCGGACAGCCGTACAACGCGAAGGGCGCCCCGTATCAGGGCGCCCCGACAGGAGACGTCCGCCAGGGACGCCTCGCGCGCGGCCCCCCTCACGCCGAGGGGCCGACGACCGGTCCGCTACACGTCGTCGTCCTCGTCGTCCAGCCGGGCCAGCCACGTCGCCAGACGCTCCACCGGTACCTCGAAGTCCGGGTTCAGGTCGACGAAGGTGCGCAGCTGCTCGGCCAGCCACTCGAAGGTGATCTCCTCCTCGCCGCGCCGCTTCTCCAGTTCTTCGATGCCTCGGTCGGTGAAGTACATGCAGTGAGGATATGTCCTGCCCGCCACGCGTGCGTGCCCGGCCCAGGACGCGCGCGAGGTGCCGTCCGGCCCGTGGAACCCTGCGACTCGGCGGTGTGGCTGGCGAGTTGGCCGTGGACGCCGGAAGGCCCGGTTCCCTGTCGCATGGACGGGGAACCGGGCCTTCCGTTCAAGCCGGTTCAGAGGCTCGAGTCCGGATCGGGGACTCAGCCCCGATCAGAGACTCAGGCCTCGAACACCTCACGCACCAGCTGCTCCTGCTCGGCCTGGTGCCGCTTGGCGGAACCGACGGCCGGGGACGAGGAGTGCGGACGGGAGATGCGGCGCAGGCGCTCGCCGTGCGGGACGTCGGCGCCGACCGCCAGGTCCAGGTGGTCGATCAGGTTGAGCGCGATGAACGGCCACGCGCCCTGGTTCGCCGGCTCCTCCTGGGCCCACAGGTACTTCTCGGCGTTCGGGTACTTGGCGATCTCGGCCTGGAGCTCGGCACCCGGCAGCGGGTACAGGCGCTCGATGCGGATGATCGCCGTGTCCGTGACGCCGCGCTTCTTCCGCTCGGCCTCGAGGTCGTAGTAGACCTTGCCCGCGCAGAAGACGACCTTCTTGACGGCGGCCGGGTCGACCGACGCGTCGCCGATGACCGGCTGGAACTGCCCGGTCGTGAACTCCTCCGCCTTCGACGCCGCGGCCTTCAGACGCAGCATCGACTTCGGGGTGAAGACGACCAGCGGCTTGTGGTGCGGGTTGTGCACCTGCCAGCGCAGGAGGTGGAAGTAGTTCGACGGCGAGGTCGGCATCGCGACCGTCATGTTGTTCTGGGCGCAGAGCTGGAGGAACCGCTCCGGGCGGGCCGAGGAGTGGTCCGGGCCCTGGCCCTCGTAGCCGTGCGGGAGGAGCAGGACCACACCGGAGGTCTGGGCCCACTTCTGCTCGGCCGACGAGATGAACTCGTCCACGACCGTCTGGGCGCCGTTGACGAAGTCGCCGAACTGCGCCTCCCACATCACGAGTGCGTTCGGCCGGGCCAGCGAGTAGCCGTACTCGAAGCCCATGGCCGCGTACTCGGACAGCAGGGAGTTGTAGACGTTCAGCCGCGCCTGGTCCTCGGAGAGGTACTGCAGCGGCGTGTACTCCTCGCCCGTCTCACGGTCGATGATGACCGCGTGGCGCTGGCCGAACGTACCGCGCTGCGAGTCCTGGCCCGCCAGGCGGACCGGGACGCCCTCGAGCAGCAGGGAGCCGACCGCGAGGGTCTCGCCCATGCCCCAGTCGATGGTGCCGTCCTCGACCATCGACGCCCGGCGCTGCAGCTGCGGCAGCAGACGCGGGTGGACGGTGATGTGGTCGGGGATGTTGACCTGGGACTCGGCGATCCGCTTGACGGTCTCCGTGCTGACGGCGGTGCTGACGGCGACCGGGAACTCGGCCTGCGGGTCCGAGGGCACCGCGGCGGCCGGCTGCGAGGTGGCCTCGCGGACCTCCGTGAAGACCTTCTCCAGCTGGCCCTGGTAGTCCTGCAGCGCCTGCTCGGCCTCTTCCAGGGTGATGTCGCCGCGACCGATGAGGGACTCGGTGTAGAGCTTGCGCACCGAGCGCTTCTTGTCGATCAGGTCGTACATCAGCGGCTGGGTGAAGGCCGGGTTGTCCGACTCGTTGTGACCGCGGCGGCGGTAGCAGATGAGGTCGATCACCACGTCCTTGTTGAACGCCTGGCGGAACTCGAAGGCCAGGCGGGCCACGCGGACCACGGCCTCCGGGTCGTCGCCGTTCACGTGGAAGATCGGGGCCTCGATCATGCGGGCCACGTCGGTGGCGTACATCGACGAGCGCGAGGACTCGGGCGCCGCGGTGAAGCCGACCTGGTTGTTGATGACGATGTGAACCGTGCCGCCGGTGCGGTAGCCGCGCAGCTGCGACATGTTCAGGGTCTCGGCCACCACGCCCTGGCCCGCGAAGGCCGCGTCGCCGTGGATCGCCACCGGCAGGACGGTGAAGTCCGTGCCGCCCTTGTTGATGACGTCCTGCTTGGCGCGCGCGACGCCCTCCAGGACCGGGTCCACCGCCTCCAGGTGGGACGGGTTCGCGACCAGGGAGACCTTGATCTGCTCGCCGTCGAGGCCGGTGAAGGTGCCCTCGGCGCCCAGGTGGTACTTCACGTCTCCGGAGCCGTGCATCGACTTCGGGTCGAGGTTGCCCTCGAACTCGCGGAAGATCTGCGCGTACGACTTGCCGACGATGTTCGCCAGGACGTTCAGGCGGCCGCGGTGGGCCATGCCGATGACGACCTCGTCGAGACGGGACTCGGCGGCCGAGTCCAGCACCGCGTCGAGCAGCGGGATGACGGACTCGCCGCCCTCCAGGGAGAAGCGCTTCTGGCCGACGTACTTCGTCTGCAGGAAGGTCTCGAAGGCCTCCGCCGCGTTCAGCCGGCGCAGGATACGCAGCTGCTCCTCGCGCTCCGGCTTGGTGTGGCCGCGCTCCACACGGTCCTGGATCCACTTGCGCTGCTTCGGGTCCTGGATGTGCATGAACTCGATGCCGGTGGTGCGGCAGTACGAGTCGCGCAGCACGCCGAGGATGTCGCGCAGCTTCATCAGGGACTTACCCGAGAAGCCGCCGACCGCGAACTCACGCTCCAGGTCCCACAGGGTGAGGCCGTGCTCGGTGATGTCCAGGTCTGGGTGCTTGCGCTGGCGGTACTCCAGCGGGTCGGTGTCGGCCATGACGTGGCCGCGGACCCGGTAGGAGTGGATCAGCTCGAAGACACGGGCGGCCTTGGTGACGTCGTCGTCGTGCGAGGCGTCGATGTCCTTGAGCCAGCGGACCGGCTCGTAAGGAATGCGCAGGGCCTCGAAGATCTCGTCGTAGAAGTTGTTCTCGCCGAGGAGGAGGTTCGCGACCTGGCGCAGGAACTCGCCGGACGCGGCGCCCTGGATGACGCGGTGGTCGTAGGTCGACGTGAGCGTCATGACCTTGGAGATGCCCAGCTTGTTGAGCGTGTCCTGGGACGTGCCCTGGAACTCCGCCGGGTAGTCCATGGAGCCGACGCCCATGATGACCGACTGGCCGGGCATCAGACGCGGCACGGAGTGCACGGTGCCGAGGCCGCCCGGGTTGGTCAGGGAGACCGTGACGCCGGTGAAGTCGTCCATCGTCAGCTTGCCGTCACGGGCGCGGCGGACGATGTCCTCGTAGGCCTGCCAGAACTCGAAGAAGTTCAGCGTCTCGGCCTTCTTGATGGCGGCCACGACGAGCTGGCGGTCGCCGTTGGGCTTCACCAGGTCGATGGCCAGACCGAGGTTGACGTGCGGCGGCTTGACCAGCGTCGGCTTGCCGTCCTTCTCACCGAAGGACCAGTTCATCGACGGCATGGCCTTGATGGCCTGCACCATCGCGTAGCCGATCAGGTGCGTGAAGGAGATCTTCCCGCCCCGGGCGCGCTTCAGGTGGTTGTTGATGACGATGCGGTTGTCGAAGAGCAGCTTCACCGGGACCGCGCGGACCGAGGTGGCGGTCGGCAGCTCCAGCGAGGCGTTCATGTTCTTCGCGACCGCGGCTGCCGGGCCGCGCAGCGTGATCAGCTCCGGGCCGTCGGCGGGCGCGGCGGGCTCGGCCTTCTTCGGCTGAGCGGGCTTCGCGGCCGGGGCGGCAGCGGCGGGCTTCGCCGGCGCCGGAGCGGCGGCCGCGGGCTTCGGAGCCGCGGGGGCCGGCGCGGGAGCGGCAGGCGCGGCCGGGGCCGCCGGGGCGGCAGGGGCCGTCTGAGCCGTGGTGGTGTCTGCGGCCCCCGCGGCCGCAGTACCCGCCGGAGCCGAGGCGGCAGCCGCCCCCGGCTTGTAGTCGGCGAAGAAGTCCCACCAGGCGCGGTCTACCGAATTCGGGTCCTGGAGGTACTGCTGATAGATCTCGTCGACGAGCCACTCGTTCGGACCGAACGCGGCAGCGGGGTTCTTGCCCGCTTGGTCTGCGTCGGTCGAGATGCTCGATGCGTTACTGGGGGACTGTGGCGACACGGCGGCAACCGCCCTCTTCCGCTTCACAAGGTGATGGACAGCGGGAATAAAGGCTACGCCTCCATGGCCGGGAAGGTGAGGCCGAGCAAGGTCATCGTCGTGTAAGTCACATCGAACTGCGTGTTTCGTGCCTGGAAATGGCGGGAAACAAGCGTGGTTCCGGTTCAGATGGCTTCAGATGGGAAGGCGCGACCGCGACCCGGTACGCCGAAGGCGCGGGCCTGTACCTGATCACACGTGTCCGTCAGCCAGGACAGACGCGGATCTTGGGGCTCCGCTTCGAACTTTACGTCAACTTGGTACGGATGGCTGCCCTGGAAGCGTGACAAGAATCCGGCAACCCCGCTCGGATTCGGCCACGCCGATCCGGCCGCCGTGCAGATCGACGGCCCAGCGCGCGATCGCCAGGCCGAGGCCCGTACCGCCGTCGCTGCCCGGCCCGTGCGGCCGGCTCACGGCGCCCCGGTTGAACCGCTCGAAGACCCGGTGCCAGTCCGACCGCGGAATGCCCGGCCCCTCGTCCAGGACCTCCAGCACCAGCGACTCCGGATAGGTTCCGCGCCGCGCCTTGACCGTCACGCGGCCGTGCGGCGGGCTGTGCTTGATCGCGTTGTCGATGAGGTTGGCGACGACCTGGTGGATGCGCTCGGGGTCGGCGTGCGCGGTCAGCTCCGGCGGCGAGACGTCGAGGTGCAGATGGACGTCCGTACGGGTGTGGCTGCCGGAGCCCGACGCCATGCCCCCGCGCGCGGAGGCGACCATGTTGGCCTCCTTCAGCACGCCGGACAGGTACGGCCACACCTCGAAGCGCCGCATGCGCAGCGGTACGACGCCGTTGTCCAGGCGGGAGAGGTCGAGCAGCGTCTCCACGAGCCGGCCCAGCCGCTCGGTCTGCTTCAGCGCCGTGCGCATGGTCTCCGGGTCGGCCTCGGCGATGCCGTCGACCACGTTCTCCAGGACGGCCCGCAGGCCCGCGATGGGGGTGCGCAGCTCGTGCGAGACGTTCGCCACGAGCTCCTTGCGCTGCTGGTCCTGGGCCTCCAGCTCGTCGGCCATGCGGTTGATCGTCTCGGCCAGGTCGCCCAGCTCGTCCCGGCGGTTCTCACGGACCCGGCGGGTGTAGTCGCCGTGCGAGATGGACCGGGCCACCGCGTTCATCTCGTCCAGCGGCGCGGTGAGCGAATGCGCCACGAACTGCGTAATGAGCAGTGTGGCGATCATCGAGAAGACCGTGATGAAGCGCAGCTCCGTCTGGGTGCGCACCGCGATCACCGACAGCCCTGTGGTGATCAGGACCGCGATGACGACCAGCGCGCCCAGCTTGGTCTTGATCGAGAACGGACGTACGCCGCCCCAGGGCTCCCCGGGGCCTCTCCGCGCGGCCGGCCCGTCGCTCATGGCGTCGGTGTCTCCAGGGCGTAGCCCACGCCGTGCACGGTACGGATCCGCTCGGCGCCGATCTTCCGGCGCAGCGCCTTGATGTGGCTGTCGACGGTGCGGGTGCCGGAGGCGTCCGCCCAGTCCCACACCTCGGCGAGCAGCTGCTCACGGGAGAGCACCGCGCGCGGGGTGTTCGCCAGGCACACCAGGAGGTCGAACTCGGTCGGCGTGAGGTGAACATCCTCACTCCGGACCCGTACGCGCCGCTGCGCGTGGTCGATCTCCAGCTCGCCGAGCCGCAGGATGCCCGACCGCGGCGTGGTGGCGGCCAGCGCGGCCCGCTCCACGCGGCGCAGCAGCACGTGCACGCGTGCCGCCAGCTCCCGCATCGAGAACGGCTTCGTCATGTAGTCGTCGGCGCCGACACCGAGCCCGACCAGCATGTCGGTCTCGTCGTCGCGCGCGGTCAGCATCAGCACCGGCACCGGCCGCTGGGCCTGCACCCGGCGGCAGACCTCCAGGCCGTCGAAGCCCGGCAGCATGATGTCGAGGATCAGCAGGTCGGGCTGCCAGGCCTCGGCCGTGTCGACGGCCGCCGGACCGTCACCCGCGGTCTGCACGAGGAATCCCTCGGCGCGCAGGCGGGCCGCGATGGCGTCCACGATGGTCGGATCGTCCTCGACCACGAGGACCCGGCGCTGAGCACCAGGGGTCGCCGCCGTGCCGTTGTGGGAGGTGTGTGTCTGCTCCATCGCCCGCCCCAAAGTTGCTTTCCGGAATCCGTGGGGTGATTCCTACTGACTGGCTATGCCTGCGCATGCTTGCGATTGACGCTTGAATGATCCGCGTCAGAGAAGCAGAGTACGGGGAGTCACCGCGCCAGGGCTATCCAGGTCGGACGGCGAGGTGCACGACGTCCGGAACGCCCCGGGCAACGGGGATCTCTTCGGTACGCACCTGTTGGAATCCGGCATTACGCAAGGTTTCTTCGAATTCCGGAGAGGGCTGGGCCGACCATACGGCCAGTACCCCGCCGGGCCTCAACACCCTTGTGCAGCCTGCCAGTCCGGCGGGTGAGTACAGGCTGTCGTTGCCCTCGGTGACGGTCCAGTCGGGGCCGTTGTCGATGTCTAGACACAGTGCGTCATACGTGGCGGATGTCTCATGTACGTACGTCACGAGATCCGTTTCCAGAATCTTGGTGCGCGGGTCGGCGAGCGCACGGGCGGAGAAGTCGGACAACGGCCCGTCGAGATGCCAGCCGATAATCGCCGGCTCGCGCTCGACGACGGTGATCCGTCCCGGGCGGGGATCGGACGCGGCGTGTGCGAGCGAGAACCCCACGCCCAGCCCGCCGATCAGCACGTCGGGCTCCGGCCTGCCGACCAGCGCGTCGAGCGCGGCGTCGACGAGCAGCCGCTCCGAACGCCCGTCGGAGGTGTCCATCAGGAAGCAGCCGTTCGCGACGATCTGGAGCAACTCGCCGTGCCGCCGCAACACGACCTCGCCATAGGGGCCTTCGCGACGGTCCAGTACTTCGGGGATGTCGTACGAAGTGGGCATCCGGCCATCCTGGCAGCTCCCGCACGGCGGGCCGAGGGAATTACCTCGCAGGGTGAGCCCGTGAAGAAGGCTGACGCGCGGGCTTCTTGAGAGGTTGCTGAGAATCGGCTTCCGCGTGGCGTCGGTCACAGACACGGCTGGGTGGCGAGTCAAGGGTGAGGGAAAGGGAAGGAGCGCCTCACCTTGAAACGGACTGCGGCTGAGGATGCGACGGGCCCGACTCCGGAGCCCGCCTCTTCGAGCGCGGCCGCTCCTTGCGCCGACGCGTGCTTCCCGGACGTCGCCGGGCTGCTGGACGCGATGCCGCGGCAGCGCGGACCACTGACCGCCGCCGCGCCGCCTACGACGCCGCCGCCGGCGCCGGTTCGCGGTGAGACAAGTGCGCTCGCGACCAGCACGCCTACGACGAGCACGCCTACGACGAGCACGCCTACGACGAGCGCGCCTACGACGAGCGCGCCTACGACGAGCGCGCCTACGACGAGTGCGCCCACGACCAGCGCGCCGAGGACCAGTGCGCCCCGAGCCCGGTCCTTCCACCCCGGGCATCTGCTCCCCGCCCCCACCGGCACGCCGTTCACCTTCGCCTACGCCGCCGTCCTGACCGTCACCTCGCTGTTCGCCACGTACGCCGACCCCGCCCTCGTCCACGCCCTGCACCAGGGCTCCAGCACCGATGTGGCGCACCTCGTGCGGACGCCCGTGCTGGTGCTGCTCGCCAGCGCGTCGTGGGTCGCGGGCGGGATCGTGGCGCCGTACACGCTGTGCTTCCTGCTCGTACTCACCGCACTGGAGCGGCGGATCGGCGGCGCCCGCACGGCCGTCGTCTTCCTGTGCGGGCACGTCCTGGCCACCCTCGCGACCGAGGTCCCCGTGGGGCTCGCGGTCCTGGCCGGCCACCTCCCCGACAGCTCGCTGCACCGCCTCGACTACGGCATCAGCTTCGGCGTAGCGACGAGCATCGGCGCGCTGGCCGGGCTGCTGCGGCCGTGGCTGCGGTGGCCGATGCTGGTGCTGTTCGGCGGGCTGCTGATCCAGGACCTGCTCACTCTCGCCGACCCGCTGACCAGTTGGGGGCATCTGATCTCCCTGGTCGTCGGGGTCGGGATGTGGCCGGTGGTGCGACGGTGGGGCGCCTCGGGGTCGGTCGCCCCGACGGTCCGCAGCAGCCGGCCGTCCTGAGACGCGCGGAGCGCCCCCGACCACGCCTGGTGCGGGAAGGTCCCCGCTCCGGCAACCGTTTCACGGGTGGCACGTCCATCCGGGCCGTCCGCCGCCGCCCTCGAAGCCCCAGGTCACAGGCCGTTGAGAGCGTGATCGCTCACAGCGAACGGCGGTCGGGGAACATTCAAGGTCTCCCGTGCATTGAGTCGGCATAACTCAACTTGACTGCCGAAGGGGAGATCATGGGTTCGACGTCCACACCGCTCACCCTGCCTGTGCTGCCGCTCGACGACGAGGTCGTGCTGCCGGGGATGGTGGTCCCGCTGGACCTGAGCGACGCCGATGTACGTGCCGCGGTGGAGGCCGCGCAGGCCGCCGCCCGCTCGGAACCCGGCAAGCCGAAGGTCCTCCTGGTGCCACGCATCGACGGCACCTACGCGAGCACCGGGGTGCTCGGCACCGTCGAGCAGGTCGGCCGGCTGGCCGACGGTGACCCGGGCGCCCTGATCCGCGGTCGCGGCCGGGTGAAGATCGGCGCCGGGACGACCGGGCCGGGTGCGGCGCTGTGGGTCGAAGGCGCGCGGCTCGACGAGAAGGTTCCCGAGCCGCTGCCCGGGCACGTCGCCGAACTGGTCAAGGAATACAAGGCCCTCGCCACCGCCTGGCTGCGCAAGCGCGGCGCCTGGCAGGTCGTCGACCGCGTCCAGGCCATCGACGACGTCTCCGCACTCGCCGACAACGCCGGTTACTCGCCCTTCCTGACCACCGAGCAGAAGGTGGAGCTGCTGGAGACCGCCGACCCGGTGGCCCGCCTGAAGCTCGCCACCCAGCAGCTGCGCGACCACCTCGCCGAGCAGGACGTCGCCGAGACCATCGCCAAGGACGTCCAGGAAGGCGTCGACAAGCAGCAGCGCGAGTTCCTGCTGCGCCGTCAGCTGGAGGCCGTCCGCAAGGAACTGCGCGAGCTGAACGGCGAGAAGGAGGGCGAGGAGTCCGACGACTACCGCGCCCGCGTCGAGGCCGCCGACCTGCCGGAGAAGGTCCGCGAGGCCGCGCTCAAGGAGGTCGACAAGCTGGAGCGGTCGAGCGACCAGTCGCCCGAGGGATCGTGGATCCGTACGTGGCTCGACACCGTCCTCGAACTGCCCTGGAACGAGCGGACCGAGGACGCCTACGACATCCAGGGCGCCAAGGAGATCCTCGACGCCGAGCACGCCGGCCTGGAGGACGTGAAGGAGCGGATCACCGAATACCTGGCGGTGCGCAAGCGCCGTAGCGACCGGGGGCTCGGTGTGGTCGGCGGGCGGCGCGGCGGCGCTGTGCTGGCCCTCGTCGGCCCGCCCGGCGTCGGCAAGACCTCGCTCGGCGAGTCCGTCGCCCACGCCATGGGCCGCAAGTTCGTCCGCGTGGCCCTCGGCGGCGTCCGGGACGAGGCGGAGATCCGCGGCCACCGGCGTACGTACGTCGGCGCGCTGCCCGGCCGGATCGTGCGGGCCATCAAGGAGGCCGGCTCGATGAACCCGGTCGTGCTGCTCGACGAGATCGACAAGGTGGGCTCGGACTTCCGCGGCGACCCGGCGGCGGCTCTGCTGGAGGTGCTGGACCCGGCCCAGAACCACACCTTCCGGGACCACTACCTGGAGGTGGAGCTGGACCTGTCGGACGTGGTCTTCCTGGCCACAGCCAACGTCCTGGAGGCCATCCCTGAAGCCCTGCTCGACCGTATGGAGCTGGTCCGCCTCGACGGCTACACCGAGGACGAGAAGATCGTCATCGCCCGCGACCACCTGCTCCCGCGCCAGCTGGAGCGGGCCGGCCTGGAAAGGGACGAGGTCGCCATCGACGAGGGCGCCCTGCGCAAGCTCGCCGGCGAATACACGCGCGAGGCGGGCGTGCGCAACCTGGAGCGGTCCATCGCGAGGCTGCTGCGCAAGGTGGCGGCCAAGCACGAACTGGGCGAGCAGGAGCTGCCGTTCACCATCATGGACGGCGACCTGCGCGGCCTGATCGGCCGGCCGCACCACGTGCCGGAGTCGGCGCAGGATCCGGCCGAGCGGCGTACGGCCGTCCCGGGCGTCGCGACCGGTCTCGCGGTGACCGGCGCCGGCGGTGACGTGCTGTTCGTGGAGGCGTCGCTGGCCGACCCGGAGACGGGCGCGGCGGGCCTGACGCTGACGGGCCAGCTGGGTGACGTGATGAAGGAGAGCGCCCAGATCGCGCTGTCGTTCCTCCGCTCCCACGGCGCCGAACTCGAACTGCCGGTGGCCGACCTGAAGGACCGGGGCGTGCACATCCACTTCCCGGCGGGCGCGGTGCCGAAGGACGGCCCCAGCGCGGGCATCACGATGACGACGGCGCTCGCGTCGCTGCTGTCGGGCCGCCTGGTCCGCACGGACGTGGCGATGACGGGCGAGGTGTCGCTGACCGGCCGGGTGCTCCCGATCGGCGGCGTCAAGCAGAAGCTGCTGGCGGCCCACCGCGCGGGCGTCACCACCGTCATCATCCCCAAGCGCAACGAGCCCGACCTGGACGACGTCCCCGCCGAGGTGCTGGACAAGCTCGACGTCCACGCCGTCACCGACGTCCGCCAGGTCCTGGAACTGGCCCTGTCGCCGGCCACCAACGGCGCGGCGCCGGAGGTTCCGGTCGCGGCGTGACGACGTAGTCCAATAGCGGGCTCCGCCCGCGGGGACCGGACAGGCAAGGCCCGGGTTTTCGTGAGGGAGGCCCGGGCCTTCACCGTGCGGCAGGCCTTGACGGCCGTCCGTCAGGCCTGTCCTGCCGCAGGTCAGCCGTTCGCCAACGCCTGCACTCGGTCCAGCGCCCCGTTGAACTTGTTGTGGTCACCGACCGTCGGTCCCGAGGACGTGTACTGCCACATCGTGTAGTAGCTCCAGCCCGCCGGCAGTTCCCCCACCGTGGAGGCGTACCTGGCGATCCACAGCGGGTTGGCGGAGGCGAAGCCGCTGTAGTTGCCGGTGCACTGCTTCCACCAGCTGGTGGCCGTGTAGATGACGGCGTCGCGGCTGGTGCGGGCCTTGTACCGGTTCAGGAAGTCGCGGATCCAGGTGACCATCGCGCTCGGGGTCTTGCCGTAGCAGTCGTCGCCGTACGGGTTCCACTCGATGTCGAGGACGCCGGGGAGGGTCTTGCCGTCGCCGGACCAGCCGCCGCCGTGGTCGACGAAATAGTTGGCCTGGGTTGCTCCATTGGTGGTGTCCGGGGTGGCGAAGTGGTAGGCGCCGCGGATCATGCCGACCTTGTAGGAGCCGTTGTACTGCTGGGTGAAGTACGGGTTCGTGTAGTACGTCCCCTCGGTGGCCTTCGTGTAGGCCCACTTGACCCCGCTGGTCCAGAGGGTCGACCAGGCGACATCGCCCTGATGGCTGGAGACGTCCACGCCTTCCGTCTGGGCGGCCAGGAGGCCGGAGGGGAGGCCGTGCACGCCGTCGTGGGCCGCGACGCCCATGCCCATGTGGGCGGAGCCGCGGACCGGGATGTCGTCGTCGGCGGATGCGGGGGAGGGCTGTGTGGCCAGAGTGAGGGCGAGGACGGCGGCGAGCAGGAGCCCGGTGAGATGCGGGCGCCGGGGGCGGAGCGGTTCGGGTCTGTGCACGGGCATAGCGTGCCTCCGAAGGCTCGGTGGTGCTCGGTGGGGAAACGCGGGGCACGGGGGGTGGCGGCTGTGGCGTGCGCATGCCAGTCAAGCCTCAGGTAGAGAAGCCAGGCAGGGAGAAGCGCAGGTGGAGGGGGGTCCGGAGGCTGCCTTTGGTCTGAGCCTGCGAAATACTGGCGGAGCAGCGGCGATGACGGCGGTCGGCGGAAACTTTCAGGAACGGGAAACGCGAGGCAGGGGCTGACGTGCACGAAGAGGGAAGCGGCGACGGGCGGCGAGTCGAATCCGGGGGCGCCCCCTCTGGGGCCGCGTCCGGTGGCGGTATGGACCAGCCTGAATTCCTCGACCTGGAGCGCGAGTTGACGGTGCTGTTCCGGCGTGCCCGGGCCAAGCAGGGCGAGATGGCGCGCGCGGTCCATCCGGACCTGGAGTCGGCGGCGTACGGCCTGTTGGTACGGCTGGGTGAATCCGGGCGCCAGCGGGCCACGGAGCTCGCGGCCTACATCGGCGTAGGCAAGGCCACGATGTCGCGCCAGCTGCGCGCACTGGAGGACCTCGGCCTGGTCGCCAGGGAGCCGGACCCCGCGGACGGGCGGGCCTGGCTGGTGCACCTCACGGAGGAGGGGCGGGGCCGGGTCGAGAAGGTGCGCGAGGCGCGGCGGGCCCGGTACGTCGAGCAGCTGTCCCACTGGGACCGGCATGAGGTCGCGGAGCTGGCGCGGCTGCTGAACCAGCTGAACCGGGGGATGGAGAAGTAGGCCTGCCGGGCCGTTCAGTCTCCTGCCGGCGGCTCACGGCGCCGCGTACACGGCGGCTCACAGCTGCGCGTACACGACCGTCGCGTCGTCGTGCGTCTTGCTCCGCCCCAGATACGTCCGCTCCTCGGCGTCGGCCAGTTCCAGCGCGCGCACGCGATCCACCAGCGCCCGCGCCCCCTCCTTCCGTACGAACGTGAAGCAGTCCCCCCAGTCCCCCTCCCGGAACTTCTCCACCCATCGCGTCGCCCCGTCCGTCAGCCCGACCAGCGTCCGCACGTCACCCCGCGCCAGCACCCCCGTGATCGCCCGCGCCGCCACCGACGGATCCGCGGCGGCCGTGAAGAAGCCGCCCTCCTTGTTGCGGATGTGCGCGTCGATCAGCGCGTCCGTGGCCAGGGACGCCCGCGGCAGGCGCGCGAGGCGGTCGTCCAGGCAGGGCGTGATCGTGCCGTCCGCCGACTCCACCAGCAGCGCCGAGTCCGACAGGACCAGGTACTCCACGGTCTCCGCCGACCACCGCGCCACAGCCACTGTTGCCTGTGGGGTGCGTGGGTGAGAAAGGTCACAGGTTTCGCCATGGGCCTCAGCGGTACGTGCGATGGCGCGGGCCAACGCGTCGGTGAGGGGAACATCAGGGAGTGAAACGGTCAGTTCGGTCAGGGCTCCGCCGAGTCGTGCGGTGAACCAGGGCACGGAATGCAGACAGCCCGTCTCACCCCTCGGCGGGGTCACTCCGTCCAGGACCACCAGCGCGCCGCCCTGTCCCGAGGCGGGAAGAGCGACACTCGCGAAGTCCTCGTTGGGGCGGACCGGATCGCCGGGCTCCGAAACAAGCTCAGTTCGCATCCGGCCAGTCTGCACGAGGCCTTCACAAGGTTCGCAAAGGGGCTCCATCGGTTGCCGAATGGGTGCAGTCGCGCAGGTCAGACGCCTGATTTGGGGTGGAATGGCTGGCTCCGGCAAGGCGTGGCGGCGAATACTGCCATCGCCTGCCGCCGACGTCCAACCGGCCCGCCGCGCAAGGTGCATGGACGCGCCAGAGGAACTTGCCCGCCAACTCCCCTCCGGGGTTCACTCCTTCGGGTGGCGGGTCAGGTGATGCGCGGCCGTTGCCCACCGGCACTGGGAGGGTCGGGAACCGGTGAGGGCACCCTCTGCTCGAGCGCTGCATCCATCAGCGAGCTCCGCTCGCGGGCGCGAGCTTGGGGGAGGGGTGTACATACGGTCGGCGGTAGTTGACGAAGCGTCATCCGGACCCATGGGTATCACGAGTCAGGAATGCGAGCACCGGTGCAGAAGATGCGGCCTCGTCGCTCAGGCAAGCAGACGGCCTCCGCAGGGGGCACCCAGCCCACTCCCGGCACCACCACCGACGTCACACCCGCCGGCAAGGGGCGCCCGACGCACGTACGGAACCGCCTGATCGTCGCCGTGGCCGTCGTGGCCGCCGCCATCGCCGGGGCCGGCGTCCCCTCGGTCGTCACCGCCTCCGGGCAACTGCACGACTCCCAGAACCTGGTGACCCTCGCCGAGCAGACCGAGGACGCGCTCACCCTCGCCCACTCCCTCGCCGACGAGCGCGACGAGGTCACCTCGTACATCGCCGCCGGCCGCCCCAAGTCCAAGGCGCCCAGCGAGCAGCGCAGCGCCCGGGTCGACCGGCAGGTCGAGGAGCTGCGCGCCGACACCGACGCCCCCGCCTCGCTGCACGACGACCTCGACGGCATCGCGGCCGTGCGCCGGGCCGCGCTCACCGGCAAGAGCAGCGCGCTGGAAGCGCACGGCGCCTACTCGGCCGCCATCACCGAACTCCACCGGCTCGCCGAGCGGCTGGCCGAGCAGATGCCGCCGCGCGCCGGTGCCGGCGCCCATGCGCTGGCCGAGCTGGACTCCGCCGTACAGCAGGCCGCCGCCGCCCGTGGGCTGCTGCTCGCCGCCCTCAGCGTGCCGACCACCACCGAGACCGTCATCGACCCGGTCACCGGCCTCCCGACCACGCAGAAGACCTCCTCGGACGCCGACGCCAAGCAGCGCGCCGCCCTCAGCGCCGCCGCCCAGCAGGCCCGGCTGCGCTCCGACGCGGCCCTCGCCGACTTCCGCGACACGGCCCCGAAGAGCGCGCGCACCTCGTACGACTCCACGGTCACCGGTCCCGAGGTCGAGACGGCCGAGCGCTATCTCACCGCCCTCACCGACCAGGCCACGCTCTCCGACCGTGACCTCGCCACCAACACGCAGCGTGCCGAGGGCGCCCTGTCGGCCCGCGTCGACGCCATGCGCGGCGTCGAGTCCGCCCTCTACGACCGCCGCACCAAGGACCTCGAACAGCTCCGCGACGACGACGTCACCGCGCTGGAGATCCGCATCGCGATCCTCGGCGCCCTCATGCTGCTCGCGGTCGGGGTCGCCACGGGCATGGCCCGCAGCCTCACCCGCCCCCTCGCCGTCCTCCGCCTCGGCTCCGCCCGGCTCGCGAAGGCCGAGGACCCGGCAGCGGAAGAGCCCGTCAAGTTCACCGGCCGCAAGGACGAGTTCGCCCAGGTCATCGACTCCGTCAACGCCCTGCACGCACACGCCGTCGCCCTCCACGAGCGCATCACCACCCTGGAGTCCGACCGCAAGCACCTCGTCGGCCAGCGCCAGAAGATGGCCGACGCCCGCGAGGAGCTGCGTGCCGAACTCGCCGCCTCCGCCGCCCAGATGGAGCGCCTGCGGGACACCATCGGGTCCACCTTCGTGAACCTCGCGCTGCGCACCCTCGGCCTCGTCGAGCGCCAGCTCGCCGTCATCGAGGGCCTGGAGGAGCGCGAGCAGGACCCGGACCGGCTCGCCACGCTCTTCAAGCTCGACCACTTCGCCACGGTCATGCGCCGGCACAGCGAGAACCTCCTCGTCCTGGCCGGCACCGAGCACGTCCAGCAGCACGCCGGGCCGGTACCGCTCATCGACGTGGTCCGTGCCGCGGTGAGCGAGATCGAGCGGTACGAGCGCGTCCGCATCGCCGCCCTCCCGCCGCACGCGCACGTGGCGGGCTTCGCGGCCGACGACCTCTCCCACCTCCTGGCCGAGCTGATGGAGAACGCGACGTCGTTCTCCCCGCCCGACCTGCCCGTCGAGATCTCCGGCTGGCTGCTGGAGAACGGCGAGGTCATGCTCTCGGTCCAGGACGAGGGCATCGGGATGACGGGCAACCGCCTGACCCGCCTCAACTCCCGCCTCGCCGACTTCGACCCCGAGGCCTCCTACGACCAGGAGGGCGAGGACGGCCTGGGCCTCGGCCTGTACGTCGTCGCCCGCCTCGCCCACCGGCACGGCATCCGCGTCCAGCTCCGCGAGCAGAAGCAGGGCGGCGTCGCGGCGGTCGCGGTCCTGCCCAAGGGCCTCCTCGCCGCGGCCCTTCCGGCCGCGGTCCCGTCCCAGGCGCCCCACCACACCGGCACCCACAGCTTCTCCCTCCCCGGCGCCGACGCGGAGGCCAACTCCAACGTCCTGCGCGGCCGCTCCAAGGGCGGGGACCCGCTGGTCGCGCTGGCGGAGAAGGCCGTACGGGAGACGGGCGACGCCGAGAAGGACGTAGCCGGCAAGGACGTACCGGAACCGGAGACTCCTGCCGAGACCACCATGGAGCTCCTGATCCCGGAGCAGTCCGCGGCACCCTCCCAGGAGACGGTGACCGAGGAGGCGCGGGCGACGGAGGAGGCGCCGGCGGCCGACCCCTATGCGATCGGCCCGGACACGCACGAGCGTGCTCGGGACGAGGGGGAGGAGCCCGAGGAGCGGGTGACCGACAAGGGCCTGCCGAAGCGCACCCCGAAGATCACCGCACCCGCCCAGGCCCCGCGACAGCGGACCGGGGGCGTCGACGCCGAAGCCCTCCGCAGAAGGCTCGGCGGCTTCCGCCGGGGAGCCGAGGCCGGCTACCGCGACGTACAGGCGGAGATCGCCGAACAGACCAGCCAGAACGAGACACCCAGCACATCCAGCAGTGAATCCGAAGCAGCCACGGGGGGCACAGTCGAGGAGGCAAGCAGTTGACCGCGCCCAGTACCTTCGGACTGAGCAGTGAAGCCCGCAACCTGCACTGGTTGCTGACGAATCTGGTCGAGGAGGTGCCGGGCATCCAGTCGGTCGCAGTGGTCTCCTCCGACGGCCTGCTCCTGCTCTCCTCGGACCACGCCCGAAACGCCCAAGCCCGGGAGGCCAGGAACGACAGGCCCACCGGCCCCCGCGGCTCCTCCGCCGACCTCGCCACCATCGTCTCCGGCATCGGCAGCCTCACCATCGGCGCGGCGAAGCTGATGGAGTTCGGCGGCGTGAAGCACACGATGATCGCGATGGACGAGGGCAGCCTGTTCGTGATGTCCATCAGCGACGGCTCCCTGCTCGGCGTGCACGGCTCCGCGGACTGCGACATGAGCGTGGTGGCCTACCACATGGCGCTCTTCGTCGGCCGCGCCGGCCACGTCCTCACTCCCGAACTCCGCAGCGAGCTACGGAAATCCCTCGAGACCGCGTCGGCAGGGAGTACCCGATGAGCAACGCCCCGAGCAGCAGGTCCCAACTCCCCGTCCGCGGCGGCGACCGCAAGCCCGCCCGCGTGCGCCCCTACTCGCTCACCGGCGGGCGCACCCGCTTCGGCCACGTCCTGCTCGTCGAAACGTTCGTCGGCAGCACCGCCGCGCTGGAGGCGCCCGAGGAGCGCAAGGAACTGACGAATGGTTCCCTCACCACCCGGGTCATGCCGGAGATGCGGGCCATCGTCGAACTGTGCCGCCGTATGCGCACGGTGGCCGAGATCGCCGCGCTGCTGAAGATGCCGCTCGGCGTGGTCCGCGTGCTCCTCAGCGACCTCGCGGACCAGGGAAAGATCCGTGTGTACGGCACCGGAACCGGCCACGGCACGGGCCGGCCGGACCGCGCTCTGCTGGAAAGGGTGCTGAGTGGACTCCGTCGTCTTTGAGAACATCGGTGAAGCCACTGATGAGGATCTGAAGTCCTGGCAGACGGACCGCACCCGAGCCCCCATCGCCACCAAGATAGTCGTGGCCGGCGGCTTCGGCGTCGGCAAGACCACGCTGGTCACCGCCGTCTCGGAGATCACGCCCCTGCAGACCGAGGCGTTGATGACCGAGGCGAGCGAGGAGACCGACGACCTCACCTCGACGCCGGGCAAGCTGACCACGACCGTGGCCATGGACTTCGGCCGCATCACGCTCGACGACGACCTGGTGCTCTACCTGTTCGGCACACCGGGCCAGCAGCGGTTCTGGTTCATGTGGGACGACATCGTCCGGGGCGCGATCGGGGCCGTCGTCCTGGCCGACACCCGCCGGCTGAAGGACTGCTTCCCGGTGCTGGACTACTTCGAGAGCTCCGGGCTGCCGTACGTCGTCGCGGTCAACCACTTCGACGGCAGTGAGCTGTTCGAGGCGGAGGACGTGCGCGAGGCCCTCACCGTTCCCGCACACATACCTGTCATGATCATGGACGCGCGCCGCCGGATCTCGGTCATCGAGACCCTGTTGTCCCTGGTCGGACACGCGCTGGACGTCACCCCGGAGTAGTCGTCCCCGAGCAGTCCCCGATCCCTGTAGGAGACACCACCCGCATGCGGAAGATACTCGTCGTCGGAGCCGGCCAGTCCGGACTCCAGCTCGCCCTCGGACTCCAGTCGCACGGGTACGAGGTCACCCTGATGTCCAACCGGACGGCGGACGAGATCCGCTCCGGCCGGGTCATGTCCACGCAGTGCATGTTCCACACGGCACTGCAGCACGAGCGCGATCTCCAGCTGAACTTCTGGGAGTCCCAGGCCCCGAAGATCGAGGGGCTCGGCGTCTCCGTGGCGGCCCCCGGTTCGTGGGGCGAGGGCCCCGCGGCCCGCGCCATCGACTGGGTGGGGCACCTCGGCGGGTACGCGCAGTCGGTGGACCAGCGCGTGAAGATGGCCGGGTGGATGGAGACGTTCGCACAGCGCGGCGGACAGCTGGTCATCCACGGCGCGGCCGTCGGCGACCTCGACTACTTCTCCCGTACGTACGACCTGGTGCTGGTGTCGGCAGGCAAGGGCGAGCTGGTCCAGATGTTCGGGCGGGACCCGGAGCGGTCGCCGTACAGCGAACCGCAGCGCGCCCTGGCCGTGTCGTACGTCCACGGACTGGGCCCGCGCCCGGAGCACCCGGACATGGAGGCCGTCCGCTGCAACCTCGTCCCGGGCGTCGGCGAGCTGTTCATCATGCCGTGTCTGACGACCTCCGGACGGGCGGACATCCTGTTCTGGGAGGGCATACCCGGCGGCCCGCTCGACGTCTTCGACGGCGTGAAGGACCCGGCCGAGCACCTCTCCCTGACCCTGGGCCTCATGGAGAAGTACACGCCGTGGGAGCACGCGCGGGCGACCAAGGTGGAGCTCACGGACGCCGGCGGTGTGCTGAGCGGGCGGTACGCGCCGACGGTGCGCAACCCCATCGGCCGGCTCCCGGGCGGCGGGCTCGTGCTGGGTGTGGCGGACGTCGTCGTGGCGAACGACCCGATCACCGGGCAGGGCTCCAACTCCGCGTCCAAGTGCGCCGCCGCCTACCTCGCCTCGATCCTCGAGCACGGGGACAAGGAGTTCGACGAGGCGTGGATGCGCGCCACCTTCGACCGGTACTGGGCCACGGCACAGCACGTCACCAAGTGGACGAACGCCATGCTGGCGCCGCCGCCGGAGCACATCCTGAACCTCATCGGCGCGGCCGGCCAGCTGCCGCCCGTCGCCGACCGGTTCGCCAACGGGTTCAACGACCCGGCCGATTTCGAGAACTACTTCTATGAGCCGGAGAAGACCGCGGCTTACCTCGCTGAGGTTTCCGGTTCCTGACCTCCGGGCGTACGGCGCCCAGGACCGGGTTCGACGCGATCGGGGAGATCTTGATCTTCTCCCCGGTGCGCGGCGCCTGGATCACCTTGCCCTTGCCGAGGTACATGGCCACGTGGGTGGCGTCCGGGAAGTAGACGACCAGGTCGCCGGGGCGCAGTTCGGTCAGCGGGATGCGGTCGAGCTGCGCCCACTGCTCCTGGCTCGTGCGGGGGATGCGGGCGCCGGCGTGGGCCCAGGCCTTCGACGTCAGGCCTGAGCAGTCGTACGTCCTGGGGCCCTCAGCGCCCCACTGGTACGGCTTGCCCAGCTGCCGCTTGGCGTAGCGCATGGCCCGGCGGGCCTCGGGGGACGGCTTGTGGTCCTCCTTGGCGAGGGCGCCGGACGCCATGAAGGCCCGTTGGGCTTTCCTGGTGTCCTTCTTCTCGAACTCGGCCAGGGCCGTGAGCTGTTCGGCGGTGAGCGAGGCCAGCAGCTCCTCCACCTTCTTCAGGCGCTTGTGTACGGTGTCCCGGTCCTTCTTCTGCCGTTCAGCGAGGGCGAGTTGGTGGTCCAGGGCCCTGCGGGCCTTGCGGGCCAGCTCGTCGGCCTTCCGTTCGGTGCCGGTCAGGCGGCCGACCGTTTCGGCGCGCTCGCGGGACAGCCGGGAGATGACGTGACCCTGCTCCAGGGCGCGCTGGGGGTCGCGGGCCAGGAGCAGGCGGACGTACGGGGAGACGTCGGTGGTGTTCTGGTACTGCTGGCGGGCCAGCCGGCCGGCCGCGCCGCGGCTGTCGTGCAGGGAGAGGCGGGCGCGGGCCAGAGCGGCGTCGAGGCGGGTCACCTCGGCGCGCTGTCTGCGCAGCTTCTCCTCGGTGGCGTTGTAGGTCTCCGTGGCCTGCTCGGTCTCGCGGTACAGACGCTGAAGATCCGTCAGAAGCGCGGCCGTGGATCGCTCTTGTGGCTCCTGCGGTTCGGGGGCCGCCGTTGCGGGTGTCGGTGCGAGGAGCGTGCAGGCCGTCGTCGCTGCCGTACACGCCAAACGCCATAGCCTTCCTGACACGTCATCACCTCCGGTACGGAGAGGCTCTCTGCTCCGCACCGCGAGCATCAGGCGGGCGCGCCGGGTTCGCGCGGCAGGTGTGCGCGGGTCGGCGTAACGGGGTCACCCGTCGGTGTCGTCCGGCTTGCCCTGCGGCGTGGCGTCCGGCTTGTCCGGCTTGGACCACGGCCAGTTCAGACGGCGGCTGTGCCTGCCTTCGGGGTCGTAGGCGTATTTCCAGCGCTGGGTGAGGCCCGTGAGGCCCGCGGGGGCGCCCTGCGTCCGGGGGACGCGGCGGTAGACGAGGACCGTGGGCGGGCCGCCGTGCGGGTCGGGGACGGGGATGCGGTACGTCTTGGGCGGATGGCCCGTGATGCCCAGGAGCACCGGGAGCACGCGGCCGTCCATGGGGCCGCCCTCGAAGGGGGTGTCTTCGCTCTTCACGGGACCAGTGTCAGCCATCCGCCGCGAGCTTCTCGGCCAGCGCGGCGGTCTGTGGATCCCGGGAGGCCGTGACCGAGAGGACGGCGATGAACTGGTCGACCAGCCAGTCCCGCAGTTCCTGTACGGGGGGCTGCTTGTCCTCGTCGAGCCAGATCAGGGAGGCCGCCTCCACCGCGGTGATCCACATCCGTACGGTCATGCGCAGGCGGAGGCCGGGATCGGTGACCTCCAGGTGGCTGAGGATGTGTTCGGCCGCGGCGCGGCGCACTCCGTCGACGATGGCGGTCGTGCGGGAGGTCTCCACGACGCTGCCGCCCTGGAGCAGGGCGCTGAAACCCGCGTCGTGCTCGTCCACGAAGGCGAGGTAGCGGTCGAGGGCACGGGAGAGGCGGGCGAGGAGGGGGCCCTCGCGGGGCTCGTCGAAGCACTGCTGGAGTTCTTCGGCGGCGGACCTCAGGGCAGCCTCGTACAGCTGCTGCTTGCCGCCCGGGAAGTACCGGTACACCAGGGGCCGTGACACCCCGGCCGCCTCCGCCACGTCGTCCAGGGAGACGTCCTCGGGGGCGCGGTGCGCGAAGAGGGTGAGCGCGGCGTCGAGGAGCTGGATGCGGCGTTCCTCGACGCTGAGGCGGCGGTACGCGGGGGCGGCGGACATGGGATGAAGCCTAGTCGCCGTGGGGGGTGCGGGGATCTGGCGGCTGCGGGTCCGTCGTGGCTGGTCGCGCAGTTCCCCGCGCCCCTCAGGGCGCTGCAGCGCCGTCCGCCGTCCGGCTCACGCCAGCAGTCCCGACGACCTCCACAACCGCCGTCCCACCCCCCGCAGCACCCCGATGTCGTCCAGGAAGTCCGTCAGCTTCTTCGCCCCCGTCTGCATGACCTCCCGCCGATGCCCGCTCGCCTTCACCTGCGCCATGGCCTCCCGCTTGTCCAGCCCCACGTTCGTGTAGACCTCGGGATTCACGAAGGCCACGGAGAACACCCGCGCGAACTCACCGGAGGTGACCCGCGTGAACTCCTGCGACCACTTCGGCGCCGTCACCATCTGGCGGCGCAGCTCCTCACGGGCGTAGCGGACATGGCGGGCCTCCTCCACGACGTGGATGCGCGTGACGCCCCGGATCAGGGGCTGCACCCGCTCGTCCGGGAACGTCAGCCGCTGCATCCAGTCGAGGACCTCCTCACCGAGCAGGGTCGCCGTGAAGGAACCGGGGGTGGTGGAGATCGTCTTGAACAGGCGGCCCAGGTTCTGGTGGACGCGGCTGACGGGGTACCAGGGCGTCCCGCCATGCGAGATCAGGCGCGCGAACATCTTGGAGTGCCGGCACTCGTCCTCGATCTCGGTGAGCGCGTAGCGGACGTGGGCGCTCGTCGCCGCCTTGTCGTAGATGTGCCGGACCAGCAGCTGCATGAGGATGATCTCGAACCAGATCCCGAGCGAGGCGAGCGCCGCGGCCTCGTGCTGGGAGAGGAGGATCCGCTGTTCCTCGCTCATCCGCTTCCACAGCGGGGTGTCGTAGAGCGAGACCAGTTCCGGCGGCCAGAACCACTTGCCGTCCTCGAAGGGCGCGTCCCAGTCCAGTTCCTTGTCGGGGTCGAAGGAGTGCTTGGCGGAGGAGGCGAGGAGGCGTTCGGCCACCTGTTCGCGGTCCTTGAGCAGGCCGAGTGCGTCGCGCAGGCCGTCCAGCGCGTCGGCTTCCGTCAGGGTCGTCATCGGTCCTTCACCTCGTTACCGGGGGTACGTCGTCCGGTCTTATGAGACTGCTTGTCAGCAAGGTCGTCAATCCCTCGCGCAAGACTTGTTGACCGCGCGTCTACTACGTGTGAGCCTGCGGAACATGCCGACTTTCGACCTGTACGCCACAGATCCGGGAGACCCCCTCTGGCAGGTGCCGGCGACCGGCGCGGCACGTTTCGGCTGGGAGTACGACGACGGCCGCGACCGGCTGCTGGCCCTGTACCAGAAGGGCAAGGACAAGCAGTGGGACGGCCAGAAGCGCATCGACTGGGAGCTGGAGGTCGATCCGTACGACCCCCTCGGCACCCCCGACGAGTCCATGTCCCTGTACGGCACCAGGTACTGGGCCAAGCTCACCGACGACGACAAGGGCGAGCTGCGGCAGCACTACGCCTCCTGGCAGTTCAGCCAGTTCCTGCACGGCGAGCAGGGCGCGATGGTCTGCGCCGCGCGGATCGTCGAGTCCGTCCCCGACCTCGACGCGAAGTTCTACTCGGCGACCCAGGTCATGGACGAGGCCCGGCACGCGGAGATCTACGGCCGCTTCCTGCACGAGAAGGTCGGGATGCTGTACCCGATCAACGACAACCTCCAGTCGCTGCTGGGCGACACGCTGCGGGACAGCCGGTGGGACATGCCGTATCTCGGCATGCAGGTCCTGATCGAGGGCCTGGCGCTGGCGGCCTTCGGCATGATCAGGGACACGACCGACAAGCCCCTGCCGAAGCAGATCCTGGCGTACGTCATGCAGGACGAGGCCCGGCACGTGGCCTTCGGGCGGATGGCGCTGCGGGACTACTACAAGCAGCTCACCGACGCCGAGCTCCGCGAGCGGGAGGAGTTCGTCATCGAGGGCTGCTGTCTGATGCGCGACCGGCTTCGGGGCGTGGAGGTGCTGGAGAACTTCGGCATCCCGACCGCCGAGGCCGAGGAGTACAGCGAGCAGTCCGAGTTCCTCGCCCTGTTCCGCCGGCTGCTGTTCTCCCGCATAGTCCCCTGCGTCAAGGACATCGGGTTGTGGGGCAAGCGCCTTCAGCAGGCCTATGTCGACATGGGCGTGTTCGAGATGGGCGACTCGAATCTGGACCTGCTGATGGCGCAGGACGAGGAGATCGCCGAGCAGCTCGACGCCGAGCGGTTCGCCGTGGAGGAGCGCGAACGGGTCGCGGAGGTCGCGGACGCCATCGAGGCGGGGGCGGAGAGCTGACCGGCCGACGGGGCTCCGAGTCCTGCCCGGAGCCCCGGTTACCGCCGGCCCGGTCCTCCTAGACCGAGCAGCCCAGCCCGTCCGGCACCTCGCCCAGCACGGGCTCCGCCCCCTGTGGCGGGAACGACGTGCGCAGGGTGAAGGCGTACGGGGTCGGGCCGTTGGTGCGGAGGTGGAGGAGGCGGGACTCGGCCTCCGCGACCGTCGGGCGGTGGCCCGCCGGGACCCACCACAGGGCCGTCATCGCTTCCTGCACCCGTTCGAACCACTCGCGCCGGCGGGCCAGCATCTCGCGGTGCCGGCCCTGGTACATGAAGGCGGTCAGGGCGTTCGTGTCACGCCACATCGTCAGGTTGATGATCAGCCAGGAGTCGCCGAAGACGGAGATCTCCGTGGCGTCGCCGGAGTCGTCCTGCAGCCGCCAGACGTAACCGTCCGCGGCCTCGGCGTCGGCGTTCACCGGGTCGAGGTTGTCGACGAAGTCCTTCAACTGCGGGGAGTCCAGAGGGGCCTTGAGGCGGGCGATGTTGACCTGGGCGAGTTCGTAGGCGGCTTCCGGTGCGGTCGATGACGTCATGGCCCGAACGATAGGTCGGGCGCGGGCGGCAGGCCCAGGGGCCGTCTCAGTACGTGGGCACATGTCCCCTTTCACAGGGGGGACGGCGACGTCGTGAGTACCTGTCCACGGCTGTCTTACGTAGGGGAAACCGTGCCCTGACCGGCCCGCCCGTAGCGTCGTGGGGCATGACGGGGAATGTACTGACCACCCTCCGCTCGACCGTCCGCCGCCCTGCCGCGCTTCCCGGCTGGCACTCCATCCGTGGCCGTATGGCCATCGTGCTGGCCGTTCCGACCTGCCTGCTGCTCGCCCTCATCGGGCTCGGCGTCGCCGACCGGGCCGCCGACTGGTCCGCCGCCCGGGGGACCGAGGCGCATGTCGGGGTGCTGTTGCGGGCACAGGAGCTGGTCCGGGAGGTGCAGCGCGAACGCGGGCTGACCAATGGGCTGCTGGGCGGCGAGAAGGAGTATCGCGACGACGTGGTCGCGCAGCGCGGCCGTACCGACGCGGCGCGAGAGGCGCTGAGTACCGCGCTCGACGAGGAGGGCGGTGCGCTGCCCGGTGCCGCGGTCTTCGCCCTGCGGGCCGCCGACGGCCCCCTCGCCGCCCTCACCGCGACGCGTGAGGACGTCGACGCCGGTACCGCCGACCGTGCCGCCACCCTGCGGACGTACACCAAGGCCGTCACCGCCCTCGTCGACGCCGAGTCGGCCGGTGCCCCCGACGGCGACCGGCGAATCGCCCAGGGTGTGCAGGCGCTCCAGGCGCTCGCCCGGGCGACGGAGGCCGTCGCGCTCGAACGGGGTTCGCTGAACGGGGTGTTCGCGGCCGGGCGGTTCCGGTCCGGGGAGTACCTCGACTTCACGGAGGTCCGGGCGACCCGGGTGGCCGCTCTGGGGCAGTTCCGGCAGCTCGCCGGTGCGGGCGAGGAGGCCGCACTGGACGACGCGTTCGGTACGGGCGCCGCGCGCCGGGTCGCCGGGTACGAGGCGCGGGCCGAGCGGGGTGCCGACGGGTCCGCGCTCGCCGTGGCCCCGGCCCGCTGGTGGGCCGACATGACGACCCTCGTCGACGATCTGCACGCGGTGCAGCGGGCCGTCGGGGACGACGTCCGGGCGCGCGCCGCCGACGCCGGTTCGGCCGCCACCCGGCAGCTCGGCGGCTTCCTCGCCCTCGGGGTGCTGATCCTCGGTGTGGCCGTCGCGCTCGCCGTCTTCTCGGCCCGCTCCATCACCCGGCCGCTCGGCGCCCTCGCCGACGAGGCGGACGCCGTCGCCGGGACCCGGCTGCCCGAGGCCGTCCGGCGGATCCAGCAGGCCGACCCGGACAAACCGTTCTCCGACGAGGCTGAGCGGCCGCAACTCCCCGGCGGCGCACGGGAGATCAGCCGCCTGGCCGCCGCCCTGCGCAACGTCGAGGACACCGCCGTGGGCCTCGCCGCCCAGCAGGCCGTCCTGCGCCGCACCAGCACCGAGTCCCTGGCCAGCCTCGGCCGCCGCAACCAGAGCCTGCTCAACCGGCAGCTCGGCCTGATCACCACCCTGGAGAGCCAGGAGCTCGACCCGGACGCCCTCGCCGAGCTCTTCGAACTCGACCACCTGGCCACGCGGATGCGCCGCAACGCCGAGTCGCTCCTCGTGCTCGCCGGTGAGGAGTCGCCGGCCCGGTCCTGGAAGGGCACGGTCGCCGTCGCCGACGTGGTGCGGTCGGCCGTGTCGGAGGTCGAGCAGTACCGGCGGGTGGCCGCGGTGGACATCCAGCAGTGCGGCGTCCGCGGCCACTGTGTCGCCGAACTGTCCCATCTCCTGGCCGAGTTGGTGGAGAACGCGCTGATGTTCAGCCCGCCCAAGCAGCCCGTGGAGATCTACGGCTGGCGGGACGGCACCGAGTACTGCCTGGCCGTCGTGGACCGGGGGATCGGCATGACCCCGCAGCGCCTGGCCGAGTCCAACGCGGTCCTGTCCGGCAGGGGCGACTCCCTGCACACCGCCCCCACCCGGTTCCTCGGCCACCACGTCGTCGGCGCCCTCGCCGCCCGCCTCGGCGCCCACGTCGAACTCCGGCCCACCCAGGGCACGGGCGTCACCGCGTACGTCGCCCTGCCGGCCGCCCTGATCCAGGAGCCGACGTCAACGGCCGTCGCCCGAGGGTGACTTCAGCACCGACTCCATCACCGCCCGGGCGATCGGCGCCGCGTCCCCGCCCCCGCTGATCTCCCCCCGGTCGGCGTCCGCGTCCTCCACCACCACCGCGACCGCGACCTTGGGCTCCAGGTCGTGGTCGCCCCGCGCCCAGGAGACGAACCAGGCGTATGGCGTCCCGGAGTTGCCCAGGCCGTGCTGGGCCGTGCCGGTCTTGCCGCCCACCGTCGCGCCCGGGATCCAGGCGTTCGTACCGGTGCCCTCCCGCACCACGTCCACCATGAGCTCCTTCAGGCGAACGCTCGTCGATGGGCGCATCGCCTGCCGCATCGGACGCGACCCGGCCGTCGCCACCGTGGAACCGCCCGCCCGCATCGTGCGCTCCACCAGATACGGCGACCGCACCTGCCCGCCGTTGGCCACCGCCGCCGCCACCATCGCCATCTGCAGCGGGGTTGCCCGCGTGTTGTACTGCCCGATCGACGACAGGGCGAGCTGCGCGCGGTCCACCTTCGAGTCGAAGGTGCTCTCGGCGACCGAGAACGGGATCCTCAGATCCGGGTCGTTGAACCCGAAGGCCTTCGCCGTCGCCGCCATCCGCTCCGCCCCCACCCGCACCCCCAGCCGGGCGAACACCGTGTTGCACGACCACTCGAACGCCTTGCGCAGTGGAACGTCCTTGCAGCCCTCGGACGGGTTCGTCAGCTTGGTCCTGGTCCCTGGCAGGCGGTACGGATCCGGGGAGCGGGTCGGCTCGTCCAAGTCCTCGACCACGCCCGCGTCCAGCGCCGCCGCCGCGGTCACCACCTTGAAGGTCGACCCCGGCGGATACGTCTTGCGCACCGCGCGGTTGAGCATCGGCTTGTCCGGATCGCGGTTCAGCGACTCCCAGGACCGGGGCACCGACGAGCCGTTCCCGGACAGCACGGACGGGTCGTACGACGGGGCGGACACCAGGGCCAGGATCCGCCCGGTCGACGGCTCCACGGCCGCGACCGCGCCCTTGCGGCCGGCCAGCCCTTCGAACGCCGCCTCCTGCGCACCCCGGTGCAGGGTGGTGACGACATCGCCGCCGGGGTGCCGGTCGCGGGCCGAGCCGTTCCACACCGGGAACGGCGACAGCAGCGGATCGGTGCCCGACAGGATGGCGTCCTCGGCGTGCTCCAGGAAGGTCGTGCCGTACGTCTGCGAGGCGAAGCCGGTGACGGGGGCGTACATCGGGCCGTTGGTGTACGTCCGCTCGTAGCGCAGGTGCTCGCCGGTGTCCCGGGATCCGGTCACCGGTTCGCCGCCGACCAGGATGTCGCCGCGCGGCTGCCCGTAACGGGCGATGGTGGTGCGGCGGTTGGCGATGTTGTCGTCGTAGGTCCGGGCCTGGAAGACCTGGATGCGGGTGGCGTTCACGAGCAGCGCGACCAGCAGCAGGGCGCAGAAGAAGGCGGCGTGCCGGATGTGCCGGGTCATCGGGCGGCCTCCGCACGGTCGTCGTGTCCCGTCACCACGGCGGGCTCCCCGTCCCTGGCGGCCTCCCCGTCCTCGGGCAGGTCACCGGGAACGTCCTTGGGGATGCCGAACCGGCTCCGCGCCCGGTCGCTCAGCCGGATCAGCAGCGCCACGATCGCCCAGTTGGTGACCACGGACGAGCCGCCCTGCGCCAGGAACGGCATCGCCATGCCGGTCAGCGGGATCAGGCCCGTCACCCCGCCCGCGATCACGAACACCTGCAGCGCCACGATCGAGGCGAGCCCCACCGCGAGCAGCCGTCCGAAGGGGTCGCGCAACGCGAGCCCCGCCCGGAAGCCGCGCTCCACCAGCAGACCGTAGAGGAGGAAGATCGCCGACAGCCCCGCGAGGCCCAGCTCCTCCCCGGCGGTCGCCAGGATGAAGTCCGACTTGGCCGCGAAGCCGATCATGATCGAGTGGCCGACGCCCAGTCCCGTGCCGAGCATGCCGCCCGCCGCGAAGGCGAACAGCGACTGGGACAGCTGGTTGGGGCCCTGGCCCGCCTCGATCGACGCGAACGGATGCAGCCAGTCCTCGACCCTGCTGTGCACATGCGGCTCCAACTGCCCGACGGCCACCGCACCGACCGCCGCGAGCAGCAGGCCGACCGCGATCCACCCGGTGCGGCCCGTGGCGACATACAGCAGCACCACGAACAGCCCGAAGAACAACAGCGAGGTCCCCAGGTCCCGTTCGAGGACCAGCACCCCCACGCTCAGCAGCCAGATGGCGACGATCGGCCCGAGCACGCGCCCGGTGGGCAGTTGCAGCCGGGACAGTCCGAAGACCCGACGGCCCGTGTACGCCAGCGCACTGCGGTTGGCGGCCAGATACGCCGCGAAGAACACCGCGAGCAGCACCTTCGCGAACTCGCCGGGCTGGATGGAGAATCCGGCGATCCGGATCCAGATGCGGGCGCCGTTCACGGACGGGAAGAAGATCGGCAGGGTGAGCAGCACCAGAGCGGCGACGACACACACGTAGGCGTAGCGCTGGAGCACGCGGTGGTCGCGCAGCAGCAGCACGACCACGATGAACAGGCCCACCCCCAGCGTGGACCACACGAGTTGGGTGGGCGCCGCCAGGTCGTCCGGCGTCTCCAGGTCGAGCCGGTAGATCAGGACCAGGCCGAGGCCGTTGAGCAGCACGCCGATCGGCAGCAGCAGCGGGTCAGCGCAGGGGGCGCGCACCCGCACCGCCAGATGCGCGACCAACGCGAGCACGCCGAGCCCGGCGCCGTAGCCGGCGGCGCCGGGCGGGACGGTCCCCTGCCGGGCGATGCCGACCGCGCAGTAGCCGTACACGGAGAGCATTACGGCCACGACGATGAGGGCCAGTTCGATGCCACGGCGCCGGGGGAGACGTACGACGGGAGCGGGCGTGTCCGCTGCCACCAGGGTGGTTCCGGCCTTGGTCATGTCCGGAACTTACCCAAATAGCCCGTCTTGTGCGCATTGCTTACATCTCAGCACAAGCGCGGTGGCCGCTTCGTCTCGATGAACCGGGCCGACCCCCAGGCCCAGGTGCCGTCCGCGAGGAGGTACCAGCGGTTGTTGCCCTGGACGCTCTCACCGAACCACTGGCAGAAGATCCTGACGACTTCCCCCCGGCTGGCGGTCCGGATCACCTGACTGCCCCGGTTGGGCGCACTGCGCAGCAGCAGCGTGCTCGCGGTGACGACCCCCCTTGTGAACTGTCGGTCATGGCCACCGCCTTGACCGAACTCGTCATCGGCGACAGCGGGCGTGGCGAAGGCCGCGACGGCGACGGCGCCGGCGGCCAGGGATATGGGGATGCGGGAGCGCAGGGTCATGGGGGTACCTCCATCAGAGTGGGGCAAACCTGACTAACCGCCACATTAGGAGTAATGGAGGAGAGCCGCGCGCGGTGCTGGGCCATAGGAGCGCCCTAGGGGCGCGGGGCTGTACTGATATGCGGCTCCGCCGCGCGCGATCAACCCCCACAACCCGCATCCGGCCAACAAGCTGTAGTCCCGGGCTCTTGGTTCTGGACCTCGCTAGCGCAGCGTCAACGTAGCCACCGCGCCCCCGTCCACCGCGTTGGCGAATGTCAGCCGAGCCCCCAAGACCTCCGCCTGCCCCAAAGCGATGGTCAGACCGAGACCGTGCCCCTTGGCACCGCCCTCCGTACGGAACCGCTGCGGCCCATGCGCGACGAGATACTCCGGATAGCCCACCCCGTGATCCCGCACGGTGACAACAGGCCCGTCCACGGTCAGCACCACCGGCCCCCGCCCGTGCTTGTGCGCATTGGCGACCAGGTTGCCGAGAACCCGCTCCAGCCGCCGCCGATCCGTCTCCACCACAAGGTCCCGCACGACAACGACCTGAGTCTCGGTCCCGGACGCCCGAACCACCCGCTCGGCCAGCGCAGCGAGGGGCTCGCTGTCCAACTCCACCCGTTCACGCCCGGTGTCCAGCCGCGAGATCTCCAGCAGATCCTCGGTCAGCGTGCGCAACGCGGCCACCCGGTCCCGCACCAGCTCCGTCGGCCGCCCCGGCGGCAGCAGCTCGGCCGCCGCATGCAGCCCCGTGAGCGGCGTCCGCAGCTCATGCGCCACGTCCGCCGTGAACCGCTGCTCGGCGAGCAGCTTGCCCTGCAGCGACGCCGCCATGGTGTCCAGCGCCGCGGCGACCGCGGCCACCTCGTCCTGCGGCCGGCTCGGATCCTTCGTACGGGGATCGTCGACCCGTGCGTCCAGGTCGCCCCCGCTGATCCGCCGGGCCACCCGGGCCGTGGCGTGCAGCCGTCGCGTCACCCGCGTCACCGCGAACGCGCCCACCAGCACCGTCGCCCCGATCGCCAGCCCCGACGACCACAGGATCGCCCGGTCGAGACCGTCGATGGTGCGGGCCTGCTGCGAGTAGTCGATGTGGACGGCGAGGACCCGCTCGTCGTCGGCGGGTCCCGCCGCCCACATCGTGGGGCGGCCCCAGTGCTCGGCGACCATCGTGCCGCGGTCCCCGGCCAGCGCAAGCTCCCGCAGCGACGGGGGCAGACCGGGCGGATCTAGCGCGACGCCGTGCCCGACGGTGTCCCCGGCCTCGAACGCCGCCGTCGCGTCGGCCAGGCGGGACAGGGCGCGGTCGCGGGCCTGGCCGACGGTCTGGTTCGTCACCGAGACGTGCACCAGGATGCCGAGCAGCGCGGCGAGCGCACAGCACATCACCGTGATGAAGACGGCGGCCTTCACGGCGAGCGTGCCGGACCACCGGGGGAGCGCGAGCCTCATGGGGTGCTCGCAGCGGGCGAGCCCCCGGAGGGAGAGGCGGAACGCGAAGGCGATACGGAAGGCGAGGGCGAGCGGTGCGACGGCGACGGGTGCGGCGTCTTCTTGTGCGGGCCGGTGCGCAGCATCTCGTCGTGCGTCAGCAGCATCGCCTTCTGGTCGGCGTCCCAGGTCCACTGCAGCCGGTACTCGTACCCGGCGACCTCGGACGGCGAGCGGATGATCACCGACCGCCCGGCCAGCTCGACGCCGCTGATGGCGTCGTCCCACTCCATCACCTGCACCAGTCGGCGTTTCTCGACCGTGTAGACGCGCACCGCGGTCTGGTTGCCGGGCATCAGCCGGAAGCCCACGGTCAGGTCGGGCTGCCCGTCGCCGGTCAGGTCCCGGTAGTACGGCTGCAGGACCGGGCACCTGCCGCGCCCGGCGCCCTTGGCGCACTCGGCCATCAGCCGGCCGGTCGTCCGGTACTGCGCCTTGGTGCCCTCGTAGTCACCGGGGGACTCGGCGATCTCCTTGTGCACGACGGCGACCGGATCCACCTCGCGTATGTCGCCCCCGGGGACGGCGACCCCCTTCACGACCTCGCGGTTCACCTCGCCGATGACATAGGCCGGGCTGGACGCCGGCGTCAGCTGCGGCCAGAGCTTGTCCGGGCTGACCGCGGTCTCGGTCGGACCCGCGCCCTGGAGCCCCCCGGCGTCACCGCAGGCCGTGCCGCCCGCCAGCAGCAGTGCGGCGAAGGCACCGAGCGCGGCGACGCGCGTGGGGCGGCTGCGGGGCACGGTTCTCCTGGGGCTGAGGACGGTTGTCGGCCCGTACACCCTATTCGTACGGAAGTCCTTTTTGCGCACCCCGGTGGGCGGACGGGCGAAACGGCTACTCGGCGAGTTCCTCCAGCAGCCGGGCCGTCGGCAGGCCGGCCCGGAGGTACTCGACGAACAGCTCGTTGTGCAGCGCCCACGGAGAGCGGCGGGAGCGTATCAGCCGGATCGCCCGCTCCGCGGAGTGGTTCCGCCGGATCAGGGCGTGGGCGATCACGAGCCCCGAGCGGTTGTATCCGTGGTAACAGCGGACGAGGACCCTGCGGCCCTCGTCCAGCGCCTCGCAGGCCGCCTCGGCCAGCCGTATCACTCCCGCGAGCTGGGTCCCGTCCAGCGGCCCGTCCGGGATCGGCCACACATGGTGCCGGACGCCGGGGTCGGGCCCGTGGCCGGGCAGCCGCAGCAGAGTCTGTACGAGATCGAACTCGTCCCGGACGACCGCGAACTCCAGTTGCCCCGACTGCCCCCGGAACTCGTGCCCGCCCATCCACAGGCCGGGCACGATCTCGCTCCACGGGCTGTCCGGAGCCGGTACGTCGGGTTGCTTCCTGCGGGTACGCAACGGCGCCTCCCCAACCACCCTTCCCGGGTGATCTGCCCAACTCCTCTCAAAGGTAACCGGGTTCTTGCCCGCGCAGCACCCTGCCTGTTCCCATGGTCAGTGGGGTGATGGTGCATGAGCGGACTGCGCGTCATACCGACCTGGCGGCACGGCCAGGAACGGCTCTACGTCTGCCTCACGGACGGGCGGAACATCGCCTGGTACGACCGTGAGGCGGCACGGATCAACCTGCTCAGCGAGGACCGCAGGGACGAGGTGCTGGAGGCGCTCGGCCCCTTCGTCACCGGCCCGGTGACGGTGGGCCCGCCGCCGGTCCCGACCCCCGCCGAGCTGGCCCGGCTGACCCTCCACCCGGACGACGACCTGGCGCCCAACCGCCCCGGGGAGGCGCTCCTGGTGGCCCTCGACCGGGATCCGGGACCGCCCCACCGCCTGCGTCCGGACCCGCGCCGCCGGGCCCTGACGGCCGAACAGACGGTCGGCGAGGCCCTCGACCGGCTGGACGGCGCCGGCTGGCACGCGCTGCACTCCATCCCGCTGCCCGGCGGCGACCGCATCCACCACCTGGTGATCGGCCCCGGCGGCCTGTTCGCGCTGCACTCCCTGTACGCCCGTAAGCAGCAGGTGACGATCGCCGACCCGATGGTCTCCCTCGGCCGCCGCGAACCGCACCCCCTGCTGCGCCGCGTCCGCGCCGACGCCGACCGCGCCTCCTACGCCCTCACCGCCGAGGTCCACCCCGTCCTCGCCCTGGTCGCCCCCGCCGACGTGACGATCCCCGGGCCGCTGCGGGAGGTACGGGTCCTCAGGGACACCGAACTGGACGGGCTGGCCCGGCTGGGCGGAGTGCTGAAGCCGGCGGATGTGGAGGCGCTGCATGCGATGGCTCGGGACCGGCGGGTCTGGGGTACCGCCGGTTGAGTGTGCGCTGGGTCGGTCAGGGCAGCGTGCCCGCCCGGCTCGGGTCGAGCAGCGGAGCCAGTAGGTCGCCGTAGTCCTGGAGTCGTGGGGCGAGGTCCGGCGCGCGGAAGGTCAGGCTGCTCGGGGAGCGGCAGTCCTCCACCTCCTCCCAGGTGACCGGTGCGGACACCGTGGGCTCGCGGCGGGCGCGCAGGGTGTAGGGCGTGGCCGTGGTTTTGCGGGCGGCGTTCTGGCTCCAGTCGACGAAGACCTTTCCGGGGCGCAGGCTCTTGGTCATCCGGTGGATCACGAGCCGGGGCATGGCCTTCTCGGCCTCCACTGCGAGCTCCTTGGCGTACTCGGTGGCCTGCTCGGAGGGGGCCGGCCGGATGGCCGCCGTGAGATGCAGGCCCTTCGAGCCGGAGGTCTTGGCGTACGCCTCGATGCCGTCGGCCGCCAGGCGCTCGCGCAGCCAGAGCGCGACCTCGCAGCACTCGACCACGGTCGCCGGCGAGCCGGGGTCGAGGTCGAAGACCAGCCGGTCGGCCTCGCCGGGCGCGTCGATCACCCACTGGGGCGTATGGAACTCGGTGACCAGGTTGGCGGCCCACATGAGGCTCGCGAGGTCCTGCACGAACACCATCCGCGCCGGTCCCTCGATACGGGGCACCTCGGCGGTCGTGACCCAGTCGGGCGTGCCCGGCGGGACGTTCTTGGCGAAGAACACCTGGCCGTCCGGGCCGTCGGGATAGCGCAGGAAGGACAGCGGCCGATCCCGCAGATGCGGCAGCAGGGCGTCGGCCGTGGTGGCGTAGTAGTGCAGCATCTCGCCCTTGGTGAAGCCGGTCGCCGGATACAGCACCTTCTCCAGGTTGCTGAGCGCGAGCCGTCGCCCCTCCACCTCTGTGATCGGCGTCATACGATGAGAATTCCAGAAATTGTGGTGGATGTCCGGGTGAACCTCGGTGAATCTCGCGAACCGACCGAAAGGGTGCTGCACGTGCGATCCATATGGAACGGCGCCATCTCGTTCGGCCTGGTCAGCATCCCGATCAAGGTGGTGAACGCGACGGAGAGCCACTCGATCTCCTTCCGTCAGATCCACACGGAGGACGGTGGCCGCATTCGCTACCGCAAGGTCTGCGAGCTGGACGACCGTGAGGTCAGCCAGGCGGAGATCGGCAAGGGGTACGAGGACGCGGACGGCACGATCATCCCGATCACGGACGAGGACCTGGCCCACCTTCCGCTTCCGACGGCGAAGACGATCGAGATCGTGGCCTTCGTGCCGGCCGACCGTATCGACCCGCTGCACATGGACAGCGCGTACTACCTCGCGGCGGGCGGGGCGCCGGCCGCGAAGCCGTACACGCTGCTGCGGGAGGCACTGAAGCGGAGCCAGAAGGTGGCGATCGCGAAGTTCGCCCTTCGGGGCCGCGAGCGGCTGGGCATGCTGCGGGTGGTCGGCGACGCCATCGCCATGCACGGGCTGCTGTGGCCGGACGAGGTGCGGGAGCCCGAGGGCGTCGCGCCGGACACGCGGGTCACGGTGAACGACAAGGAACTGGACCTCGCGGACGCCCTGATGGACACCCTCGGCGAGGTCGACCTGACCGAACTGCACGACGAGTACCGCGAGGCCCTGGAGGAGGTCGTCGCCGCGAAGGCCGCGGGCGAGGCGCCGCCGGAGGCTCCCGAGCCGGCGGCGGGTGGCAAGGTCCTGGACCTGATGGCGGCCCTGGAGAACAGCGTGCGGGCGGCCAAGGAGTCCCGGGGCGAGGCGCCGGCCGAGGAGAAGGGTGAGGTCAGACGCCTGCCGCAGCGCAAGACCGCGAGGGCGGCGCCCAAGCAGGCGGGGGGTAAGAAGTCGACGGCGGCGTCCAAGAAGACCGCCGCGAAGAAGACGGCGGCCTCGGCCAAGAAGTCGACGGCGAAGGGGGCTCAGGGGGCGAAGAAGACGGCGGCGAAGAAGACCGCCGCGAAGAAGACGACCGCCAAGAAGACGGCGTCCCGTAAGCGGACGGCTTGATCGGCGTTGTGAGCGCCTGGGCGTCTGCGTGGCGCTGTCGTCTGGCGGGTGCGGGGTGGTGGGTGGTTGCTCGCGCAGTTCCCCGCGCCCCTTTGGGGCGCTTCAGCGACGGCGTCGTAGTGCCAGTACCGCGTTGTGGCCGCCGAACCCGAACGAATTACTGAGCACCAGGTCCCCGTCCTCCGGCAGCGCCCGCGCCGCCCCCCTCACCACATCCAGGTCGATCGCGTCGTCCACCTCCCGGCATCCCACGGTCGGCGGCACCACCCCGTGATGCAGGGTCAGTACGGCCGCCACGGCCTCGACGCCGCCCGCGGCGCCCTGGAGGTGGCCCAGGTGTCCTTTGAGCGCGGTGACCGGTACCGCGCGTCGCCCGAGCACCGCGCGCAGCGCGCCTGCCTCCGCGAGGTCGCCCTCGATCGTCGCCGTGGCGTGGGCGTTCACGTGGACGACGTCCCCCGGGCGGCCGCCGGCGTCCCGCAGGGCGCGGCGGAGAGCGAGGGCGACCCCGTTGCCGGACGGGTCGGGGGCGGCCATGTGGTGGGCGTCGGCGGAGAGGCCCCATCCGGCGGCCTCGCAGTAGATCCGCGCTCCACGGGCCCGGGCGTGCTCCTCGGCCTCCAGGACGAGGATGCCGGCGCCCTCGCCGTTGACGAACCCGCCCCGGTCCTTGGCGAAGGGCCGGGACGGCGAGCCGTCGGCGAGGTCCTCGTCGGCCAGCGCCCGCATCGCGGCGAAGGACGCCATGATCGCCGGCGTGACGACGGCTTCGGCGCCGCCCGCCAGAGCGACGTCGATGCGCCCGTACCGTATGCGGTCGATCGCCTGCCCTATGGCCTCGGTCCCCGACGCGCACGCGCTCGTCACGGTCCGGGCCTCGCCGGTGATGTGCAGATCGAGGGAGACCTGGGACGCGGCCTGCGAGGGCACGGTCATCGGGGTGGTGAGCGGTGAGACGGCCCGAGGTCCCTTGTCCCGCAGCCTCCGGTCCCCGCCCACCAGCACGGACGCGTCGCCGAGGATGGCCCCGAGACTCACCCCCACCCGCTCCGGATCGACCCCGCTCTCCCGGGTACCGCCCTCGGTGAACCCGGCGTCGGCCCATGCCTCCCGCGCGGCCAGTACGCCCATCTGCGCCGCCCGGTTCATCCGCCGTGCCACCGGCCGGGGCAGCAGCCGTGCGGGATCCTCGGGGACCACTCCGGCGATCCGCACCGGTAACCCGTCGAACTCCGCCCCTTCCAACTCCCGTATCCCGTGCCGCCCGTCCAGCAGCCCCTGCCACAACGCCCCGACCCCGGCGCCCAGCGGCGTGACGGCCCCGAGTCCGGTGACGACGACCCTGCGGGGCGCGGACACGGCGGCGTCGCTCATCTGGCATGCCCCTTACGGTCGTTGAAGTTGAAAGGGAAACATGCCCAGATTTCCCCTGTCCTGCACGTCCGTTCGACACGTCGTCTCATGCCAGTTGTGCGGTGATGAGAGCCAGCAACTCCTCTTTCCGCGGACCGAGATAGAAGTGGCCCCCTTCGAAGACCTCGATGTCCAGCCCCTTCGTCGTGACGTCCGACCAGGACGAGAGGTCGTCCGGCGGGCAGGCGGGGTCACGGTCGCCTCCGCACGCCGTGACCGGGATCCCCAGCCGGTGCAGGCGAGCCGGGCGGTACGCGGCCAGGAGACGGAAGTCCGCCCGCAGCGCCGGCATGATCATGGGCCGCAGTTCGGGGTGGTCGTAGACGGCGGCGCCCTCGGGGTCCAACTGGCGGACGCGGGCCAGGATCTCGCTGTCGGTCGGGGCCGGGCGGGGCGCCTGCTCCTGCGGGGTGCGGGGCCTGGCCCGGCTCGACACGAACAGGCGGGCGAGGGTGCGGCCGGGGACGTCCTCCAGGCGGCGGGCCACCTCGTACGCCACGGACGAGCCCATGCTGTGGCCGAAGAGCGCCAACGGCAGGTCATCGGCCGTCTCGTGCAACAGCGCCTGCGTGATCGCGTCCGCCAGTTCCGCCATCGTGGCCGGGCACGGGTCGGCCAGGCGGTCCTGGCGGCCCGGGTACTGCACCCCCATGACCTCGATCTCCGGCGGGGTCAGCGTCGCCCAGCCGTGGAAGTGACTCGCCGCGCCGCCCGCGTGCGGGAAGCACACCAGCCGGATCTTCGCGTCGGGCGCGCGCACGCCCCTGAACCATCGGGTCCGTATGTCCAAGACGGGCATGACATGTCCTTCAGTGTGGTCGGTCATCGGTTCGAGGGGGTGGCCGGATCGGTGGGTGCCTGTGTCACCCGGCAAGGGTGGCAATCATCCGACGGTTGACCGATGGACTGGCCCCACCAACTTCCGCCTCCCTAGGATGTGTTGTCGGCGAGGTGATCTCCTCGGCCGGCCTGCCCCTGGGGGGAACCATGGAACCTGGAAAGCAGCTGTCCACGTCGATCGATGCCACGGTCCCGACAGCCGCGCGCATGTACGACTACTACCTCGGCGGCAAGGACAACTACGCGTCCGACCGCGCCGCCTGCGAACAGTTGGACAAGGTCGTCCCCAGCACCCGCGCCCTCGCGCTGAACAACCGGCGCTTCCTGCAGCGGGTGGTCCGGACGCTGGCCGAGGACTACGGCATCCGGCAGTTCCTCGACCACGGTTCCGGCCTGCCCACCCAGAACAACGTCCACCAGGTCGCGCAGGCCATCGACCCCTCCTCGCGCGTGGTGTACGTCGACAACGACCCGATGGTCCTGGTCCACGGCCGCGCCCTGCTGGAGCAGAACGAGAACACCGCCGTCATCCACGCCGACATGCGCGACACCGACGGCATCTTCTCGCACGCCGACACCAAGCGCCTGATCGACTTCTCGCAGCCGGTGGCGGTGCTGTTCAACTCGGTGTTCCACTGCATCCCCGACAGCGAGACCGACGGCCCCCTCGCCGTGGCCCGCCGCGTGGCCGGACGGCTCGTGCCCGGCAGCTACATGGTGATGTGCCAGTTGGTCAGCGAAGACCCCGAGGTCCGCGACTTCGTCACCAACTTCATGGACCAGGCCACCCAGGGGCACTGGGGCCGGGTGCGCGAGGAAAAGGACGTCGCCCAGTTGTTCGAGGGGTTGGACGTCCTGGAGCCGGGGCTGGTGGAGGTCTCCACATGGCGGCCGGACACCGAGGTCGCGCCCCGCCAGGCCACCCAGGAGTGGATCGAGTTCGGCGGTGTGGGCCGGCTCCGGTAGTCAGGGAGCAGGCGCGTAACGGGCCTTCGTCTCGCGCAGCCGCTTGAGCGACTCGCGCGGGTCGAGGGCCTCGTCGCCCAGCCGGTCCAGGGCGATCCGGTACTCCTCCGTCTCGTCCTGGTCCTCCAGGAAGGCGGCGCTCTTGATGTGCTCCAGATAGACGATGTCGGGCAGATCGACGCCGCCGAAGCGCAGATACGTGACGGGGATGGCGGGCGCCGAGGCGTTGGTGACGTCCAGCGGGACGATCTGCACCGTCACATGGGGGAGCCGGGCCATCTCCTCCAGGTACTCGAGCTGCTCGCGCATCACCTCGCGGCTGCCCAGCACCCGCAGCAGCACCGACTCGTCGACGATCGCCCACAGCCGGGGCGGATCCTGGCGGTGCAGCAGCTCCCGCCGGCGCATCCGCAGCTCCACCCGCCGCTGGACTTCACGGGCCGGCGCGGTCGGCAGCCCGCGCTCCACCACGGCACGGGTGTAGGCCTCGGTCTGCAACAGGCCCGGGATGTACTGGAGTTCAAAGGTACGGATGGCCGTGGCGGCCTCCTGCAGCCCGACCAGCCGGTCGAACCACTCCGGCATCAGCCGCTTGTCGTACCGCTGCCACCATCCCGGCTCACCGGCACGCCGCAGCAACTGCAGCAGAACCGAGGCCTCGTAGTCATCGGCACGGTAATGCTCCAGCAAGGCGCGCACGTCGGCCTCCGTGGGCGGCCGACGGCCCTTGCCCGCCTCGATGCGCGACAGCTTCGCCGGACTGAACCCCACGGCACGCGCCGCCTGGTCCTGGGAGAGACCGACGTCCTCGCGGATACCCGCCAGTTGGACGCCGACCAGCATCTTGAGCAGGGTCGGCGCGGGTTCGGTGCGGCTCAGATACGGCTCGAGGCGGGAGATGCGAGGTGACTCGGCGGACATCCTGACTCCCGGTAGACCGGCATACGACAGACCGCATTATCGCATCCCGCCGCCTCATGCCGCCGAAACCGCGGGAAGTAGAGAACTCAACTTCCGCTTCCCGGCAGGCTTCTGACTCCGCGTAGGAGTCGTATAGCCCTCGGAGTCCGGGTTCGGGTCACACCAGGTGGTCGAACTCCCCCTCCTTGGCGCCCGCCAGGAAGGCGGCGATCTCGGCCGGTGTGTAGACGAGGGCCGGCCCGTCGGGGTGGCGGGAGTTGCGCATCGCGACACTGCCGTCGCCCAGGGAGGCCACCTCGACGCAGTTGCCCTCGGCATTGCTGTGCCGGCTCTTGATCCAGCGGACGCCCAACGAGCTTGCCCGTACGCCGTTCTGTGCTGTTGGCACTGCACTCTCCTTGCTCACGTTCCGCCACGCGCACGCCCCGCCGCCCCAGGGGCCCGGACCGCACCACGTGCTCAGGGTCGACACCGCTCGCGCAATTTCCCGTGAAATTGCACGGAGACGCCGTCGGCGTGGATAATAGTGCGTGGCGTCAACTGCTGCGCAGCCGCCTCGTCCTGACCATGTATCAGGGAGACGTTGTGTCCTTACCTGCGTACGAAGGGCTTCGAGTGCCCGGTAGCGCCGCGCCACCTGCGGGGTTGGCCGTGACGCCGGAAGCGCTCCCCGGCACCCCGGACCGACGCCCTGTCGCCAGGCCCGAACCCCCGCGCATCCCGCCCCGCTCGGCCGCCCTGCGGCTCACCGGCGCCGAACGGGAATGCGGTCAGGCCCGCGACTTCGTCCGCCGCACCCTCGGCGACTGGGCACTCGACCACTGCAGCGCCGACGCCCTCATGGTGGTCACCGAACTGGCCGCCAACGCCGTACAGCACGGCGTACGGCACTCCGCGGCGCACCTCTCCTCCGCTGCCGCCCACGGCGAGGCCGAGATCTGGCTGAAGCTCAGCCTGCGCCGCCCCGCCCACCTCGTCTGCGCCGTCACCGACCCGAGCGACAGCCCACCCGTGTACCCGCACACCAGCGACCCCCTCGACCTCGACGAGCACGGTCGCGGACTGCGCATCATCGACGCCCTGTCCGAGCACTGGGGCTGGACCCGCCGGCAGCCCATGGGCAAGACGGTCTGGGCGATGCTCCCGACCGACCACCAGGTCTGATCCGCCGACCACCCTCGGGCCCCGGCACCCACGGGACATTTTCACGATGGGCGCATCGGGGCTACGTTTCCTCCCCAAATACGATCCTTCGGCTGTGTTGAATTTGTGGGCCGGGCAGGGCACCTGTCCGGCTCGACAGGGCCTTACGGCAACAACCAGCGGAAGGATCGGCACTGTGACGCGCAGTACCGCCGGAAACGATCACCCACCGATCTACGAGGACCTGGTGCGTGAACGCGGAGACGTCGTGGCGGAGGCCCAGATGGCGGCCGCACACACGCAGAACCAGGCAGCGGAGCTGCTCAGCGGCGGGGAGCCGCACAACTGGGACGGGCCGACGGGGCAGGAGCGTACGTCCGACTTCGGGTGAGCGGGCGGTTGTGGGCGGATCAGGCCGCCCTTCCCGCGCGGGTGACGAGGCCCAGCGTGAATGAGAGCGCGATGAGGATGCTGCGGGTGGCCGGCCCGTAGCGGGCGGAGGCCGTCCCCGGGTGGCGCAGGCAGCTGGAACAGGCGCCCGCGTTTCGCTGAAGCCGGACCATGTCCCGCTCGGCCGGCCGTGGATCAGTATGGCCTGCGGCCCGCTGCCGTGATCACGCGAAGACGGGCGTGAAGGCGACGTCCAGGCCGGTCAGCCCGCGGAAGTTGAGGCTGCGCTGCCACTGCGGCGCGGCGCCGTCGAGCCTCAGGTCGGGGAGCCGGGTCAGGAGCGCTTCGAGGACGACGGCGCCCTCCAGCCGGGCCAGCGCCGCGCCGAGGCAGAAATGGGGCCCGTACCCGAAGGCGACGTGCCGTCCACCGGGCCGCTGGAAGTCCAGCACGTCCGGGTCGGGGAACACGGCCGGATCCCGGTTGGCGGCGCCGCACACAAGGAGCACCACCTGCCCGGCGGCGATGGTGCGGCCGGCCAGCTCCAGGTCGTGCCGCGCCCGGCGCAGCATCAGTTGCACCGGGCTGTCGTAGCGCAGGAGTTCCTCGACGGCGGCGGGGATCAGGTCGGTCCGGCGGCGCAGCTCGTCGGCTGCCTGCGGGTGGCGCAGCAGGGCGAGAGCGGCGTTGCCGATGAAGTGGGTGGTGGTCTCGTGGCCGGCGATCAGGAGCAGGGCACAGTTGGCGAGGAGCTCGTCGAAGTCCTGGTCGGTGCTCTCGGCCCGCGTGGTCAGGAGTGCGCGCAGGGTGTGGGGCGCGGGCGGGGTGTCGCGGCTGGTGAGGAGTTCCCGCAGGTAGGCGAGCGTGCGTTCCATGCTCTGGGAGGCGGCACGGCTGTCGTCCGCGTCGAGCCGGGAACTGCCGATGGCCGCGGCGATCGGGTCGGACCAGGAGGACAGGGCGGGCCGGTCCTGCTCCGGCACACCGAGGAGATCGCAGATGACGTTCAGCGGCAGGGGCTCGGCAAGGTCCGCGACGATGTCCATCCGTCCGGTCGGCGCCGCGCGGGTGATGATCTGCTCGACGGCCTCGGAGATCCGGTCGCGCAGCGCCGCCACTGCCCGGGGAGTGAAGGCTCTGCTCAACAGGGCCCGCAGACGGGGGTGGTCAGGGGCGTCGCTGTAGAGCATCTGCCGGCTGAGGACCCGGGCCAGCGGCCGTAGTTCCTCGGAGACGGCCTCGATGTCGGGATAGCGCACCGAGGAGAACCGAGGGTCACCGGCAGTGCTGCTGACCACGGCATGACTGGTCGCGATCCAGGCGTCCAGACGGCGGTCCCAGAAGAGGTCGTCGGTGCTCCGCAGCTCCTTGTAGAAGTCGTAGAGCCGATCCTGGGTCCGGGGCCTCAGCGCAGACAGCAGGGACGCGGGCGACGCGTGGGTTTGCATCGGCCCAAGCTAGCGGTGCGGGGGAGCACTTCCATCGCATTGTCGGTTTTCCGCCCGCACCTCAGGCCGGGGTGATAGCGCACGTCATCGCTCGGCTGCCCCCGACCTCTGCACGCACCTCAAGACGACCTCGGAGCCTCTCGATCACGTGGAGTGCTACGCGGCCACCGCATGATCGCTGCCATGGGGCCGCGGGGGCCTCACCCTGCCTGCACACGCGACAAGACCCCGCACTCAGCAAATGCGCTGATGGCGGGGTCGTCAGACACTTCAACCGAAGTGCCCCCGGCGGGGGACCCAGAACATGGGAACGGGGGGAGCCGCCGGTCGGGGGCGGGCAGTTGGTGATCCAGACGGTCGTCGGGTTGAGTCGGTAGGCCGATGTCGCTTGGCCGCAGGTTCGAGTCCTGGGCTGGAGCCACAACACATGGCTGGTCGTGCGCGGGGCGCTGACCTGAGGATTTGCGTGATGGTAGCGGTTGAGGGAGGGGTTCGGCTGGTGCCGCCTTCGCCGGGGACGGGCTCGGCGGTCGCCGAACTCGCCGAACTCCCGCGCGTGAACAAGAAGACCCGCCTCGCACGGGCGTTGACCGATCGCGGTGGCGTGCGCGTCCGCCGGGGTGGTGAGCACGAGCGCTCCTGCGGCAGTCCAGAGCGTGGTGCGGCGCGTGACGTTTTGCGTGATCAAGCAAAACGTAAGCTGACCAGTAGAAGCGTGCGCCGACACAGTCCCGAGCCAATAACGCCCTGAAAGCGGTTCAGGCCGTGGACTCACAGGACCGGACCGGTGCCGATCTTCGTAGCCTCGCCGTCCGCTCCTCAGCCCACGGCGACGCCCTGGTCACAAAACGCTCATGGCGCTCTACCCTCACTTGAAGGACGGGGTGAGGAGGATCCTCATGTCGGGCGTGGGGTCGGGTGCCGCACCATTCGCGGGCACGCCTCGGCGGAACCAGAACGTGCGGTCGCTGGCGGACATCCTTGCTGTGGCACCGTGGACCGATCTCGAAACTCATCTGGACAGGCTCAGGGAACGCGTTGACACGGCGGTGCGCCACGCGCATGAGCGCCGCCATGACCTGAGGACTGAAATCCTCAGGGAGCGTCCCGACATACGAGAGGCAATCTGCCGGCCCACGCATGATGATCTGAAAGCCGCGACGACTCTGCTTTCTACGCAGACCGTGGCAGCGGCGGATGGCACGATCGCGGCCGTCCCTCTGCTCTCCGGAACGAAAGTTCAGGTCGGAGTCGCGATCGTGACGAACACGGGGGGGTCGTTCAAGGTCGTAACCCGGGTCTTCGAGCACGACTTCACCGCAGAAGGCGCTTCCGCGAGAGAGTTTTTCGAAAATCTGCGCAAGACTCACGGTGCATCAAATCTCGCGTCTCGTGCACTGATGTTGCTGGGCGAACGGCAGCAGTTGTGGAAGCATCCGGCGGACTGGCGCATGATCCATGGCGAGCTGGTGCCGTACGAACTCCGCACGGGTGTCGGAATGCCAGAACGCAATCTTCCGCCTGTCTTCGACCTGGTTGGGGACTACATCGCTGATGGTCGATTTATTGCGGTCAGTGAAGGGCCAGAGGACCTGGAGATCCTGAACGCGGCGGTCTTGCTCGAGCCCGGGGAGTACATCGTGGTCCGAAGCCTCGCCGAGGACCTGACACGTTTCCTCGACGGAGACCAATCTACCGGAACGGCGCGCGCCGGGTTCAACACTGCCGACCGTAGCCGTTTCAGGAAGTTTATAGAGAAGGTCGGGCCAGAGGTGGCCATTGTTCTCATCAAGGCCGGACCTCGCCCGTATCTAATGGAATGTCATCATCGGCGGATTCCCCAGGCGGTGTCGCTTTTTCTGGCCGATGCCCTCTGGACCACGGGTATTGGGCTTGAACAAACGGGTTCGGCGGTGCGTGGATTCCCCTTTCATCTCGACCTGGCCGATGCGGTGGCACGCCGAATGTTCAAAGGGTCCGAGTTCAGGGGATTCGTCGAGACCCGTCTGATGGAACTGGGCGTTCAAGACGGAATCACCGACCTTGATCCGCGGAGGACTCGCGCATGAGCGACCAGCTTCCCTTTCCCGAACACCCGGGTAGGCTCGGGGCCGCGCGCCCGGACAGTCCAGACCACGGTCTGATGCCTGAGGCGGCGGCAAAGGAGTCGGCCGAAGCGGCTCTACCAAGGCATGGTGGCCCGGATGCCGACATGCTTTCCTCTGCGGAGAGTGTGACTTCAGCCCTGCGGGCAGGGCAGGCAGTCCAGGGCGACTTGGTGACGCTCGGGTTCATCGCCTTCGACGGGAATGGTGCCGCCAACACGAGCAGCGACCTCATGGTGCGCCATGAGTTTCGGCATGTGTTCGCCCGTGACGCCTACGTGGGAATCGAGGACGCGGATCAGGGCAAGACGTTCCTTGGCCGAGTGGTTGAAGGGCCATTCCACATCCCACACGAGGTGGCGGCGGAGTCGGCGATCACCCGCACGACACTGCTCAATCCGGAACGGACGCAGTTCCGTCCTGCCTACTACGCGAGCGGAACAATAGAAATCCTGGGCGAAGTAACTGCCGACGAAGCCGTCCTGCCGACCAGCAGCCGCCCTCGCCCCTATGCACGTACATACCTCTACCCACCGGACCGACTGCGACGGATGCTCGGTCTGGAAGGTGATCTGCAGATGGGCACCTTGCTCGGCTACGACGAGGTGGCTGTCCAACTGGACTCTCGGGAGAAAGGCCTGCTGCCGCGGAACATCGGCATCTTCGGCACTGTCGGCTCTGGAAAATCCAACAGTACGCAAGTGCTGATGGAGGAGGCGGTACGGCAAGGGTGGGCAGTCGTTGCCGTGGATGTCGAGGGCGAGTACATCGCCATGGACCAGCCCTGCCGTGATCCCCGTCTCTGCGCTCTGCTTGCTGAACGTGGTGAGCGGCCTGAGGGCGTGCAGGACTTCCGAGTCTATGTGCCCAATGCCGGCCTCACGGACCACCCGGCGCCTGAAATCTTCAAGATCCCGATCAGCCGCATTCCGGATCAAGTGCTGTCGAACATCTTGGAGTTCACCGAGGCACAGAGCAGGATGTGGGGACTGATCACCGAGCGAGCCGACTTTCTTGCGCAGCGGCAGCAGCGCCCCCCGTCCGCCTGGGGATCGCTGGCCAGTCCACCTGCCGACGACGACCGTCCTTCCCGGTATACCCTCGGCGATCTTGTCGACGGACTGCGCGAGGACCAGAACGGGAACATCCCCCTTCTGGGCTCCAACCTCATGTCGTACGACAAGGCCGCAGCCCGCACGCTGCGCAGCAAGCTTTATCAACTGGGCCAGTCCGACATGCTCGACTGGCGCCGGACCGAGAAGACGCCTTACCTCAGCGTGTACGACCTGCTGGTGCCCGGCCGTCTGTCCGTCCTCGACGTGAGCGAGACCAACGACGCCGCTCGGAACATCGCGATCTCCTACCTGCTGCAGGCGCTCTTCGACGTCGTCTGCGCGGTACCCAAGGGGCACCGCCTGCCAGGAGGCATGGCGCGACCGCCGGTTCTCCTGGTGATCGAAGAAGTGCACACATTTGTCTCTCGCGCTTCCTTGTCCAGGATGCGAGCGGTTCTGGACCAGCTTCAGATCATCAGCCGGCGAGGACGAAAGCGCTGGATGGGGCTCACCTTGGTGTCACAGCAACCGGGCCACGTACCTGACGAGCTTTTTGAACTGGCCAATACCAGGTTCGTCCATCAGCTCAAGTCGTCTGCGAACCTGGCTCCTGTCCAGCAGAGCACCGGCGGCGTCCATGAAGCCCTGTGGGGCACAGTTCCGGCACTCGCTCCGGGACAGTGCCTGATGACCGGTCCTACCCTGCGCAACCCCGTCTTTGTACAGATGCGGCCCGCACGGTCGCAGCGTCTTCACACAGCGTGACTGAAGGGATCGCATGGCGAGCGACATCGTTGCGGCGTCGACCGGTTGGCAAGGTGGCACGCTGCCCGCCTGGCGATGGTCTGTCGGACATCAACCCGGCCACGCTCCACGTGCCGTCCCGTGGCGTCCTCGGCCACAGAGCCACGACCCGGGGGAGATCACTCTGGGTTGGTTTCATCGCTATCCAGGCCGATTCGCGGCCGAGGTCGCGGTCACGGTGATCGAAGAGGGCCTCGCCAGGGCACACCGCCCTGTGCGGCGAGTCCTGGATCCCTTTGCCGGCACCGGGACGGTTGGTGCTGTGTCACTTCAGCTCGGCATCGAAGCCATGGGCCTGGAGATCGGCAAGCTGGGCGTGACCGTTGCGCAGCTCCGTACCAGACCACCGGACGATCTCGACGAGGCTGCCGCCGAGTTGATACGGCTCGCACGGCTTACGCCTCGTGCGGACCATGACTTGCCGCCCGAACTCGTGGAGTGGCTCGGCGAACCGAACGCCGAGCGGGCTGCTGCCTGGCTGGAGAAGATCCAGCAACTCGACGAAGGGCCCCTGCGGACCTACTTGACCGTTGCGGTCTCCCAGGCACTACGCCCCGCTTCGCACTGGCTGATCGGCTCGGTCAAACCGACGCGTGATCCGGTGCGGACACCTCCGCCTATCGACCGGATACTGCTCCGCTATGGTCGGCGGATCACCGCGGACTGTGCTGCCGAACAGGCCGCATTTCGGTTCAGTGGCCCCGTGTGCCGTTCGCGCGCGACGCATCTTCTGGCGGATGCACGGCGGTTGCCCCTCGCCGATCACAGCGTCGATGCGATCGTCACCAGTCCGCCGTACCTGACAACCTGTGACTACTTCGGAGCGCAACGGCTTTCCTACCTTGCGTTTGGATGGCCCCAGCCACGTGACCGACAACTTGGTGAACGCTACGGTCATCCGCCGGCCGAAGGACCGCTGAACCTGCCCGGTGCGGTGCTACCCGCCTGGTACGAGCGGTACGGGCATGAGTCGACTGCGCAAGGGCGTGCCGTGCGCGCATACGCCGACGGATTGTTCCGCCATCTTGAGGAAGCGCGGCGCGTATTGGCTCCCGGCGGCTCGGCCACGTACGCCGTCGCGAACAGCGTGCGCTCGGGCAAGGTGTTCGAACTGGCCTCCGCAGTAGCGGAGCTCATGCGGACAGCCGGTTTCGAAGACGTCCAGGTGCGGACTCGGGCGCAGCGCGGTCGACGTATCCTCCCGGCCGGGAGGGATCGGGTGACTGGACGCATCGCTCGGGGCCCTGCTCCTGCCGGGGTCCGCGAATACATTGTCTCGGCCGTGGCGCCATGACGAGGCAAGAGAACCAGGCACCTGCGCCTGTGATGCATTCTTACTGCGCCGTAGGCATTGAGGGCTCCGCAGGAATCCGAGGGCCCTGAGGGGCGCGGGGAACTGCGCGACAAGCTCCAACGACCCGCACTGGTTGGCAGACACCGGAGGTGAGTGTCCTCACGGGAGATGCACGCACCCGCACGCTGGCCACGTGTAGCCGTATTACAGGATCAGGTGCGCCGAGACTCCGCTGAGGTCAGCTCCGGTGCAGTGGCCGCGTCAGGCCAAGGGGCGCGGAGGCGGATCGTCTGGCATGCCTTCGGCGCCTTCGCCCTCTTGGCCGTTCTTGCGGCCGCGTTCACTCGGGCCGGAGTACCGGGCGAGTGCGCGACTCCCATCCTTCTCGCGCTCGGCGGCGCTGTCGGCGTGCTGCTGCCATGGGCGCGGTGACATCATTGAGGGAACCCCGTCGTGCGGTATGGCTACGGGCCGTCGCCCCGTCCGGCTGGACGGAAATGCTCAGCGGGCACACCGGCAGCGACCGGACACCTACGGCCGCGAACTGCCCGACCGCCGCTGCCGCGGGTCGGGCCGGGGGAGGGTGGGCGAGCAGGCCGCGGGCGGGGACCAGGTTGTGTGCAGCGCGACGTCCTCCCATGCGGCGGGCCGGATCAGGTCATACCAGGCCGCGAATGGGTCCCTCGCCGTACAGCGCTCCGACGTCGACCAGGAGGACATCACGGCGCCGCCCGGCGGCTTCGATGACGTCGGGATGGAAGCCGTGCAGGGAGAACAGCGCCAGGACCGCGTCATCGGGTCGATGTCCCTGGTCGGCGAGGAGGGTACGGACGTGTTCGAGGCGCTCGAGGTCCTTCAGCCCGCGGGGCTGGACGGTGGCCTTGGCCTCGCCGATCAGGGTGATGGACGCCCGGGGGCTTTGCGGGCGTTCACCGGGGGCCAGGGCGAGCAGGTCGACCTCGTGCTTGGTCCGGGCGGCCGGGTCGGCGATCTCCGCCGTGCCCACCGCACCGAGCGACAGCTCTGTCTCGTCGATGGCGAAGGAGCGGGCCCATTCGCGCGCGGTCTCCTCGAAGTGCGGGCCGAGGATCTTCGAGTGGTATGTCGGCCGGGACGACTGCCACACCTGGGCTCCGCGTCGCCGTTCCACCAGGTCCACCATGGGCAGCGTGATCAGCTGGTTGAAGCGGATCACTGGATCCGCCACGCTGATGACCGGGTGCCGGGCCTTGAGCAGGTCCTGTTCCTTGCGGAGGTAGCCGGTGGATTCGAGCACCTCCAGGGGGGCGACCATGGCGGAGCGGGAACGCTCCAGCATGGAGCCGACCTTCGCTGGGGTCGAGGCGCCCCGGGCTACGGCGGACAGTACGTCGTAGTACAGCGTGCGGTGGGTGATCCGCGGGTCCTCGCGCAGCAGGAATTCCGCCTCCACCCGCGAGTACAGGGCCCGCCCCGGGTCCAGCAGGGTGCGCTCCACCCAGGGGCCGAACTCCGTCTCGCTCTGCGGCGCGGGCCCTGCGGCCAGCGGCCGGTAGCCGGGGGCGCCGCCCAGCACGGTGTCGACCTGCAGTGCCACCGCTGGATCCTCGATCCCCCAGTGGGTGCGGGCGGTGCGGTAGTCGAAGGCCGGCAGGCGCAGGTCCAGCACGGCTCGGCCGCGCAGTGGCTTGGTGCCGGACAGCAGCTCGGACATCACGCTCATCGCCGAGCCGCACAGGACGATCCGGCCGCCGGGTGCCTTGCCGGACTGCGACTGGTCGTACAGCAGTTGCAGGAACCCGGGGATCTCCGGGGAGTGCTGCATCAGATACGGCAGCTCGTCGATGACGATCAGCGGCGCCCCTGAGGCCCGGTTCACCACCTCCAGCGCGGCGGTGAGCACATCCCGCCAGTCGTCCAGCCGCATCGCCCCGGGCCGCACCCCTGCGTGTGCGGCGATCGCCTCGGTGAACCGGTGCAGTGCGGGCACCCGGCCCTCCTCCTGCACGGCAGTAAGGTACAGCCCGCCCACCGCCTCCGTGAGCGCCTCCAGCAGGAACGACTTCCCGTTCCGCCGCCGCCCCGAGACGATGGCCAGCCGCAGCTCGGCGGCTGGGTCGTCGAGGAAGTCGTTCAGCAGTGCCCACTCGTGATCACGGTCCAGCAGCCGCTCCGGCTTGCCAAGCTGTCCAGGCATGCCTTCTCCACCAATGTTCAGGTCAACCTTAACGAAATCCGTATAGCCACACCTTACCTACGTGGTGGCTGTGAGCGTAATGCTGCGGTGGGTCACACACGGATTGCTTCTCGCTGAGAAGGTCGCGGCTCCTGGCGGGCTCCGGCCCGGAGCCGCCGAACCAGGACTGCACCGCCATCTGCCTGCACGAGGCCGACGAGGTGCAGCGGCAGCCTCGGTGCGTCCGGCAGGCCGGGCGCCTGACGGAGCTGGTGGGCTGCGAGAGCCAGAGCCTCGGGTCAGCCGCCGTACTCGGGGCGGGCAGCCGAGGGCCGTGAACTCCACGAGGCCCGGGGGAGGGAGAGTGACCGGCTGACCACCCCTGGCATTGGGCGAGTTGAGGGTCAAACCCACCGAAGCCGTCGGCTTGCAAGCTTCGGCCCCCTAGGCTGGCGGAGCATCGGCGTCACCATCACAGCAGGGCGGAAGAGAATCATGCGCGGCCTCACTGAGGCGAACCTCAAGACGCTGGCCGGCGCCCGTTCCTTCGAACGCGCCCTCGGGTATCTCGACGCGGTGTCAGGGGTCGAGGTGGGGGACGGCTGGATCACCGCGAGTGTCTACGGGACGGAGCGGTACGAGGTGGAGCTGACCCTGGACGGGCCCGGCGGGCTGTCCGGCGCATGCGACTGCCCGTACGGCCTGGAGGGCAACTTCTGCAAGCACCTGGTCGCCCTCGGTCTGACCGCGCTTGCCCAGCGGGAGGGCCTGCCGCGACAGCGGAAGGCGGCCCGGGAGCGCGCGCAGGACCTCGACACGTGGCTGTCCGCCCTGTCCAAGGACGAGTTGATCGCCCTGCTGCGGGAACGGATCGACGAGGACCGGCAGTTGCGGCACCGCCTGGAACTGCGGGCCGCGAGCGCCCGCGGGGACCTTGCCGCGGTCCGGTCCCGTATCCGCGATCTGCTCGACATCGGCCCCTTCGCGCGGCATGGCTATGTCGAGCACGCCGATGCCCGTTCCTACGCCGACCAGGCTGGGCAGGCGCTGTCCGCGATCGGCGCGCTGACCGGCTCGGGTCGGGCCACCGACGCGATCACCCTGGCACGGGAGGCGATGCGGCTGCTGGCTGAGGCGGTGGAGAGCGTCGACGACTCCGACGGCCGGCTCGGGCAGATCGGCGCAGACCTCGCCGACGCCCACCTCGACGCGTGCCGCGCGGCACGCCCCGACCCCGAGGAGCTCGCCCGTTGGCTGGTCGGCCATGCGCTCGGCGACATCGACGACGGCCTGACGGACATCGATCCGCTCGATTACGACGATGTCCTCGGCGAAGAAGGCATGGTCGTCCTTCGAACACGGGCTGTCGAGGCGTGGCGGCGCAACCGTCGCGGCTGGGCGGAGAAGTACCTGATGGAGCGTCTGGCCAAGGCCGGGGGAAACGTCGACGCGGTGATCGCCGTGCACGCGGCCGATCTCGCACCGAACGGCCATACGCACCTGGTCGTCGCCCGCGAGCTGGATGCCGCCGGGCGTTCCGACGAGGCCCTGAACTGGGCTGAACGCGGTATCCGGGACGCCCGGGAACTCTCCGCGGTAGACACTGCCCTGGTCGACTGTCTCTGCGACCGCTATGCGCAGGCGGGCCGGAGCGCCGACGCTGTCGCCATGCGCCGCGACCACTTCGGTGCCCGCCGCTCGCTGCTCGCGTACCAGCAGCTGCGCGCCGCCGCGACGACCGCGGACAGCTGGCCCGCCGAGCGCGAGGGAGCCCTCGCCCTCCTGCGCGCTGACGCGGAGCGGCGGCAACAGAGCTGGTACGGCGGCCCCGTCCTGGTCGATGCTTTGCTCGACGACAAGGACGTCGACGCCGCCTGGCAGGCCGCTACCCGGAGCGGCGCCCATGACCGGCAGTGGCTCACCCTTGCCGACCAGGCGCGGGCCACCCGTCCCGCCGACGCACTCGGCGTCTACCTGCGCCTGGCTGAGCCGCTGACCAGGCAGACCGGCAACACGGTCTACGAGCAGCTCGTCGGCCTGCTGCTCAGCATCCGCGACTGCCATCGCCGCCTGGGCACCGAGGACGAGTTCGCCCGGTACGTCACCAATCTGCGCACCGCCCAGAAACGCAAACGGAACCTGATGCGCCTGATGGACGAACATGGCCTGTGAGCCGGACGGTGTCTCGCACCCCTCCCGCCAGATCGGCAAACCGCCGTATGTGGTCGCAGACCGTCCACCGTCCTGTCGGCGTCAAACACATTCCCGAAGCGCCGCGACTCTTCCAACTCACGCGAGCGGGCATCGCACAGTGCAGAGTACGAAGAGTGAGCCGGAGAGAACCGCCCAAGGTCGTCATCGAGTACGTCGTTGTGGATGGGCCCGAAGGGGAGGAGCTGGGACGGCGTCAGGCAGCAGCGATCCTGGACGTCCTTGAGTGCCTCGCTGAACAGCAAGGGCTCCATCAGGGAGTCGAGGAAGAACCGAGCCGCACAGGCACGTCGTAGCACGTTCCGTTCCCAGGTTCTGGGTGTCGGAGAGGGCCCACACCTGCGCAAACCTCACGTCCAATGCGGCGAGCGCCATATCGGGCGGCCGACCTGCAAGTTTGCGCGGACAGCTGTCGGCCAGTGTCCGAGAAGGAAGCATCGCGACATATATCGCAAAGGCCCGTCTCCTGCTGAAGGAAACGGGCCTGGGCACCCTGACCTGCGGCAAAGCAAATCGTATGGGTGCCCCCGGCAGGATTCGAACCTGCGCACACGGCTCCGGAGGCCGTTGCTCTATCCCCTGAGCTACGGGGGCGTGTCGGGCGCCTTGCTCGGCGGCGACGGGTAGAACCCTACCAGCTTCGGTGGGGTGTTCATGAACGGGTTTCCGGGTGGTGGCACCGGGTGCTACCTGGGGTGGCTCGCCCGCAGGGGGTGGAAGTGGGGAAAACCCGGACGCGGTGGCCGGTCCGGACCTACTCTCGAGTTGTGCCAGGCGCGTCGGGCCGGGTGCTTGTTGTGGACGACAACAAGGTCATCCGGCAGCTGATCAGGGTCAATCTCGAGCTCGAGGGGCTTGAGGTCGTGACCGCAGCCGATGGTGCCGAGTGTCTGGATGTCGTTCATCAGGTGCGGCCCGATGTGATCACCCTGGATGTGGTCATGCCCCGGCTGGACGGGCTCCGCACTGCCGCCCGGCTGCGCTCCGACCCCCGTACCCGCGATCTTCCCCTCGCCATCGTCAGCGCCTGCACCCAGTACGAGATCGACAGCGGCCTCGACGTCGGCGTCGACGCCTTCCTCGCCAAGCCCTTCGAACCCGCCGAACTCGTCGGCCTCGTACGGCGGTTGCTCGAGGGGAAGAGGAGTGGCGAGAGGGCGAGCGAAAGGGCCCTGGCGCGGAGTGGGGAACTGGGCAGAGACCGCGACCGGGAGGGTGACAGCCGGGGCGATGGTCGGGGCGACGGCCAGGCCGTTCTCGGGAGCGTCGTCGGGGCCGAAGAGGCCGCCGGGCGCACCGGCGGCTGACACGACCGTGGCTTCCATGGCCGGCACCCAGACGTGCCGACGGCAGACACCCCGGTGACTTACGCGGCCGGCACCCAGGCTCGCCAGCGACTGACACCTCGGTGATTCCCGCAGTCGGCACCCAGGCTCGCCAGCGACTGACACCTCGGTGATTCCTGCAGTCGGCACCCAGGCTCGCCAGCGACTGACACCTCGGTGATTCCCGCGGCCGGCGCCCATGCCTGCCAACGACCGACACCTTGGTGACTCCCGCGGCCGGCACTGAGGCGGACCCTCCGCTGACGCCCAGCCAAGGTCCCGGCAACGCCCAACCAAACACCCCGGTCGCACTCAGAGGACAACGAGCGAAAGCCAGGCAGCACCCAGCCTCAATCCGGACGCCCCCGGTGACACCCCGCCCACCCCCCAGCTCCGCAACCCACCCCTCCGCCGCACTCGACACCACCCCCGCGACCGTCAACCGCCCACGCCGTCCACATCGCGGGACCCCGCCAAACCCGTTCGCATACCCACCCCCCTCCTCCCATACGCTTGTCCCGTGACCCCCGTCGAGCTCTCCCGTACCGTGCTGCGCGCGGTGCGTCGTGCTGTCGACGAGGGGGAGCTGTGCGTCGCCGTGCCGGAGCGTGTCGTCGTCAGCGCTCCCGGGCCCGGTGGCTGTGGGGACTACGCCACCAACGTCGCCCTCCAGCTCGCCCGCCCGGCCGGACGGCCGTCGCGCGACGTCGCCGGGATTCTCCAGGCCCACCTGCTCGGCACCGACGGCGTCGCCGATGTCGTCATCACGGGGCCCGGCTTCCTCAACATCAGCCTCGGTGACACCGCCACCGCCGCCCTCGTCGAGGAGATCCTGCGGCGCGGCCCCCGGTACGGGCACGCCCGGGGTCCCTCCGGGGACCTCGTGCCGCTGGCCTGTCCAGCGGAGGTACGGGCCGTCGTCGTGATGGACGCCCTCGCGCGGATCCTGCGGTCACAGGGGGCCTACGTCCACACCCGCTGTGAGGCCCCGCCGGCGCCGGAGTGGGTCGACATCCTGGGCCTGCGTGTCGAGGCGCAGCCCACGCAGTCCAAGGGGAAGCGGCCCGCCCTGCCCCACTACACCGTGCGTCCGGTCCCCGCCCCCGTCGACCCCCTCCCTCTCGGCCGCGACGCCGCCCGCTGGGCCCTTCTCCACCCCGCCGCCCACGACCGGCCCCGTATCACCGACGAGCACCTCGTCCAGCGCGAGAGCAACCCTCTCTTCCGCGTCCGTTACGCGCACGCCCGCACCCGGGCCCTCAGCCGTAACGCCGCCGACCTGGGCTTCGCCGCGGAAGCCGGGGACGTACGACACGACGTTCGACACGACGTGCGACACGAAGTCACCGCCCTGCTCGCCGACCACCCGCGAGTCCTCGCGCAGGCCGCAGCCGACCGCGCCCCCGACCGTCTCGCCCGGCACCTCGTCAGCGTCGCCGATGCCGTCCTGCCCCTCCTGCCCGCCGTTCTCCCACGCGGTGCGGAGAAACCCTCGGCCGCCCACCGTGCCCGGCTCGCCCTTGCCGAAGCCGCCGGGACGGTGCTGGCCGGTGGCCTGTCCCTGCTCGGCATCGACGCACCCGACCACCTCTGAGAGAGCCGAAGAGAAGACCGATGAGCCGTTCCGCACACCCCGCCGGGCCCCGTCACGCCGACGTCCTCCCCGAGGGCCACTACTCGGCCCCGCCCGCCGACCTCAACGACCTCGACCCCAAGGTGTGGGCCCAGACCGTCGGCCGGAACACCGACGGTGTCGTCACCGTCGGCGGTATCGATGTGAAGACGCTCGCCGAGCAGCACGGCACCCCCGCCTACATCCTCGACGAGACCGACTTCCGCGCCCGGGCCCGCGCCTGGCGCAGCGCGTTCGGGACCGACGCCGACGTCTTCTACGCCGGCAAGGCGTTCCTGTCCCGCGCCGTCGTGCGGTGGCTGCACGAAGAGGGGCTCAATCTCGACGTGTGCTCCGGTGGCGAGCTCGCCACCGCCCTCTCCGCCGGTATGCCCGCCGACCGCATCGCCTTCCACGGCAACAACAAGTCCGTCGACGAGATCACCCGGGCCGTCGACGCCGGCGTCGGGCGGATCGTCCTCGACTCCTTCCAGGAGATCGTGCGCGTAGCTCACATTGCGCAGTCCCTGGGCAGGCGGCAGCGCGTGCAGATCCGTATCACCGTTGGCGTGGAAGCCCACACGCACGAGTTCATCGCCACCGCCCACGAGGACCAGAAGTTCGGTATCCCGCTTGCCGGCGGGCAGGCCGCCGAGGCCGTACGGCGTGCGCTGAAGCTCGACGGGCTGGAGCTCATCGGGATCCACTCCCACATCGGGTCGCAGATCTTCGACATGTCCGGGTTCGAGGTCGCCGCCCACCGGGTGGTGGGGCTGCTCAAGGACATCCGTGACGAGCACGGCGTCGAGCTGCCCGAGATCGACCTCGGGGGTGGGCTCGGCATCGCGTACACCAGTGACGACGATCCCCGTGAGCCGCACGAGATCGCCAAGGCGCTGACCGAGATCGTCACGCGTGAGTGCGAGGCCGCCAAGCTGCGGACTCCGCGGATCTCCGTCGAGCCCGGGCGGGCCATCGTCGGGCCGACCGCCTTCACGCTCTACGAGGTCGGCACCATCAAGCCGCTCGACGGGCTGCGGACGTACGTCTCCGTCGACGGCGGCATGTCCGACAACATCCGTACGGCGCTCTACGACGCGGAGTACAGCGTCGCCCTCGTGTCCCGGACGAGCGACGCCGCGCCCATGCTCGCGCGCGTCGTCGGCAAGCACTGCGAGAGCGGCGACATCGTCGTGAAGGACGCGTTCCTGCCCGCCGACCTGGCACCGGGGGACCTCATCGCCGTACCGGCCACGGGTGCCTACTGCCGGTCCATGGCCAGCAACTACAACCATGTGCTCCGGCCGCCCGTCGTCGCCGTGAACGACGGGGAGGCCCGGGTGATCGTCCGCCGGGAGACGGAGGAGGACCTCCTGCGTCTCGACGTCGGGTAGTTCCGAAGAGAGCCGGGGGCGGAAGATCTCCTGTCTTCCACCCCCGTACAAATGAAATAGATGTCTCACGATCCGGACGAAGGGCAGAAACTCCCGTCCGGTGAGTGAGACTGGTGCAACCGTAGACGGTATGAGGAAACGAGGTCGCATGATGCGTACGCGTCCGCTGAAGGTGGCGCTGCTGGGCTGTGGAGTGGTCGGCTCAGAGGTGGCGCGCATCATGACGACGCACGCCGACGACCTCGCCGCAAGGATCGGCGCTCCCGTGGAGCTCGCGGGGGTGGCCGTACGGCGGCCGTCCAAGGTCCGTGAGGGCATCGACCCCGCACTCATCACCACCGACGCCACCGCCCTCGTCAAACGCGGCGACATCGACGTCGTGGTGGAGGTCATCGGCGGCATCGAGCCCGCCCGCGCCCTCATCACCACCGCCTTCGAGCACGGCGCCTCCGTCGTGTCGGCCAACAAGGCACTCCTCGCCCAGGACGGCGCCGCCCTTCACGCCGCCGCGGAAGCGAACGATAAGGACCTCTACTACGAGGCCGCCGTCGCCGGCGCCATCCCGCTGATCCGCCCGCTGCGCGAGTCCCTCGCCGGCGACAAGGTCAACCGGGTGCTCGGCATCGTCAACGGGACGACCAACTTCATCCTCGACAAGATGGACTCCACGGGGGCGGGTTATCAGGAGGCCCTCGACGAGGCCACCGCCCTGGGCTACGCGGAAGCCGACCCGACCGCAGACGTCGAAGGGTTCGACGCCGCCGCCAAGGCCGCCATCCTCGCCGGTATCGCCTTCCACACGCGCGTGCGCCTCGACGACGTCTACCGCGAGGGCATGACCGAGGTGACCGCGGCCGACTTCGCCTCCGCGAAGGAGATGGGCTGCACCATCAAGCTGCTCGCCATCTGCGAGCGGGCCGAGGACGGGGCCTCCGTCACCGCGCGCGTGCATCCCGCCATGATTCCGCTGACCCACCCGCTCGCCTCCGTGCGCGGCGCGTACAACGCCGTGTTCGTGGAGTCCGACGCCTCCGGGCAGCTCATGTTCTACGGCCCCGGCGCGGGCGGTTCCCCGACCGCGTCCGCCGTGCTCGGCGACCTCGTCGCCGTCTGCCGCAACCGGCTCAGCGGGGCAACGGGGCCCGGCGAGTCGGCGTACGCCGCCCTGCCCGTCTCGCCCATGGGCGAGGTCGTCACGCGCTACCACATCAGCCTCGACGTCGCCGACAAACCGGGTGTTCTCGCCCAGGTGGCGACCGTGTTCGCGGAGCACGGAGTCTCGATCGATACGGTGCGCCAGCAGGGCAAGGACGGCGAGGCCTCCCTCGTCGTCGTCACCCACCGTGCGTCCGACGCGGCCCTCGGCGGGACCGTCGAGGCGTTGCGCAAGCTCGACACCGTGCGGGGTGTCGCCAGCATCATGCGGGTTGAAGGAGAGTAACCAGCAATGACCCACCAGTGGCGCGGAATCATCGAGGAGTACCGGGACCGGCTGCCCGTCTCCGACACCACGCCGGTCGTGACGCTCCGTGAGGGCGGCACGCCCCTCGTGCCCGCGCAGGTGCTCTCCGAGCGCACGGGCTGCGAGGTCCACCTCAAGGTGGAAGGCGCCAACCCCACCGGGTCCTTCAAGGACCGCGGCATGACCATGGCCATCAGCAAGGCCAAGGAGGAGGGCGCGAAGGCCGTCATCTGCGCCTCCACCGGCAACACCTCCGCCTCCGCCGCCGCCTACGCCGTGCGCGCGGGCATGGTTTCGGCCGTTCTCGTCCCGCAGGGAAAGATCGCGCTCGGCAAGATGGGCCAGGCGCTCGTGCACGGCGCGAAGATCCTCCAGGTCGACGGCAACTTCGACGACTGCCTCACGCTCGCCCGTGACCTGAGCGACAACTACCCCGTGGCGCTGGTCAATTCGGTCAATCCGGTGCGTATCGAGGGCCAGAAGACGGCCGCCTTCGAGATCGTGGACATGCTGGGCGACGCCCCCGACATCCACGTCCTGCCGGTCGGCAACGCAGGCAACATCACCGCGTACTGGAAGGGCTACAAGGAGTACGCCGCCGACGGTGTCTCGAAGCAGACCCCGCGGATGTGGGGTTTCCAGGCCTCCGGCTCCGCGCCCATCGTGCGCGGCGAGGTCGTCAAGGACCCGTCGACCATCGCCACCGCCATCCGCATCGGCAACCCGGCCTCGTGGCAGTACGCGCTTGCCGCGCGGGACGAGTCCGGCGGGTTCATCGACGAGGTGACGGACCGTGAAATCCTGCGCGCCTACCGGCTGTTGGCCGCGCAGGAGGGCGTCTTCGTGGAGCCCGCGTCCGCCGCGTCCGTGGCCGGTCTGCTGAAGGCGGCCGAGCAGGGCAAGGTCGACCCGGGCCAGCGGATCGTGTGCACCGTCACCGGCAACGGCCTCAAGGACCCCGACTGGGCCGTCGCAGGCGCCCCGCAGCCCGTCACCGTCCCGGTCGACGCGGCGACGGCGGCCGAGCGGCTCGGGCTGGCGTAGGGGCCCACACCCCGCCGCCGGGGCGCCGCACGCCGCGTAGCGGTGCCACACCCCGTCGTACGGGGCTCGCGTACGCGAGTAAGACGGCGCTTACCTGGGGAACTTCCCTACGGGGGGTGCACAGGGGGCTTACGACACGCATCGTGCGCCTCCTGTGCGCCCTATGTCGCCACAGAACCTACCTTCGATAGGCTGTACTGAACCCGCCCGCCGCATATGCCTCCGCATGGGGCTCGGTGCCGCGCCGTCTCCGTGGCCCGGAAGCGGCCGGTCCCTCCGGCCGTCAGGCGGAACCCAGGGTTCCTCGTACGTCATCGAATGTCTTCGACAATCACGCAGCTCAAGGAGAGTCATCGAGCGATGGCCGGTCCAGCCTTCCGCGCCGCCGCCGTCCGGGTGCGCGTCCCCGCCACCAGCGCCAACCTCGGCCCGGGCTTCGACGCCCTCGGCCTGTCGCTGGGGCTCTACGACGACGTCGTCGTTCGGGTGGCCGACTCCGGGCTGCACATCGACATCGCGGGTGAGGGCAGCGAGACGCTGCCGCGTGACGAAAAGCACCTTCTCGTACGGTCCCTGCGCACCGCCTTCGATCTGCTGGGCGGCCAGCCGCGCGGCCTGGAGATCGTCTGCGCCAACCGCATCCCGCACGGCCGGGGCCTGGGCTCCTCCTCGGCCGCCATCTGCGCCGGCATCGTCGCCGCGCGCGCCGTGACCATAGGCGGCGAGGCCAGGCTCGACGACGCGGCCCTCCTGGAGCTCGCCACCGAGATCGAGGGCCATCCCGACAACGTGGCGGCCTGTCTGCTCGGCGGATTCACCCTCTCCTGGATGGAGGGCGGCGCCGCCCGCGCGATCAGGATGGATCCCGCCGATTCCATCGTTCCGGTGGTTTTCGTGCCCGGAAAGCCGGTCCTCACCGAGACCGCGCGCGGCCTGCTCCCGCGCACCGTGCCGCATGTCGACGCCGCCACCAACGCGGGCCGTGCCGCCCTGCTCGTCGAGGCCCTGACCAGGCGTCCCGAGCTGCTGCTGCCCGCCACCGAGGACCGTCTCCACCAGGAGTACCGCGCACCGGCGATGCCCGAGAGCGCGGCGCTCGTGGAGCGGCTGCGGGCCGACGGGGTCCCGGCAGTCATCTCCGGCGCGGGCCCCACGGTGCTGGCACTGGCCGACGAGGAAAGCGCCGACAAGGTGGCCCATCTGGCAGGCGAAGGGTGGGCCGCGAACCGGCTCGATCTCGACGCCCAGGGAGCGAGCGTGCTCCCGCTTGCGCCCTCCGGTGACATTTAAAAGCGCACGGTTGCCGGATTTCGAGAGGGGGAATGTTTGTTGGATCCGGTAGTGTTAACCTCAAGTCTGCACCCGACCCCACCATGGCGAGGTGCTTCGTGTCCCCGTCCGGGACAGACATTCTTCCGGGAGCCTCCCAAGCCGCACTGTGTTTCGTACGACGTACGCGGGCAGTACCTCGTACGCGGGCACTGAGCGACTTGCCGGGCACGCTCCGGAACCGGCGCGACCGAGCCGAGTGACACAGACACTGAGTGCCACGGCTCTGGGAAGCGCCATCACCAGATATTCCTCCGCCGCATTGGCGGACCACCGCCCCGGCACGGTCCACACACCAGGGACCGAAGTCGGACAGCACAACCGGTCGCCGAGCCAGACAGGCCGACGTCCGCTCCAGGGAAGGACCCTTCGTGAGCGACACCACCGATCTGATGGGCGCACGTGTCGAGGAGACCGCTGCCGCGCCCGCCACGGACGCCTCCGCGCCTGCCACCGGTGCCGGCTCCCGGCGGCGCCGCGGTACCGGCCTCGAGGGCATGGTGCTGGCCGAGCTGCAGCAGGTCGCCTCGGGCCTCGGAATCAGGGGCACCGCGCGTATGCGCAAGAGCCAGCTGATCGAGGTCATCAAGGAGGCGCAGGCGGGTGGAGGTGCCCCGGCCGCGAAGGCCGACGCCGCCACCGAGACCAAGCCGAAGCGCCGCGCCACCTCCCGGGCCCGTACGGGCGACGAGGCCGCCGCCGACAAGAAGGCGGAGAAGGCGGCTGAGGCCCCCGCCGAGAAGGCCGTGGCCCAGCAGCAGATCGAGATCCCCGGCCAGCCGGCCTCCGACGACGCGCCGGCCGAGCGCCGCCGTCGCCGCGCCTCCGCCGAGGCGGGCGCCCCCGCGGCCGCCCCCGAGACGGTCGCCGCCGAGGCCAAGAGCGAGCCGAAGGCCGAGACGCCCGCGCAGTCGCAGGCCCAGCAGGGCGACGCCAAGGGCGAAGCCGGTGAGGGCGGCGAGGGCCGCCGTCGTGACCGTCGCGAGCGCGGCCGGGACCGTGACCGCGGCGACCGCGGTGACCGTGGCGACCGTGGCGACCGCCGCAAGGGTGACGACCAGCAGGGCGGCCAGCGCGGCCAGCAGCAGGGTCAGCAGCAGGGCGGCAGCCGTCAGGACCGTGACCGCCAGCAGCAGGACGACGACGACTTCGAGGGCGGCCGCCGTGGCCGTCGCGGGCGTTACCGCGACCGCCGTGGCCGTCGCGGCCGTGACGACATCGCCTCCGAGCCGCAGATCGCCGAGGACGACGTCCTGATCCCCGTCGCGGGCATCCTGGACATCCTCGACAACTACGCCTTCATCCGTACGTCGGGCTACCTGCCCGGGCCGAACGACGTGTACGTCTCCCTCGCCCAGGTCCGCAAGAACGGCCTGCGCAAGGGCGACCACATCACGGGCGCGGTCCGTCAGCCCAAGGAAGGCGAGCGGCGTGAGAAGTTCAACGCGCTGGTGCGTCTGGACTCCGTCAACGGCATGGCGCCCGAACACGGCCGCGGCCGCCCGGAGTTCAACAAGCTCACCCCGCTGTACCCGCAGGACCGGCTCCGTCTGGAGACCGACCCGGGCGTGCTGACCACCCGCATCATCGACCTCGTGTCGCCCATCGGTAAGGGCCAGCGCGGTCTGATCGTGGCCCCGCCGAAGACCGGCAAGACCATGATCATGCAGGCGATCGCCAACGCGATCACGCACAACAACCCCGAGTGCCACCTGATGGTCGTCCTTGTCGACGAGCGTCCGGAAGAGGTCACCGACATGCAGCGGTCGGTCAAGGGCGAGGTCATCTCCTCGACCTTCGACCGCCCGGCCGAGGACCACACGACGGTCGCCGAGCTCGCCATCGAGCGCGCCAAGCGGCTCGTCGAGCTCGGGCACGACGTGGTCGTCCTGCTGGACTCCATCACGCGTCTGGGCCGTGCGTACAACCTGGCCGCCCCGGCCTCCGGCCGCATCCTGTCCGGTGGTGTCGACTCGACCGCGCTGTACCCGCCGAAGCGCTTCTTCGGTGCGGCCCGCAACATCGAGGACGGCGGCTCGCTGACCATCCTCGCCACCGCGCTGGTGGACACCGGGTCCCGCATGGACGAGGTGATCTTCGAGGAGTTCAAGGGCACCGGCAACATGGAGCTCAAGCTCGACCGGAAGCTCGCCGACAAGCGCATCTTCCCGGCGGTGGACGTGGACGCGTCCGGTACCCGTAAGGAAGAGATCCTGCTCGGCAACGAGGAGCTCGCGGTCGTCTGGAAGCTGCGCCGGGTGCTGCACGCGCTCGACCAGCAGCAGGCGATCGAGCTGCTGCTCGACAAGATGAAGCAGACCAAGTCGAACGTCGAGTTCCTGATGCAGATTCAGAAGACGACGCCGACGCCCGGGAATGGTGACTAATCGCCGTTGAGCTGTCGGCTGGTTGTCGGCTGCGGGTAGTTCGCGGCTGATTGCGCCCACGCGGCGGAGAATTGAATACAGCCCCGCGCCCCTTGGGGCGCGTTGAGGCCGCCCTACGTCATTCAGTGACGTAGGGCGGCCTTTTGGCGCTGATAGGGACGGGTGTATTCGTGCGCCCCTTCCTACTCCTGTGCCTCTGGGGGGACTTTCTTGACCACCACCACGTCCGGCAGCGGTCGTCACAGACGCCGGATTCGTTTCGGGCTGCCCGTTGCCGCCGCCGGCGTCGCCGCGGCCGTTGCCGCCGCGCTGCTGACCTCGTCCGCGGGGGCCGCCACCGCGCTGCCGAAGCCGACCGTGAAGCCTGCCACCAGTTCGGCCTCGCTCGCCGAGCTGGAGCGGCGCGTCGCGGGTGCCGTCGAGGGTGACGACACCGCGGGGGAGACGGCCCAGAAGTCGTCGTACAGCGCGAGCACCAGCAGCTCCTCCGGGGACTCCCCGGTGAGCCCCATGGTCATCGGTGGCACCGAGACCACCATCACCTCGGCGCCCTGGATGGCGCAGCTCTGGTACTACGACGACCAGGGCACCACCGACGAGGCCGACGACATCGGGTTCTTCTGCGGAGGCGCCGTCGTCGCGCCGACGAAGATCCTCACCGCCGCGCACTGCGTCAAGGGTTACGACTGGTACAACTACGGCGCCGTCGTCACCGGCACCGCCCAGCTGCCCACCACCGACGACGCCGGCAACACCGACCTGCACGGCGGCACGGTCACCCTGCCGCACCGGCAGTGGAACCACCCGTCGTACAACGCGACGACGATCGACAACGACATCGCCGTCATCACGCTGGCCAACGCGGTCAAGGCGACGCCGATCCGCATGACGACGTCCGGCGACACCGCCTCGTACGCCGCCGGGACGAGCGCCAAGGTCTACGGGTGGGGCCGTACCAGCTCCACCAACCAGGACATCTCGCAGACGCTGAAGACGGCCACGCTGCCCATCCAGTCCGACACCACCTGCACCGGCTACTACGGCACCGAGTTCATCAAGGGCCACATGGTCTGCGCGGGCAACCCGGCGAGCGGCAGCGACGACGGCACCACCTCCGCCTGCAACGGTGACTCCGGCGGGCCGCTCGTCGTGAACGGCCGGATCGTCGGTGTCGTGTCCTGGGGTGTGCAGGACTGCGTCGCCGAGGGCGCCTACAGCGTCTTCTCCAAGGTCAGCACGTACGTCGGCGCCGCCTACCCGCGCGTCGACGACACCAACATCAGCGGTGACCACCGGGCCGACCTGTGGCTGCGCAACGCCTCCACGAAGACCGGCTACTCGAAGGACTCCAACGGCACCTCGTTCGCCGCGCGCGAGTCGTGGGACGACTGGAGCGGCGTCAACCTCGTCCTGCAGACCGACCTGGACCGGGACGGCTACCAGGACCTGCTGTTCCGGCGCAGCTCCGACGGCGATGTGTTCTGGGCCCACTTCGTGCAGTCCAGCAGCAGCTGCCCGTCCGGTTGCTGGGCCACCAAGCAGATCGCCGACAACTGGGCGAGCCGCACCCGCATCGTCGTCCCCGGTGATGTCACCGGCGACTACAAGCCCGACCTGCTCTCGGTCGACTCCGCCGGCTACCTGTGGATCTACCCGGGCAACGGCAACGGCACGTTCGGGACCCGCGTGAAGGTCGGCTCCGGCTGGAACCAGTACAACTCCCTGCGCGGCCACGGCGACTTCACCGGCGACGGCAAGACCGACCTGATCGCCCGCAGCAAGACAGGCGGCTACATCTACCTGTACAAGGGCACCGGCAAGGCCGGCACGGGAGCCTTCTCCACCCGTATCAAGGTCCGCACCTGGGCGAGCTACACCGGCTTCGACGCCGTCGGTGACGTCACCGGCGACGGCAAGGCCGACTTCCTGGCCCGCAACTCCTCCGGCACGCTCTACCTGTACCCGGGCACCGGAAAGGCCACCAGCGAGATCTTTGCCACACCGAAGTCCGTCGGCACCGATTACAACCAGTACGACATCTTCGGCTGAAACAGCAGGTGAGCGGGGTACACCCGATTTCACCGACTACGCACGGTGCCCATCGCCCCCAGGCGGTGGGCACCGTCCGTTGTGCAACCCTTTCCCGGGTTTCCCCGTCTGACCGGACGGGGTGACGATGGTGCGGTACGGGTCGTAATCGACCAGGCCTGACCGTGAAAGCAGGGGGTAACCGACCGGACGAGAACCGAGGAGCACAGTGTCCGCCGAGAGCACGCCGGAGCCCGGCATACCGGGTGGGACCGGCACCGCCGGCCCGCGCCACCGCGCCAAGGGCCGCCGCCGCAAGCCCCGCGACAAGCGCAAGGGCATGTTGATCATGGCCTGGACGGCCGCGGGCATCGTGGTCCTGGGCGGCACCGGAGCCGGCTACCTCTACTTCAAGCTCAACGGCAACATCAAGAGCGTCGACATCGACCAGGCCCTCGGCACCGACCGGCCGGAGAAGGTCGACAACGGCTCGGAGAACATCCTCGTCCTCGGCTCCGACACCCGCTCCGGCAGCAACAAGAAGCTCGGCGGCGGCACCGACGACGGCAGCGCCCGCTCGGACACGGCGATGATCGTGCACGTCTACGAGGGGCACAAGAAGGCCAGCGTGGTCTCCATCCCGCGCGACACCCTCGTCGACCGCCCCGAGTGCACCGACACCAACGGCGACACCCACGACGCCGTGTCCGGCAAGATGTTCAACGAGGCGTACTCCACGGGCGGTGCCGCCTGCACGGTGAAGACCGTCGAGTCCCTCACCGGCATCCGCATGGACCACTACCTCGAGGTCGACTTCTCCGGCTTCCAGAAGCTCATCGACGAGCTCGGCGGTGTCACGGTCAAGACCACCCAGGACATCAACGACCCCGAGAGCCACCTCAACCTCAAGGCCGGCACCCACGACCTCACCGGCAAGCAGGCCCTCGGCCTGGTCCGCACCCGCCACGGCGTCGGCGACGGCTCCGACCTCGGCCGCATCCAGCTCCAGCAGGCCTTCATCAAGGCGCTGATCAACCAGGTCAAGGACATCAACCTCTTCGGCAACCCGAAGAAGCTCTACGACCTCGCCGACACCGCGACCAACGCCGTCACCACCGACTCCGACCTCGGCACGGTCAACAAGCTCATGTCCTTCGCCAGCGGCCTGAAGGGCATCAGCTCCAAGAACATGACCATGATCACGATGCCGGTCCAGTACGACCCGGCGGACCAGAACCGGGTGCTGGTGGAGAAGGCGAAGGCCCAGCTGGTGTGGGATGCCTTGAAGAACGACAAGGCGATCCCGAAGTCGGCAACAGAAGGCACCGCGACGGGCGATGCCAAGGGTGTCGTGAACGCCACCTAGGGGCGCGGGGCTGTATCGATATGCGGCTCCGCCGCGTGGGCGCGACAAGCCACGAACCACCCGCAGACGACCACGGCGATCAAGAGTCAATCTCTTCCGCGAACCCACCCCCGGCCCGCGGGGAATACTCGACAGCAACCCCCGGTTTTGGGGGATGGCCCCAGTCCTGGCAGACTGGTACGTCGGCTCCGGTTCACGCTCCCGCACCCCGCGGCAGCGACCCGGCGCCCTCCCGAAACATAGGAGACACCTTGAAGCGCGACATCCACCCCGAGTACGTCGAGACGCAGGTCAGCTGCACCTGTGGCGCGTCGTTCACCACCCGTAGCACGATCACCAGCGGCACCATCCGTGCCGAGGTCTGCTCCGAGTGCCACCCGTTCTACACGGGCAAGCAGAAGATCCTCGACACCGGTGGCCGTGTGGCCCGCTTCGAGGCCCGCTTCGGCAAGGCTGCTGCCGGCTCCAAGAAGTAGCGAGCTCCAATTCGCCGGTCCACGGCCGCGCCCTGTCCAGGCGCGCCGGGACCGGCGTTTTTGGTCGCCGCCCACTTCACCCCCGTACACACAGGAGCCCAAGATGTTCGAGGCCGTCGAGGAACTCGTCGCCGAGCACGCCGACCTGGAGAAGAAGCTCGCCGACCCGTCGGTCCACTCCGACCAGGCCAACGCGCGCAAGCTGAACAAGCGCTACGCCGAGCTCACCCCGATCGTCGCCACGTACCGCTCCTGGAAGCAGACCGGCGACGACATCGAGACCGCGCGTGAACTCGGCGCCGACGACCCGGAGTTCGCCGCCGAGGTCAAGGAGCTGGAGAAGCAGCGCGAGGAGCTGACCGAGAAGCTGCGCCTGCTGCTCGTCCCGCGCGACCCGAGTGACGACAAGGACGTCATTCTGGAGATCAAGGCGGGCGCCGGTGGCGACGAGTCCGCGCTCTTCGCGGGCGACCTGCTGCGCATGTACCTGCGCTACGCCGAGCGCGTCGGCTGGAAGACCGAGATCATCGACGCCACCGAGTCCGAGCTCGGCGGCTACAAGGACGTCCAGGTCGCGGTGAAGACCAAGGGCGGCCAGGGCGCGACCGAGCCCGGACAGGGCGTGTGGGCGCGGCTGAAGTACGAGGGTGGTGTGCACCGCGTGCAGCGCGTGCCCGCGACCGAGTCCCAGGGCCGCATCCACACCTCCGCGGCCGGTGTGCTGGTCACGCCGGAGGCCGAGGAGATCGACGTCGAGATCAACCCGAACGACCTGCGCATCGACGTGTACCGGTCGTCCGGCCCGGGCGGTCAGTCCGTCAACACCACCGACTCCGCCGTGCGCATCACGCACATTCCGACCGGAGTCGTCGCCTCCTGCCAGAACGAGAAGAGCCAGCTGCAGAACAAGGAGCAGGCGATGCGTATCCTGCGCTCCAGGCTGCTCGCCGCGGCGCAGGAGGAGGCGGAGAAGGAGGCCGCGGACGCCCGCCGCAGCCAGGTCCGCACCGTCGACCGCTCCGAGAAGATCCGCACCTACAACTTCCCGGAGAATCGCATCTCGGACCACCGCGTGGGCTTCAAGGCGTACAACCTGGACCAGGTCCTGGACGGCGACCTCGACGCGGTGATCCAGGCCTGCGTCGACGCGGACTCGGCGGCGAAGCTGGCGGCCGCGTAACGACGTAAGGGACGTACGCACGGACGAGTACGACACGGAGGACTTGCGTGCAGCAATCTTTTGGGGGGCGACCCCAAAGCCCCCGCAGCGTGCTGCTCGCGGAGGTGGCACAGGCCACCCAGCGGCTGGCCGATGCCGGCGTGCCCTCACCGCGCACCGACGCGGAGGAGCTCGCCGCGTTCGTGCACGGCGTGAAGCGGGGCGAGCTGCACTCCGTGAAGGACGCGGACTTCGACGCCCGGTACTGGGAGGTCATCGCCCGGCGTGAACAGCGCGAGCCGCTGCAGCACATCACCGGGCGGGCCTACTTCCGCTATCTCGAACTCCAAGTCGGGCCCGGCGTCTTCGTGCCCCGCCCCGAGACCGAGTCGGTCGTCGGGTGGGCCATAGACGCCGTGCGCGCGATGGACGTCGTCGAGCCCTGCATCGTCGACCTGTGCACCGGCTCCGGCGCCATCGCGCTCGCCCTCGCCCAGGAGGTCCCGCGCTCCCGCGTGCACGCCGTGGAGCTGTCCGAGGACGCCCTGGCGTGGACGCGGAAGAACGTGGCGGGGTCGCGGGTGGACCTGCGTCAGGGCAACGCCCTCGACGCGTTCCCCGACCTCGACGGCCAGGTCGACCTGGTCATCTCCAACCCGCCCTACATCCCGCTCACCGAATGGGAGTACGTCGCTCCCGAGGCGCGGGACTACGACCCCGAACTCGCCCTGTTCTCGGGCGAGGACGGCCTCGACCTCATCCGCGGTCTGGAACGGACCGCACACCGCCTGCTGCGCCCCGGCGGCGTCGTCGTCATCGAGCACGCCGACACCCAGGGCGGCCAGGTGCCGTGGATCTTCACCGAGGAGCGGGGCTGGGCCGACGCGGCAGACCACCCCGACCTCAACAACCGCCCCCGGTTCGCGACCGCCCGCAAGGCGCTGCCGTGACCAGCCGCAGAACTTCATCCCCGCAGTACGTGTACGAGGAGGCCCGCTAGATGGCACGGCGATACGACACCAACGACGCGACCGACCGCACGACGGGTCTGCGCGAAGCCGCGTCCGCCGTCCGCCGGGGTGAGCTCGTGGTCCTCCCGACCGACACGGTGTACGGCATCGGCGCCGACGCGTTCTCCAAGGAGGCCGTCGGCGACCTGCTGGAGGCCAAGGGGCGGGGCCGCAACATGCCGACCCCAGTGCTGATCGGGTCCCCGAACACGCTCCATGGTCTCGTCACCGACTTCTCCGAGCTGGCCTGGGAGCTGGTGGACGCGTTCTGGCCGGGCGCCCTGACGCTCGTCGCCAAGCACCAGCCGTCCCTGCAGTGGGACCTGGGCGACACCCGGGGCACGGTTGCCGTGCGCATGCCACTGCACCCGGTCGCCATCGAGCTGCTCACCGAGGTCGGCCCGATGGCCGTGTCCTCGGCGAACCTGACCGGGCACCCGGCGCCGGAGGACTGTGACGCCGCGCAGGAGATGCTCGGCGACTCGGTGTCCGTCTACCTCGACGGCGGCCCGACCCCGGGGAACGTGCCGTCCTCGATCGTCGACGTCACCCGCGAGGTCCCGCTGCTGCTGCGTGAGGGCGCCCTCTCCGCGGACGAGCTGCGGAAGGTCGTACCCGACCTCGAGGTGGCGAATTGACAGCCCCTGAGGCGGGGCGTGGCATAGGCAACGCGGAACATGCCGCGGAGATCACGACCACCTTCGTCGGGCTCCCGCGCGACAGCTTCCGCATCCTCCACGTCAGCACCGGCAATGTGTGCCGCTCACCCATCACCGAGCGGCTGACCCGTCATTTCGTGGCCCAGCGGCTCGGTGTGCTCGGCGGCGGGCTGATCGTGGAGAGCGCGGGCACCTGGGGCCACGAGGGCGCGCCCATGGAGGCCAACGCGGAGACCGTCCTCGCCGACTTCGGCGCGGACGCCTCCGGCTTCGTCGGCCGGGAGCTCCTCGACGAGCACGTCATCCGCGCCGACCTGGTCCTGACGGCCACCCGCGACCACCGCGCCCAGGTCATCTCGATGGGGCACTCGGCGGGCCTGCGCACCTTCACCCTCAAGGAGTTCACCCGCCTGGTGAAGGCGATAGACCCCGCGACGCTGCCGCCCCTGGACGACGGAGTGGTCACACGCGCGCGTGCGCTGGTGCGCGCTGCGGCGGCTCTACGCGGGTGGCTGCTCGCGCCGACGGCGGAGGCGGACGAGGTGTACGACCCGTACGGGGCGCCGCTGACGTTCTTCCGGTCGGTGGGGGACGAGATACACGAGGCGCTGGATCCTGTGGTCACCGCGCTCACAGGGGTACCTGCAAAGGCGTAACAACCGGGCGCCCCTGACGTACCGGGCCTACATTGGACGTACGTCACCGTCGACGCACGCCCGGAGCCCACCATGACGGTCACCCCTGCCATCGAGGCCGACGTCCTGCGCCGCCAGGACCCGCAGCTCGCCGACATCCTGCTCGGGGAGCTCGACCGGCAGTCGACGACGCTCCAGCTCATCGCCGCCGAGAACTTCACGTCACCGGCCGTGCTCGCGGCTCTCGGGTCGCCGCTCGCCAACAAGTACGCGGAGGGCTATCCGGGCGCCCGGTACCACGGCGGATGCGAGATGGTCGACGTCGCCGAGCGGCTCGCCGTGGAGCGGGCCAAGCTGCTGTTCGGGGCCGAGCACGCCAACGTGCAGTCCCACTCCGGTTCCTCGGCCGTGCTCGCCGCGTACGCCGCCCTGCTGCGGCCCGGCGACACCGTGCTCGCCCTCGGGCTGCCGTACGGCGGACACCTCACGCACGGCTCGCCCACCAACTTCTCCGGCCGCTGGTTCGACTTCGTCCCCTACGGCGTCGACGCGGAGACCGGCCTCATCGACCACGACCAGGTGCGCACCCTCGCCCACACGCACCGGCCCAAGGCGATCGTGTGCGGGTCCATCGCCTACCCCCGCCACATCGACTACGCATTCTTCCGTGAGGTCGCCGACGAGGTCGGCGCGTACCTCATCGCGGACGCCGCCCACCCGATGGGGCTCGTCGCCGGGGGAGCGGCGCCGAGTCCGGTGCCGTACGCCGACGTCGTCTGCGCGACCACGCACAAGGTGCTGCGGGGACCGCGCGGCGGCATGATCCTGTGCGGCGCGGACCTCGCCGAGCGCGTCGACCGTGCCGTCTTCCCGTTCACCCAGGGCGGCGCGCAGATGCACACCATCGCCGCCAAGGCCGTCGCGTTCGGCGAGGCGGCAACACCGGCGTTCACCGCGTACGCCCATCAGGTGGTCGCCAATGCGAGGGTCCTGGCCGCCGGGCTGGCCGCGGAGGGGCTGGTCGTCACCACGGGCGGCACCGACACCCACCTCATCACCGCCGACCCGGCACCGCTCGGCGTCGACGGCCGGGACGCGCGCGGCCGGCTCGCGGCGGCAGGGATCGTGCTGGACTGCTGCGCGCTGCCGCACGGCGACGCCCGCGGCCTGCGCCTCGGCACGGCGGCCGTGACCACCCAGGGCATGCGGGAGGAGGAGATGGCCTGGCTGGCCGGCCTGCTGGCGCGGGTACTGCGAGCGGATACCGAAAGCCAGAAGGCGCGTGAAGAAGTGCGGGAGCTGGCCGGTAGATTTCCGCCGTATCCCGGCTGAGGCGGGGTAGGCGCACTCGCATGCACAGCCACGCGTGCAACCATCGTCGCTACCCGGAAGTCCCCACACATATGCGTCGCGTATGTGTCCGTCGCTAGGGTGTGGGGCTGAGATGGCCGGCGAGACTTGTGGGGAAGCCCGTGCGTGAATACCTGCTGACGCTCTGCATCACGGCCGCGGTGACGTATCTGCTGACAGGGCCGGTACGGAAATTCGCGATCGTGGCGGGAGCGATGCCGGAGATCCGGGCACGCGACGTGCACCGGGAGCCCACTCCGCGGCTCGGCGGGATCGCGATGTTCTTCGGCCTGTGCGCGGGCCTGCTGGTCGCCGACCATCTCACCAACCTCAGTGCGGTCTTCGAGAACTCCAACGAACCGCGGGCGCTGCTCTCCGGAGCGGCGCTCATCTGGCTGATCGGCGTCCTGGACGACAAGTTCGAGATCGACGCCCTGATCAAGCTGGGCGGCCAGATGATCGCCGCCGGCGTCATGGTCATGCAGGGGCTGACGATCCTGTGGCTGCCCATCCCGGGCGTCGGCAACGTGGCGCTGACCCAGTGGCAGGGCACCCTGCTGACGGTTGCGCTGGTCGTCATCACCATCAACGCGGTCAACTTCGTCGACGGCCTGGACGGGCTCGCGGCCGGCATGGTGTGCATCGCGTCGGCCGCGTTCTTCCTCTACGCCTACCGCGTTTGGGTCTCGTACGGCATCGAGGCCGCCGCCCCGGCCACGTTGTTCGCGGCGATCCTGATGGGCATGTGCCTGGGCTTCCTGCCGCACAACATGCACCCGGCGCGGATCTTCATGGGCGACTCGGGCTCGATGCTGATCGGCCTGGTGCTGGCGGCGGGCGCCATCTCCATCACCGGCCAGGTCGACCCGGATGCGTTGAAGGTGTTCGCCCAGTCCGAGAGGGAGGCCGTGCACCAGACGGTGCCGGTCTACATCCCGCTCCTGCTGCCCCTGACGATCATCGCGATCCCGGCCGCCGACCTGGTGCTGGCGATCGTGCGCCGCACCTGGCGCGGGCAGTCCCCGTTCGCCGCCGACCGCGGCCACCTGCACCACCGCCTCCTGGAGATCGGCCACTCCCACAGCCGTGCGGTGCTGATCATGTACTTCTGGTCGGCCCTGATCGCCTTCGGTGCGCTCGCCTACTCGGTCAACTCGGCATCGATGTGGATCGTGCTCGGCGTGGTCTTCCTCAGCGCGATCGGCCTGGTCCTGCTCCTGCTCCCGCGCTTCACACCGCGCGCCCCGCGCTGGGCCGAGGCCTTCGTACCGCCGCGCTACCGCCGCGGCCGGGTCGTCGCCGAGCCCGCGGCCACGACGCCGCAGACGGCGTCCGCCGAGACACCGGCGGACGCCCCGGCCGGGACCTGCTCCGAGGAGGAGGTGCGCACGCCGGTCGCCGCCGGGGTCCCGCATGTCAACGGAGCGACCGCGATCGGGGCCCGTTCGCGGCTGGTAAGGACACGGTCAAGGTAAGAATCTGACTAGAGCATTGCCAAACCGTGGCAGTGCGATGGGGGTGCGAAGCGCCCCAATACCAGACAAGTCGACCGCGGAACTGCACAGACGCGCACTGTCACTCTCATGTGTGACGGCTGGCACACCCGACAGGTAAAGACCTCATCAAATAGTTTGTGATACGGTTCACGAGAACCCCCCGGATAGAGCCGAAGGGCCGCAGTGCGACGGTCCATTGGCGTGAGGTTCTCTCTCAGCCCGGGACTACGCTCGTCCATGACGACACCCTGCCCCCTGTGAAAGCGGAGTTGCCGCCATGCCGTCCAATGACGCCCGGATCCTGCTTCAGGCCGCTGTGCCCACAGCCGCCGTCGGCGCGATTGCCGCCGTCGTCAGTGGCGTGGTTGCCGGCGGCGAGGGGGCGATCGGGGCCGTCGTGGCCGCCGTGGTGACGATCCTGTTCATGGGCATCGGCCTTCTTGTGCTCCAGCGCACTGCCAAATCGCTTCCGCACCTGTTCCAGGCGATGGGCCTGATGCTCTACGCGGCGCAGATCCTGCTGCTGTTCGTTTTCCTCGCCGCTTTCAAGAACACGTCGCTGTTCAACCCGAAGGCATTCGCGATCACGCTCGTCGCCACCACCCTCGCGTGGATCGGCTCGCAGACGGTCGCCCATATGAAATCCAAGATCCTGTACGTCGAACCGGACTCCGCTCAGGGCAGCAAGCCCGAGAAAACGGGCCCGTCGTCGTGAGGGGTAGGGCCGGGATAAAGACGCGTTCGGCAAGCTGCTATCGTCCGGTGCCAACTGCGGCACTGCGGGCGCGGGCATCCGAGCTGACGCCTGTTCCATCGCGAGGCTCGACGCCGAACCGCCGCCCCCACATTCGAAACACCAGTCCAGTGCCGAACCGCGGCTGCACGCCGCGCCGACACAACGAGGTTGCCGTACCCATGCGCCACGCTGAAGGAGCCCGCGGTGAGTGCTGACCCGACGCAGGTGCTCGCCTTCGAGACCGACTGCCACATCTTCGACGGCTGTGGCTTCCCGGCTCCCGGCCTGCACTCGTTCCTGTTCGAGCCCATCTGGGGCCACCAGGACGACGCCGTCTACTTCAACAAGACGATGCTGCTGGCGCTGCTCGGCTCGATCATCGTCATCGGCTTCTTCTGGGCCGCCTTCCGCAAGCCGAAGGTCGTCCCGGGCAAGTTCCAGATGGTCGCGGAGGCGGGTTACGACTTCATCCGCCGTGGCGTCGTCTACGAGACCATCGGCAAGAAGGAAGGCGAGAAGTACGTACCGCTCGTCGTCTCGCTCTTCTTCTTCATCTGGATGATGAACCTCTGGTCGATCGTTCCGGTCGCTCAGTTCCCGGTCACGTCGATCATTGCCTACCCGGCAGTGCTCGCAGGGATCGTCTACATCCTGTGGGTGTCCCTGACCTTCAAGCGGCACGGTTTCGTCGGTGCGTTCAAGAACTTCACGGGCTACAACAAGGAGCTCGGCCCGGTTCTTCCGCTGGCGATGGTCATCGAGTTCTTCTCGAACCTGATCGTCCGTCCCTTCACGCACGCGGTGCGACTCTTCGCGAACATGTTCGCCGGTCACACCCTGCTCCTCCTCTTCACGATCGCCAGCTGGTACCTGCTCAACGGCATCGGGATCGCCTACGCGGGTGTCTCGTTCATCATGGTCATCGTGATGACGGCCTTCGAGCTCTTCGTCCAGGCCCTTCAGGCGTACGTCTTCGTACTCCTGACCTGCACCTTCATCCAGGGCGCGCTCGCCGAGCACCACTGAGCACCCGCCACTCACAACCCCCTCAGACGTCCGGTGGCCAACCCCCACCGGTCCTTGAAAGAGAAGGAAGAACTGGCATGTCCCAGACTCTCGCCGCTGTCTCCGGTGACCTGAAGGCCCTCGGCTCCATCGGCTACGGTCTCGCCGCCATCGGCCCCGGCGTCGGCGTCGGCATCATCTTCGGTAACGGCACCCAGGCCCTGGCCCGTCAGCCCGAGGCCGCCGGTCTGATCCGCGCCAACCAGATCCTCGGCTTCGCCTTCTGTGAGGCGCTCGCCCTGATCGGTCTGGTTATGCCGTTCGTCTACGGCTCCTGATCACTTCAGGCTGACGACAAGCAACCCAGACGAAAGGCAACGACATGAGCCAGCTGCTCATCCTGGCGGCTGAGGGGGAGGCCGAGAACCCTCTCATCCCGCCGATTCCTGAGCTCGTCATTGGCCTGCTCGCCTTCGTCATCGTCTTCGGCTTCCTCGCCAAGAAGCTGCTCCCGAACATCAACAAGGTTCTGGACGAGCGTCGCGAGGCCATCGAGGGCGGTATCGAGAAGGCCGAGGCCGCTCAGACCGAGGCCCAGAGCGTTCTGGAGCAGTACAAGGCCCAGCTCGCCGAGGCCCGGCACGAGGCCGCGCGTCTGCGCCAGGAGGCGCAGGAGCAGGGCGCCGCGCTCATCGCCGAGATGCGTGCGGAAGGCCAGCGGCAGCGTGAGGAGATCGTCGCCGCCGGTCACGCCCAGATCGAGGCCGACCGCAAGGCCGCCGCGTCCGCGCTGCGCCAGGACGTCGGCAAGCTCGCCACCGACCTGGCCGGCAAGCTCGTCGGCGAGTCCCTCGAGGACCACGCCCGGCAGAGCCGCGTCATCGACCGCTTCCTCGACGAGCTCGAGGAGAAGGCCGAGGCCGGACGATGAACGGAGCGAGCCGCGAGGCCCTGGCAGCCGCACGTGAGCGTCTCGACGCGCTGACGGACAACACGTCCGTCGACGCGGCCAAGCTCGCCGACGAGCTGGCCGCCGTCACCGCGCTGCTCGACCGCGAGGTGTCGCTGCGTCGGGTCCTGACCGACCCGGCGCAGGCCGGTGAGGCCAAGGCCGAGCTGGCCCAGCGCCTGCTCGGTGGCCAGGTCGGCGGGGAGACCGCCGATCTGCTGGCCGGCATGGTGCGCTCCCGCTGGTCGCAGTCGCGCGACCTGGTGGACGCGCTGGAGGAGCTGGCGGACACCGCCGACCTCACCGCCGCGCAGAAGGCGGGCACGCTCGACGACGTCGAGGACGAGCTGTTCCGGTTCGGCCGGATCGTCTCTTCGAGCACCGAGCTGCGCTCCGCGCTGACCAACCGCGCCGCGTCCAAGGCGGCCAAGAGCGAGCTGCTGGGCAGCCTGCTCGGCGGCCGGGCCAAGGCGACCACCGAGCGTCTGGTGACGCGTCTTGTGACCGCGCCGCGTGGACGTAGCCTGGAGTCGGGACTGGAGTCCCTGTCCAAGCTCGCCGCCGAGCGCCGGGACCGCATGGTCGCCGTCGTCACCTCGGCGGTGCCGCTGAGCGACGTACAGAAGCAGCGCCTGGGCGCCGCCCTCGCGAAGCTCTACGGCCGCAAGATGCACCTCAACCTGGACGTGGACCCCGAGGTCGTCGGCGGTATCCGGGTGCAGGTCGGCGACGAGGTCATCAACGGCTCCCTCGCGGACCGTATCGAGGACGCCGGCCGCCGACTGGCGAGCTAGCGGCAACTTAATAGCAGTACGTACTTACGACGGCCCATGTTGGGCCGTGCAGAGGATTCCTGGGGGTCGCCCCCAGACCCCCAAAGTGAAACTTCGGGCCCAACAAGGAGAGCAGGGAACCCAGATGGCGGAGCTCACGATCCGGCCGGAGGAGATCCGGGACGCACTGGAGACCTTCGTCCAGTCGTACAAGCCGGACGCGGCCTCGCGCGAGGAGGTCGGTACGGTCACCCTTGCCGGCGACGGCATCGCGAAGGTCGAGGGTCTGCCCTCGGCCATGGCCAACGAACTGCTGAAGTTCGAGGACGGCACCCTCGGCCTCGCCCTCAACCTCGAGGAGCGCGAGATCGGTGCCATCGTCCTCGGTGAGTTCAGCGGCATCGAGGAGGGTCAGCCGGTGCAGCGCACCGGTGAGGTTCTCTCCGTCGCGGTGGGCGAGGGCTACCTCGGCCGCGTCGTCGACCCGCTCGGCAACCCGATCGACGGCCTCGGCGAGATCGAGACGTCCGGCCGCCGCGCCCTCGAGCTGCAGGCCCCCACGGTCATGCAGCGCAAGTCGGTGCACGAGCCGATGGAGACCGGCTACAAGGCCGTCGACGCGATGACCCCGATCGGCCGTGGCCAGCGTCAGCTGATCATCGGTGACCGCCAGACCGGCAAGACCGCCCTGGCCGTCGACACGATCATCAACCAGCGCGACAACTGGCGCACCGGCGACCCGAACAAGCAGGTCCGCTGCATCTACGTCGCCATCGGCCAGAAGGGCTCCACCATCGCGTCGGTCCGCCGCGCGCTGGAGGAGAACGGCGCGCTGGAGTACACGACCATCGTCGCCGCCCCGGCGTCCGACCCGGCCGGCTTCAAGTACCTGGCGCCGTACACCGGTTCGGCCATCGGTCAGCAGTGGATGTACGAGGGCAAGCACGTCCTCATCATCTTCGACGACCTCTCGAAGCAGGCCGACGCCTACCGCGCCGTGTCCCTGCTGCTGCGCCGCCCGCCGGGCCGTGAGGCCTACCCGGGTGACGTCTTCTACCTGCACTCCCGCCTGCTGGAGCGCTGCGCCAAGCTCTCCGACGACATGGGCGCCGGCTCGATGACCGGTCTGCCGATCGTCGAGACCAAGGCCAACGACGTCTCGGCGTTCATCCCGACCAACGTCATCTCCATCACCGACGGCCAGTGCTTCCTGGAGTCGGACCTGTTCAACGCCGGTCAGCGCCCCGCGCTGAACGTCGGTATCTCCGTCTCCCGAGTCGGTGGTTCCGCGCAGCACAAGGCGATGAAGCAGGTCTCGGGTCGTCTCCGCGTGGACCTCGCCCAGTTCCGTGAGCTGGAGGCGTTCGCCGCCTTCGGTTCCGACCTGGACGCCGCGTCGAAGGCGCAGCTGGAGCGCGGTCAGCGCATGGTCGAACTGCTGAAGCAGGCGCAGTACGAGCCGATGTCCACCGAGGACCAGGTCGTCTCCGTCTGGGCCGGCACCACCGGCAAGATGGACGACGTGCCGGTCGCCGACATCCGCCGCTTCGAGAAGGAGCTGCTTGAGTACCTGCACCGCAAGGAGCAGGGCCTCATGACCTCCATCAAGGAGGGCGGCAAGATGTCGGACGACACGCTCACCGCCGTCGCCGACGCCATCGCCGAGTTCAAGAAGCAGTTCGAGACCTCGGACGGCAAGCTGCTCGGCGAAGAGGCCGGCCCGAAGGCGACCAGCGCCTCCAAGTGACGTAAGGAAGGGACCTGACTCATGGGAGCCCAGCTCCGGGTCTACAAGCGTCGCATCCGATCCGTCACCGCGACCAAGAAGATCACGAAGGCGATGGAGATGATCGCCGCCTCGCGCGTCGTCAAGGCGCAGCGCAAGGTGGCGGCCTCCACGCCGTACGCGACCGAGCTCACCCGCGCGGTCACGGCGGTCGGCACCGGCTCGAACACCAAGCACCCGCTGACCACGCAGGCCGACACGGTCACGCGGTCCGCGGTGCTGCTCCTCACGAGCGACCGTGGCCTTGCCGGCGCCTTCAACTCCAACGCCATCAAGGCGGCGGAGCAGCTGACCGAGCGCCTGGAGCGCGAGGGCAAGCAGGTCGACGTCTACATCGTCGGCCGGCGCGGTGTCGCCCACTACAACTTCCGTGAGCGCAAGATCGCGGAGTCGTGGAGCGGCTTCACCGACGAGCCCACGTACGCGGACGCCAAGAAGGTCGCGGCCCCGCTGATCGAGGCCATCGAGACGGCGACGGCCGAGGGCGGCGTGGACGAGCTCCACATCGTCTACACCGAGTTCGTGTCGATGATGACCCAGCAGGCGCTGGATGCACGTCTGCTGCCGCTCAGCCTCGAAGAGGTCGCGGAGGAGTCGCACACCAAGGGCGAGATCCTTCCGCTGTACGACTTCGAGCCGTCGGCGGAGGACGTCCTCGACGCCCTGCTGCCGCGCTACGTGGAAAGCCGTATCTACAACGCGCTGCTCCAGTCGGCCGCCTCCAAGCACGCCGCCACGCGGCGCGCGATGAAGTCGGCCACCGACAACGCGGGCGAGCTGATCAACACGCTCTCCCGTCTTGCCAACGCGGCCCGCCAGGCCGAAATCACCCAGGAAATCAGCGAGATCGTCGGTGGCGCCAGCGCCCTGGCCGACGCGACCGCGGGGAGTGACCGATAAATGACCACCACTGTTGAGACCGCGACGGCTACGGGCCGCGTCGCCCGGGTCATCGGCCCGGTCGTCGACGTGGAGTTCCCCGTCGACGCGATGCCGGACATCTACAACGCCCTTCACGTCGAGGTGGCCGACCCGGCCAACGCCGGCGAGAAGAAGACGCTGACCCTGGAGGTCGCCCAGCACCTGGGTGACGGCCTGGTCCGCACCATCTCCATGCAGCCCACCGACGGTCTGGTCCGCCAGGCCCCGGTCACCGACACCGGCGACGGCATCACCGTCCCGGTCGGCGACTTCACCAAGGGCAAGGTGTTCAACACCCTCGGTGAGGTGCTGAACGTCGACGAGCAGTACGAGGGCGAGCGCTGGTCCATCCACCGCAAGGCCCCGAACTTCGACGAGCTCGAGTCGAAGACCGAGATGTTCGAGACCGGCGTCAAGGTCATCGACCTGCTGACCCCGTACGTCAAGGGCGGCAAGATCGGTCTGTTCGGCGGCGCCGGCGTCGGCAAGACGGTGCTCATCCAGGAGATGATCTACCGCGTCGCCAACAACCACGACGGTGTGTCGGTGTTCGCCGGTGTCGGTGAGCGCACCCGTGAGGGCAACGACCTCATCGACGAGATGAGCGAGTCGGGCGTCATCGACAAGACCGCGCTGGTCTTCGGTCAGATGGACGAGCCCCCGGGCACCCGTCTGCGCGTGGCCCTCGCCGGTCTGACCATGGCGGAGTACTTCCGCGATGTGCAGAAGCAGGACGTGCTGTTCTTCATCGACAACATCTTCCGCTTCACGCAGGCCGGTTCCGAGGTGTCGACCCTGCTCGGCCGTATGCCCTCCGCGGTGGGTTACCAGCCGAACCTGGCCGACGAGATGGGTCTCCTCCAGGAGCGCATCACCTCGACCCGTGGTCACTCGATCACCTCGATGCAGGCGATCTACGTCCCCGCGGACGACCTGACCGACCCGGCCCCGGCCACCACCTTCGCCCACCTCGACGCGACGACGGTTCTGTCCCGTCCGATCTCCGAGAAGGGCATCTACCCGGCCGTGGACCCGCTGGACTCCACGTCCCGGATCCTGGACCCGCGCTACATCGCGCAGGACCACTACAACACCGCGATGCGCGTCAAGGGGATCCTGCAGAAGTACAAGGACCTCCAGGACATCATCGCGATCCTCGGTATCGACGAGCTCAGCGAGGAGGACAAGCTGGTCGTCCAGCGTGCCCGCCGCGTCGAGCGCTTCCTGTCCCAGAACACGCACGTCGCCAAGCAGTTCACCGGTGTGGACGGCTCGGACGTGCCGCTGGACGAGTCGATCACCGCGTTCAACGCGATCTGCGACGGTGAGTTCGACCACTTCCCGGAGCAGGCGTTCTTCATGTGCGGTGGTCTCGAGGACCTCAAGAAGAACGCGAAGGAGCTGGGCGTCTCCTGACGCACCGGTCTTCGTGAGCCATTGAGCTCTTGATGAGGGGGGCGGGGCACGTCCCGCCCCCCTCGTCACGCCTACTAGACTTGTAACCAACACCCGGCACAACCGCCGGGTGGTGACCCGAGGAGCCACCTTGGCTGCTGAGCTGCACGTCGCGCTGGTCGCCGCCGACCGTGAGGTCTGGTCGGGCCAGGCCACCCTGGTCGTCGCGCGCACCACGTCCGGCGACATCGGCGTCATGCCCGGTCACCAGCCGCTGCTCGGTGTGCTGGAGTCGGGCCCGGTGACCATCCGTACGAGTGACGGTGGGACCGTCATCGCCGCGGTGCACGGCGGTTTCATCTCGTTCGCCGACAACAAGCTGTCGCTGCTGGCCGAGATCGCCGAGCTGTCGGACGAGATCGACGTCCAGCGCGCGGAGCGCGAGCTCGAGCGCGCGAAGGCGGAGGGCGACGCCGCCGCCGAGCGTCGCGCGGACGTACGACTGCGGGCGGCGACGGCGCGCTGACCCCTGGGGGTACCGCCCGGGCCCTTTAGGCTCGGGGGGAGCGCACGCGATGACGTCACTCAGCCGCGGCTGGGACCGGAGCAATCCGGTGCCGGTCGCGGCTGAGGCAGATATGGAAGTTTTTTCCGTTCCGTTACCTAGGAGACGAGGAGGTCGGTGTCGATGGTCCTCGCTCTGACTGTGTGCGGAATCGTTGTCGCCCTCGTGGTGCTGGGGCTGTTCGTCTTCGGCCTGCGCCGCAGGCTCATCCAGCGCTCCGGCGGCACCTTCGACTGTTCCCTGCGCTGGGACGTGCCGGAGAAACCCGACCCCAGCGGCAAGGGCTGGAGCTACGGCGTCGCCCGTTACAACGGCGACCGCATCGAGTGGTACCGCGTCTTCTCCTACGCCTACCGCCCGCGCCGCATCCTGGAGCGCGCGTCGATCGAGGTGGCCGGCCGCCGTGTCCCGGACGGCGAGGAGGAGCTGGCGCTGCTCTCCGACGCCGTCATCCTCGTCTGTCTGCACCGGGGCACGCGCCTGGAACTCGCCATGAGCGAAGACGCGCTGACCGGTTTCCTCGCGTGGCTGGAAGCAGCCCCGCCCGGTCAGCGCGTCAACGTTGCCTAGGGGCCAGTGACCCCTTTCGGGTAACTCCTTACGACAGCCCGCTGTTGATGGCGCTCACCAGCTCGCCGTTGCTGCTGTCACCGCTGAACTCCCAGAAGAACGCGCCGCCGAGCCCCTGGTTCTTGGCCCAGCTCATCTTCCCGGCGATCGTCGAGGGAGTGTCGTACGACCACCAGTTGCTGCCGCAGTGCGCGTACGCGGTGCCCGCGACCGTGCCGGTGGCCGGGCAGGACGTCTTGAGGACCTTGTAGTCCTCGATGCCCGCCTCGTAGGTGCCGGTCGCCGGACCCGTGGCGGTGCCGCCGGGGGCGGACTGGGTGACGCCGGTCCAGCCGCGGCCGTAGAAGCCGATGCCGAGCAGCAGCTTGCTCGCTGGGACGCCCTTGGCCTTGAGCTTGGCGATCGCGGCCGCCGAGTTGAAGCCCTCCTTCGGGATGCCGGTGTACGACGTGAGCGGCGAGTGCGGGGCGGTCGGGCCGGTCTTGTCCCAGGCGCCGAAGTAGTCGTAGGTCATCACGTTGTACCAGTCGAGGTACTGCGCGGCGCCGCCGTAGTCGGCCGCGTCGATCTTGCCGCCGGACGAGGCGTCGGCGGTGATGGCGGCGGTGATCAGGTAGTTCGAGCCGAACTCGGCACGCAGTGCCTGGGAGAGGTTCTTGAAGGCCGCCGCGCCGGAGGTGTCACAGGTCAGGCCGCAGGCGTTCGGGTACTCCCAGTCGATGTCGATGCCGTCGAAGACGTCGGCCCAGCGCGGGTCCTCCACGACGGCCTTGCAGGACTTGGCGAAGGCTGCGGCGTTGGCCGCGGCCTGGCCGAAGCCGCCGGAGTAGGTCCAGCCGCCGAACGAGTACAGCACCTTGATGTGCGGGTACTTGGCCTTCAGCTGGCGCAGCTGGTTGAAGTTGCCGCGCAGCGGCTGGTCCCAGGTGTCGGCGGTGCCGCTGACGGACTGGTCGGCGGTGTAGGCCTTGTCGTAGGCGGCGTAGGTGTCGTCGACGGTGCACTGACCGTTCTTGACGTTGCCGAACGCGTAGTTGATGTGCGTGATCTTCGAGGCGGAGCCCGAGGTCACCAGGTTCTTTACGTGGTAGTTGCGGCCGTAGACGCCCCACTCGGTGAAGTAGCCGAGCTTGACCTTGTCGCCGGTCGGCGGCGGTTCCGTGGTGCCGCCGGTGGTGCGCACCGCGCGGGCGCCGCTGACCGGGCCGGTCTGGTCGGCGGTGTCACGGGCCTGGACGGTGTAGGAGTAGTCGGTGCCGGCGGTCAGGCCGGTGTCGTTGTACGACGTGGTCGTCACCGTGGCTACCTTGGTGCCGTCGCGCAGGACGTCGTAGTTCTTGACGCCCTTGTCGTCGGTGGCGGCCGACCAGGTCAGCTTCACCGAGGTGTTGGTGATGTCGGAGGCGCTGGGCGTGCCGGGGGCGGAGGGCGGGTTGTCGCCGGGGACGCTGCCGCCGTCGCAGCTGCCGCCGTTGAGCTTGCAGTTCGCGGGGGAGCCGGAGCCGGTGCCGTTGAAGCCGAAGGTGACGGAGGCGCCGGGGGCGAGGGTGCCGTTCCAGGACTTGTTCCTGGCGGTCCAGTGGGTGCCCGACGAGGTGACGTCGGCGTCCCAGGCGGAGGTGACGGACGTGCCGGAGGGGAAGTCCCACTCGACGGTCCAGGAGCCGATGCTCGTGGTGCCGGTGTTCTTCACCGTCCACTTGCCCTCGAAGCCGGAGCCCCAGTCCTGGGTCTTGGTGTAGGTCGCGGTGGCGGACGTCGCGGCCTCGGCGGGGCTCGCCAGGCCGACGAGACCGGCCAGCGGGAGCAACAGGGTCGCGAACCCTGCCGCGGCTCTGTGTCTGAAGCGCATGCTGCGCCTCCTTGTTGGGGAGTCAGGGGCAGGCATGACTGAGCCTCATGCCGCACTCATGGTGCGGTGAGAATAGAAAGGTCTGGACCACGGGTCAATAGGTCTGGACCACTAGCCCTTTTGAGGGTTCTGTCATGCCCCCTGGATCCCCAACTCCTGCGCCAGAACCGCCGCTTGGACCCGGCTGCGCAGCTCCAGCTTCCCCAGCAACCGGCTGACGTGCGTCTTCACCGTCGCCTCGGCCATGTCGAGCCGGGTCGCGATGTCGGCGTTGGACAGGCCTTCGCCGAGGCAGGACAGCACCTCGCGCTCGCGGCGCGTGAGGGCGTCCAGCACGGACGGGTCGGCCGTCGGCTCCCGCACGGGCTTCGCGGCGAACTCGGCGATCAGGCGCCGGGTGACGGCCGGGGCGATCAGGCCCTCCCCGCGTGCCACCGTCCGCACGGCCTCGATCAGGTCCTTCGCCTCCGTGTTCTTCAGCAGGAACCCCGCGGCCCCGGCCCGCAGCGCCCCGAACACGTACTCGTCGAGGTCGAAGGTGGTGAGCACGAGGACGTCGGCCAGCCGCTCGGCGACCACCTGCCGGGTCGCCGAGACCCCGTCCAGGCGCGGCATCTGAATGTCCATCAGCACCAGGTCGGGCCGCAGCTCGCGGGCCATGGCGACCGCCTGCTCGCCGTCCGCCGCCTCGCCGACCACCTCGATGTCGGGCGCGCTGCGCAGGATGAGGACCAGCCCGGCGCGGACGGCGGACTGGTCCTCGGCGACCAGGACGCGGATCATTCTCTGTCTCCTTCGGTCACGGGGAGCGTGGCGCGTACGACCCAGATCTTGCCGTCGCCCGAGTCCGGGTCCTGGGCGGGGCCGGCCTCGAAGTCGCCGCCCAGCAGCGCGACGCGCTCCCGCATCCCGACCAGCCCGGCGCCCGAGCCGGGGGCGCGCGGCCCGTCGCGGTCGCCGAAGGGGCTGGTCACGGCGACGGTGAGGGAGCCGTCCCGCTGGGCGAGGGCCACGGTGACCCGGCCGGGGCAGGCGTGCTTGAGGGCGTTGGTGAGGCACTCCTGGACGATGCGGTAGGCGGCGAGCTCGACGGGGGCGGGCAGCCTGCCGTACTCGCTGTCGAGGGTGACGTCCAGGCCGTTGTTGCGGGCGCCCTCGACCAGGGAACCGAGCCCTTCGAGCGTCGGGGCGGCGGCAGGTTCCAGGTCACCGCTGCTGTCGCGCAGGATGCCGATCAGGCGGCGCATCTCGGACAGTCCCTCGACGCTGTTCTCCCGAATGACGGTAAGGGCGTCCCGGGAGGTCTGCGGGTCGTCGAGGGAGAGCGCGGCGGTGGAGTGGATGGCGATGGCGGAGAGATGGTTGGCGACCATGTCGTGCAGCTCGCGGGCCATCCGGGCCCGCTCGGCGCCGACGGCCTGCGTGCGGTCCATCTCGGCGAGCAGCGCGGTCTGCTCGGCCCGTAGCCGGGCCGTCTCGGCGGCATCGCGGTGGTAGCGGACGAGCGCGCCGGTCGCTGCCGGGGCGAAGGAGACCACACCGGTCAGGAATCCGATCAGCAGCGCCTCGGGCGCCCGCCACCAGACGAGGAACCCGATCGTCACACCCGCGGTGACCAGGCCCGTGCTGATGGGCAGGCGGCGGGCGGCGGCGGGGGTGCCGTACAGGGCGGCCGCGTACATGAGATCCGTGTACATCGTGATCGTGGCGATGCTGCTGACCGTGAACTGGTCGAGGACCAGCATGACGGTGCCGAGGACGACAGCGGGCTGGGGTCTGGTCCTGCGCAGCAGTTCCAGCGAGGCCATCACGACGAGGGGCAGCAGCACCCAGGCCCCCGGCAGAACCCGGCCCGGGTTCAGATTCAGTCCGAGCGCCCAGAACAGGATGCCGCAGAGCAGCCCGGCGACGGCGACGCAGACGTCGAAGCGGTGCGGGCGGGGCAGTCGTACGGCCATGTCCCCATCCAACACGGGCCGGACGCTCACCGCTTGATGCTCGCGAAGGGTCCTGGACTGCATCTTTCGATGTACCGCCACTTCGTCACCGCCGACGACGAAACCCGCCGGTCCCGACGAGAGCCTGGAAGGAGGATCGAGAGGAGCGAGTTGTGATCGTCGGACTGATCGTCGCGTGCGAGGTGGCCTTCTGGGTGCTGCTCGCGGCGGGACTGGCCTTCCGGTACGTGTTCCGGATGCCGCGGGTGGGTCTCGCGCTGCTGCTGTGCGAACCGCTGCTGGAGGTCGTGCTGTTCACCGTCACGGCGATCGATCTCAAGAACGGCGCGGAGCCCGACTGGAAGCACGGCCTCGCCGCCGTCTACATCGGCTTCACCGTGGGCCTGGGCCACTCCACGATCAAGTGGGCCGACGCCCGTGTCGCCCACCGTTTCGCGGGCGGTCCGCCGCCGGTCCGGCCGCCGAAGTACGGCACGGCCCGCGCCGTCCACGAATGGAGGGTCGCGGGCCGCTGGATCCTCGCGGCGGTGGTCGCCATGGCCCTGCTCCAGGCCGCGGTCTGGTACGTCGGCGGCGACGGCGAGACCGACTCGCTGCGGGCGTGGCAGCAGCGCATGCTGTGGGTGATCGGCATCAACGTGGTCATCGCCGGGAGCTACACGCTGTTCCCGAAGCGGGAGCCCGCCAAGCTGCCCTAACGCTCCCCGCCGGGCACCCAGAGCACATCGCCGACGTCCTTGTTGGCCGTGCGGGCCAGGATGAACAGCAGGTCCGACAGCCGGTTGAGGTAGGTCGCGGTCAGCGGGTTCATCACCTCGCCGTGGACCTCAAGGGCCGCCCACGTGGAGCGCTCGGCGCGGCGTACGACCGTGCAGGCCTGGTGGAGGAGGGCCGCTCCCGGTGTGCCGCCCGGCAGGATGAAGGACCGCAGCTTCTCCAGCTGCTCGTTGAAGCGGTCGCAGTCCGCCTCCAGCTTGTCGATGTAGAACTGCTCGACCCTCAGCGGCGGGAACTCCGGGTTCTCCACCACTGGCGTCGACAGGTCCGCACCCACGTCGAACAGGTCGTTCTGCACGCGGGTGAGGACCTTGACGATCTCCTTGTCCAGGTTCCCCAGCGCGATCGCCGTGCCGATCACGGCGTTCGCCTCGTTGGCGTCCGCGTACGCGGAGATCCGCAGATCGGTCTTGGCGACCCGGCTCATGTCGCCGAGGGCGGTGGTGCCCTGGTCGCCGGTCCTGGTGTAGATGCGCGTCAGATTGACCATGTGGCCAGCGTAGTTACGCTCCGGCCGTCCGGAAGACCCGTGTGCCCACCGTCACGGCCAGTGCGGTGAGAGCGACGGCGACCAGGACGCCGTACAGCATGGGGGCCGAGCCGTACGAGCCCACGTACGCGTCCCGCATCGCGTCCACCAGATAGCGGAACGGCATGAAGTGGGAGAGGACGTCCAGCCAGGCCGGCCCGAGGGTCATCGGGAGCATCAGGCCCGACAGCAGCATGGACGGCATGCTCACGGCGTTGATCAGGGGCCCGAACTCCTGCGGGGTGCGGACCTTCATCGCCACCGCGTACGACAGCGAGGCCAGCGACACGGTGAGCAGACCGACGAACCCGAAGCCGATCAGTACCCCGGTGAGCGGGGCGCGCAGCCCCATCACCACCGCCGCCAGCACCAGCAGCACCGCCTGGAAGACGAACACCGTGGCGTCGCGCAGCACCCGGCCGAGCAGCAGGGCGAGGCGGCTGACGGGAGTGACCCGCATCCGCTCCACCACTCCCTGCCCCTTCAAGTTGTCGCGCTGGGTGCGCGCCCGGGACGAGGGCGAGTCGGCCGCCCGGGCCGTGCTGCGCGAACTGCGCGCGGAGGTGGAGGCGGTCTCGCCCCGGCTCGGTCTCATGGAGGGCTACGACCGCTTCATGCGCGTCATCCACGAGGCGCCGCCCCTGCGCTCCCGGCTGTGGAGCCTCCAGCAGGAGATCCACGACCACCTCGAAGCCACCCTGCGCGAGGAGACCGGAGCGCCCGACGGCGACCCGCTGCCGGGTCTGATCGCCGGTCAGATCTCCTGGACCCATCAGACGGTCTTCGTCACCGTCGGCCGCGAGATGCTCAAGGGGCGCAATCCGGGCGAAGTGTCACGAGAGGTGCTGGTGCTTCTCGACGACATCGAGGAGCTGTTGAGCGAGAAGGTGCTCAACTACGCCGTCCGAGGCGCGGAATGACCCGTGCCGGTGTGATGTCCGTCAGATGAGACGTGACTCGCGTTACTAACCGGTCACACCGTCCCTCACGAGCGCTAAGGTCCGCCGAAGAGGCAACCTAAACAGGGTGTAAGGCGTTTCAAAGGGGAGTCGCAACAGTGGCACGGAAGCTTGCCGTCATCGGCGCCGGCTTGATGGGTTCCGGGATCGCCCAGGTCTCCGCGCAGGCGGGCTGGGACGTGGTCCTGCGTGACGTCACCGACGAAGCGCTCAAGCGTGGCACCGACGGCATCAAGGCGTCGTACGACAAGTTCGTCAGCAAGGGCAAGCTGGAGGCGCACGACGCCGACGCCGCTCTCGCCCGTATCACCGCGACCACCGACCTGGACGCCGCCGCCGACGCGGACGTCGTCGTCGAGGCCGTCTTCGAGAAGCTCGAGGTCAAGCACGAGATCTTCCGCACGCTCGACAAGATCGTGCGCGAGGACACCGTGCTCGCCTCCAACACCTCCGCGATCCCGATCACCAAGATCGCGGCGGCGACGGAGCACCCCGAGCGGGTCGTCGGCGTCCACTTCTTCTCGCCGGTGCCCATGATGCAGCTCGTCGAGCTGGTCCGCGGGTACAAGACGAGCGACGAAACCCTCGCCACCGCGCGGGAGTTCGCCGAGTCCGTCGGCAAGACCTGCATCGTCGTCAACCGGGACGTGGCCGGCTTCGTCACCACCCGGCTGATCTCGGCGCTCGTCGTCGAGGCCACCAAGCTTTACGAGTCGGGCGTCGCCACCGCCGAGGACATCGACCTCGCCTGCAAGCTGGGCTTCGGTCACGCCATGGGCCCGCTCGCGACGGCCGACCTCACGGGCGTCGACATCCTGCTGCACGCCACCAGCAACATCTACACCGAGTCCCAGGACGAGAAGTTCGCCCCGCCGGAGCTGATGCGCCGGATGGTGGACGCGGGTGACATCGGCCGCAAGAGCGGGCAAGGCTTTTACAGCTACTGAGCATCCGTAAAACCGCACAGTCCCCGGGCGTGTCACGCGATGGGGTGAATTCGGTATCGGTTCGCTTACAGACGGCAACCTCTGACCGCTCAACGCAGTCAGAGGTTGCATCACCGGCCACAGCGAAGACTCATAGCAAGCACAGGCACTGACAAAGCATCGCGGAGCACGAACGCACGCTTGGGGAGCGCATATGCACATCAGGGGCGACCACGCCGAACTGGTCGTCGGGGGCGTCCTCGACGTCCGCAGCGCGGCGGACGCCCGTACGGTCCTGCACTCGGCCGTCGACGACGGAGTCGGCGATCTGGTGCTGGACCTGTCCGAGCTGGACTCCTGGGACGCCACCGGACTCGGGGTGATCATGGGGGCCCACCGGCGGGCCGGCCGCTGCGGCCGGCGCCTGGTGCTGCGCGGCGTACCGCCGCAGATGCAGCGCCTGCTGGTGGCCACCCGGCTGCACCGGATCCTGGCGATCGAAGGCGGCATCGGGGTGGAGTCACTGCCCCGGGTGTGACACCCGGCACGGGTGGGGCGGGACAGTCGGGCGTTCCGGCTGCGAAGCGCACGTCGCACGCAATCCTCATGAGACTGTGACGTCTCGGGCGGCGCGGTACCCCGACCTGTCGTAGATACTGTGCGAAGGTTTAGGGTTCGGCTGCCCGCCGACTAGTCACACCCCTTCGAGCGGGCCCGGACCAGAAGCGACAGCGCGGTGTGCAAAGGCCGGGAGGGGCCCGGGTCCTGTCACCGGAGACAGGAACCTCAGCACACGACGCTTTTGGGGGGCTAGAACCTATGGACCCGAACAACCGGGGACCCGAGGAGTACGGCCATGACGCCGGCGGCCAGTCGTCGCGCCAGCGCCCGCCCAGGGATCCCCTCACACCCGACTTCGGACAGCACTCGCCCGCACTCGCCCGCACGGTGCAACTGGTCTCGGGCGACCACCTGCTCACCGTCAACCCCGTCGACGGCAGCGAGATCGAGGTCTGCCCGCCGGGGGAGCGTCCCGCGCGGCCGCAGAAGCTGAGCCCGGCCGAGCGTGCCGAGGCCGACCGCGCCGCCAGGCCGCCGGTCCCGCCCGGCCCGACCCGCCCCGCGCAGCCCCTGCTGGCCCGCCAGGAGGAGCGCGAGCAACTGGTACGGATGCTCGCCCGCGGCCGCTCCGTACGCCTGGTCGGCTCCCCGGGCGCCGGCCGCACCAGCCTCCTCGACCTCGTCGCCGAGGACTGCACCGACCTGGCCCCCGACGGCGTGGTCCGCCTCACCGGCTTCCACCGCACGCCCGAGGACCTGCTGTACGACCTCTTCTACGCCGTCCACAGCGCGCCCCTGCACCGCCCGGATCAGGACGAACTGCTCTCCTTCGTCCGGGAGATCGGCGCCGTCGTCGTCCTGGACGACATCGAGTTCGGCGGCGCCGCGCTCGACGAACTGCTGGACGCGACCCCCGAGTGCGCCTTCCTGATCGGCGCCACCCCCGACGTACCCGCGCCGTCCGCCGATTCCGGCATCGAGGACGTCGTCCTCGCCGGTCTCGACCGCGCCGACAGCGTGGAGCTCCTGGAGCGTCAGGTCGGCCGCGTCCTCACCGAGGACGAGTCGAACTGGGCGGGCGACCTGTGGTTCGAGTCGGAGGGCCTGCCCCTGCGGTTCGTCCAGGCCGGGGCGCTGCTGCGGCAGCGGGACCGGCTGCGGGCCGGGGCGGACGCCGTCGACGAGTACGGGGTCTTCGAGGACGCGCCGCCGGCCGACGAGTCCTTCGACGTACCGGCCGGTAGCGAGTCCGGCGGCGAGGAGGTGCCTCTGCCGTCGCTCGGCGAGGCCGCCGGGCCCGCCCCGCTGCTCGCCTCACGGCTCAGCGCCTCGGCCCGCGCCACCCTGAAGTTCGCCGTCGCGCTCGGCGGCGAGGTGCCGCACCAGGCGCATCTGCCCGCGCTGGTCGGCGACACCCACGCGGACGCCGCGCTGGGCGAGCTCGCCGACTGCGGGCTCGTCTCACCCGTCGGCTCCCGCTACCGGCTCGCCGCCGGCGTCCAGGCCCAGCTGGAGGCCGCCGGATACGCCGAGGACGTGCAGGACAGCGCCCTCAGCGCCGCCCGGCACTACACCTGGTGGGCCGGGCACCCCTCGGTCACACCGGAGCGCGTGTGCGCCGAGGCGGACGCCGTGCTCGCCGCGCTGGGCGTGCTCGTGCCGGGTACGACGCCGCCCGCCGAGGGCGAGGAGAGCCCGACCGTGCAGCTGGCCCGTACGGCCGCGCCCGCGTTCGCCGCGGGGCTGCACTGGAGCGCCTGGGAGCGGGCGCTGCGGGCGGGCGCCGAGGCCGCCCGGCTGGCCGGTGACGTCACCGAGCAGGCCTACTTCCACCACGAGTTGGGCGTCCTCGCGCTCTGCGGCGGCCGGCTGGACCGGGCCCGTACCGAGCTGGAGACCTCCATCGGGCTGCGCGGCGCCCTCGCCGACAAGCGCGGCACGGTGGCGGGACGCCGTGCCCTCGCGCTCGTCTCGGACCGCTCCGGTACGACGCCCGGGGTGGCCGCCTCCCCCGCCACGGCGGGGGAGGAGGTGTCCGGCGCGCGGTACGAGGAGTCGCAGTCGCCGCCCGGAGGTGTGCCGACCGCCTTCCCGCCGGGCGGGGACAACACGACGCTGGTCACCCACCAAGCATCCTCGTCGTCGTCCACGGCGGCCTCGCACAAGGGCCGCGGCGGCGTCCGGAACTTCGCGCGGCGCAACCTGGTCGCGGCCGGCGCGGGCGCGCTGCTCGTCGCCGTGCTCGGCACGGTGGTGACCCTCGGGGCGACCTCCGACAACGATCCGGGCGACCCGTCCACCCAGGTCGGCGTCAACCCGTCCGCGAGCCAGGGCATCGGCGACGACAGCCTCGGCGCCGACAAGGCGGAGGGCGACGACGGGAAGAACTCCGGCGACACGGGTACGGCCACGAGCCGGCCCACGGATCCGGGGCCCGACGGCACCCTGGGCACGTCGGACGACCCGACGCCCACGGAGTCGGCGAGGCCGTCGGACGACCCCAGTGGCACGCAGGGTTCCGGTGGCGGTACGACGACTTCTCCGACGAAGCCGCCGTCGTCGACGACGAGGCCGCCGACCACGTCCAGGCCGCCGACGAGTCCGACGACTCGACCGACCTCGCCGTCGCCCACGCCCACGCCGACCGAGAGCACGCCGCCCACGCCGACGGAGCCGCCGACAACGGAACCGACGACCTCGGACTCGGCCAGCGGCCCCGCCTCCAGCGCCCCCGCGAGCACCTCGGCCAGCGCACCGGAGACGAGCGGGGCAGGCTCACCGAGCAGCTCGGACGCCGTGATCTGACGCACCGCTCCGCACACCGCTCCACACAAGAGGGCCGGGTCCACCCTTCGGACCCGGCCCTCACTGTCGTAGAACCGCGTACAACCGCCCAGACGTGCTGACAACCGCAGGTCAGAACAACCGCAGCTTGTCGTCCTCGATACCGCGCATCGCGTCGTAGTCCAGCACCTGGCACCCGATACCCCGGTCCGTGGCGAGGACCCGCGCCTGCGGCTTGATCTCCTGGGCCGCGAAGATGCCGCGGACCGGCGCGAGATGGGGATCGCGGTTCAACAGCTCCAGGTAGCGCGTGAGTTGCTCCACGCCGTCGATCTCGCCCCGGCGCTTGATCTCGACCGCGACCGTCCGGCCCTCGGCGTCCCGGCACAGGATGTCCACCGGCCCGATCGCCGTCATGTACTCGCGGCGGATGAGCGTGTAGCCCTCGCCGAGCGTTTCGATGCGGTCGGCGAGGAGTTCCTGGAGGTGCGCTTCCACGCCGTCCTTGATCAGGCCGGGGTCCACGCCGAGTTCGTGCGAGGAGTCGTGGAGGATCTCCTCCATCGTGATGATCAGCTTCTCGCCCGCTTTGTTGGTGACCGTCCAGACGTCCTTCTGCTCGCCGTCCCCCTCCTTCAGGGTGCACGGCGGCGACATCCAGTTCAGGGGCTTGTAGGCCCGGTCGTCCGCGTGGATCGAGACGCTGCCGTCCGCCTTGACCAGGATCAGACGGGGCGCCGAGGGCAGGTGGGCGGTGAGCCGGCCCGCGTAGTCGACGGAGCATCGGGCAATGACGAGACGCATGGTCGGCAACGCTACTCGACGGGCCCGGGTGGACGCGATTCGCCCCGGGGGAGTCCGTATGACCCCGGACTGCCCCTGTTCATTTCTGGCCGATTGTGGGCCTAACGGGGACCTCCCATGTACGCAATCTCCTGGTGCCGTCACCGTCTGTTGCCTACCGTATTAAACGGGAGGTCGCGAGGCGTGTACGCAGAGTGTTCGATATCGCGAACTCCCTTATCTGTCAGGCAACCCCTGCTCTTCGGGGGTGCGAGAGGAGAACCCATGTCGCTCGACGTCTCACCGGCCCTACTCGAACAGGCCGAGCGAGGCGAGGTCGACGAAGCAGCCTTCGTCGACTGCGTCCGGACCTCCCTGCCCTACGCATGGGAGATGATCAGCTCCCTGGTGGCCCAGCTGAAGGTCGACGGCGGCTCGTTCGCCGACAACCAGACGCCCCCGCCGGACGAGCAGGCACGTGGCCAGCTGCTGCGTGCGCTTGCGAGTGACGCGATACGCGGCGCGCTGCAGCGGCACTTCGGGGTGCGACTGGCCTTCCAGAACTGCCACCGGGTGGCGGTGTTCCCGCTCGACGCCTCGGTCGACGAGACGCTTGCCCGCTTCACCTCGGTCCGCAGCCAGCTGCTGAACCAGTCTCCGGAATTCAGGGACTGCTGACGCAGGCAGCCGCTTGCTTGCCGCTCCGTACGCGGGAGGTGCATTCAGTACCGGGGCGGCAAGCCCCCTGGCGGACCGGTCCGTTCGGTACGCACAGGCACAGCAGGGGACCTTCAGCCGAGGTGCGGCAGCACTTCGGCGCCCAGCCGTCGTACGTTCTCCTCGGTCGCCGCCAGGTCGCCCGAGCCCTCGACGAGCAGGGCGAAGCGGGAGATGCCGGTCCGTTCGCTGGTCGCCGCCAGGCGGTCGGCGCACAGGCGCGGGGTGCCCACCGGGTGCAGTCCGCAGAGCAGTTCGGTGTAGGCCAGCGGGTCGCGCATCACGCGATGGCGGCCGTCCACCGTCACATGGGCCTCCAGGCCCTGCCGGAGCCAGCCCGGCATCGCCTTCGTCAGGGTCTCCACCGCGTCCGTGCGCCGGTCCGCGATCTGGCAGACGCCGGCCGAGACATGGGCCGCGTCGAGAATCTCCTCGGCGGGCCGCCCGGCCGCGCGGGCGTACTCCCGCCACAGGGCGACCATCTCGGCCTTCTCCTCGTCGCCCACGTGCATCCCCAGCAGCATCGGCAGCCCGCGCTCGGCCGCGAGGCGCACGCTCCGGGGCGATGTGCACGCGACGACGACCTCGGGCCCCTCGACGTCCGTGAGGCACTCCGAGGGCCTCGGTACGACGGGGACCTCGCGGAAGCCGAACCGCTCGCCGGCGGCCGCGACGGAGGGTTCCCGCAGCCAGCGCAGCAGCAGATCGAGTGATTCCGGGAACCCCTCCTCGTACGCCTTCAGACCCGAGCCGAACACCTCCAGGTCGACCCAGGGGCCGCCGCGGCCCACACCCAGCGAGAACCGCCCGCCCGAGGTGATGTGCAGCAGCGCGGCCTGCTCGCCGAGGGCCACCGGGTGGGCGGTGGGCAGCACGCTGACCGCCGTGCCGACCCTCAGTCGCCGGGTGCGGCCGAGCAGTAACGCGGCCAGGGTGACCGCGGACGGACAGGTGCCGTACGGCACGAAGTGGTGCTCGGCCAGCCAGACCGTGTCGAGCCCCGCTTCCTCGGCGACCTCGGCGGAGCGGACCGCGCGGTGCAGCGCCTCCCCGTCGCCCTGACCCGGGAACCGGGCCGCCAACACGAAACTTCCTACGCGCATCGCTATTTCCTGCTTCCTTGGCTCCGACGCGGAGCTCCCCCACCCGGCATAACCGTCTGACACGTGCCGAGGACACGGCTTGGCGAAGGGATTTGCGGATTGTCTGCAGAATGGATCCGCGGGGTGAGGGACTTGTGGGGGTTGGTCCCGTACGAATACCCCGGTCCGCGCCGCGTAGGCTGGGCATGACCCGTGCATCCTGTATAGCCCCGTGAGGTGTTCCGTGTCCCCGCGTCGCAACCGGCCCAACGGCCCCAAAGGAGCTGCCTCGTTCGGACGCGGCGCCGATGACGACCGTTCCGGTCGCTACGGCGGCTGGCAGTCCTCGGAGAGCTGGCGGGGCGAGGACTGGAACGTACGGCATGTGGCGGGGGCCAGCACGCAGGGCAAGGCGTACCGCTGCCCGGGCTGCGACCAGCTGATCCCGGACGGCGTCCCGCACGTCGTCGCCTGGCCGGACCACGCGGGCGTCGACGACCGCCGCCACTGGCACAAGGCGTGCTGGAACGCGAAGGACCGCCGCACCACGCGGGTGCAGCGGTCCCGGAACGCGCCGAAGTTCTAGCCGCGGTCACGCGGCGGACGGCTCACACGTCCCGCTTCTCCAGCAGCGCGTACGCCCCGGCGAACGCGGCGGCCGTCACGCCGAGCATGATCCACAGCGGGTCCCATCCGGACGGGCCGGATTCGGAGAGGGAGTTGTCGTAGAAGACGCCGAGCTGGTTCGGGATCGAGTACTCGACCAGGGCCTGGCGCAGGTCGTTCAGCGACTCCGAGAACATGAACAGCGCGATGACCAGCGGGGCCAGCACGACACCGATCATGATGGTGATGGCGCCCGCCGAGTGCCGCAGCATCGAGCCGACGACGAGCGAGAGCAGTCCGAGCAGCGCCATGTAGAGCGAGATGCCGACGGTGCCCTTGAGCCACTCCGAGCCGGACGGCTCCCGGGCTCCGGCGCTGTCCAGCATGGCCACATCGGCGAGGGCGACGACGAGGACCGATGCCAGCGTGATCACGAACGCGACCGTGAAGAACACGATCGCCTTCGCCGCCAGCACCCGGCCGCGGGTCGGGCAGGCGGTCATCGTGGTGCGGATCATGCCGGTGCCGTACTCCGAGGCGGTCGTCAGCACGCCGAGCGTGATGATGGCCATGCTGCCCAGGAGCAGTCCGAAGAAGCCGAGGCCCAGGGGGTTCTCGCCGGCCAGGCTGCCCTCGGACGAGTTGGCGGAGACCAGCGCGGCGGCCGCCAGGCCGATGCCGACGACGAGCAGCACGAACACGCCGAGCGTCCACATCGTGGAGCGCACCGAGCGGATCTTCGTCCACTCCGAGGCGAGCGCGTGCCCGAGGTGCGTGCGCACGACGGGGATCGGCGAGGTGTAGGTGGAGTACGACGAGCCGGGCGCCGCCTGCCAGTTCGGTGCGGCGGTCTGCGGCATCGGGGGCTGGGGCGTGCTCATCGGGCGTCCTCGGGCTTGGTCAGGGCGGCAGGGGTGGAGGGTGCGTCGGTCTGCGTGGGGGCGGACACGGGCGGCTGTGCGGGCGCCTGCTGGGGCGCGGGCGGGGCGGCGGCCTGCTGACCGGCGGGCTGCCCCGGGGCCGGGCCGGGCGGCGCCTGAGGCGGCTGGGGCGCCTGCTGGGCGTACGGGTTGGCCGTATCCGCACCGGGTGCCCCGGGAGCGCCGTACGGCCCGGCGGGCGCCTGGCCCGGCGCGCCCTGCGGCGGGGCGAAGGGCTGCCCGCCCTGCTGGGGCGGCGGCGGGGCGTACCAGCCCGGCTGGCCCTGGCCCGGAACCGGCATGGGCGGCTGCGCGCCCGGGGGCAGCGGCTGCTGGAGCCCTGCCTTCTGGTCGATGGTCGAGCGGTAGTCGACCGCGCCCTGCGTCATCCGCATGTACGCCTCCTCCAACGAGGCCTGGTGCGGCGACAGCTCCCACAGCCGTACGTCGGTGTCGTGCGCGATGTCGCTGATGCGGGGGAGCGGCAGCCCGGTCACCCGCAGCGCGCCGTCCTGCTCGGGCAGCACATGGCCGCCCGCCTCGGTGAGCGCGCCGGCCAGCTTCTCGCGCAGCTGCGGCTCGGTGTCGGGCGTACGCACCCGGGCGAAGCCGGCCGAGTTCGCCGCGATGAAGTCCTTGACGCTCATGTCGGCGAGCAGCTGCCCGCGCCCGATGACGATCAGGTGGTCGGCGGTCAGCGCCATCTCGCTCATGAGGTGCGAGGAGACGAAGACGGTCCGGCCCTCGGCCGCCAGCGACTTCATCAGGTTGCGCACCCAGAGGATGCCCTCGGGGTCGAGGCCGTTGACCGGCTCGTCGAACAGCAGCACCTGGGGGTCGCCGAGCAGCGCGGCGGCGATGCCGAGGCGCTGGCCCATGCCGAGCGAGAAGCCCTTGGAGCGCTTCCCGGCCACGTCCTGGAGACCGACCACGCCCAGCACCTCGTCCACCCGGCGGGCCGGGATGCCGGACAGCTGGGCGAGGCTCAGCAGGTGGTTGCGTGCCGCCCGGCCGCCGTGCACGGCCTTGGCGTCCAGCAGGGCGCCGACCTGGCGGGGGGCGTTGGGCAGCTTGCGGTACGGGTAGCCGCCGATGGTGACGTTCCCCGCGGTCGGGTTGTCCAGGCCGAGGATCATGCGCATCGTCGTCGACTTGCCCGAGCCGTTGGGCCCCAGGAAGCCGGTGACAGCACCGGGCCGCACCTGGAAGGACAGGTTGTACACAGCGGTCTTGTCGCCGTAGCGCTTGGTCAGGCCGACTGCTTCGATCATGCTCCGCACCCATCGAAAGGATCAGGACAGCGGGGCACACGCCCCCGTAAGGGTTAGGAGGATATCGAGGCGCTGACGGTTCCACTCAAGGGCCGGTAAAACCTCGTACCGCCGACCCCGCGCTGCTCGCACGCCCCGCCCCTCGCTACGCGTCCCGTTTCCTGAGCGTGGCGTAGCCGCCGGCGATCGCCGCGAGCACCCACAGAGCCATGATGCCGAGCCCGCCCCAGGGACCGTACGGTGTGTCGTCGTCGACCGGCGTGACCACCTGCATGATCTTGCTGCCGGCCTGGTCGGGCAGATAGCGGCCGATCTTCTCGGTGGCCGAGACATTGCCGAGGATGTTGGAGACCAGGAAGAAGAACGGCATCAGGATGCCCAGCGACAGCATCGGTGAGCGCAGCATCGCGGCGACGCCCATGGAGAACATCGCGATGAGGGTCATGTAGAGCCCGCCGCCGATCACCGCGCGCAGCACACCCGGGTCGCCGATCTCCGCCTTGTGCTCGCCGAGCATCGCCTGCCCGAGGAAGAACGTGACGAAGCTGGTGGCCAGGCCGACGACCAGCGCGAGGCCGGTCGCCACCGCGATCTTGCTGAACAGGAAGGTGCCGCGCTGCGGTACGGCCGCCAGCGAGCTGCGGATCATGCCGGTGCTGTACTCGTTCGAGACGACGAGCACCCCGAACACGATCATCGCGAGCTGACCGAGGCTCATCCCGGCGAAGCTGATGAAGGTCGGATCGAAGGAGAGCCTGTCCCGCTCGCTCATGTTGTCGAACTCGTTCGCCGACAGGCCCGAGATCAGCATGCCGAGGGCGATGGTGACCACCACGGCGAGGGAGAGCGTCCACACGGTGGAGGCGACGGACCGGATCTTGGTCCATTCGGAGCGGATGACCTGAGCGGCTGCCATGTTCAGCTCCTCCTCCAGTCTTCGCCCCACTGACGCTGAGGCTCCCCGGGCGGCGCCGCCGAGTGCGCGTGGTACTCCACCGACTCGGCGGTCAGCTGCATGAACGCTTCCTCCAGTGAGGCCTGTTGCGGGCTCAGCTCGTGCAGCACGACCCCGTGCCGCGCCGCCAGCTCCCCGATCTGCTCCGCCTTGCCGCCGTCGACCTCGAGCGTGCCGTTGCCCGCCTCCACCGCCGTGATCCCGGCGGTGTGCAGCACGTCGAGCAGCCGCTCCCGCTGCGGGGTGCGGATCCGGACGTACGATTTCGAGTTCCGCTCGATGAAGTCGGCCATGGTCGTGTCGGCGAGCAGCCTGCCCTGTCCGATGACGACGAGGTGATCGGCGGTCAGCGCCATCTCGCTCATCAGGTGCGAGGAGACGAAGACGGTACGGCCCTGTGCGGCAAGGGATTTCATCAGGTTGCGGATCCAGTGGATGCCCTCGGGGTCGAGCCCGTTGACCGGCTCGTCGAACATCAGGATCTGCGGGTCGCCGAGCAGCGCGCCCGCGATGCCGAGCCGCTGTCCCATGCCCATCGAGAAGCCCTTGGTCTTCTTCCGGGCGACCGCGGTGAGCCCGACCGTCTCCAGCACCTCGCGCACCCGGCGCCTCGGAATGCCGTTGCTCTGCGCGAGGCACAGCAGATGGTTGTAGGCACTGCGCCCCCCGTGCCAGGCCTTGGCCTCCAGCAGGGCGCCGATGTACGTCAGCGGGTCCTTGAGCTGGTCGTAGTGCTTGCCGTCGATACGGACGTCGCCGGCGGTGGGGCGGTCGAGCCCGAGGATCATCCGCATCGTGGTCGACTTGCCGGCGCCGTTGGGCCCGAGGAACCCCGTGACCATGCCCGGTCTGACGGTGAAGGTGAGGTTGTTGACCGCCACCTTCTCGCCGTACCGCTTGGTCAGCCCCTCGAGCTCAATCATGCGCCCACGCTAGGGCCGGGTTTCGGCGACTGCCACCCCACCGGGCAAACGGAGGCCGACGAGGGTGGCAACAGCCGTCAACGCCGCCGGGCAGCGAGTACGCCAAAGGCCCGCACCCTCGGGGGAGACGGTGCGGGCCTCTGATGCTGCTCTGCTGCTACCGGTTACCGGGTCTGCTGAGCCGGCACCCCGCGGGAGATCGGCTCGTCCTCGGCCGGCGTGCCCGCGGCGGCAACCGCGGCACCGGTGAGGGTCGCCAGCATCTCGCGGACGTTCGTCAGCTGGGCGTTGATGCTGTCGCGGCGGTTGGTGAGGGCCGCGAGCTCGCGCTCCGATTCCGAACGGATGCGGTCGGCCTTGGCGTTGGCGTCGGCCACGATGTCCTCGGCCTGGCGCTGGGCCGTCTCCACCGTCTGGCGGGCGCGGCGCTCGGCGTCGGTGCGCAGCTTCTCGGCCTCCAGGCGCAGCTGCTCGGCGCGGTGCTCGATCTCGGCGAGGCGCTTCTCGGCCTTGGCCTGACGGGACGCCAGGTCACGCTCGGACTGCTCGCGGCGCTTGGCGAGGTTCGTCTCGAAGTCGGCGGCGGCCTGCGCGGCCTTGGCGCGGGTCTCCTCGAAGAGGGCGTCCGCCTCCTCGCGCTTGGACTGCGCGTCCTTCTGCGCCTCGGCACGCAGCTGAGAGGCGTCGCTCTTGGCCTTCTCGACGATCCGGACGCCTTCGTCCTCGGCCTTGGCCTTGCGCTCCGCAGCGAACGATTCTGCGTCGTTGCGGACCTGCTGGGCCGCCGACTCGGCGAGCTCGCGGTGCTGCTCGGCGGCGCGGCGGGCCTCCTCGCGCAGATCCTTGGCCTCTTCCTCGGCGAGGCGGAGGATCTTCTCGACACGCGCGCCGAGACCCGCGTACGACGGCTCTGCGTCGGTCACGGCGGCCTGGGCGTTCTGCGTCTCGAGGTGGAGCTCCTCGATGCGCTTTTCCAGAGCGGTGATGCGGGCGAGAGCGCTGTCACGGTCGGAGACGAGCTTGGAGATCCGTTCGTCCACCTGAGCGCGGTCGTACCCACGCCGCACAAGCTCGAAGCCGTAGGGGGAAGTGTCGCTCATGGGGTTCCTGTCGAATGAGACCGGTGAGGTGATAGGTGGAATCCTAGGGGCCGAAGCGGTGTGTCATCGAGCGGATGCGTGTTTGATCTGGAGAATGACACCCCTTTTGGGTGGCTAACCTCAGGACTGCTTGCCAAAGATCTGGTCAAAGGCCCCAGAAAACACCGGAGTCCGGTCTCTTGGCTAGCTGTCCGGCGACTTGCCACCCGATCGGGGGGCGCCCACCGTCGCACCGGCCTTGACCCCGCCGTCCTTGCCCGCCGACGGCGCCTCGAAGGACTCCAGCGCCTCCAGGACGTCCTGGACGCGGGAGATCTCGGCGTTGATGTCCTCGCGGCGCCGGACCAGGACCTCCAGCTCGCGCTTGCCCTCCTCGACCGTGCGCTTGGCCTCGCGGATCGCCTCGGCCCTGAGCTCCTCGGCCTCCTTGATCAGCGTGGACCGCTTCTGCTCGGCCTCCTTCAGCAGCCCCTCGGCCTTCTTGACGGCGGCGATACGGACCTTGCCCGCCTCGGAGTTGGCCTCCGAGACGATCTCCTTGGCCTTCGCCTGCGCCTTGGCCAGCTGCTCCTCGGCGGCCTTGATGAGGGCGTCGCAGCGGTCGCCGGTCGACTTCATCGTCTCGGCGGCCTCACGGCGGGCCCGCTCGTGCAGGTTCTCGATCTCGGTCGTGATGCGGTCGCGCAACTCCTCCGCGCGCTCCCTGATCTGGGTGGCGTCCCGCCGGGCGCCGACGAGCAGCTCGTCCGCGTCCGTACGGGCCTTCTCCACCATGGAGTTGCCCTCGACGGTCGCCTCGGAGACCAGGCGGTCGGCCTCCTTGCGGGCGGCGCCCACCATGGTGTCGGCCTGCGCCTCCGCGTCCGCGGTCGTCTTGTGCGCCTGCTGCTGCGCCTCCGTCAGCAGCTTGTCCGCCTCGGCCGTGGTCTCGGTGATGAGCTTGTCGACCTGCTCGGCCGCCTCCGAGCGCCGCTTGTTGGCGTCCTTGCGGGCCTCGTCGAGGGTGCGCTCGGCCTCCTCGCGCGCGGAGGAGACCAGCCGCTCGGCCTCCGACGCGGCCTCGGCCTTGACCCGCTGGGACTCGCTGCGGATCCGCTCCGCGTGCTGCTGTGCGGCACCGATCGTCTCGGCGGCCTCGGCGCGCAGCCGCTCCGCGTCCGACGTGGCGTCGCCGACCAGCTTCTCGGCCTTGGCGAGCGCCTCGGCCCGGACCCGGTCGGCCTCCGCGACCGTCTCCGACTGCAGCCGCTCCGCCTCGTTGCGTGCCTCGGTGATGAGGGTGTCGGCCTGCGTCGCCGCGTCCGAGCGGATCCGGTTGGCGTCCTCGCGGGCGTCCGCACGGGTGCGCGCTGCGGCCTGGTCGGCCTCGGCGATCTTGTCCGACGCCTCGGTACGGATCCGCTGGGCGTGCTCGGCGGCGTCCGACCGCAGCCGCTCCGCCTCGGCGATCGCCTCCGCCATCGTGCGCTCGGCGAGGGACTTGGCGGCCTCGGCCTCCTCGTGGGCCTCGCGCCGGACGCGGCCCGCGTCCTCGCCGGCCCGCTCCCGCTCGGCGTAGGCGTCGGAGCGGACCCGGTCCGCCTCCTCCTGGGCCTCCCGGCGGGTACGGTCCGCCGCGTGCTCGGCGGCGCTGCGCAGCCCGGCGATCTCCTCCTGGGCCTGCTCGTGCAGCCCGGCCACGGAGTCGCGCACCTGCTGGGCGTGCTGCTCGGCGGCGGAGACCATCTCGGTGGCGCGCCGGTCGGCCTCCTCGACCAGCCGCACCGCCTCGGCCTGCGCGTCCTCGACCCGCTTACGGGCGGAGGCCAGCAGCTCCTCGCTCTGCTCGCGGGCCCGCTCCCGCTCCTGGTCGGCCTCCTGCCGCGCGGAACCGAGGAGTTCCTCGGCCTCGCGGCGGCGCCGGGCGGCCTCCTCCTGGGCGGCGGCCAGCGTCTCGGACGCCTCGGTGGCCAGCCGCTCGGCAGCGGCCTGCGCCTCGGCCCGTACCCGGTCGGCGGTGTCCTGCGCCTCCGACTTCAGCCGCTCGGCCTCGGCCGCGGCCTCCGACCTGAGGCGTACGGCGACGGCCTCGCCCTCGGCCCGGGACGCGGACGCGTCCGACGCGGCCTCGGTGCGCAGCCGGTCGGCCTCCTCCTCGGCCTGCTGCCGCAGGGTGCGGATCCGCTCGGCGGCCTCGGTGCGCAGCCGGTCGGTGTCCTCGGCGGCCTCGCGGCGGATGCGCGCGGCCTCCTCGCGGGCGTCGCTGAGCGCCTGCTCGGCGGCGGCGAGCCGCTGCTCGGCCTCGGTCTGAAGCCGGGTCAGCTCCTCGGCGGCCTCCGCGCGGCGGGCCTCGACGGCACGCTCGGTCTCCTCGCGCAGCTCGCGCGCGGCCCGCTCGGCGTCGGCCTTGATGCCCTCGGCCTGCTCGACGACCTCCTCGCGGTGCCGTTCGGCCTCCTGGCGGGTGCGCTGGAGGGTCTCCTCGGCCTGGCGGCGCAGCGTCGTGGCCCGCTCGATGGCCTCGGTGCGGACCTTCTCGCTGTCCGTGGTGGCCTTCTGGCGCAGCTCGTCCGCGTCCTGCTTGGCCTTCGCCAGCAGCTCCTCGGCGGTCTTGGCCGCCTCCTCGATCTGCTGGACGGCTTCCTTGCGGGCCTCCGCGCGGATCTTCTCGCCCTCGGCGACCGCCTCGGAGCGCAGCTGCTCGGCCTCGCCGCGCAGCCGACGGGCCTCCTCCTGCAGCTCGACCGTCTTGGCGCGGTACTCCTTGGTGTCGTCCTTCGCCGCGCCCTTGAGCTGCTCGGCGATGTCGTGCGCCTCGGCGCGCAGCCGGTCCGCCTCGGCCTCGGCCTCCTTGCGGATCCGCTCGGCCTCCTCGGCCGCCGCCTTGGTGGTGTTCTGCGCGTCCTCCTGCGCCTTGTTGAGGACGTCCTCGGCGGTCTTGGCCGCCTTGGACAGCTGGGTCGCGCTCTCCTCGGCGGTGATCGTGCGGGCCTTCTCGGCCGCCTCCGCGAGCAGCTTCTCGGCCTCGGCGCGGGCGTCGGCGATGACCTGCTCGGCGTCGGCCTTGGTGTTCTCGGCCTCCTTGGTGGCCTCTTCGACCAGCCGGGCGACCTGCTCCTTCGCCGTGCGCGTGCGGGTCTCGTTGGCGGCCTCGGCGCTGGCGAGCGCCTTGGCGGCGGCCTCCTTGGCCTCGGCGACGAGCTTGTCGGCCTCGGACTGCGCCTTGCGCAGCGCCTCCTCGGCCTCCGCCATGCGCTGCTCGGCGGCCCGGCTGAGCTCGGTGGCCTGCCGGCGGGCGGCGTCCGACTCGCTCGCGGTGGAGTTGCGCAGCTGCTCGGCGTGGTCGGTGGCCTCCTGGGCCTGGGTGGAGGCGGCGTTCAGCAGCCGCTCGGCGTCCGTGCGCGCGCGACGCAGGATCTGCTCGGCCTCCGCGCGGGCCTCCTCGGCCGCCGTCTGCAGCCGCTGCCGGGCCTCGGTGGTGAGCCGCTCGGCCTCGGCGCGCGCGGCCGCCATGGCCTGCTCGGCCTCGGCCCGGGACTCGTCGAGCAGCCGACGGGCCTGCTGCTCGCTGCGGGCGCGCAGCTGCTCCGCCCACGCCACGTTCTCGTTGACGTGCGACTCGACGGTCTGCCGCCGCTCGGCCAGCTCCTGGTCCAGCTGCTGGCGGCGCGTCACCGCCTCCTGGTGCAGCTCGGCCTGGAGGCGGGCCGCCTGCTCGGCGTGCTCCTGGAGGATGCGCTGGGTCTGCGCGCGGGCCTGGCTCAGCTCCCGCTCGGCGTCCTGGCGCAGCTGGTCGGCCTGGATCTGGGCGTTGCGCAGCAACTGCTCGGCCTGATAGCCGATGTCGCCGCCGGCGAAGTCGGGCCGGGACATGATGGTGCGCCGCGCCTCGTGCAACTTGGCGCGCAGCACCTCGACCTGGTAGCCGAGGTCCTCGGCGTGCTGGATCGCCTTCTCCCGCTCGGTCTTCAGCCGATCCATCTCGGCCTCGAACCGAGAGAGGTGGTCGACGTCAGCCGCCGGCTCTCGCTCCTGGCGTTCGTAGCCCCGCACTGCGCGGTCCCATCCGTCCCCTGGTCGCAAGTCTCTCCATACGAGCACCGTCCATCCGCCGAACGGGGCCCCCGGGGAATGGTGTCAGATCAACGGCGGAGCACGGGCTGTTGCCCCACCCTCGTCCCCCGAAACCCGGACCCCGGACACGGTCCCTCCGTCAAAGAGGGCGTCGTCCGCCCGTAGGGCGGGCCTCGCGGCGTCTGGTGCGTGCGATCGCAAGGCGCCGAAAGGTCCTCGTAGCGGAGCTACTAGGGCCTTTCGGCAACGCGGCGAGCGTGCGTGCCAGGCGTCGCGAGGCAGGCGCCCTCTTTGACGGAGGGACCGGGTCGCCCTGAGGAAGCGGCGACCGCCCCCAACCCTACCGGCCTCTATGTACGAGGGTCAGTGCTCAGGTGACTCAACAGGTGCCGAAGTGACCAGTTCTGTCAGTACGCCATGGCAATCCTTTGGGTGCAGGAAGGTGATTCGTGACCCCATGGAGCCGCGCCGGGGCTCTTCGTACAGAACGCGTACGCCCTTTTCCTTGATGTCGGCGGCGTCGCCGTCCACATCCGCCGTACCGAAAGCGATGTGGTGGACACCCTCGCCGTTCTTGTCGAGCCACTTCGCCACGGTGGAGTCCGGACGTGTGGGCTCGAGAAGCTGCAGGTAGGAGGCGCCTCCGTCGGAGGTGTCGTTGATCTTGAGCATGGCCTCGCGGACGCCCTGCTCCTCGTTGACCTCGGAGTGGAACACCTCGAAGCCATAGGTGGCCCGATAGAACTCGACGGTCTTGTCGAGATCGAAACAGGCGATTCCGATGTGGTCGATTCGCGTCAGCATGGTGTTCAGTGCAGCGCTCCCGAGGTGGTTACGCAACGTGCGCGCGATCACACCGACGGCCCGGTGACGGCACGGAGTGCCACTCAGTACATTCGAAGTAAACCCTCGTTCACTCCTCGGCAGTGCAGCCGGTAAGGGGATCACAGCTCATGTCTGGATCGAACAGCACGACCTCGGTGATCGTCGCGGGCGCCCGTACGCCCATGGGACGGTTGCTGGGCTCGCTGAAGTCCTTCTCCGGAGCCGACCTCGGCGGCTTCGCGATCAAGGCCGCCCTCGACCGTGCGGGGATCGGCGGCGACCAGGTGCAGTACGTGATCATGGGCCAGGTGCTGCAGGCCGGGGCGGGGCAGATCCCGGCGCGCCAGGCCGCGGTCAAGGCCGGCATCCCGATGAACGTCCCGGCGCTCACCATCAACAAGGTGTGTCTGTCCGGCCTCGACGCGATCGCGCTCGCGGACCAGCTGATCCGCGCGGGTGAGTTCGACGTGATCGTGGCGGGCGGCCAGGAGTCGATGACGAACGCCCCGCACCTCCTCCCCAAGTCCCGTGAGGGCTTCAAGTACGGCGCGGTGCAGATGATCGACGCGATGGCGTACGACGGTCTGACCGACTCCTTCGAGAACATCGCCATGGGCGAGTCGACGGAGAAGCACAACACGCGCCTCGGCATCCGGCGCCCCGAGCAGGACGAGATCGCCGCCCTGTCCCACCAGCGCGCCGCCGCCGCGCAGAAGAACGGCATCTTCGAGGCCGAGATCACCCCGGTCGAGATCCCGCAGCGCAAGGGCGACCCGGTTCTCTTCAGCAAGGACGAGGGCATCCGCGGGGACACCACCGCGGAGTCCCTGGGCAAGCTGCGCCCCGCGTTCTCCAAGGACGGCACCATCACCGCCGGCTCGTCCTCGCAGATCTCGGACGGCGCGGCGGCCGTGGTCGTGATGAGCAAGGCCAAGGCGCAGGAGCTCGGCCTGGACTGGATCGCGGAGATCGGCGCCCACGGCAACGTGGCGGGTCCGGACAACAGCCTCCAGTCCCAGCCCTCCAACGCCATCCTCCACGCCCTGAAGAAGGAGGGCCTGGAGGTCTCCGACCTCGACCTGATCGAGATCAACGAGGCCTTCGCCGCCGTCGCGGTGCAGTCAATGAAGGACCTCGGAGTGTCCACGGAAAAGGTGAACGTCAACGGCGGAGCCATCGCCCTGGGTCACCCGATCGGTATGTCCGGTGCGCGTCTCGTCCTGCACCTGGCCCTGGAGCTGAAGCGGCGGGGCGGCGGGGTCGGCGCGGCCGCGCTGTGCGGTGGCGGCGGTCAGGGTGACGCGCTGATCGTGCGGGTACCCAAGGCCTGAGTTCTCCTTTGTAGAACTGCAGGACCGTAGGACCTCTTCGTGAACGGAGCTGTGATGCAGGACGTCTCCACCCTGGTGGCCCAGGCCAGGGAAGGCCGGCCGCGGGCCGTGGCCCGGCTGATCTCCCTGGTGGAGGGGGCGTCCCCGCAACTGCGGGAGGTCATGCGGACGCTCGCGCCACTGACGGGCAACGCGTACGTCGTGGGCCTGACGGGTTCACCGGGCGTGGGCAAGTCGACATCCACGTCCGCCCTCGTGACGGCGTACCGCAAGCAGGGCAAGCGGGTCGGCGTCCTGGCCGTCGACCCGTCCTCGCCGTTCTCGGGCGGTGCCCTGCTCGGCGACCGGGTCCGGATGTCGGAGCACGCCTCCGACCCGGGCGTCTACATCCGCTCGATGGCGACGCGGGGCCACCTGGGCGGCCTCGCGTGGGCGGCCCCGCAGGCGATCCGCGTCCTGGACGCGGCGGGCTGCGACGTGATCCTGGTCGAGACGGTCGGCGTAGGCCAGTCGGAGGTGGAAATCGCCTCCCAGGCAGACACCTCCGTAGTCCTCCTCGCCCCCGGCATGGGCGACGGCATCCAGGCGGCCAAGGCGGGCATCCTGGAGATCGGCGACGTGTACGTCGTCAACAAGGCCGACCGCGACGGCGCCGACGCCACCGCACGCGAGCTCAACCACATGCTCGGCCTCGGCGAGTCCCGCGGCCCCGGCGACTGGCGCCCACCCATCGTCAAGACGGTCGCCGCCCGTGCCGAGGGCGTCGACGAGGTCGTGGAGGCCCTGGAGAAGCACCGCGCCTGGATGGAGGAGCGGGGCGTCCTCACCGAACGCCGCCGCGCCCGCGCCGCCCGCGAGGTGGAGACCATCGCCGTCACGGCCCTCCGCGAACGCATCGCCGACCTCCACGGCGACCGCCGCCTCGGGGCACTGGCAGAGAAGATCGTCGCCGGGGAACTGGACCCGTACCGAGCGGCGGACGAACTGGTGGCGGGCCTGACGAAGGGCTGACGGTCACGGCTTTTCAGCCCGTCCGGCGTTCGAGGACGAGGCTGCAACCATCCCTGGTCCCCACCCCCCGCAGGGGGCGATCACCTCGCGACGCCAGCCAGCTGCACTAAGCCTGTCCGGCGTTCGAGGACGAGGCTGCAACCGTCCCGAGCCCCCACCCACCCGCAAGGGGCTCCGTCTCTCGACGCCGGTCCGCATCATCCAGCCCGTCCGGCGTTTGAGGACGAGGCCCTTTCGGGGCCGACGGGGTTCCAGGGGGCGGAGCCCCCTGGCGGGGTGGAAGGGGCGGAACCCCTTCAGGATGGGGCGGGTAGGGGCGGCGGGGGCGAGAAAACCCGCCCGCACCCGACGTCAGTCGTCGTCGCCCGAGGCGTCACCGTCCCGGTCGCCCTGGTCCTGCGTGACCTTGCCCGTCTTCAGGTCGACCTTCCACTCACCCTTGGTGGTCTCCACGCTCCACGCCGCCGCACCGTCGTCATCCAGGTCCACGTCGGTGACCGTGCCCTTCGCCGCGCCGGCCTGCGCAGCCTCGCGGGCGTCGACGCTCGCGCCCTTCAGCGCGGCGAGGTCCTCGCGGCCGTCGTTGTCGTCATCGTCGTCGCGCTGGGCCCCGAGGACCTTGCCGCTGTCCGCGGCGACCCGGACGTCGTACTCGGCGCCGTCACCCTTGACGACGTTCACCTCCCACACGCCCGAGCCGTCGTCGTCCAGGTCGGCGGAGACGGCCGTGCCCGGCGTGTGCTTCAGCGCGGCCGCGATCGCGTCGGCGGCGGTGACCTCGGCGGTGGGGGCTTCCGTACGGACGTCGGCGGTGTCGTCGTCCCTGTCGTCGGCGACCCGTACGTTCGGCTGACGCGCGGTGGGTGCGCTGTCGTCGTCACCGACGGCGTAGGCCGCGACGGTGCCGCCTCCGATCAGAGCCGCGGCGGCGACGGTGGCGATGACGATGTTGCGCTTCATCCCGGTTCCTCCCGAGTAGTTCTCGTTTCGACGGGAATCAATCTGCCGAACCGACGCTGAGAGGAACCTGAAGCCCCCTGAAGAGATCTTCAGCTTCGCTTTGCCAGGCTGTACGCATGCGCCTGTTGATCGTGGAGGACGAGAAGCGGCTGGCCCTGTCGCTCGCCAAGGGGCTGACGGCCGAGGGATACGGCGTGGACGTCGTCCACGACGGCCGTGAGGGGCTGTACCGGGCCTCGGAGGGGTCGTACGACCTCGTGATCCTCGACATCATGCTGCCCGGCATGAACGGCTACCGCGTCTGCGCCGCCCTGCGCGCCGCCGGCCACGACGTGCCGATCCTGATGCTCACCGCCAAGGACGGCGAGTACGACGAGGCCGAGGGGCTGGACACCGGCGCGGACGACTACCTGACCAAGCCGTTCTCGTACGTCGTCCTCGTCGCCCGCGTCAAGGCGCTGCTGCGGCGCGGCGGCCAGGGCGTCGGCGCCTCTCCCGTGCACGTCAACGGTGACCTCAAGGTCGACACGGCCGCCCGCCGGGTCTTCCTCGGCGAGGATGAAGTCACCCTCACCGCCAAGGAGTTCGCGGTGCTGGAGACGCTCGTCGTGCGGGCCGGCGAGGTGGTGTCCAAGGCGGAGATCCTGGAGCACGTCTGGGACTTCGCGTACGAGGGGGATCCGAACATCGTCGAGGTGTACGTCAGCACCCTGCGGCGCAAGCTGCGTGCCGGGCTCATCCGGACCGTCCGCGGCGCCGGGTACCGGCTGGAGAGAGTGGAGGCGTCGCCATGAGGGGCCGTCTTTTCGGTTCCGTCCGGTCGCGGGCGACGCTGGCCGCCACCCTCGTCGTCGCGGTGGCGCTGGTCGCGGCCGGGACCGCCGTACTGCTGTCGCTGCGGTCGAACCTGATCGGGCAGGCGGCCACGGAGGCGGAACGGACCGCACGCGCCGTCGCCTCGGACATCGCGCTCACCAGGCCGCAGGACCGGCTGCCGGTGGACAAGGACGTGCCGGTCCAGGTCGTCGACGAGGACGGGAAGTTGCTCGCGGCCAACGAGGATCTTGAGCGGATCAGCGGCACGGGCACCGACGCGGTGCGGCCGCAGCCCCAGCCGTCGCCGGGAGGAGCCACGAGCGACTCCGGCGACTCGGGCGACTCCGGTGACTCGGGCGACTCCGACGACGACGCGGACGACGACTCCTCCCTCGCCTCCCTCGAACCGGGCGAGGTCAGCGACCACACCACCTTCACGAACGGCACCGCCACGGTCGACGGCGAGACCGACGAGTACCGCTTCGCCAAGGTCCACGTGGAGGTCGACGGCAGGGGCACACTCGCCGTCTTCGCGGGTGCGCCGCTCTCCGCCGAACAGGGCGCCGTCAAGACCGCGTTGACCGTGATGCTGATCGGCTTCCCGCTGCTGCTCGGCGTCGTCGCGGGCGTCACCTGGCTGGTCACCCGGCGCGCCCTGCGCCCGGTCGAGGGCATCCGCGGCGAGATGGCCGCGATCACCGCCTCCGAGGACCTCGCGCGCCGCGTACCGGTGCCGGACACGCACGACGAGGTCGCCCGCCTCGCCCTGACCACCAACGAGACGCTGGCCGCCCTGCAGACTTCGGTGGAACGCCAGCGCCGCTTCGTCGCCGACGCCTCGCACGAGTTGCGCAGCCCGATCGCGTCCCTGCGCACCCAGCTCGAAGTGGGCGCCGCCCACCCCGAGTTGCTCGACCTCGACGGCGCCGTGGAGGACACCGTACGGCTGCAGGACCTCGCGGCCGACCTGCTGCTGCTCGCCCGCCTGGACGCGGGGGAGCGGCCCGGCGACGGGCGGTTCGACCTCGGCGCGCTGGCCCGGGAGCAGGCCGACGGGCGGGCGAACGTGACGGTGGAGGCGTCGGCCGTGGAGGTGGCGGGGGCGCGCGGACAGGTGGCCCGGGTGCTCACCAACCTGCTGGACAACGCCCAGCGGCACGCCCGCTCGGCGGTCACGGTGACCGTCCGGAAGGACGGGGCGTGGGCCGTCGTGGCCGTCGCCGACGACGGGGACGGGGTGGCCGAGGCCGACCGGGAGCGGATCTTCGAGCGGTTCGTACGGCTCGACGAGGCCCGCAGCCGCGACGACGGCGGCGCCGGGCTGGGTCTGGCCATCGCCCGCGACGTCGCCGTACGGCACGGTGGCACGCTCACCGTGGGCCGGGCGCCGGCGGGCGGAGCCCTGTTCGAACTCCGCCTGCCGCAGGCTCGGTAGTCGCCGGGTGCGCCGCCCTGGCTACGGGCGCCCGCGCTGGCCGCGCAGGTGCTCCGCGATCGGCTTGAGGGCCTTGTCGAGCTCCGTCAGTGCCTCGGGGGACAGCAGGTCGATGAAGTGCCTGCGCACGGACGCCACATGGTGCGGCGCGACCTTCTGCATCGTCTCCATGCCGTGGTCGGTGAGGACCGCGTAGAGCCCTCGGCGGTCGGACTCGCAGTTCTCACGCCGGACCAGGTTCGCGTTCTCCATCCTGGTGATCTGGTGGGAGAGGCGGCTCTTGGACTGGAGGGTGGCGGACGCGAGGTCGCTCATCCGCATCCGTACGTCCTCCGACTCGGAGAGATTCACCAGGATCTCGTAGTCGTTCATTGTCAGGCCGAACGGCTGCAGGTCCTTCTCGAGCTGGTACGTCAACAGCCTGTTGACCTCCAGGTGGGTGCGCCAGGCGCACTGCTCCGCATCAGTCAGCCAGGGGGTGGCCGTCTCGGTCTCCATGAATGAAGTCTACCTAAGAAGTTGAAAGGCGAACTAGTGAGGGTTTTCTGTGACATACCCGTGCGTGCACGGTGGCATGACCGTGTGCGCACACGTTCGATGTCACACTCCGCAGACTACCGCTCACAGCCCGAAGCGACGCTGGAGGTCTCCCAGCTGTCCGGGAAGGCGCGGTACACCGGCCATTTGTGAAGGGCCTGTGTGGGTGCCACCGGAACCGGGTACTCCGGCGCCCGGCGGGACCGCCCCCGTGGCCTGCTCGGCCATGAGGGTCTCGGTCGACTGGAGCAGGACCGTACCCGCTCCGACGAACTCGAACTGATGCTCCTCTCCGGAGGCCCCACCGAGGCCTGTCAGTGCACGTAGACCGCCCATTACGCCGGTCATGTAGCCATGGTCGTAGTGGTGGCACGGCGACGGGCAGTCGGCCCAGCCGACGAGTGCCTGCGGGTCCACCCGGATCGGGGGTTCCATGAACACCACCGGACCGTTAGATGCGGCCACGAACTTTCCGGTTCCGATGAGTGTCAGAAAACCCGGCACAATCGATTGCTTGAGGGCAAGACTTGGCTGAAAAGCGAGCAGGTTGCCCGAGCGAATGGTCAGGTTGCCGTCTTCGAGGTCGTACGAGTTCACGTCGAAGGCCCGGTCGGCCAGCAGCATCTTGCCCGAGCCCTCCGCGACGACCCAGTCGCTCGCGTGCAGAGGCGAATGAAAGGACGTACGGACGAGTCGGTCCAGTCGGCCGTGCCCGACGCCGTTGAACTCCATCGAGCCGTAGTAGGCGATCATCTTCCCCTTCTGCAGGAACCACTGGCTCCCCTTGAGCTCCACGCAGAAGGTGTAGGCGTTGACGTTGTCGTCGGAGGGCAGTGTCGCGGGGTCGTGGATCGTGGGCCCGGCGCCCGGGTAGTGGCTCACAGCTTCTCCTCCGACGCCTGGACGTACACCGCACCGCTGCCGCTGAGCTCCAGCTGGAAGGCCTCGCCGGAGCCACGGCCCACCATGTCGCGCCAGCCCAGGGCGGTGGACAGCTTGTTGCGCACGTCGCCGTGGTGGGCGACGTAGGCCTGGGGGTCGACGTGGACCGGCCGCTGCGGGGTGATCGGGATCTCGAAGACGCCACCGTGCGCCATCACGGCCACCGCCCCGTGCCCCTTGAGGGTGGTCGTGAACAGCCCCTGCCCGCTGATCTGCCCCCGGACCATGCCCATGACGCCGCCCTGCGAGCCGAGGAACATCGTGCCCTGCTGGAGCGTGCCCTCGAAGGCGAGCAGGCGGTCCGCCTCGACGCACAGGGTGTCGCCGGCGAGGTTGATCACCTGGACGTGGTGGCCGCCGTGCCCGAAGAGGACCGTGCCGCTGCCCTCGACGGTCATCAGCGGGGTGTCCTCGTTCGCCACCCGGCGCCCGATCATCGACATGATCCCGCCCTGGCCGCCGGCCGTGTTCGGGGTGAAGGACACCTCGCCCTTGTAGGCGAGCATGGCCCCGCGCTGACTGAACAGCCGCTGCCCCGGCATGACGGTCGCCTCGACCATCTTCGAGTTGATCTCGCGGAAGCCCATGTCACACGTCCCCCGCGATCGTGTTGCGCTCGCTCGGCTGTACGTACACCAGCCCGTCCCCCTCGAACCGGATCTGGAAGGCCTCGCCGCCGCCCTCGCCCATGAGGGTGCGGAACGTCACACCGGACTGGAAGGACTGCCGTAGATTCCCCTGGTGGGCGACATAGGCCCCCGGGTCGACGGTCAGCGGGTACTGCGAGCTGACCCGCAGCACCACGGCAGGCCCGTCGGACATGATCGCCGCCTGCCCGTGCCCCTCGACGGTCGTGGTGAACAGCCCGTTGCCCTGCGAGGCGCCGCGCAGCCCCGTGAAGGACGTGCCGGTGCGCAGCCCCGCGTCGGTCGCGAGCAGGTTGCTCGACTCGACGTAGAGCTTGTCGCCCTGGAGGTTCACGAGGTTGATCTCGGAGGCGCGGTCGGCGAACCAGCACGTCCCGTGCCCCTTCACCTCCATCACCGTCATCTGCTCACCGGTGAGCCGCCGGGTCACCATCCCCCGGATGCCCTCACCGCCACCGCTCATCTTCTTGAAGGCCATCTGCCCGTCGTACGCGACCATCGAGCCGTTCTTCGCCTTCACGGCGTCCCCGGTCATGTCGACGGCGAGCACCTTGCTTCCCTGCAGTCGGAACATCGCCACGCAGGGAAGGTAACCGCTGGCGCATGCCGCCGACAGAGCCCGTGGTCGGACTTCACCCCTGACGCCACCCCTACTTCCTGCTCCATCCGGCGTCGACCCGACCCCCGAGCCCCACCCGGCGCCCGGCGTTTGCCACAATGGGCGAGCGTTTGTGCTTGCGTTCACAAGGTGATCCGAGCCGACCGACGTCTCTCCCACCGAACCCCACCGAAGGTGACCCGTGGACATCAAGACCGCCACCGCCCTCCGCCGCCTCCGACTCGTCTCGGCCCCCGAGGCGGTGTCGTTCCTGCTCCTGCTCGTCTGCTCGGTGCTGAAGCGGACCACGGACTTCAACGCGGTACCCGTGATGGGCGCGGTCCACGGCATTCTCTTCATCCTCTACGTGATCTTCTGGGCGGACGCCTGGAACCGCGCCAAGTGGCCGCTGAAGACCGCGGCGGTCTACTTCGTCCTCTCCGTCCTGCCGACCGGCGGCTTCTTCGCCGACCGCAAACTCAAGCGCGAGGCCGAGGACGCGGTCATCGCCGCCCGCGCCCGCAGGGAAGGCAAGGTCAACGCATGATCGTCGCCTTTTCCGTGACGCCGCTCGGCGTCGGCGAGGACGTGGGGGAGTACGTCGCCGACGCCGTCCGGGTCGTTCGCGAGTCGGGTCTGCCCAACCGCACCGACGCCATGTTCACCTCCGTCGAGGGCGACAGCTGGGACGAGGTCATGGACGTCGTCAAGCGCGCCGTGGCCGCCGTCGAGGCGCGCGCACCGCGGGTGTCGCTCGTGCTCAAGGCGGACATCAGGCCCGGTGTGACGGACGGTCTCACCTCCAAGGTGGAGACCGTGGAGCGGCATCTGGCCGAATAGGCCGCAGCGCACGGGCCACAGCGCGCCGGGGCGGACGTACGGAAGCCGTACGTCCGCCCCGGCGCGTCACTGTCTCCAACTCCGCGCTCCGAAGAGGCACTTCGGTTCGTGGTCCGCAACGGCCCGGCCGCCCCGGGACCCGGCTGACACCGCGTCGGCAGGTGATCCGTACCCGCATTCCGGCGTGTCCGGCGGGCAGTTCCCTCAATTGGCCCGCGCGGCTCGCGGACCCCGTGGCCCTGACCCACGATGAAGGCTCAGGGCCGGAACCCGCGTTCCCGCTGGTGGACAGGGACGGCCGCCGCTTGCTCCCGCGAAGGAAGGGTCTTCCGGATGACCACTTCGCCCTACACATCCCAGTCGGCATTCGACGGCTCCAGGATGCGCGTCACCCTGCTGGTCGATCTCCACGAAGGCGCCCAGCAGGAGTTCCTCGACGCCTACGAGCAGATGCGCGACCGAGTCGCGTCGGTCCCCGGTCACCTCGGTGACCAGTTGTGCCAGTCCCTGGAGAACCCGTCCCAGTGGCTCATCACGAGCGAATGGGCGACCGCCCCGCCGTACCTCGCCTGGGTGAACAGTGACGAGCACTTCGAGACGGTCAGGCCCCTGCAGAACTGCGTCCGCGAGCTGAAGTCGATGCGCTACGGCATCGTCCGTGAGACCGGTGGCGCCCGCCCGGGCATCGGCGGACTCCAGACGGACGTACGCGTCGGCGACGGGGTCACGCGCCACGCCCTGACCTTCACCGTCAAGCCCGGCTCCGAGTCCAAGGTCGCGGAGATCCTCGCCGGCTATGCGCCGCCCCAGTCCCGCGTCGACGACTCCACCCGGCTGCGCCGCACCACCCTGTTCCTGCACGGCAACCGGGTCGTCCGCACGGTCGAGGTGGAGGGCGACCTGATGGCCGCCCTGCGCCACGTCTCGCGTCAGCCCGAGGTACGGGCCGTCGAGGAGGCCCTCAACCCGCATCTGGAGCAGCAGCGGGACCTGTCCGACCCCGAGTCCGCACGGGCCTTCTTCGCCCGCGCCGCCATGCCGGCCGTCCACCACGTGGCACGCGGCGGACCCGAACCGGACGACATCACGCGGCACGCCCTCTATTACCCGGCCCGCAAGGGCTGCGGGATGGCCCTGGCCCGGCTGCTGTCGCGGCAGGACGAGACCGCGGCGGCCGACCCGGCCGGCCCCGTGCACCGCAGCACCGTCTTCCAGCGGGAGGACATCGTCGTCCGCCTCATCGACGTACGGGGAGACCCCGAGACCGATCCGGTCCGGGCGCTCGGCATCCACGGCCCGCGCAAGGCCGCCGTACTGGCGCGGCTGCTCGACAGCGCCGCACTCGGCCTCGCGGGAGCGCCCACGGGCGAGCGGGAGGCGACCCGCCTCCTGGCGCACGCCGACATGAGCCTGATCACCGACCGCAGGGCTGCGCAGTCCTGACCGCCAGGGCCTTGTCCGGCCCCGCGACGCCGGCCTGATCCGCCGGACGGGCCCCTAGGGACCCCACCCCATCGACCGACCTGGAGACAGACCATGGAGAAGATGCGCCCGCGCGTCGTGGACGTGAGAGAGATCGAGCCCAACCGGAAGCGCGGCGGCGACCTGCGCACGCTGCTCACCCCTGTCACGGTGGGCGCCACCAGCGGGTTCATGGGCCTGGCCATCATGCGGCCGGGCGAACGCATCAGCGAGCACTACCACCCGTACTCCGAGGAGTTCGTGTACGTCGTCGAGGGCAGGCTGGAGGTCGACCTGGATGGAGAAACGTTTCCCCTCCGTGCCGACCAGGGTCTGATGATCCCGATCGACATGCGGCACCGCTTCCGCAACGTCGGTGACGAGGAAGCCCGCATGGTCTTCCATCTGAGCCCCCTCGCGCCGAAGCCGAGCCTCGGGCACGTCGACACGGAGGCCCCGGAGATCAGCGACGACGTCGCGTCGTACCCGCGCATCCAGGAGGAGGGCGGGCAGCCCGAACGACCGGGGGTCCTGTCGTGACCCGGCGGGTGGCGGTCACCGGCATAGGCGTGGTCGCTCCGGGAGGGATCGGGGTGCCCGCGTTCTGGGACCTCCTCTCGAGCGGCCGTACCGCGACACGTGGCATCACCCTGTTCGACCCCGACGGACTGCGGTCACGGATAGCCGCCGAGTGCGACTTCGACCCGCTCGCCCATGGACTCGACCCCGAGCTGGTCGAACGCGCCGACCGGTACATCCAGTTCGCCCTGGTCGCCGCCACGGAGGCCGTGACCGACAGCGGCGTCGACTTCGCCGCGGAGAACCCCTGGCGCGTGGCCGTGTCCCTGGGCAGCGCGGTGGGCGGCACGACCCGGCTGGAGCACGACTACGTCCTCGTCAGCGAACACGGGCAGCGCTGGGACGTCGACCACCGCGCCGCCGAGCCGGAGTTGCACCGGGCCTTCTCGCCCAGCACCCTCGCGGCGGACGTCGCGGAGCGGTTCGGCGCGCACGGGCCGGTGCAGACCGTCTCCACCGGCTGCACCTCCGGCCTCGACGCGGTGGGCTACGCCTTCCACACCATCGAGGAGGGCCGCGCCGACATCTGCATAGCCGGGGCGTCGGACTCGCCGATCTCCCCGATCACCATGGCCTGTTTCGACGCCATCAAGGCCACCTCACCCAACAACGACGACCCGGAGCACGCCTCCCGCCCCTTCGACGCCCACCGCGACGGATTCGTCATGGGCGAGGGCGCGGCCGTCCTCGTCCTGGAGGAACTGGAGCACGCCCGCGCGCGCGGCGCGCACGTCTACTGCGAGATCGGTGGCTACGCCACCTTCGGCAACGCCTACCACATGACCGGCCTGACCAGTGAGGGCCTGGAGATGGCCCGCGCCATCGACACCGCGCTCGACCACGCGCGCGTGAACCCCACCGACATCGACTACGTCAACGCGCACGGCTCGGGCACCCGGCAGAACGACCGGCACGAGACCGCCGCGGTCAAGAAGTCCCTGGGCGCCCACGCCTACGAGACGCCCATGAGCTCGATCAAGTCCATGGTGGGCCACTCCCTCGGCGCGATCGGCGCGATCGAGGTCGTCGCCTGCGTCCTCGCCCTGGCCCGGCAGGTGGTCCCGCCGACGGCGAACTACGAGACCCCGGACCCCGAGTGCGACCTGGACTACGTACCGCGCACCGCACGCTCCCGCCGCCTCGACCACGTGCTCTCCGTGGGCAGCGGCTTCGGCGGGTTCCAGTCCGCGGTGCTCCTGACGGGGCCGGCTGGGAGGAAACGATGAACGACAGTGGCAGTGACATACGCACCCGGCGCACCGCCGTCACGGGGATCGGTGTGGTCGCGCCCAACGGCCTTCATACGGAGACCTACTGGAAGTCCGTCAAGGAAGGCGCCAGCGTCCTGGACCGGATCACCAGAGAGGGCTGCGAGCACCTTCCGCTCCGGGTCGCCGGCGAGGTCCGCGGATTCGACCCGTCGGCGCTCATCGAGGAGACCTTCCTCGTCCAGACCGACCTGTTCACCCACTTCGCCCTGGCCGCCGCCGACGCCGCCCTGCAGGACGCGGGGCTGACCAAGGCGTCCGCCGTCGCCGAATCCCCGTACTCCGTCGGTGTGGTGACCGCCGCCGGGTCGGGCGGCGGCGAGTTCGGCCAGCGGGAACTGCAGAAGCTGTGGGGGCAGGGGTCCCGGTTCGTCGGGCCCTACCAGTCCATCGCCTGGTTCTACGCGGCCAGCACCGGCCAGATCTCCATCCGCAGCGGGTTCAAGGGCCCCTGCGGAGTGGTGGCCAGCGACGAGGCGGGCGGCCTGGACGCCGTCGCGCACGCCGCCCGGGTCGTGGAGCGGGGCACGGACGTGGTCGTGGTCGGCGCGGCCGAGGCGCCGCTCGCGCCGTACTCGATGGTCTGTCAGCTCGGCTACCCCGAGCTCAGCACGGACGAGGACCCGTCGACCGCCTACCGCCCCTTCACCTCGGCGGCCCGCGGCTTCGTGCCCGCCGAGGGCGGTGCCGTACTGATCGTCGAGGAGGCGGACCGGGCACGCCGCCGGGGCGCGGTCGTACGGGCCACCGTGGCGGGACATGCCGCCACCTTCACCGGCGCCTCGCACTGGGACCAGTCGCGGGAGGGACTCGCGCAGGCCATCCACGGCGCCCTCGACGAGGCCGGCTGTGCGCCGGAGGAGATCGACGTGGTCTTCGCCGACGCGATGGGCGTACCCCAGGCGGACCGCGCGGAGGCCCTCGCCCTCGTCGACGCCCTCGGCCCGCACGGCACCCGGGTGCCCGTCACGGCCCCCAAGACCGGTATCGGGCGGTCGTACTGCGGGGCACCGCTGCTGGACATCGCGGCCGCGGTGCTGGCCATGGAGCACGGGCAGATACCGCCGACCCCGAACGTCTTCGATGTCTGCCACGAGATCGACCTGGTGACCTCCACGGCGCGCTCGGCCGACCTGCACACGGCCCTGGTCCTCAGCCGGGGACTCATGGGCTCCAACGCGGCGCTGATCCTGCGCCGGGGCCCCGGATCCGCTGTCTAGTACGACAAGGAGAACCGCATGACCACCGAAGTGACCCAAGTGACCGTCGAGGAACTGGCCGCGCTGATGAAGAAGGCCGCCGGCGTGTCCGTCGACCCGGACGACCTCGCGAGCCGGGCGGACACCCCGTTCGCCGAGTTCGGCCTGGACTCGCTCGGCCTCCTCGGCATCGTGGGCGAGCTGGAGAACCGGCACGGCGTGGCGCTGCCCACCGACGCGGAGCGGTGCAAGAGCCCCCGCGCCTTCCTCGAGCTCGTCAACGGCGCACTGACGACGGGAGCCTGAGGTGCCAGGACACACCGAGAACGAGATCACCATCGCCGCACCCCTCGACCTCGTCTGGGACATGACGAACGACCTGGAGCGCTGGCCCAAGTTGTTCAGCGAGTACGCCTCGTGCGAGGTGCTGTCCCGCGAGGGCGACACCGTCACCTTCCGGCTGACCATGCACCCCGACGAGAACGGCAAGGTGTGGAGCTGGGTCTCGGAACGGACCGCCGACCGCGAGAACCTCGTCGTGCGCGCCCACAGGGTCGAGACCGGCCCCTTCGAGTACATGAACATCGTCTGGCGGTACGAGGAGACCCCGGACGGCACCCGGATGCACTGGACGCAGGACTTCGCCATGAAGCCCGACGCCCCGGTCGACGACGCCTGGATGACGGACAACATCAACCGCAACTCGCCCATCCAGATGGCCCTCATCCGCGACCGCATCGAGGAGGTCTCGTGCACCACGCCCTGATCGTCGCCAGGATGGCCCCGCAGTCGGCGAAGGACATCGCCGGCGTCTTCGCGGCCTCCGACCGCGGCGAACTCCCGCACCTCGTCGGTGTGACCCAGCGCTCCCTCTTCCAGTTCGGCGATGTGTATATGCACTTCATCGAAGCCGAACAGGACCCGGGCCCCGCCATCGCGAAGGTGGCCGGACACCCCGAGTTCGTCGACATCAGCAAGAGGCTGGAGGCGTACGTCAGTCCGTACGACCCGCAGACCTGGCGGAGTCCCAAGGACGCGATGGCGCGGTGCTTCTACCACTGGGAGAGGGACTGAAGAACACAGCAAGGCCGCCGCCCGCGCTGACCGAGCGCGGGCGGCGGCCTGTCTCGTGCAACCGGTTGGAGCAGCCGTCACAGACGGGACAGACGGGCGAGTGCCGGCATGAGCCGCAGCGCGTTCTGCCGGTTGATGGCCCGGCGCTGCGACTCCGAGAGACAGGGGTCGCTGTCCAGCGCGGGCGCCACCCGGTCGGCGATGACATGGGCGGGCGTGGGCGGCCAGTCGGTGCCGAAGAGGATACGGCCGGGGTCGACCGTCGCCAGCAGCGTCGGCGTGGCCGAGGGGGACATCGGGCCCGCGGTGTCGAAGTAGAACCGGTGCAGGTAGTCACGGACCCGGCCGGGCTCGATGCCGGGCGTGATGCGCCCGCCGAAGAGTTCCAGCCGGGTGGCCATGTAGGGGAGGAAGCCGCCGCCGTGCGGGAGGATGAAGCTGAGGTTCGGATACCGGTCCAGGGTGCCGTTCCTGATGAGGTTGATGGCCGCACGGGTGGTGTCCATCAGGAAGTCGCACACGAAGGGCGGCATGCCCGGCAGTCCCGAGCCGTCCGGCCCGGCCGGCACTTCCATGGGGTGCGTGCTGATGACGGCGGACCGTTCGTTCAGCTCGTGCATGAGGCGTTCGTGCGACTTGTCCCCGAGGACCGCGCCTTCCACGCTCGTCCGCGTGCTCACCCCGACGGCACCGAGTTCGTCGAGGCCGTACCGGACGCTCCAGGACGAGAGCTCCAGGTCGTCGAGGAAGACGGGGGTGAAGAAGGCGAAGCGCGCGGGGTTGCTCTCGGCCACGTCGGCGGCCGCGCGCAGGGCGACACGGGCGCTCTCCTGGCGCTGCACGCGCGAACGGAACCGGCCGAGCATGGCGACGGTCATGACGGAGGTACTGATACCCGTCTTGTCCATGACCTCCAGGGCCGAGTCCAGGTCCCAGCGCGTCCACCAGGGCAGCTTCTCGCGGTTGACCACGCCTTGCGCCTCCGCCCAGTCCAGCCAGGCGGGCGCGGTGAAGTGGTGGTGGACGTCGACGCGTCCGGCAAGGGTCATAACAACGTCCTCCATGTGGGGGGGCGGCAGGGGATTCGGCAGGGGTTTCGGCGGGGGATCGCTCAGTCTCGGCAGAGCACGGTCTGCAGCACGTTCGTCAGGACGCGATCGGCGTCGGGGATCGCGGCGCCCGCACGCCAGGCGACGAAGCCGTCCGGGCGTACGAGGACGGCACCGTCCTCCGCCGTGCCGTGCAGCTGAGCCCAGTCGGCGTCCGGGTCGGGGACGAGGTCGTGATCGGGTTCCGGTCCCACGAGATACGCCTCGACAGGGACGCCCAGGTTCAGGGAGGCCTTCTCCACGGCATTGCGCCACGTCTGCCCGTCCCGCCCGGCGAGCAGCACGAAGGAACGCTCGTACAGGTCGAGCGTGGAGATCCGGCGGCCTTCTCTCCTGACCCACATGTGGGGTGCACGGCTCCCCGGCTCGCCGCCCAGGTTGAAGGCGTCGGGGACGATCGGCCGGTCCGGCGGGGCGCCCACCACGGCGTTCGAGGCGTACCGGTAGCAGAGGGCGACGGTCATCAGGTCCGCCGGGTCGTTGTTACGGCCCGCGGCGGGGCTGAACCCCGGGTGCTGCTCGTCGGCCGCCTGGACGCACGCGCGCGTGCCGGTCGCGAGGGCGACGGGCCGGCGTTCCCGCTTGTAGGAGTCGAGCAGCGGAAGACCGGCCCAGCCGCGCAGGACCGAGGCCAGCTTCCAGGCGAGGTTGTGGGCGTCCTGGATGCCGGTGTTGGAGCCGAACGCCCCCGTGGGCGGCATTTCGTGGGCCGAGTCGCCGGCCAGGAAGACCCGGCCCTCGCCGTAGCTGTCCGCGACCCGCTTCGAGGCGTGCCACGGCGCCCTTCCCGTGATCTCGACGTCGATGTCCGCGACGCCGACGGCCGCGCGGATGTGGGCCGCCAGCCTCTCGTCGGTGAAGTCCTCCAGGGTTTCACCCCGGTCCGGATACCAGGGAACGTGGATCACCCAGCGCTCGTCGTTGTCCACCGGCAGCAGGGCTCCCTCGCCCCGGGGGTCGGTGACATAGCAGACGACGAATCGTTTCTCCCCCACGTGGTTCTTGAGCGCCCGGCTGCGGAACGTGACGCTGACGTTGTGGAACAGCTCGCCCGGCCCTGACTGGCCGATCCCCAGCTGACCGCGGATGGGGCTCCTGGGGCCGTCCGCGGCCACCAGGAAGCCGGCGTCCACGGTGTACGTCTCACCGGTGTCCCGGCGCATGACCTGCGCCTGTACGCCCTCTTCGTTCTGTGTGAAGGACAGCACTTCCGAGTTGAAGCGGATGTCGGCGCCCTGCTGACGGGCGTAGTCCAGCAGGACCGGCTCGAGGTCGTTCTGGCTGCACAGGCACCAGTCCGAGGAGCTGACCCGGGAGATGTCCATGCCGCCGGAGATGTCCCCGATGATCCAGCGGCGCTGCGTCCCCGTGAGTGTGTCCACCTGGAGAATGCCGTCGTTCCCGGCGAGCACACCGGCCGCCTGCCGAATACGCGACTCCAGGCCGGCGGTCCGGTAAATCTCCATGGTGCGCACATTGTTGCCGCGGCCACGAGGGTGCGTCGAAGTCCCGGCATGCCGCTCCACGACCACGTGCTGGATTCCGAGGCGCCCGAGGAAAACCGAAGTGGAAAGACCCACCAGGGATCCGCCGACGATGAGAACAGGTACAGATTCCGCTTCGTGTCCACTCACGTCGACGATGTTTACCAGCTCGGACTCCGGCCCACACGTCCTGCAGGGACCCGACCCATATGGCGCAGTGCCGTTTGCGGCGCGGTGCCGCCCGGGAAACGGTGGCACTGACCGGCGGAATCCGACCGCCGGAATCCACGCCTACCCGGGGACCAGCCATGACGCAAGCGTTCGCATCCGAGGAATCCGAGGCACTGTCGCCCGAAGAGGCCGCGGCCGCGGCCTCGGCGTGCAGCCGGGAGTTCCGCGCCAACCCGCATCCCGTGTACGCCGCGCTGCGGGAAACGGCACCCGTGTGCCCGCTGTCGCCGCCCCACGGTGTCCAGACGTACCTGATCACGCGGTACGACGACGCGCGTGTGGCGCTGGCCGACCCCCGGCTGAGCAAGGACATGTACGGCGCCATCGACGCCTACCACCGCATTTTCGGTGACTCGTCGATCGCGCTGGACGACAACATGCTCTTCTCGGACCCGCCGAAGCACACCAGGCTCCGCAGGATCGTCGGCAGTACCTTCACCCCGAAAAGGGTGGAATCGCTGCGCGCACGCGTCCAGCAGATCACCGACGAGCTGCTGGACCAAATCCCCGAGTCCGGGTCGGTCAACCTGCTCCCGGAGTTCTGTTTCCCGCTTCCGCTCCATGTGATCTGTGAACTCCTGGGGGTCCCGGAAAACGAGCGCAAACAGGCTCAGGAATGGTCCGCCACCGTCGCGCAGACCGGTTTCGGGCCGGAGGCGAGAAAGAAGCTGGAAATCGCCGAGGGAAATCTCCGCGACTATCTCGTGGACCTGTGTGCGCGGAAGCGGAAGGAGCCGGATTCGGGCCTGCTCAGCGCACTCGTCACGGCACAGGACGTGGATGGCGCGCTCACGGACCACGAACTGGTCTCCACGGCGTGGGTGCTGCTGTTCGCCGGCCACAAGTCGACCGCCTACCAGATCGGCAACGCCGTCTACCATCTGCTCGCTCAGCCGGAGCAGAAGCAACTGGCACTCCGGGACGAGGCCGCCATGGCCGCGGCCATCGAGGAGATCTTCCGCTTCGAGACCTCCGTGGAGAACTCGACGTTCCGTCACGCGACAGAAGACATCGTGATGCGCGACACCCTCATCCCCAAGGGTGCGCTCGTCCAGATCTCGATCACCGGCGCCCACCGCGACCCCGAGGCCTTCGCCGATCCGGACCGGCTGGACGTCACGCGCCCGAACGTCCAGGCGGCGCACATCGCGTTCGGCGTCGGTCCGCACTACTGCATCGGGGCGCCGCTGGCCCGTCTGGAAATGCAGATCGCCCTCACCACCCTCTTCGGGCGGTACCCCCGCATGGCCCTGGCCGTGGCGCCGGAGGACGCGCGCTGGCTGACCGTGCCGTTCCCGGCCTTCCGCGGGCTGGCGGAACTCCCCGTCGTTCTCGACCCGTCCTGACGGGAGCGCCATGGAACGCGTGCGTGTCATTCGGCTGCTCCACGTCCGGGAAGGACGGGAGGCGGACTTCGTCGAGTCCTACCAGGGCGTGCTCGAACGCGCCGTGCGGTTCCCCGGGCACCTCGGCGAACAGTTGGGCCGCTCGATCGACCATCCCGCTCGCTGGCTGCTCACCAGCGAGTGGGACAGCCTGGAGTCGGTCGAACAGTGGCGGTCCGACCCCGATCACCAGGCCCTGGTCGCGCCGATGAACGCCTGCCTGCACGACGACCGGTGGACGGCGGTCTTCCGGATCAGGGAGACGGCCGGCACACAGCCCGGTGGACCGAAAGGCGAGACGGGGCTGACCAGCATGTGACCGGCCGGTAAGGTCGGTTCCGTGCCGAAGCCGCTCAGTCTTCCCTTCGACCCCATCGCCCGCGCCGACGAACTCTGGAAGCAGCGCTGGGGCAATGTGCCGTCCATGGCCGCCATCACCTCGATCATGCGCGCCCAGCAGATCCTGCTCGCCGAGGTCGACGCGGTGGTCAAGCCGTACGGGCTGACGTTCGCACGGTACGAGGCCCTGGTGCTGCTCAACTTCTCCAAGGCCGGCGAACTGCCCATGTCCAAGATCGGCGAGCGGCTCATGGTGCACCCGACGTCGGTGACGAACACCGTGGACCGGCTGGTCAGGTCGGGCCTGGTGGACAAGCGGCCCAACCCGAACGACGGGCGGGGCACGCTCGCCTCCATCACCGACAAGGGCCGCGAGGTCGTCGAGGCGGCCACCCGGGACCTGATGGCGATGGACTTCGGACTCGGGGTCTACGACGCCGAGGAGTGCGCGGAGATCTTCGCGATGCTGCGCCCGCTGCGGGTGGCGGCGCACGACTTCGAGGACAGCTGAGCCGGGTCCGGCGCGGGGCCGACCCCGGGCAAGATCTCCCGGAACGGGTGGTTACGCTCGTACGCATGAAGAAGAGCGTCCTGACCCGGTACCGGGTGATGGCTTACGTCACCGCCGTCATGCTGCTCGTGCTGTGCACCTGCATGGTGTTCAAGTACGGCTTTGACATGGGCGAGGACGTCACCCTCGCCGTCTCCCAGGTGCACGGCTTCCTCTACATCGTGTATCTGGTCTTCGCCTTCGATCTCGGCTCCAAGGCCAAGTGGTCGTTCGGCAAGCTGCTGTGGGTGCTGCTCTCCGGGACGATTCCCTTCGCCGCCTTCTTCGTCGAGCGCAAGGTCACCCGCCAGGCGGAACCCCTGGTCGGTGGGCCTGTCCCGGCGGTCGCCAAGGCCTGACCCGCACCGCCGTACGAACGCGTACGGCGGTTTCCCATCGACATTTACTTGGACGTCCTAGTAAATTCGAGGGTATGGACGCTGACGCCATCGAGGAGGGCCGCCGACGCTGGCAGGCCCGGTACGACGCCGCGCGCAAGCGCGACGCTGACTTCACCACGCTCTCCGGCGATCCCGTGGAGCCGGTGTACGGACCCCGACCCGGGGACAGGTACGAGGGCTTCGAGCGGATCGGCTGGCCCGGGGAGTACCCCTACACGCGCGGGCTGTATCCGACCGGCTACCGAGGGCGGACGTGGACCATCCGGCAGTTCGCCGGGTTCGGCAACGCCGAGCAGACCAACGAGCGCTACAAGATGATCCTCGGCAACGGCGGGGGCGGTCTCTCGGTCGCCTTCGACATGCCGACGCTCATGGGCCGGGACTCCGACGATCCGCGCTCGCTGGGCGAGGTCGGGCACTGCGGTGTCGCCATCGACTCGGCCGCCGACATGGAGGTCCTGTTCAAGGACATCCCGCTGGGCGACGTGACGACGTCCATGACCATCAGCGGGCCGGCCGTGCCCGTCTTCTGCATGTACCTGGTGGCGGCGGAGCGGCAGGGTGTGGATCCGGGGGTGCTCAACGGGACCCTCCAGACCGACATCTTCAAGGAGTACATCGCCCAGAAGGAGTGGCTCTTCCAGCCCGAGCCGCACCTGCGCCTCATCGGCGACCTGATGGAGTACTGCGCCGCCGGGATTCCCGCGTACAAGCCGCTGTCCGTGTCCGGCTACCACATCCGGGAGGCCGGGGCGACGGCCGCGCAGGAGCTGGCGTACACGCTCGCGGACGGGTTCGGGTACGTCGAGCTGGGGCTGTCGCGCGGGCTGGACGTCGATGTGTTCGCCCCGGGGCTCTCCTTCTTCTTCGACGCGCACGTCGACTTCTTCGAGGAGATCGCCAAGTTCCGTGCGGCGCGGCGCATTTGGGCGCGGTGGATGCGGGACGTGTACGGGGCGAAGAGCGAGAAGGCGCAGTGGCTGCGCTTCCACACCCAGACCGCGGGTGTCTCGCTGACCGCCCAGCAGCCGTACAACAACGTCGTCCGTACGGCCGTGGAGGCGCTGGCCGCCGTACTCGGCGGGACGAACTCGCTGCACACCAACGCCCTCGACGAGACCCTCGCGCTGCCCTCCGAGCAGGCCGCCGAGATCGCGCTGCGCACGCAGCAGGTGCTGATGGAGGAGACCGGGGTCGCCAACGTGGCCGATCCGCTGGGCGGTTCGTGGTACGTCGAGCAGCTGACCGACCGGATCGAGGCCGACGCCGAGAAGATCTTCGAGCAGATAAAGGAGCGGGGGCTGCGGGCGCATCCCGACGGCCGGCACCCGATCGGGCCGATCACGTCCGGGATTCTGCGGGGGATCGAGGACGGCTGGTTCACCGGGGAGATCGCGGAGTCGGCGTTCCGGTATCAGCAGGCGCTGGAGAAGGGTGAGAAGCGGGTCGTCGGGGTGAACGCCCACCACGGGTCCGTCACCGGGGATCTGGAGATCCTGCGGGTGAGTCATGAGGTGGAGCGGGAGCAGGTGCGGGTGCTGGGTGACCGGCGGGCGGGGCGGGACGACGCTGCCGTGCGGGCCGCGCTGGACGGGATGCTGGCCGCTGCGCGGGGTGGCGCCAACATGATCGAGCCGATGCTGGAGGCTGTGCGGGCCGAGGCGACGCTGGGGGAGATCTGTGGGGTGCTGCGCGAGGAGTGGGGGGTGTACACGGAGCCGGCCGGCTTCTAGATGTTCTCGCCCCCGCCGCCCCTACCCTTCCCGTCCCTGGGGGGCTTCGCCCCCCAGACCCCCCTATCGGCCTGAACGGCCTCGTCCTCGAATGCCGGACGGGCTGGAGGTGGCTGAGCTGGGATCGTCCGTGGACGGCGGACAGGGGCAGGTGGACGTGCTGATCAGTCGAGTGAGTGTGCCAGGCCCAGTGACAGGATTCGGGCAAAGCTTCGGGCCCACTCCTCGTCCGCCGGGTTCGCGCTGACCAGGGTGCGGTGGACCACCGCTCCCGCCACCATGTCGAAGATGAGGTCGACCGTGCGGGCGGACTCCGTGGGGTCGGTCTCCGGTGGGAGTTCGCCGCGGGACTGGGCCCTTGCCCGGCCCTCCAGGACCAGGCGTTTCTGGCGTTCCACGATCGACTCGCGGATGCGTTCGCGCAGGGCCTCGTCCCGGGTCGCCTCCGCCACCACCGCCATCAGGCCACTCTTGGCCTCCGGGCGGGCGAGGATCGCCGCGAACTGCAGGACCACGCCCTCGATGTCGGCGGCCAGGGTGCCGCGGTCGGGGAGTTCCAGTTCGTCGAAGAGTTCCGCCACCGCGTCGACGACCAGCTCGTTCTTGCCGGACCAGCGGCGGTAGAGGGTGGTTTTTGCAACCCCCGCGCGCGTCGCCACGTCTCCCAGGGTGAGCTTGGACCAGCCCACCTCCACCAGGGCCTCCCGGGTGGCCGCCAGGATCGCCGCGTCCGCCGCGGCACTGCGGGGGCGTCCTGTGGCGCGTGGGGCGGGAGTGTGGGTCTGCATCCCATGACCATAAGACGACGGTTCTTGTGAGGCCGTGAGGGAGATCACCGGAGAGTGGTGTTCCGGAGGCACTCGGTGCCATTACGCTACGACTCGTAGCGAAACCACTGGCGTGGGGTGGGGACCCGGCGTCGTACAGCACAGAGCACGACCAGCTCTCATGATGCTTTTCACCAACGCGCGCGGACGGGGGAGGATAGACGCATGCAGCCACGGAACATGTCCATGAGCGGAGTCGTCGACCTCGCCGCGGTGAAGGCGGCCCAGGAGGCCAAGGCGAAGGCGGAGCAGGCGCGTGCCGAGGCCGCCCGGCAGGGCGGGGGCACCGGCGCCGTATCGCCCGCCGATCTTGTTATTGATGTGGATGAGGCAGGGTTCGAGCGGGACGTCCTGCAGCGGTCCGCCGAGGTGCCCGTCGTCATCGACTTCTGGGCCGAGTGGTGCCAGCCCTGCAAGCAGCTGAGCCCGGTGCTGGAGCGGCTCGCCGTCGAGTACAACGGGCGGTTCCTGCTCGCCAAGATCGACGTCGACGCCAACCAGATGCTGATGCAGCAGTTCGGCGTGCAGGGGATTCCGGCCGTCTTCGCCGTCGTCGCCGGGCAGGCGCTGCCGCTCTTCCAGGGGGCGGCCGGCGAGGCGCAGATCCGCCAGACGCTCGACCAGCTCGTCGCCGTAGCCGAGCAGCGCTTCGGCCTCACCGGCCTCACCGTCGACCCGGACGCCGAGCCGGGCGGTGCCCAGCCCGCTCCCGCCGTGCCGGCCGGTCCGTACGACGCGTTGCTCGAGGCCGCCGTACAGGCCCTGGACGCGGGCGACTTGGCCGGTGCGGTGCAGGCGTACAAGAACGTGCTGAGCGAGGACCCGGCCAACTCGGAGGCCAAACTGGGGCTCGCCCAGGCCGAGTTGCTGCAGCGGGTGCAGGGTGCCGACCCGCAGCGGGTGCGCAAGGACGCCGCCGAGAAGCCCGGTGACGCGCAGGCGCAGATCGCCGCCGCCGACCTGGACCTGGTGGGCGGTCATGTCGAGGACGCCTTCGGGCGGCTCATCGACACCGTGCAGCGCACGGTCGGTGACGACCGGGACACCGTACGACTTCGGCTGCTCGAGCTGTTCGAGGTCGTGGGCGCCGAGGACCCGCGCGTGACGGCGGCGCGCAGGGCGTTGGCACGTGCCCTGTTCTGACCGGACCGGCGAGCGGGGCGGCAGCCCCGTTCTGACCAGTCACTAAACGCACGGGCACGTGTTGCCCGAGTGAAAGATCTGCCGATACGGCGTCACTGCGGCCGCGCTTTACCAAATCTTGGTAATCGCGGCCGCAGTTACTGGGGGTAAGTCGCAGGCTTCGTTCTGTCAGAGCCTGTCCGGTGATACCTGGATTTGTCCGGTCGCTTGACGCCACCCTGAGTCGCTGTCCGAGACCGACGGGTCGTTGTTCGGTTATCCGGCCGTTACTACTGAGTAACGAAGCCCCTTGTGCGGGCGGCGAGAATGCACCACGATCGGCCACGCTCGGTCCATTTCCGTACCCCGACAGCCGGTCGGGTCACGGGAGTTCCTGGGTCCCCACCGAGCAGAGTCGGCGGCAGTGGCGCCGGCTCTTGGACAGGGGGGTCTTCGCCCATCCGGCGAAGCCTGTCCAGCAAGGTTGTGCGTGATGCGTGTCAGGCGCGACCAGTGGTTGTCGCTCGGGGGTGATCGCCGGTGATTCGGGTGCGGTTTCGCGCCACCGAGTGCAGGCGCTCTCCTTCCCGAGGACGTAGCACTTCTCCCATCCCTGTCCGGCCGGCCCGTCGACTGTCGGAGCCCGGTCGAGGCCAGGAGATGTACGTCCGAGAAGGAGGAAATATGGAGTCCCAGGTGCGTGGCGGGACCAGATGGAAGCGGTTCGCTGTGGTCATGGTGCCCAGCGTCGCCGCCACGGCTGCGATAGGTGTCGCCCTCGCGCAGGGCGCTCTCGCCGCGTCGTTCAGCGTTTCCGGCCAGTCGTTCAAGGTCACGACCGACAAGCTCGTCGGTACGGGTTTCTCGCAGTACGGCGCTCTTGACGAGGGCTACACGCTCTCCGGCAAGAAGACGGTTCACCCCGTCGCCGTCTCGGGCTTCAAGTCCGCGACGATCAACAGCCTGTGCCAGTCCGTGGTCACCCCCGACGTCCCGATCCTCGGGAGCGTCAGCCTGATCCTGCGGGCGGGCGAAGACCCGAACAAGCCGGTCGAGGCCAAGAACCTCTACATCGACGTCGCCGACCTGAACGCGGACGCGACGTTCGAGAACATCGACATCGGTGTGGCCGCCAAGGACGCCAGCAAGGGTCCGGGCATGAAGGGCGGCGGCGAGCAGGCCAACCCCTTCGGCTTCGCCCAGCAGGCCGACAAGGCCACGCTGACCGACGTGAAGCAGACGGCGTGGGCGACCACCGCCGGAACCTTCAAGCTCAGCGGCCTGAAGATGTCGCTGTCGACGGGTGTCAAGGAGTGCTACTAAGCACTCTCTGACGGGCGGGGGAGCCGATGGCGCCCCCGCCCGTCCACTCTCCGCCCGCTTTCTTCACAAGCGGTCACACGCTCACCAACTCACCACCGCACCACCACCACAGCAACGCCGTACCAGGGAGCTGTTTTCCATGAGCGCCGAGACTCCTGCCGTACCCGGCCAGTTCACCCGCCGGAGGCTGCAGTTCCGCGCCTGGCGGGGTACGAGGCCGTTCTGGGCCGGTCTGTTCGTCATGTTCGGCGGACTCCCGATCGCCTACTTCCCGTATGCGAACCTTCAGATCGGCCACCTGACGCTGGCGATGCAGACCGCGGGCGGCTCCAGTTCGCTGATCATCGGTGTGCTGCTCGTCGTCCTGGGCTTCACCCTCTGGTTCCAGCAGCACGTCCGCACCTTCGCGGGCATCGCGGCGATCCTGCTGGGGCTGGTGTCCATCCCGCTGTCCAACCTCGGCGGCTTCCTCATCGGCTTCCTCTTCGCCCTCATCGGCGGGGCGATGGCCGTGGCGTGGGGGCCGGGAGCGCCGCCCGAGCAGGAGCCGGCGCAGACGGACACGACGGGGACGGGTGGCGCTCCCGAGGGCCTGGACCCCGACACCACGGTCCTCAAGCCCGTCCAGGACACGGCCGAGTTGGGCAAGTCGAACGATCTGTCAGGAACGAGCCCGGCGAACGGGGCGAACGGGAGGCACAGTGCCGGCTGACGAGGTGACCCACGGGACTGAGGTGGACAAGTCCCGTGTGAGAACCGGGCCGCGTCACGCGGCGCCCAAGAAGCCGCTGTTCACCAGGTTCCACATGCCGGCCGGCAAGGCGATAGCCCTGGCGGCGATGCCCACCGCCGTCCTCATGGGGATGGGGTTCACGCCGACGCTCGCGCAGGCCGACAGCAACGACTCGTCGAAGCTGACGTCGAACAGCCTGACGGCGGACGAGTACGACGAGTTCGCGGACCAGTACAAGGAATGCGTGGCGGCCCTGGACGACTCCGAGGACGCGTCGGCCTCGCCGTCGCCCTCCGCGAGCTCCGGTGACTCCACGGACCAGGACGACTCGTCGGAGCCGTCGCCGTCGGCCTCCGCCGGCCAGGACTCCTCGGGTTCCTCCGACTCGTCGGACACGTCCGGCTCCTCGGGTTCCGCGGGCGGCTCCTCGTCGTCGGATTCAGGTTCCGACGACGCGGCCGAGCCCACGCCCACGCCGTCCCCGAGCACGTCGAGCGAGGCCCAGTCCGGCTCCGGCGACACCGCCACGCCGTCCCCCTCGCCGTCGGAGAGCGGCGGCAACCTGCTGGAGGACATCGGCGACGCGATCACCGGTATCTTCACGGGCGGCTCAGGCTCCGGCTCCGAGGAGAGCGCGAGCCCGACGCCGACGCCCTCCGCGAGCGCGAGCGAGGAGACGTCCTCCGGGTCCTCCGACTCCGGCAAGGACACCTCCGAGGGCTCCGACCCCGTCAAGGAGACCGCCGACAAGGTCACCGACACGGTGAAGGACACCACCGACTCGGCGTCCAAGGCCGTCGAGGACACCACCGAGGCGGCCCAGGAGGCCGCGGGGGACGCTGCCGACGCCGCGACGCCGAGCCCCTCCGCGAGCTCCACCACGGACGCCGAGGACTGCCCGGCCGCCACCGACGACGAGAGCGGTGTCGACAACAAGGTGCCGGTGGCGGACGACCCCTGGTACCTGGAGGCCAGCTCGCTGCTGCTGAAGGGCGCGGACTACCAGGGCATCGTCGAGGTGAAGACCGCCAACGGCACCAAGAAGAAGGTGCTGAAGTACGTCATCTCCGACGGCACCGACATCGGCGACCTGCACCAGCTGGTCAAGGACAAGCAGTCCGGCAAGACCTACCACGTGCAGGCGGCCCAGGGCTCGACGTCCACGATCCGCGACGGCAAGACGGTGATGTACACCGAGAGCATCTCCGGCAATCTGCTCGGCCTGATCCCGGTGACGTTCGACCCGGAGCACCCGCCGCCGCTGAACATCCCGTTGATCTACTTCACCAAGGTGAAGGTCGTCCAGGCGGCCCAGTTCGGCGGCACGCTGCACGTGCCCGGGATGCACATGTTCACGACCGACTGATCGTGTCCACGACCGACTGAGCGTCCGCACAAGCCCGTTCGGGAGCCGCGAAACACTGAGGGCGCCCCCTGGAACCAGGGGGCGCCCTCAGCGCCGTACAGGAGCCTTGCCAGGCTTCGGGTCAGTCCCGTGCGCCGCCGCCGAGGTGGTGGACGCGGACCATGTTGGTGGTGCCGGGGACGCCGGGCGGGGAGCCGGCGGTGATCACGACGATGTCGCCCTCGTTGAACAGGCCCATCTTGACGATCTCCTGGTCCACCAGGTCGACCATCTCGTCGGTGCTGTTCACGAACGGCACCACATGCGGCTCCACACCCCAGCTGAGCGTCATCTGGTTGCGGGTGCCCTCGTCCGTGGTGAAGGCCACGATCGGCTGGGCGGCGCGGTAGCGGCACAGGCGGCGGGCGGTGTCGCCGGACTGGGTGAAGGCGACCAGGCCCTTGCCGCCGAGGAAGTCGGCGATCTCGCAGGCCGCGCGGGCCACCGAACCACCCTGCGTGCGGGGCTTCTTGCCCGGCACCAGCGGCTGCAGGCCCTTGGACAGCAGCTCCTGCTCGGCCGCGGCGACGATCTTCGACATCGTCTTCACGGTCTCGATCGGGTACGCGCCGACCGAGGACTCCGCCGACAGCATGACGGCGTCCGCGCCGTCCAGGATCGCGTTGGCCACGTCGGAGGCCTCGGCGCGGGTCGGGCGGGAGTTGGTGATCATCGACTCCATCATCTGGGTCGCCACGATCACCGGCTTGGCGTTGCGGCGGCACAGCTCGATGAGCCGCTTCTGCACCATCGGGACCTTCTCGAGCGGGTACTCGACGGCCAGGTCGCCACGCGCGACCATCACGCCGTCGAACGCCATCACGACGTCCTCCATGTTGGCGACCGCCTGCGGCTTCTCCACCTTGGCGATGACCGGGACGCGGCGGCCGACCTCGTCCATGACCTTGTGCACGTCCTGCACGTCGTTGGCGTCCCGCACGAAGGACAGGGCGACCAGGTCGCAGCCCATGTTCAGGGCGAACCTCAGGTCCTCGACGTCCTTCTCGGACAGCGCCGGCACGTTCACGGCCGCGCCGGGCAGGTTGATGCCCTTGTGGTCGGAGACGACGCCGCCCTCGATGACGATCGTCTTCACCCGCGGACCCTCGACGTCCAGGACCTTCAGCTCGACGTTGCCGTCGTTGATCAGGATCTGGTCGCCGCGCGCGACGTCGCCGGGCAGGCCCTTGTAGGTGGTCCCGCAGATGGACTTGTCGCCCGGGACGTCCTCGGTCGTGATGACGAACTCGTCACCGCGCTCCAGCTCGACCGGGCCCTCGGCGAAGGTCTCCAGGCGGATCTTCGGGCCCTGGAGGTCGGCGAGCACACCGATGGCCCGCCCGGTCTCCCGGGCGGCGGCCCGCAGGCGCTCGTAGCGCCCCTGGTGGTCTTCGTGGGTGCCGTGGCTGAAGTTGAAGCGGGCCACATTCATGCCCGCCTCGATCAGCGCGACGAGCTGTTCATGGGAGTCGACCGCGGGGCCGAGAGTACAAACGATTTTCGAACGGCGCATGGGACGATCCTATCGGTTTGTTTCGCCGCGGAATATTCCGTCTGGCGGAAGATACAAATGAGCTGCGCATTGCTCAGCCGTGTTACTCAGGCGTTCCACACGGCGGAGCCGCATATCAAATGCGTCCGACCAGTGCGTAGGTCTGCGTCGCGATCTCCAGTTCTTCATCGGTCGGCACCACCGCGACCGCCACGCGCGCGTGCGCCGGCGAAATCAGCCGCGGCTCGTCACCGCGTACGGCGTTCAGCTCGCCGTCCACCGCCAGGCCCAGCTCCTCGAGGCCGGCGACGGCCGCCTCCCGCACGGGCGCCGCGTTCTCCCCGACGCCGGCCGTGAACGCCACCGCGTCCACCCTGCCGAGCACCGCGTAATAGGCGCCTATGTACTTCTTCAAACGATGAATGTAGATGTCGAAGGCGAGCTTCGCCTCCGCGTCGCCCTCGTCGACGCGGCGCCGGATCTCCCGCATGTCGTTGTCGCCGCACAGACCGACGAGACCGCTCTTCTTGTTGAGAAGAGTGTCGATTTCGTCGATGGACATTTCGCCAACGCGCGCCAAATGGAAGATGACCGCCGGATCCACATCACCGGATCGCGTACCCATCACGAGCCCCTCCAAAGGCGTCAGCCCCATGGAGGTGTCCACGCAACGACCGCCCCGTACGGCGGACGCGGACGCGCCGTTGCCCAGGTGCAGCACGATGACGTTCACGTCCTCGGGCGCCTTGCCCAGCAGCTCGGCGGTGGTCCGGGAGACGTACGCGTGCGAGGTGCCGTGGAAGCCGTACCGGCGTATCCGGTGCCGGTCGGCGGTCTCGACGTCGATCGCGTAGCGGGCGGCCGACTCCGGCATCGTCGTGTGGAACGCGGTGTCGAAGACGGCGACCTGCGGCAGGTCCGGCCGCAGCTGCTGTGCGGTGCGGATGCCGGTGAGGTTGGCCGGGTTGTGCAGCGGGGCGACCGGTATCAGCCGCTCGATCTCGGCGAGCACGGCGTCGTCGATGACGGTCGGCTCGGTGAAGTGCTTGCCGCCGTGCACCACCCGGTGCCCGATCGCGGCCAGCTCGGGCGAGTCGAGTCCGAGGCCGTCCTTGGCGAGCTCCGCCGACACGGCCTTCAGGGCGGCCTCGTGGTCGGCGATCGGGCCGGTCCACTCACGGCTCTCGCCGCCGCCCGCCATCGGCGTGTGCTTGAGCCGGGAGATCTCCTCGCCGATGCGCTCGACGAGGCCCACGGCCAGCCGGCTGCTGCCTTGCATGTCGAGCAGCTGGTACTTCACCGACGACGAGCCGGAGTTGAGGACGAGGACACGGGTCGCGGTCACTGGGCGCTGGCCTTCTCGGTGAGGGACGGGGCGGGGGACACGGCCGGGCTCTGGGCCTGGATCGCCGTGATGGCGACGGTGTTGACGATGTCCTGGACGAGGGCGCCCCGGGACAGGTCGTTGACGGGCTTGCGCAGACCCTGCAGCACCGGGCCGACGGCGATCGCGCCGGCCGAACGCTGCACGGCCTTGTAGGTGTTGTTACCTGTATTGAGGTCAGGGAAGATCAGAACCGTTGCCTGCCCCGCCACATCCGACTCCGGCAGCTTGGTCGCGGCGACGGACGGCTCCACGGCGGCGTCGTACTGGATGGGCCCCTCGATCTTCAGATCGGGCTGCCGCTCCCGCACCAGCTCGGTCGCCTCGCGCACCTTGTCGACGTCGGCGCCCGAACCGGACGTACCCGTCGAGTACGACAGCATCGCGATCCGCGGCTCCACCCCGAACTGCTCGGCGGTGGCCGCCGACTGGATGGCGATGTCGGCCAGCTGCTCGGCGTTCGGGTCGGGGTTCACGGCGCAGTCGCCGTAGACGAGGACCTTGTCGGCGAGGCACATGAAGAAGACGGACGACACGATGGAGGAGTCCGGCTTGGTCTTGATGATCTCGAAGCCGGGCCGGATGGTCGCGGCCGTGGAGTGCACGGACCCCGACACCATGCCGTCCGCGAGCCCCTCCTGCACCATCAGGGTGCCGAAGTAGTTCACATCGCTGACGACGTCGTACGCCAGCTCGACCGTGACCCCCTTGTGGGCGCGCAGCTGGGCGTACTTCTCGGCGAAGGCGTCGCGCAGCTCGCTGGTGGCCGGGTCGATCAGCTCGGAGTCGCCCAGGTCGATGCCGAGGTCGGCGGCCTTCTTGCGGATCTGGTCGACGGGGCCGAGGAGGGTGAGGTCGCAGACACGGCGCCGCAGGAGCACCTCCGCGGCGTGCAGGACGCGCGGCTCCGTGCCCTCGGGCAGCACGATGCGGCGCATGTTCGAGCGGGCCTGCTCCAGCAGCTTGTGCTCGAACATCATCGGTGTGACCCGGTCACTGCTCGGCGCCGAGACCCGCTTCAGCAGGTCGCCGGTGTCGACGTACCGTTCGAACAGGCCGAGCGCGGTCTCCGCCTTGCGCGGCGTCACCGCGCTCAGCTTCCCCTCCAGGGAGAAGAGCTGCTCGGCGGTGGGGAAGCTGTAGCCGGGCACCGACAGCACCGGGGTGCCCGGGGCGAGGCGGGCGGCCAGGGTGAGGATCTCGTCGCCGGGGCGCTCGTCCAGGGTGAGCAGCACACCGGCGATCGGCGGGGTGCCGGCGCTGTGCGCGGCCAGCGAGCCGACGACCAGGTCGGCGCGGTCGCCCGGGGTGACGACCAGGCAGCCCGGGGTCAGGGCGCTGAGGAAGTTCGGCAGCATGGCGCCGCCGAAGACGAAGCCGAGGGCGTCGCGCGCGAGCCCGGAGTCGTCGCCCAGCAGGACCTTCGCGCCGAGGGACTGGGCGATCTGCGCGACGGTCGGCGCGGAGAGCGCGGGCTCGTCCGGGACGACGTAGCAGGGCACCGGCAGCCGCGAATCGAGCCGCTCGGCGATCTCGTCCCGGTCCTCCCGGGCGACCCGGTTGGTGACCATGGCCAGCACGTCGCAGCCCAGGCTGTCGTACGCCCGATAGGCGTTGCGCGTCTCGGCGAGCACGGACTCGGCGGTCTGCTTGCGCCCGCCCACGACCGGTATCACGGACGCGCCGAACTCGTTCGCCAGCCGGGCGTTGAGGGACAGCTCGTCCGGGAGCTGGGTGTCGGCGTAGTCGGTGCCGAGGACCAGGACCACGTCGTAGTCGCGGGCGACGACATGGAACCGGTCGACGAGCGTGGACACCAGCTCATCCGTCCCGCGCTCGGCCTGGAGGGCGGACGCCTCGTGATAGTCCATGCCGTAGACCGTGGCCGGGTCCTGGGAGAGGCGGTAGCGGGCGCGCAGCAGCTCGAAGAGCCGGTCGGGACTGTGGTGGACCAGCGGCCGGAACACCCCCACCCGGTCGACCTGCCGGGTCAGGAGCTCCATCACTCCGAGCTCGACGACCTGGCGGCCGTCACCGCGGTCGATTCCGGTCACGTACACGCTGCGCGTCACGCGTGCTCTCCGTTTCGTGTGTTCGTCCGTCTGTGCGTCGGTCAGCGGCTTGGCGGAGCCTTCGGTCGCAAATTCGCCCAGTGAGGTGAGCGAAACCCTCTTGACAATACCCTTGCCTGTGGATAAGGCGCCCGTCAGTGCCGTGGGTCGGACATGCGGCGGCGCAAGGCCGGGAACATGAAACAATCGGACTGGCTCACCGGTATCAACAGCGAGCAGGAGACACAGCACGATGCGTATCGGAGTTCTCACCGCAGGCGGCGACTGCCCGGGACTGAACGCAGTGATCCGGTCGGTCGTGCACCGGGCCGTCGCCCATTACGGCGACGAGGTGATCGGCTTCGAGGACGGATACGCGGGCCTGCTGGACGGCCGCTACCAGAGCCTCGACCTGGAGGCGGTCGGCGGCATCCTGGCGCGCGGCGGCACGATCCTGGGCTCGTCGAGACTGGAGCGCGACCGCTTGCGCGAGGCGTGCGACAGCGCCCCCGACATCGCCCGTGACTTCGGCATCGACGCGCTGATCCCGATCGGCGGCGAGGGAACCCTGACGGCGGCACGGATGCTGTCGGACGCGGGCCTGCCGGTGGTCGGCGTTCCCAAGACGATCGACAACGACATCTCGTCGACGGACCGGACCTTCGGCTTCGACACGGCGGTCGGGGTCGCCACGGAGGCCATGGACCGTCTGAAGACGACCGCGGAGTCACACCAGCGGGTGATGGTGGTGGAGGTCATGGGCCGCCACGCCGGCTGGATCGCGCTGGAGTCGGGCATGGCGGCGGGCGCACACGGCATCTGCCTGCCCGAGCGCCCCTTCGACCCCGGCGACCTCGTCAAGATGGTCGAGGAGCGCTTCGCGCGCGGCAAGAAGTTCGCGGTGATCTGCGTCGCCGAGGGCGCCCACCCCGCCGAGGGCACCATGGACTACGGCAAGGGCGAGATCGACCAGTACGGCCACGAGCGCTTCCAGGGCATCGGTACGGCACTGGCGTTCGAGCTGGAGCGCCGCCTCGGCAAGGAGGCCAAGCCGGTCATTCTCGGCCACGTCCAGCGCGGCGGCACGCCGACCGCGTACGACCGCGTCCTCGCCACCCGCTTCGGCTGGCATGCGGTGGAGGCGGCGCACCGGGGCGAGTTCGGCAGGATGACCGCGCTGCGGGGGACCGACGTGGTGATGGTGCCGCTGGCGGAGGCGGTCACCGAGCTGAAGACGGTGCCGAAGGACCGGATGGACGAGGCGGAGTCGGTGTTCTAGGACCGGGTCCCACACGCACGGGCGTCAGGGTGTTCTCCCGACGGTCGTCCAGAAGTGATCGACGATCCGGTCGAGGTACTCCCGGCCGGCCGCACCGGAGTGGGCGTTGTCGCCGCCCCAGCTGAGGGTGGCCGTCATCTGCCCCTGGTAGTCCTGGTGCAGCTCCTGCAGGGCGGTCTCCAGGATGCGCCGGTCCAGGGGCACCATCTTGCCGACCGGGCGTACATACCCCTGCCACCGCGTCGTCACCGCACTGCGCAGCAACTCGGCGAGCTTCCCGTCGCGGCCCGTGACGGTGATGAAGTCCGGCAGCGACAGGCCCAGGATCTCGGCGAGGGCGGCGGACTGGCGGTCGGTGCCGCGCCAGTCGTCGAGTTCCTCCATGCGGAGATAGGCCGGGAGGTCGTGGCCGACGGTACGGGCCACGTCCTCGGGTGCGAGCCCGCGCGCGATGCGGTGCTCACGCAACGTCCGCGGTTTGCCGAGCAGCTCACTGGGCGAGCACCACAGCACCCCCGCGAGCGCGGTGAGCTCACTGCTGCTCGGGGCGGCGAGCTCCCGTTCCCAGGCGACGACCAGGTCTTCGGTGACGTAGGGAAGCCCGTACGAGGCCCGCATGCCGTAGGCGACATGCTCGGGGCCCATGTTGAGGGCAGCGCGGAGTCTGCGGGCGGCGGGGGCGTTGAAAGGGGGAGTGGGCGGGGTCCGGTGGCTTGAGCGGTTGGGGTGGTGGGGCTGGTTCGGTTGAGCTGGGGGTCGGCGCACGGGCCACAACGTAGGCCGGGCAGGGTGCGGTGACTACGGTCTGTTCGGCCAGGATTACGGATTGTAGGAAGCTACGGCTACTGGCGGGTTCATTTACGGGAGGTGATCGTCTGTCGGGCTGGTGGCGAGGGGAGTGGGGTGGGCCCGCAGTGCGGTGGGGTTGGACCCGAACAGTGGTGACCGTCGGTGAACGGCAAGCTCAGGGGGCATATTCGGAGTCGCGCTCCGATGTCGATCTCTTTGTAGCCCGTGGAGGGGGCCCCGCGGCTGTGGATCGTGTGAACGGACATCGAAGAGGAGTACGTCATGGTCGACGTGCCGCGCGGCCGTCGAAGGGTGGGTGAGGGGCGGCTCAATCCCGACGTTCCTCACCCCTTGACCGCCCCACCCAACGCAAACCCCCCACCCACCCGCCGAGCCACCAACACATAAAGCAAAATCACCGGCGTCGAGTAAATAACCGAAAACGCGGCCAACTGCCCGTACGCCACCATCCCGCGATTCCCGAAGAACTCATTGATGCTCACAGCCGCAGGCATCTGATCCGGAGTGAGCAACAACATGAAGGGAACGAAGAAGTTCCCCCACATCATCACGAACGAGAACACCGTCACCACCGCCACCCCCGGCCCCATCAGCGGCAGCACCACCCGCACCAGCGACTGGAGCGACGACGCCCCGTCCGTCCAGGCCGCCTCCTCAAGCTCCTTCGGCACCCCGTCCATGAAGTTCTTCATCAGCCAAATGGCGAACGGCAATTGAGAGGCGGCGAAGAAGAAAATCGTGCCCTGCATGGTGTCGATCAGGTTCACCTGAACGAACAGCGCATACACCGGAACCATGATCGCCGTGATCGGCAGACTCGTGGCGAACAGGATCGTGAGCAGGAACGGCCGGTTGAAACGCGACCGGAACCGCGACAGCGGATACGCGGCCAGCGCCGCGCACACCACCGTCAGTGCGGTGCCCCCGCCGCACAGGAGCAGGCTGTTGAGCAGGGGCGTGAAGGTGATGTCCGGGGTCAGGACCGCGTCGAAGTTGTCCAGGGTCACGCCGTCGGGGAGCTTCACCTGGAGGTTCGCGTTCGTGTCCAGCGAGGAGAGGATCACCCACGCCAGCGGCAGCACGAACGCGGCGGCCACCACCAGGAGGCCCGCGTCGGCGGCCAGGCGGTGCGTGGTCCTGCGGGAAGAGAGAGTCCGGGGCGTCGGGGACATGGCGTCAGACCTCCGTCCGCAGCAGACGCAGATAGACCACCGAGAACAACGAGCCCACCACCAACAACAGCAGGGCGACCGCCGTGCCGTAGCCGATCATGCTCTTCTGGAACGCCTCCTCGTACATGAAGAGCGGCAGCGTCTGGCTCTTGCCGCCCGGGCCGCCCCTCGTCATCACCCAGATCAGGCCGAAGACGGACAGGGTCTGGAGGGTGATGAGCATCAGGTTCGTGCCGATGGAGCGGCGGATCATCGGGAGCGTGATGTGCCACATACGGCGCCAGCCGCCCGCGCCGTCGACCTCGGCCGCCTCGGTGATCTCCTTGGGGATCTCGTTCAGCGCCGCCGAGTAGACCAGCATCGAGAAGGCGGTCCCGCGCCAGACGTTCGCGAACGACACGGCCAGGACGGGGAGGGTGAACAGCCAGTTCTGGCTGGGGAGATGGAGCCAGTCCAGGATGGCGTTCAGGGTGCCCTCGCGGCGGAAGAAGGCGTAGAGGAGGAAGCCGGCGACGACCTCGGGCAGGACCCAGGCCGTGATGACGATGGCGCCCGTCAGTGTGCGCACCGGCTTCGAGGCGCGTTGCATCAGTGCGGCCAGGGCCAGGCCCACGGTGTTCTGGCCGAGCAGGGCCGAGATGACGGTGAAGACGAGCGTGAGCCAGACCGCGTTGCGGAACGCCTCGTCACCGAAAGCCGTACGGAAGTTGTCGAAGCCGACGAACGACTCCTGTGCCTGGCCGGTCAGTTGGAGGTCGGTGAATGCGATGTAGGCGCAGTACGCGATGGGGCCGGCGAGGAAGAGGAGCAGGAGGACGACGGCGGGGGAGAGGGGAAGGGCCCGGGCGAGGGTGCGGTGGAGTGGACGGGGGCGGGGGCGACGTGATGCGGCGTGGGGGGTCGTCGGTCCCCGTCCCGGCCCCGGTACCGGCGTCTTGGCGACGGTCGTCATGCGCGAGGGCTCATTTCTCGATCACCTGGCCGTCCGCCGCCGTCTTCAGCTCCTCGTCGTAGCCCTTCGCCGCCTCGTCCACCGACATGTCACCCGTCGTCACGCCCTCCATCGCCTCCTGGATCGCGGTGGAGACCTTCGGGTACGCCGGGTACGCGGGCCGGTAGTGAGTGCTGGCGACCAGATCCGTGAAGAACTTGATGCCGGGTTGGGCGTCGACGTACGACGGGTCGGCGGCCACGTCTTTCCGTACGGCGATGCCCGAGTTGGCGACGTACCACTTCTGGGCGTTCGCCTTCGTCTGCATCGTCTTGATGAAATCGAAGGCCAGGTCCGGGTTGGCCGCCTTGGCCGGGATCGACCAGGTCCAGCCGCCGGACATGCTCACCTTGCCGGGGGCCTGGCCGTTCTGGGTCGGCATGGCGGCGAGGCCGAGCTCGTCGGACCACTCGGGCCATTCGTGGCCACTGCCGGGCAGCCAGTCCTGCGGCAGCCAGGAGCCGTCGAGGGCGATGGCGAGCTTGCCCTGCGGGAGCCACTCGCCGCGGACGCGGGTCATGACGTTGGGGTCGAGGGCGTCGGAGACGTCCGGGCCGAGTTTCTCCTTGTAGACGGTCTCCACGAAGGTCAGGGCGTCCTTGAAACCCTGGCTGCCCGCGATCCATTTCTTGGCGGACCTGTCGTACAGGGGGTCCGACGTGCCGTCGTTCGTGTTCGTACCCGTGCCGTAGAGCAGCATCTCGAAGGTCTGCATCGTGGCGGCCTCGCCGACGGGCTTGCCCGTGTAGACGTTCAGGGGGATGACGTCGGGGACTTTCTCCTTGATCGTGCGGGCTGCGTCGAGGACGTCGTCCCAGTTCTTCGGCTGCCAGTCGGCGGGCAGGCCGGCCTTCTTGAAGACGTCCTTGCTGAACCACAGGCCCCGGGTGTCCGTGCCGTCCGGGACGCCGTACGTCTTGCCGTCCTCGCCCTTGGCCGCCGCCTTCGCCGTGTCGATGAACTGGTTCCAGTCCTGCCACTTGGAGAGGTAGGGGTCGAGGGGCTTGAGGTAGCCGCTGGTGATGTCCGAGTTGATGAGGAAGGTGTCCTCGTAGACCAGGTCGGGGGCGGTCTTGGGGGAGCGGAGCATCTGCTGGAGCTTGGTGTAGTACTCCGAGTCCGGGGCCTTGATGGGCACGAACTCGACCTTCTTGCCGGGGTTGGCCTTCTCGAACTGCTTCTTGATGTCCGCGAGGTAGGTGTCCATCACCTTGATGGAGTTGTCCGTGGACTGTTTGAAGGAGACCTTGAGGGTGTCCGGGTCACTGCCGGAACCGCTGCCGCAGGATGTGAGTGCGGTGGCGGTGAGGGCGGCGACGAGGAGTGTGGGGAGAACGGCGGTGGGGCGCACGGGCATGACCTCCTGCGGGCGCACGTCGTTGTGGCGCGGGGATGGCTGCCTGGTGAACGTAGGTTGAGTGGTCTAGTCAGGTCAATGCGTCTGCGGCCGATTGGGCGGTGGCGGCTTCGGCCGGGGCGTTGGCTTTTGTGAAGGCTTCGGCGGCCTGGCGGTAGTGGGCTCGGGCTTCGGCGGGGTGATGCTTGTGCTGGTGGGTTAGGGCCAGGGCGTAGAGGGTCTGGGCTGCGCCGTACCGGTCCTCGAACTCGCGGCAGATCTCCAGGTCCTTGCCGTACGCCTCGATCGCCTCCTCCCACCGGCCCAACTTCTGCAGCACGAACCCGATGTTGTGCCATGCCCTGCCCTCGCCGTGGCGGTCCCCGCTGGCCTGGTAGAGCTCTCGAGCACGGGTGTGGGCCTCGACCGCCTCCTCCACCCGTCCCGCCTTCGCCAAGGCGATGCCGAGGCCGTCCCACGCCATTCCCTCGCCGTGGCGGTCCCCGCTGGCCTGGTAGAGCTCTCGAGCGCCGGTGTGGGCCTCGACCGCCTCCCCTACACGTCCCGCCTCCGCCAAGCCGAGGCCGAGGCTGACCAACGCTACGGCGTCGCCTTGGCGGGCCCCGGTGGCCTGGTACAGCTCCTTGGCGCGGCTATAGGCCTCGACCGCTTCCCCCGCCCGTCTCGCCAGCCGCAGGGCGTGGCCGAGGCTGGTACACGCATCAGCCTCGCCCAGCCGGTCACCGGCTTGACGGGCAGCTTCACGGGCGGTGTCGGCGACGGTGATCCAGTCGTCGAAATAGCGCCGCCAGCTCAGGTACGCCATCAGACACTGTGCCAGCTGCACCGCAGTCTCCGTGAACCGCTCTTCCCGCGCCCACTGCACCGCCGCCACCAGCCCGGCCCGCTGATCGTCCAGCCATGCCAACGCCCTTCCACGGTCCGGGAACAACTCCGGTGTCTGCCTCCCCGGCAGCCAATGCAACCAGCCATCGGCCGCCTCAGCCCACCTGCGGTAGAACTCCAGCAACCGCTCCCGCGCTTCCGCCCCCTCCTCGCGGGGCCCGGCATCCCCCGCCACCACACTCACCCCGAACGCTCGCACCAGATCGTGCACCCGCCACCGCACATCCCCACCCGTCGGCACCGGCATCACGAGACCAGCGGCTTCCAGATCCTCCAGCAGGGCCATGACGCCATCCCTGGCCAAGCCCGTCAGGGCGGCCGCGGCCTCCGTGCCGGTGTCGGTGCCGGGGGCCAGGGACAGCAGACGCAGCACCCGGGCCTGCTCGGGCGCCAGCCGTCGGTACGACGTCTCCAGCACCGGGCGAAGGACGAGCGAGCGGCCGTACAGGTCCGTGCCGGGGCTGCCGTTGTCCAGGACGGCGGTGGGGTCCTCGGCCTCCTTGATCTCGGCCACCAGCGAGGCGATGTCACGGTGACGACGCCGACGGAGCATCGCGGCGGAGATGTGCAGGGCAAGAGGCAAGCACCCGCACAGCTCGGTCAGTTCACGCAACGCCTGCGGTTCCCGCTCCGGGCGGTCGTCACGCTCGTCGGCACCGTGGAGGGCACGGGTCACGAGGGCGACGGAGTCGTCCGGGGTGAGTGTTTCAAGGTCGATGAGGCGCACGGGCAAGGTGTGGGGGCGGTCCCGTGAGGTGATCAGCACCCGGTGACGGTCCGTGCCGGGCAGCAGGTCGAGGAACTGGGATGCGTCCGAGGCGTTGTCCAGGATCAGCAACGTCCGGCTCTGTCGCTCGGAGAGCAGCCTGCGATAAACGTCGTACTGGCGCGTAGCCGCCTGAGGCAGGTCCGCGCCCCGCACACCCATCGCATCGAGCAGTGCCAGCACCGCCTGATCGGCCGTCACCGGATTCTCGTCGTACCCCCGCAGATCCACGAACAGCGTCCCACCGGGAAACCACCCCTCCGCACAAGCCCGATGTGCCGCCTCCACCGCCAACGCCGTCTTGCCGATGCCGCCCATACCAGTGACGGCGAAGATGAGAACAGGAGGGACGGCCGAGTCACCCGCATCAGGCGAGAGCTGGGCGAGCAACCGGCCCAGCTCCGCAGACCGACCCGTGAAGCCGAGCGGTCGAGGTGGCAGCACGGCACTCGCGCGCGGAACCGGCCCGTGGACCGTAGCCCTACCGCTGTCCTCCTCCGCTCTGCTTGCCGATGACAGTCCCATAGAAGGTCCCGCCCCGGAAGTCGATGTGGTCTCCCCCGTACGTCGCCCCGCCCTCCCCGCGCCGATGGGGACCCTCCTCGGAGTCGGAGGAAACGGAGGAACCCTTGCGAGGCCGGTGCTTGTGCAGCACCGCGACCGTCACGGCGGCCGCCTGCCTGGCGGCGAGCTCCTGTGAGCCCGAGGCTTCGGCCCTGCTCTTGCCCGCGTCGGCCCGGTCGCTGATGCCCCGGATCACCAGGGCGTTCAGCTGGCCGCTCAGGTGGGCCGCCTGGAGCGCACCGGAGCCCTCCATCTCGATCGCACCCGCGTCGTTGTAGCTCCGCCGGATGAACGCGGCGATCTCGGACTCGGCGTCCGCCAGGACCACGTCGCCCGTGGCGATCGGCATGAAGTGCGCCCGTACGTCGGGCATGTCCCGCACGGCGGAACGGGCCGCCTGTTCCAGCGCGTGCGAGCCCGGCAGGGCCTTCGGCCGGACCAGGAAACCCTCGGGCGACTGCTTGCCGCCGTGGATCTCGTACACCTGCGTGCCCACGACCACGTCGCCGATCCCGACGTCGTCCTTCAGGCTGCCGGCGACACCGACGAAGAGCACGGCCTCCGGATGCAGCCAGCTGATGAGCTGCGTGGTGAGAGCGGCGGCCCGCTCGGCGCCCATGCCCAGCTCGGCGATGGCGACATGCCAGGCAGTGTCGGGTAGTCGGCCCTTCTCGACCCGGGTGCCGTCAGGGTGCACGAGCTCTTGCCGCTCTTCGACGTGCGCGCGTATCGCGGCGTATTCGAGAGGGAGCGCGGTCAGGACGAGAACAGTGGGCTGATTCTCCGGCACACTCATAACGTACAGCTGGGGGAAGGGAATCGAGTGCCGGAACAGGACGTCACCGTCGGGCAGTTGCTGCTTGCCGAGTACCAGAGCGTGAAGGACGAGCAGAAGGCGCGGATCGGGTTCCGGGACAACCTGCTCTACGTGACGCTGGGCGTCGTGGCCGCCGTCATCGCCGCTGCCGCGCAGGCCAAGCAGACGTCGATGCTGCTCGCGCTGCCGCCGGTGTGCGTCGTGCTCGGGTGGACCTACCTCGTGAACGACGAGAAGATCTCGGCGATCGGCAAGTATGTGCGGGAGGACCTCGGACCGCGGCTCGCGGCGATGGCCGAACCGGGTGGCGGCTTTCAGGCGTTCGGCTGGGAGACCGCGCATCGTGGGGACGCGCGGCGCAGGTCGCGGAAGGCCCTGCAGACTGTCGTGGACCTGACCGCGTTTTGCGCCGTGCCGCTGGCTGCGCTCGTGCTGTTCTGGGCGGACGGTGACGGTGGCGGGTTGCTCGTCGCGTTGTCGGTGCTGGAGGCGCTCGCCGTGGCCGGACTCGCCTCGCAGGTTCTGTGGTACGCGAAGGGGGCGTGAACTCCCGCCTGACGCCGTACCTTTGACGTACGTCATGCGCTGGCCGACGGGGGCGAGCACGGGGTAGGGAACGGGCGGATGAAAGCGGCGCTACTGGCGGCCCTGGCCGAGGGCGCGGGTGGGGACGGCGGACGCCGGGCGGTGGAGCGGCTGGCGCGGGCCGTGGGGCTGGACGCCGGGGCATCCGCCCTTGATATCGCCGAAGCGGCGAAAGATCCGGCACGCAGGGATGCCGTACGGGAGTGGGGCGAGGCCGTGGCCGACCTGCTCGCCGCCGATCCGCGGGGCGTGGCCGGTGCCGTCGCTCGGGCCATGGAGCGGTGTGCGCCGGGGAGTGAGACGTCCTGGTACGACGGCGACCATGCCGACTTTCGGGGTGGGGTGTTCCTGCGCGAGGTGGTCGGCGTACAGGTCGTGATTCAGCGGAGCGGGGCCGCAGCGCCGGAGGCCATGGCCTCCCTGCCACCGAGGCCCGGCGGCTTCACCGGACGCGGCGACGAGACCGACGCGCTGCTGCGCGCCCTGGACCCGGCGGCCGTGCCCCGGTCGCCGGACTGTGCGGCGGTCCTCGTCGCCGCCGTGTCCGGGCTCGGCGGCATCGGGAAGACCGCGCTCGCCGTCGAGACCGCGCACCTGGCCCGTGAGAAGGGCTGGTTCCCGGGCGGGGAGCTCTTCGTCGACCTGCACGGGTACGACGATGACCCGGTCACCGCCGACCAGGCACTCCAGTCCCTGCTGCGCGCCCTCGGGGTCCCGCCGGAGCACATCCCCGCCACGGCCGACGACCGTGCGGCCCTTTACCGTTCGGCGCTCGCCGAGCGCGCCAGGGAACGCGGACCGGTGCTGGTCCTGGCCGACAACGCGTCGTCTCCGGACCAGGTCCGCCCGCTCATCCCGGGCGACACCCGCCACCGCGTCCTGGTCACATCCCGCGACCGCCTGCCTCAACTCGGCGCCCGGCTCATACGCTTGAGCCAGCTCACGCCCGAGGCCGCGTACGAACTCCTCGGTCTCGCCCTGCGCATCGCCGACCCGGACGACAGCCGTGTCACCGACGCCCCCGACGCGGCCGAGCAACTCGCCGCCCTCTGCGGACACCTGCCGCTGGCCCTCCAGATCGCGGCCGCACTGCTGGCGGAAGACCCGGACAAACCGGTCGCAGAACTCGTGGACGAACTCGCCGCGTCACACGACCGCCTCGACCCCCTTGACGACGGCGACCGCAGCGTCCGCGCCGCCTTCGACCTCTCCTACCGCCGTCTGCAGCCCGAGCAGGCCCGGCTCCTGCGCCTGCTCGCCCTCGCACCCGGGCCCGAGGTGAGCGATGAGGTCGTCACCGCGCTGGTCGGGGCCGAGGCTCCTCCACTGCGGGACCTGAGGGCGCTCGCCCGCGCGCACCTCGTCGAGCGGGGGAGCGGGCGTGGGCGGTGGCGGTTGCACGACCTGGTGCGGGTGTTCGGGGCGGGGGTGGTGGCCGGGGATGCGGGCTTTCGGGAGGAGGGGGAGGCGGCGCGGGACCGGGTGCTGGCGTTCTATTGCCGGTGGGCGTACGCGGCTGATGGCCGGTTGCGGTGGTTGCCGGGGAGGGTGGAGCCGGAGCGGTTTGCGGACCGGGGGCGGGCGTTGGCATGGTTGGACTCCGAGCGGGCGGGGCTGGTGGCGGCGGTGTTGTGGGCGCGGGAGGAGCGGTACGCGGATACGGCGGTGTCGCTGGCCCTCTGCCTGGGGTCGTATCTCGACTGGCGGCGGTACTTCGAGGACTGGATCACCGTCAGCCGTGCCGCTCAGGAGGCCGCGCACCTCGCTGGGGAACGCCAGTGGGAGGCCGCGGCGTGGAACAACCTCGGCAACGCTCTGCGGGAGGCGGGCAGGGTGAGGGAGGCGATCGACGCCCACACCCGTGACCTTGGCCTGTGCCAGGCCGCCGGGGACCGCCATGGCGAGGCCATGGCGTGGACCAACCTCGGGGTCGCCCTACAGGAGGCGGGCAGGGTGGAAGAGGCGATCGACGCCCACACCCGCGCCCGCGACCTGTGTCAGGCCACCGGGGACCGCCACAACGAGGCCACGGCGTGGAACAACCTCGGCATCGCCCTGCGGAAGGCGGGCAGGCTGGAGGAGGCGATCGACGCCCACACCCGCGACCTCGACCTGTGTCTGGCCGCCGGGGACCGCCACGGCGAGGCCAGCGCGTGGAACAACCTCGGCATTGCCCTGGGGGAGGCGGGCCGGGGGGAGGAGGCCATCGAGGCGTATGGCAGGGACCTGGAGGTCTGCCGGGAGTTCGAGGACTGGTACGGGGCGGGCCAGACCCTCAAAAACCTGGCCCTCGCCCACGAGGACGCCGACCGCCCCGCCGACGCCCGCACTTACTGGCTTCAGGCCGCCGACGCCTTCACCCGCGCCAACGCCCCCACAAAAGCCGCCGAAGCCCGCACCCGAGCCACCGACCTCGACGAGACCGAGGCCACCCCCTAACGCCCCCGCTCCGCCACCCCCCGAACCCACCGATAAACCAACTCTGGCCTCCCCACCTGCCCATAAACCGGCTTCCGCTCCGCCCTCCCCGCCTCCACCAAATGCTCCAGATACCGCCGAGCCGTAATCCGAGAAATCCCCACAGCCTCAGCCACCCCCGCCGCGGTAAGCCCCTCTTCGGCCTCCCGCACAGCCCCCGTCACCCGCTCCAGCGTCGGCCCGCTCAACCCCTTCGGCAGCGCCGCCGGCCCCGGCGCCCGTAGCGCCGCCAACGCCCGGTCCACCTCGTCCTGCCCGCTCGCCTCGCCCACCGCCGCATGGAACTCGGCGTACCGCACCAGCCGGTCCCGGAGCGTGGCGAATGTGAACGGCTTCAGTACGTACTGCACGACCCCCAGCGACACCCCCTCCCGCACCACCGCCAGGTCCCGCGCCGACGTCACCGCGATCACATCCGCGTGATGCCCGGCCGCCCGCAACGACCGCGCCAGCTGCAGCCCGTGCACATCCGGCAGGTGCAGGTCCAGCAACAGCAGATCCACCGGCGTCCGCTCCAGCGCGCGCCGCGCCTCCGCTCCCGTATGCGCCTTGCCGACCGCGACGAAGCCGGGCACCCGGCCGACGTACATCATGTGTGCGTCCGCCGCCACCGGGTCGTCCTCCACGACCAGGACGCGGATCGCCTGCTCGTCCGCCGCCGTCATACGTCACCTCTCGAAACCGCCGCGCCCTGAGAAACGGCCCCCTCCCACTCGGCCTCATGAGACCCGGCCTGGTGCACCCCGGCCCCCTCCACCAACGGCAACCGCACCTCGAACACCGCCCCGCCCCCCTCGGCCTCCGCAACCGACAACTCCCCCTCATGCCGACTCACGGCCTGCCGCACCAGCGCCAGCCCCAGCCCCCGGCCCCCCGGTCCCGCCGGCTTCGTCGAGAACCCGCGCTGGAACACCGCCTCGGCATGCGCGGGGTCCACCCCGGCCCCCGTGTCCGACACCCGCAGCACCAGCTCGCCGCCCTCGCCGCTCTCGGCGTACGCCGTCACCGTCACCCGAGCCCCCACGCTTCCCTGCGCCGCGTCCACCGCGTTGTCGATCAGGTTGCCCAGTATCGTCACCAGGTCCCGGGCGGGCAGGGTGTCGGGCAGCAGGCCGTCGTCCAGCCGACTGTCCTCCGACACCACCAGCTCCACGCCCCGCTCGTTCGCCTGCGCCGTCTTCCCCAGCAGCAGCGCCGCCAGCACCGGCTCGCTCACTGCGGCCACCACCTGGTCGGTCAGGGCCTGAGCGAGCTCCAGTTCTGCCGTCGCGAACTCCACCGCCTCCCCGGCCCGCCCCAGCTCGATCAGCGAGACCACGGTGTGCAGCCGGTTCGCCGCCTCGTGCGCCTGGGAGCGCAGGGCCTGGGTGAAGCCCCGCTCGGAGTCCAACTCGCCCATCAGGGACTGGAGTTCGGTGACGTCCCGCAAGGTCACCACCGTTCCGCGCCGCTCACCGCCCGACACCGGCGAGGTGTTCACCACCAGCACGCGCTCCGCCGTCAGATGCACCTCGTCCACCCTGGGCTCCGACGCCAGCAGCGCCCCGGTCAGCGGCGCGGGCAGGCCCAGCTCCGCCACCGACCGTCCCACCACATCGCCGTCCACACCCAGCAGCTCCCGCCCGCCGTCGTTGATCAACGCCACCCGGTACTGCCCGTCCAGCATCAGCAGCCCCTCGCGTACGGCGTGCAGCGCGGCCTGGTGGTAGTCGTGCATGCGGCTGAGTTCGGCCGCGTTCATGCCGTGCGTATGGCGGCGCAACCTGGCATTGATGACGTACGTCCCGATCGCGCCCAGCGCGAGCGCCCCCGCCGCCACCCCGATCAGCGCTGCGACCTGGTCCTGCACCCGCTTGCTGATCGCCTCGACCCTGATGCCCGCGCTGACCAGCCCGACGATGTGCGCCGGGTCCCTCCCCCCGTCGTAGATCGGCACGACCGCGCGCACGGACGCGCCCAGCGTGCCGGTGTACGTCTCGGTGAAGGGCTCACCGCGCAGCGCGCGCTCCGTGTGGCCGCGGAAGTGCTGGCCGATCTGATTCTTGTCGGGGTGCGTCCAGCGGATGCCCTGGGGGTTCATGATCGTGACGAAGTCGACGTCCGCGTCGTGCTGGACCCGGAGCGCGTACGGCTGGAGCTCGGCCGTCGGGTCGGCGGTGCGGATCGCCTCCCGCACGGACGGGGCGTCCGCGATCGACTGCGCCACCGCCATGGCCTGCCGCCCCGCCGCGTCCTCGGCCTGCCCGCGGTCGCTGACGTAGGTGAACACCGCGTACCCGGCGACGAGCACGGCTATCAGCACGGCCTGCATGGCGAAGAGCTGAGCGGCCAGGCTGCGGGGTCGCGGGACACGGATGCGCATGTCGTCAGTCTGCCTCCATGGCTGATTGTGAACTAAATGAACGGAAGGGTGACCGCCCTCACACGGCGGGAGATAGTCACCGCATCGCTGAATACGACCCCCGTCCCCAGGGCGTCGTCCCCGCACCGGGGCGCGGCACCCGCTCAGCGAACCCCCACCCCGGACGTGAGCCGCACGCCGGTGATGCCGACGAAGACGTCAAGGAGGGCAGCCGTGGCCGCCGCCAGTTCCCCCGATACGGCACCTGCCGCACCCGTCGCCAAGCGGGACCGTACGCACTATCTCTACATCGCCGTGATCATCGCGGTGGCTCTGGGTATCACTGTGGGCCTGGTCTCCCCCGACCTCGGCGTCGAGCTCAAGCCACTCGGCACCGGCTTCGTGAACCTGATCAAGATGATGATCTCGCCGATCATCTTCTGCACGATCGTGCTGGGCATCGGCTCGGTACGCAAGGCTGCCAAGGTCGGTGCCGTCGGCGGTATCGCGCTGGCCTACTTCACGGTCATGTCGCTGATGGCCCTGGGCATCGGTCTGGTCGTCGGCAACATCCTGGAGCCCGGCACGGGCCTGCAGATCACCGACTCCGTCAAGGACGCCGGGCACGAGCAGGTGGATGCCGAGGCGCTGCCGCCGGTCGAGTTCGCGCTCTCGATCATCCCGAAGACCCTTGTCTCCGCCTTCACCGAGGGCCAGGTCCTGCAGACCCTGCTGGTCGCCCTGCTCGCCGGTTTCGCCCTGCAGGCCATGGGCTCGGCCGGGCAGCCGATCCTGCGCGGCGTGGAGCACATCCAGAAGCTGGTCTTCCGCATCCTCGCCATGGTGATGTGGGCCGCCCCGGTCGGTGCCTTCGGTGCCATCGCCGCCGTCACCGGGTCCGCCGGTTTCGACGCGCTCAAGGAGCTGGCCATCCTGATGCTCGGCTTCTACGTCACCTGCTTCCTCTTCGTCTTCATCGTGCTCGGCGTGCTGCTGCGGATGGTGGCCGGCCTCAACATCCTCACGCTCTTCAGGTACCTGGGCCGTGAGTTCCTGCTGATCCTGTCGACCTCGTCCTCCGAGTCCGCGCTGCCGCGCCTCATCGCGAAGATGGAGCACATGGGCGTCAGCAAGCCGGTGGTCGGCATCACCGTCCCGACCGGCTACTCCTTCAACCTCGACGGCACCATGATCTACATGACCATGGCGTCCCTGTTCATCGCCGACGCCATGGGTACGCCGATGTCCATCGGTGAGCAGATCCCGCTGCTGCTGTTCCTGCTGGTGGCCTCGAAGGGCGCCGCCGGTGTCACCGGTGCGGGTCTGGCCACGCTGGCCGGTGGTCTGCAGTCCCACAAGCCCGCCCTGGTGGACGGCATCGGCCTCATCGTCGGCATCGACCGCTTCATGAGCGAGGCCCGCGCCCTGACGAACTTCGCGGGCAACGCCGTGGCCACGGTCCTGATCGGCACCTGGACCAAGGAGATCGACCGCGAGCGTGTCGACCAGGTGCTCGCCGGTCAGCTCCCGTTCGACGAGAAGACCCTCCTCGACGACGGCCACGGCGCCCCGGCCGCCGAGGTGCCGGAGCAGGGCGGAGAGAAGGAACTCGCAAAAGCCTGATCTCCGGCCCGGTCCGCCTCCCAGCTCCGGACGTCCGGCCCCGCCTGAACCGGGGCCGGACGTCCGGCCAGATGCTCCGGGCGGCTGAGATGCACCCCCGTCGCTCAGCCGCCCGGCCCCATCGCTCTCAGGCGTACGGCAACGGCCGTACGCCTGATGGCATTTCCGGGTTCGCGGGGTTCCCCGCCGCCACGGGGAGCCCCTCACCGAAATCCTTTGACCTGCCGCCCGGCGGGGCCCACGCTGGAGCCCCTGATGCAGACCGTCCCCCAGGAGGCGGGCATGGCGGAAGAGGCGTCAACCGGCTCGCGCGTTCAGGAGCCGGCACCGGTCCCACCGGCCCAGGAACCGTCCCCCGTCTCGCTGGAGCAAGTGAACGACCTGTTCCACGAGTTCCTGATGGCGGTCGCCCGCGCACCGCGCAAGGACCAGGAGGACGGCCGTAACCTCAGCGCACGGCTGATGGCCCACCTCGGCTCCACCCCGACCGACCGGCCCGTGGTCAAGGCGGCGTACGCACCGTACGACCTGCCCAACGTCCATCTCGCCCTTGAGCGCTGGTTCGCCGCCGACGCCACCCGCTCCCACGAGCTGATCGGCCTGCGCGGCGGCCGGCACCACGGCGACCTCACCCTCGGCGACATCCTCGACGCGGCCGACCGCTACGAGCGGTTCGTGATCGGCGCCGTCGACTACGCCCATCTCCCGGTCGCGCCGGACACCGAACTGGCCTGCGTCTCCTGCGGGTTCTACCTCGGCCGCGAGGGCGACGAACGGTTCGCGGTGCTGCTGCGCGGACCGCAGGACGAGTACGGGCGCAACAAGGTCGAGGTCGAAGTCCTCGCGCGGGACAAGGAGTTCGGGGACCGTCTGCTCGCCGAGCTCGACACCCTCGTACGCGAACACAACGTCTTCCGCGGACAGGTCCTCTCCTTCGAGGGCTCGGAGTTCGGGCACGGCCTCGGCCCCTTCCGCTTCCACCGCCGCCCCGCCCTCACCCGCGACGACATCGTGCTCCCCCCGGGCCTCCTCGAACGCCTGGAGCGCCAGGTCGTGGGCGTGGCCCGGCGTCGCGAGCAGTTGCGCGCGGCGGGCCAGCACCTGCGCCGCGGACTGCTGCTGTACGGCCCACCCGGCACCGGCAAGACCCACACGATCCGCTATCTGCTCTCCCATCTCCCGCAGTTCACGGTGGTGATCCTGGCCGGCACCAGCATCTCGGCGATCGGACCCGCCTGCGCCCTGGCCCGTATGCTCCAGCCGGCGCTCGTCGTCCTGGAGGACTGCGATCTGATCGCCGAGGCCCGGGACTACGGCGGCGGCGACCAGCCCCTGCTCTTCCAGGTCCTGAACGAGATGGACGGCCTCGACGACGACGCCGACGTCGCCTTCCTGCTCACCACCAACCGTGCCGACCTGCTGGAGCCGGCCCTGGCGCAGCGCCCCGGCCGGGTCGACCTCGCCGTCGAGATCCCTCTCCCGGACGCCGGCGGCCGCGCCCGCCTCCTCGACCTCTACGGCGCCGGACTCGGTCTCGGCAAGGACATCACGGACGAGGTGGTGACCCGCACGGGGGGCACGACGGCGTCCTTCACCAAGGAGCTGGTACGGCGCTCAGTGCTGATCGCGGCCGAGCGCGAGTCGCCCCGCACGGAGCCGGACGACGTCCGCGCCGCCCTCGACGAACTCCTCTCCGACCACGACCGCCTCACCCGCCGTCTGCTGGGCGTGCGGGGCGAGGACGATCCCCCGGACGACGACGGAGACAGCGACAAGGATGTGCTGGGATCGCCACGTCGATAACCGCCCACAGCGGCAGGATGAATGTTTCTGACGCTGCAACAACCCCACAAAGTGCGGAAATCCTCTCTCCATCAAACGCCGGCATGGGGCAGCGACCTGCTCTCGCCTGCCGCTGAGACGGATTTTGATTCACGCTCTGATTATTCTTTTCTCCTCTTCTGAGACAGATTTCTGCATCCCAGAATCGGTCCGAAGGTTTCGGGCCGACAGGCGTACAAAAAGGGGAAGTGGAAATGTTCTGGGGTTCTTCCGGGAGGAGCGAGTCCGGGTTGTGGACTCGGTTGGTTCGGCGCGGAGCCGGAATGGGCGCGGGGGTCGCCTCCGTCGTGATGGCTGCGGCGGGGCCGTGCGCCGGCTTGCCGGTGGAGCCGGTGGGCGGGCATGTGCGGGCGTCCTCTGCTGGGCAGGCCCCGGTGGCCGCGGGCATGTCGGCGCAGCCCGGTGCGGGACAGGCGGAGCCGTCGGCACTGCCGTCGCCGTCCCAGGTGCCGGTGACGGTCGAACAGCCGCCGGGTGTCAGTGGGTATGTGCCGGTGGAGTACCTGCTTCCGTTGATCGGTCTTTTCCTGATCGCTTTTGCTGCTTCGCGTCCTGGTGGTCGAGAGGCGGTCAAGGCCTTGCTGGAGGTGCTTCGCGGGTCGGGCGGCGGAGGGACGCCGCCGCAGACGCCCTGATGGGTGCAGTGGGTGGCCGCAGACCCTGGTGTCTGTGGCCACCCCACTGTGTTTCCTGTGCCGTCCGGGAACCGGGCGCTTCGTCAGATGTTGGTGTATAGGCTGCGCGTGGGTGGCTGGGGCGCCTCGGTGCAAGGGACGAGTTCGGGGGGCGATGCTGTGGAGACGTCACAGGATCACGGGCCGGGCAAGGATGTCGAGCTCAAGAGGGCGGGGCGGCCGCCCGAGCTGGATGCCGCGGCACCGCAGGAGAGCCAGGAGCTGGCGCTGCTGCTGCGGGAGCTGGTGTTCGATCCGCTGAAGGCCCTCGGTCGCAACTTGCGGAACATCAGTTCTGCCCTGGGTGACGGCTACAGCACGGCGACCATGTCGAGGATCTCGCGGGCGCTCAAGGTCCCGAGCTTCACCGAGCTGGACCGGCTCCTGACCCTTGCTGAGCAGGTCATCGGCGCCGACTTCGGCATCGAGCAGCGCAGGACGGTGCAGACTGCTCATCTGCGGGCGCTGCAGACCGCCGACCCACCGCGGTATGAGCTCTTCCTGGCCGAACAGGCATGTCAGGCGTACGGGATGGAATGCGAGCAGGCCCGGGCCCGTGAACAACACCAGCGGCAGGAGCTGCTGCAGGCTCACCGCGAGCTGGACAGGGCACGCCGTCGGGAGGCGAGGGCACAGGCGGCGGAAGCCCGGATGCGTCAGCAACGTGACCAGGCCGTAGCACGCCTTGCCGCATCTCGCTCAGCTCTGGAGCAGGTGCGAGGGGAGGCGGTGCTGGACGTCGCGGCCCTGCAGAGACAAGTTCTGGTGCTGCGGCGGCGATTGGATGACGCGTCCACGGCCCGCCGACAGGCGGAGCAGGCCGAGGCCGGGGCGTTGCGCAGGTTGGCGGAGGCGCAGGAGAAGCTGCAGAACGAGGTCGCCGACAGGCAGGCGGTGGCCCAGGAGCTGGACGTGGTGACGGCGACACTGCAGCAGGTGCGGGCGGAGCGCGACCAACTGCGGCAGGCAGCAGCCGCGAACACGTCCGCGGCGTCCGTTCTCGCGGAGGCGGATACCACGGTCCGCAAGGCTGAGCGCGAGTTGTCCCAGGAGGAGATCCGAGTCGGTGCTGCGGTTCCTTCCGGCGGTGCAGGATCCGACGAACCCGATGATGCGGCCCGAGAAGAGCTGCTGGAGGCGGCATTGTTCGCCCCGGAAGGTGAACTGGCCGACCGGCTCGCCGATTTGAGCGACAACGGGGACGGCGAGGCCGTGGCTTTTGTGCTGACTGCCGCCGCCGCTCGTGCGGGAGCCGAGGTCGCCGCGCTGCTGCAGGCCCTGGGAGAGGCCGGTGACTTGCGGCACCGGGACCAGCTGCTGGCGCACACCGTCGAGCAGCCGGCCGAAGCCGTGGTGGAGCTGCTGCAGGTCCTTGAGGCCAACGAGGCCCTGACCGACATGGCGCTGTTGTTCGATGCCGCGGCCCTGGGCGATGTCGCCGGTCTGGCGCGCTGTCTTTTGCAGCAGGACCTGCGTGTGCACACGGCCCGGCTGCTGGATGCTGCCGTGCCCCGGCGGCCCGTCAAGGACATCGTCGGCCTGGTGCAGGCGCTCCAGGGCGACGGTCGGCGTGAGGAAGCCAACGGCCTCGTCCGTGACGCGGCCACGCGCCGCAGCCCCCGGGATGTGCTGGCGCTGCTCACCCAGCTGCAGGACCTGCCCGACGCATCGCTCCTGACCGAGGTAGCCGTCCGATCCACGGCGCGTCGCAAGCCGCAGGCGGTGGCCACGTTAAGTCGTGATCTCATCGACGCCGGCCAGGATGCCCTGGCTGCCGGGCTGCTGGAGCAGGCCGCGGCGCAGCCGGTCGCCGCGGTGGCCGAGGTCCTCGCCCTGCTTGCCGCCGACGCCGCAGACGACCGTGGGCTGGGCTGGATCGTGACCCACTGGCTGCAGCACCGGTCCCAGCATGCCTGGCAGCTGCTGGCCCATGTGGTCCCCCGTTCCTTGCCCGCGGTGGCCCGCACTCTGGAGGCTTTCGGTCACCTCGCCCCCACCGACGTCCTGGTACCGCTCGCCGGCCAGGTAGCGGATGCACTGCCGCCGCTCACACCCCAGTCCAGCGAGCCGGACGTCACCGGCGTCGACCTGCTGCTGCGCCGCGCCGCGGCACGCGGGCCGGCCTTTCTCGCCCAGCTCGCCGGCGCACTGGGACAACAACGACCGGACCTGATGGGAACTTTGATCAGGCATGCCCTGAGCACGCAGCCGGTTGCTGCCGTCCAAGCCGTGGAAGCCCTCCTGTGTGAGGACATCGACGAATCCGTCCTGACCGACCTGGAGGCCAGTCACGTCCGCGGCCTCGACAACGTCCTGATGCTGGCGAGAGAACTCGACGGGCGCGACCACCGTCGGCACGCTGCCCACCTGGTGCACCGCGTCGGCGCCCACGCGTCGTTCAGCGCTGGAGAGATCGCCGACGCGCTGTGCCATCAGCACCCTGGCTGGCTCGTACACGGTCTGCTGGACGGCGTAGCCACCCGACACGAACACCTCGTCGCCGAGCAGGCCCGAAAGCTGTACGACCGTGGACTGCACGCCTACGTGCAGCTGCTGTTGAGCACCGTGGCGGCCGCACCCGAGCGAGCTGTGGCCGCGGCTCACGCGCTGTGGAAAGCAGACCTGGCAGCCGATGCCGAGTGGCTGTGGACCCGCTACGCCGCAACATCCTCCGTCGACGCCGTAGGCCACGCCCTGTCCCAGGCTCCACCCGACTGCGTCGACGCCTTCGTCCGCAGCTCCCTGCAGACCGTCACCGGCCAGGAAGCAGCCCGGGTCGTCGACGCCCTGCTCGGTCGCGACAGTGCCCACCTGCGGCTGGCGGTCCTGTCCGAGGCGGGCAGGGCAACGCCTTCGTGGCGGGCCGCCTGCGCCGACGAGCTCGCCGCCCAGAAACGGACGCGGCAGGCGGCCTGGCTCAGGCAGGTGGTGAGTGCGCCCAAGGATGGCTCGGGATGGCCACCGCCGGAGACCGCAGTCGAGGCCGCCTCAGCGGCCGCCACTCTCTACCGCCTCGGTCGGGAAGATCTCGCCGATGCCGTGCTGGGACATGCGGTGGCGCCGGACTACGTCGTCGACGCAGGCGCTGGCGTCGTTGAGCTTCGCCTGCTCCAGCTCGTCGAACAGGTGCCGGAGGGCTGCCGGCAGCGTGTGCTGTCCGCCCTCACGGAACTGCCCGGCCTCGTCATCGGCACCTCGCCGCAATACCTGCGGGACATGCTTGGTTTCCTCAGCGACGCCCCAGCCCTGCGCGCCCGGTTACTCGCCCTTCCAGCCCGCCACCAGACCGATCACGTGGAGTCCCTGCTCGCGACGCTGGACCTACTGCCCGCAGACGACCCCGTGCGTCAGGAAATCCTCGAGGTCGGCACCAGCCTGTCCGACGTCCCGCAGCTCGCGGGCATCGTCCGCCGCATCCTCGCCGCACAGAGAACGGACACCGCACAACAACTGATCCGGCACGCCGTCCAGCGTCGCCCACTGGACGGCCTCGCCCCCTTGGTCCGTCTCGCCGTCACCCAGCGCCTCGCCACCCGCCAGGACATCCACGAACTGCTGCGGCGCGTCCACGGCGACTCGGAAGCTGTCCTCACCTGCATAGACGAAGCCTTTCGCCCCGAGTTCGATCCGCAGACGCCACTCACCGGCCACCGGCCGCTGATCCTCCCCCCGCACATTCACAGCGCCCTCCGGGAACACGCCATTGACGCATTCCCCCACCCGGCGCATGGCCTCGTGGTCGGGCCCTCCGCCTCAGTCCGCCTCACCCGCTGCATCCCCGTGGACGACGCGCCGGCCCTCCCGGTCGACGACGCCCCTGCCTCAATCTCACACGTGGCCCCTGTTGCCCCTGCTGTTGCGCTCGAGCCGAACACCCAGGCCAAAGCCGTCTACTACACCGCTCCGTCCACCCTCCCGTACCCCTCCCCGCTGTCCGTCGCCCGCGTCACCCCCGCCGCAGAGCGCTACCTCATCGTCGAAATCCAGCAGGACCCCGACTCGGGTCAGCTCGGCATTGCAGGAATCCGCTCCTTTCTCCTCCACGATGACGCCATCACCGAGGAGCCCGTTCGGGTCGCACCGAGAGATGGTGAACCACCCCCTTGGCGGGTCCGCAGCGAGCAAGAACGCCCTCCCCGCAAGGAGAAACGCCGACTCACACGCCCGTCACCCAAGGGAAGCGGACCGATGAGCTGAGAACGTGAAACCGCCGACGCGCGAGCGTGCGGAAACCACTGTTGCCCTGACGTCGGCGTCAAGGCTTACGTTCGTGGCATGCGAATCGGCGAGCTGGCCGCGCGGGCCGGGACCACGACGCGCACGTTGCGCTACTACGAGTCGCGGGGGCTGCTGCCCGCGCGGCGCAGCGGCAACGGGTATCGGACGTACGACGAGGGCGATCTGAAGCTGCTGCGGCAGATCAGGACGCTGCAGGACTTCGGGTTCGACCTGGAGGAGACCCGGCCGTTCGTGGAGTGTCTGCGGGCCGGGCACCCGGAGGGCGACTCGTGTCCCGCCTCGCTCGCGGTCTACCGGCGCAAGCTGGACGAGCTCGACGCGCTGATCGGCGAGTTGCAGGCCGTGCGGGCCAAGATCGGCCTGCGGCTGGCGATGGCCGAACAGGAGACTGTGCTGGCCGAAGGGGAACCACCGTTGTGCGAACTGGGAGGGCAGGAGCTGTGATCAGGGCAGCAGGCGTGGCCGAGGTGACGGACGCGGACTTCGAGGCGGAGGTGATCGGGGCGGAGCTGCCGGTGCTGGTGGAGTTCACCGCCGACTGGTGCCCGCCGTGCCGGCAGATGGGGCCGGTGCTCAGCGCCCTCGCCTCCGAGGAGGGGGAGCGGCTCAAGGTGGTGCAGCTGGACGTGGACACCAACCCGCTGACCACGAACGCCTACAAGGTGCTGTCCATGCCGACGTTCATGGTGTTCCGCGGCGGTGAGCCCGTGAAGTCGATGGTGGGGGCGCGGCCGAAGCGGCGGCTGCTGGAGGAGCTGTCCGACGTGCTGTGAACATCGTCCGGTCCCGCCGGAATACGAAAAAATCCCTCGAGCAATTGCGCTCGGGGGATTTCTTTGCGTATATTCAATGGTTCGCGACTTCAATCGGGTTGGGTCGCGGAGAAGTTCAGTGAGCACAGTATATCCGGGCGGGAGCGGAATTGTCAAACACCGAATTTCAAGACGGTGAAATGCGGCGTGAGCAGGAATTCATCGACGACCTGTACGCGCGCGTGGACGCGCTGCGCGGTGACACCGAGACCTCCGTCACGGACGCGCTCGCCCAGGGCAACACGCCCATGCAGGCGCGGCTGGAGCGGGACATCCTCGTCGCCGAGCGCTCGGGGCTGCTCGCCGCGCTGAACGCGGTGGACGGCTCGCTGTGCTTCGGCCGGATCGACCTCTCCTCGGGCGTCGCCCACCACATCGGCCGGATCGGTCTGCGCACCGACGACGCCGAGCGCACCCCGATCCTCATCGACTGGCGGGCCGACGTCGCCCGCCCCTTCTACCTGGCCACCGGCCACACCCCGATGGGGATCAGGCGCCGGCGGCACATCACCACCAGCGGCCGTACCGTCACGGCCCTGCACGACGAGATCCTCGACCTGGGCGACCAGGAGCGGACCGGCCACGAGGACCCCACCGGTGACGCGGTCCTGCTCGCGGCGCTGAACTCCGCGCGCACCGGCCGGATGAACGACATCGTGCAGACCATCCAGGCCGAGCAGGACGAGATCATCCGGGCCCCGCACCGCGGAGTGCTGGTGGTGGAGGGCGGCCCCGGCACCGGCAAGACGGCGGTCGCCCTGCACCGCGCCGCGTATCTCCTCTACGAGCACCGCGAACTCCTCGCCAAGCGCGCGGTCCTCATCGTCGGCCCCAACCCCGCCTTCCTCGGCTACATCGGCGAGGTCCTGCCCTCGCTGGGCGAGACCGGTGTGCTGCTGGCCACGGTCGGCGAGCTGTTCCCCGGCGTGCGGGCGACGGCGGCCGACAGCCGTGAGGCGGCCGCGGTGAAGGGGCGCGCCGGCATGGCGGACGTGCTCGCCGAGGTCGTACGCGACTGGCAGGCGCTGCCCGACCCGGTGATCGCGATCGAGCACGACCGCGAGATCCTGATGCTCGACGACGGCCTGGTGAAGGTGGCGCGCGAGAAGACCCGCGCCGCACGGCTGCCGCACAACGTCGCGCGCGAGCACTTCGAGGGCCACATCCTCAACACGCTCACCGAGCTGTACGCCGAGCGGGTCGGCACCGACCCGTACGACGGCACCAGCCTCCTCGACGCCGCCGACATCACCCAGATCCGCGACGAGCTCGCCGAGAACCCCGAGGTGTGGGCGGCCGTCGACCAGTTGTGGCCGCGTCTGACCCCGCAGCGCCTGGTCGCGGACTTCCTCGCCGATCCGGTCGGCTACCTTCCCGACGAGGACGTGGCCGCGATTCGCCGGCCGGTGACGCGGGAGTGGACCGTGGCGGACGTGCCGCTGCTCGACGAGGCGGCCGAACTGCTCGGCGTGGACGAGCGGGTGGCGCGGGCGCGGGCGGAGCGTGAGCGGGAGACGCAGGTCGCGTACGCGCAGGGCGTGCTGGACGTCTCGTACGCCTCGCGGACGTACGAGTTCGAGGACAAGGACGACGAGGACAGCGAGGTGCTGTCGGCGCACGACATCATCGACGCCGAACGCTTCGCCGAACGCCAGGAGGAGGACGACCACCGCAGCGCCGCCGAGCGGGCTGCGGCCGACCGGACCTGGGCGTTCGGGCACATCATCGTCGACGAGGCGCAGGAGCTGTCGCCGATGGCGTGGCGGCTGCTGATGCGCCGGTCGCCGACCCGTTCGATGACGCTGGTCGGTGACCCGGCGCAGACCGCGGAGGCGGCGGGCGTCGGCTCCTGGTCGGGGATCCTCTCCCCGTACGTCGAGGACCGCTGGGAGCACACCCGCCTGGGCGTCAACTACCGCACACCGGCCGAGATCATGGAGCTGGCGGCGGCGGTGGTGCGCGCCGAGAACCCCGACTTCGAGCCGCCGAGTTCGGTGCGCTCGACGGGGGTACGGCCGTGGATCCGCGCCACCGACGACCTGCCCGGTGCGGTGGCCAAGGCGGTGGAGGAACTGACGCCCGCGGAGGGGCGCCTCGCGGTCATCGCGCCACGTCATCTGCATCGCAGGCTGGCGGCGGCGCTGGACGGGGTGACGGCGGGGGCGGAGCCCGATCTCACGCAGACCGTGGTACTCCTCGACCCACGTCAGTCGAAGGGGCTGGAATTCGACTCGGTTCTGGTGGTGGAACCGGGGCTGTACGGCACGAGCGACCTGTACGTTGCCCTGACGCGGGCGACGCAACGGTTGGGGGTGCTGCACACGGGCCGCCTGCCGAGGGCGCTGGCCACCACCTGAACCGGTCTCGCCCCCGCCGCCCCTACCCGTCCCATCCCTGGGGGCTGCCGCCCCCAGACCCCCGCTTCGGCCCTGAAGGGGCCTCGTCCTCAAACGCCGGACGGGCTGAAAAACCAGCCCCTCCGGCGTTTGAGGAGCGGGGGTCCAGGGGGCGGAGCCCCCTGGCGGGGTCGAAGGGGCTCCGCCCCTGGGGGATGGGAATGGGTAGGGGCGGCGGGGGCGAAGAACCTAGGCCGGCCGGAGCCAGACGGTGGCCAACGGCGGCAGCGTCAGCCTGATGCTCGCCGCGCGGCCGTGCCACGGCTGGGCCTCTGGCTTGATCGGGTCGGGGTTCGTCACGTCGCTGCCGCCGTAGCGCGCGGCGTCCGTGTTCAGCGTTTCGTGCCACGCCGGGACATCATCCGGCACCCCCAGCCGGTACTCGTGCCGCACGACCGGCGACATGTTCGACACCGCCAGCAGCGGAGCGCCCTCCGCGTCGAAGCGGAGGAAGGCGAAGACGTTGTCGTCGGCCGCGTCCCCGACCACCCACTGGAAGCCGGACGGGTCGGTGTCCCGCTGCCAGAGGGCCGGGGTGTGCCGGTAGACCGTGTTGAGGTCGCGGACCAGGTCCCGCACCCCCCGGTGGTCCGGCTCCGCCCCGTACGCCGGGTCAAGGAGCCACCAGTCGGGGCCGTGCGCCTCGGACCACTCGGCGCCCTGTGCGAACTCCTGCCCCATGAAGAGGAGTTGTTTGCCGGGGTGGGCCCACATGAAGCCCAGGTACGCGCGGTGGTTGGCGCGCTGCTGCCACCAGTCGCCCGGCATCTTCGACACCAGCGACCGCTTGCCGTGGACGACCTCGTCGTGGGAGATGGGCAGGACGTAGTTCTCGCTGTAGGCGTACACCATCGAGAACGTCATCTCGTTGTGGTGGTACTTGCGGTGCACCGGCTCCTTGGACATGTACTCCAGCGAGTCGTGCATCCAGCCCATGTTCCACTTCAGGCCGAAGCCCAAGCCGCCGAAGCCACCGGGGCCCGACACGTGCGTCGGGCGCGTCACGCCGTCCCAGGCCGTCGACTCCTCCGCGATCGTCACGACCCCCGGCACCCGCCGGTACACCGTCGCGTTCATCTCCTGCAGGAACGCCACCGCGTCAAGGTTCTCCCGCCCGCCGTGCTCGTTCGGCACCCACTGGCCCGGCTCACGCGAGTAGTCCAGGTAGAGCATGGAGGCGACGGCGTCCACCCGCAGCCCGTCGATGTGGAACTCCTCGCACCAGTACGTGGCGTTGGCGACGAGGAAGTTGCGCACCTCCCGCCGCCCGAAGTCGAACTCCAGGGTCCCCCAGTCGGGGTGCGCGGACTTCAGCGGATCCTCGTGCTCGTACAGCGGGCGCCCGTCGAACTCGGCCAGCGCCCAGTCGTCGCGCGGGAAGTGCGCCGGCACCCAGTCCATCAGCACGCCGATCCCGGCCTGGTGCAGGGCGTCGACGAGGTACTTGAAGTCGTCGGGGGTGCCGAGGCGGGCCGTGGGCGCGTAGAAGCCGGTGACCTGGTAGCCCCAGGAGCCGCCGAAGGGGTGCTCGGCGACCGGCATCAGCTCGACGTGGGTGAAGCCCAGGTCCTTGACGTAGGCGGGGAGCTGCTCGGCGAGTTGACGGTAAGTCAGTCCCGGGCGCCAGGAGGGGAGGTGGACCTCGTACACCGAGAACGGCGCCTCGTGCGTCGGCACCGTCCCGCGCCGCTCAAGCCATGCCGCGTCGCCCCACTCGTGCTGCGAGGCGTGCACGACGGACGACGTGTTCGGCGGCGCCTCGGTCCGGCGGGCCAGCGGGTCCGCGCGCAGCGTCTTGGAACCGTCCGGCCGCGTGATCTCGAACTTGTACAGCTCGCCCTCACCGATGCCGGGCACGAACAGCTCCCAGACGCCGGAGCCGCCGAGCGAGCGCATCGGATAACCCGTGCCGTCCCAGTAGTTGAAGGTGCCGGCCAGGGACACACCGCGCGCGTTCGGCGCCCACACCGTGAAGCGGGTGCCGGTCACGCCCTGGTGCGTCATCGGCTCGGCGCCGAGCGCCCGCCACAGCTGCTCGTGCCGTCCCTCACCGATCAGATGCAGGTCGAGCTCGCCCAGTGCGGGCAGGAAACGGTACGCGTCCTCGGTCTCCTGGACCGTCCCGTCGTAGGCGATGAGGAGCCGGTAGTCCGACGGCACGTCCCGCAGCGGCAACAGGCCTGAGAAGAACCCCTCCCCGTCGTCGTGCAGCTCGGCCCGCAGGCTGCCCGCGACGACGGTCACCGACAGGGCGTACGGCCGGAAGGCCCGGAAGGCGACACCGCCGGGCACCGGATGCGCGCCGAGGACGGAGTGCGGGTCGTGGTGGGTGCCGCTGAGGAGACGGTCGCGGTCGCCGGCGTCGAGAGCGGGGGAGACGGCCGCCTCGGCCACCTCGACGGGCGCCAGGGGTTCGGAGGGCCTCGGAGTGGCTTTCCCGGGAACCGCCTTCTGCGCGGGAATCTTCTTGGGCGTCGTCTTCTGCGCCGGGATCTTCTTCGCCGCGGCCTTCTTCGGGGCGGTGCTCTTCGATGCCGTGCTCTTCGATGCAGCGGTCTTCGATGTCGTCGTCTTCGCGGTCGCCTTCTTGGCCACGGCCTTCTTCGCGGCGGCTTTCTTGGTGGTGGTCTTCTTGGCGGCGGCCTTCTTCGCCGGGGCTTTCTTAGCCGGCGCCTTCTTGGCGGCCGTCTTCTTCGCCGCGGCCTTCTTCGTCGTCCCCTTCTTCACGGCCTCCACGGCCTTCTCGGCGGCTTTCGCCGTCTTCGTCGTCGCCTTTTTCGCGACGCTCGTCGTCGCGGCCTTCTCCTCGGTCGTGTCCACGACCGGCTTCTCGGCCGTCTTCTTCGGATCCGAACCGCTGGAGGGAGTGGTGCGGGGGGTCACGGGCGGGGCCTCCTCGGCGAAGGTGGGGATGCGGGTGCGGGGGTGGAGGGGGACGGGGAAGGTGACGGTGACGGGATCGGGGTGCCGGAGTCCGCGGCGAGACGGCGTATCGCGGACAGCGGTACCGGGAGCCAGTCGGGGCGGTGGCGGGCCTCGTAGACGACCTCGTAGATCGCCTTGTCGGTCTCGTACGCGCGCAGCAGCACCGGATCGGTCCGCGGATCGACGCCGCCGACCTCCGCGTATCCGGAGCAGTACGCGGCCCGGCAGGTCTCGGCCCAGCCCGGTATCGGCGGGTCGGCCGAGTGGGCCGCGTAGTCGAAGGAGCGCAGCATCCCCGCCACGTCCCGCACCGGCGGCTGCGGCATCCGCCGCTCGGCCAGCGGCTTCGACGGCTCGCCCTCGAAGTCGATCAGCCACCACTGACCGGCGGGCGAGCGCAGGCACTGCCCGAGATGCAGGTCGCCGTGGATGCGCTGGGCGGTCCACGTGCAGCCCTCGCCGGCCAGGTCGGCCAGCGCCTCGAAGGCGGAGCGCAGACCGGGGGCGTACGGCCGCAGCGCGGGCACCGCCTGGGCGGCCGCGTCCAGCCGCTCGACCATGCCGTCGACCAGCTGCTGCACCTGCACGTGCCCCAGAGTCACCGTCGGCAGCGTACGGGCCAGCGCCGTGTGCACCTCGGCGGTGGCGCGCCCGAGCGCCCGTGCCGCGGCGCCGAAGTCCTCGCCCTTGGCCAGTTCACGCAGCGCCAGCTCCCAGCCGTCCGCCGCGCCCTGCACGAAGGGCTGGAGCACGCCGAGGACGTACGAGTCGCCGGAGAGCTCCGCCCTGATCCACGCCGTCGGCGCGGGCACCCGGTCGCAGCCCTCGCGGGCCAGCGCCAGCGGGAGCTCCAGGTCGGGGTTGACGCCGGGGACGACCCGGCGCAACAGCTTCAGGATGAACGTATCGCCGTAGACGACCGACGAGTTCGACTGCTCGGAGGTGACCAGGCGCGGCACCAGGCCGGACCGGATCTCCTGGCTCGCGTCCCGTTCGAAGCGCAGCCCGCCGATCCGGGCCCCGGCGCGCAGTGCTTCCAGAAGCAGCTCGGCGGGGCGCAGGTCGTACAGGGCGTCGTACACGGTGCGTCCGGCGAGCGGGCCCTCGGCCACGTGTCCGATCAGCGCGGGCGCCAGCCGGGGCGGCAGCGCCTCGCGCTCTCCTATGAGCAGCTGGTAGCAGTCCGCGGGCTGTTCCGGGGCGCCCGGCACCGGTACGAGGGGCTGATGGGCGCGCACCAGCAGGTGGTACAGGCCCAGCTTGCCGCCGGGTGGCAGCAGCTCGGTGGCCGCCACCAGCGAGAAGCCCGTGACGGGACGCCCCTTGCCCGCGAACCACCGTTGCCGCGGCAGCCACTCCCGCAGAAGTGGGTCCAGCGACGCGAGGAGACCGGGAGAGGTCCTGAAAGTACGGGTGACGGCTTCCGACATGGCGTCGCGTCCTTTCCCCGGGCCGGTCGGGGTGTTACTGATGCGTGCCCCGGGCGGGGCGGGAGAAACCGCCCCGCCGGGCTCTCAGGCGGCGTCCTTGCGCAGCCGGAACCAGTAGAAGCCGTGGCCCCCGAGGGTCAGCAAGTACGGGAGCTCACCGATGGCCGGGAATCGCACCCCGCCGAACAGTTCGACGGGATGCCGCCGGTTGAACCTCCGCAGATCCAGTTCCGTCGGCTGTGCGAACCGGGAGAAGTTGTTCACGCACAGGACGAGATCGTCCTCGTATTCGCGCAGGAAGGCGATCACGGCCGGGTTCGACGACTGGAGTTCGGTGTACGTGCCGAGTCCGAAGGCCGGGTTCTGCTTGCGGATCTCGATCATGCGGCGGGTCCAGTGCAGCAGCGAGGACGGCGAGGACATCGACGCCTCGACGTTCGTCACCTGGTAGCCGTAGACCGGGTCCATGATCGTCGGCAGGAACAGTCGGCCCGGGTCGCTCGACGAGAAACCGGCGTTGCGGTCCGGGGTCCACTGCATCGGCGTGCGGACGGCGTCGCGGTCGCCGAGCCAGATGTTGTCGCCCATGCCGATCTCGTCGCCGTA